>NZ_CP011786.1:610020-1220040 GCF_001263395.1 Bifidobacterium actinocoloniiforme DSM 22766 | reverse complement strand
CTTTCGATGATGGGCGAGTCCTCCCGGTCCATTTCCGTCAGTTCCTCCGACTATTTCTCCCTTTTCTTCCGGGGATTCATCGGTGTGGCTCTCGTGCTCTACGCGCTGGTCCTGATCGTCTTCCTTGGCAGGAAAATCTTTGGTGACGCCGACACCTTCAGGCAAGTCCACGATACGTTCGCGCAAATCGTGATCCCGTTCGCCGTCTTCCACCTGGCGCTGGTCCTGCTTTCGCTCGTGGGCGCTTCGGTTGTGGCTGGCGTCCTCTTCTTCCTCAGCCTCGCCTTCATGGCCCTGCTGCCCTCATACTTGGTCGCCATCTCCGCCAACCACCGCAAGTTGGACTCTTTCTGGCTCTGGCTGTTCGCCATGATCGCGGTTTTCTTCATCCTCGTGCTGCTGATGATCATCTTCTCCAACATCGCGGGCTCCGCCTTCATGGGCGCCCTGTCCCGGTGGAACTGAGACAGGCGGGGATAGGAGCATGACCGACCGGTCCGTCGACCGGCGCGACTCTCAACAATGAGCGGAAGTGGACACCATGTATTGCACCCAATGCGGAGCTGAGAATCATTCTGGCGCACGGTTTTGCCTGTCTTGCGGGCAACCGCTGGAGCCGGAGGAGGCTCAGGGGGCCGAGCAAGCCATGCCTGGAGTCTCTCCGGCCGAGGACGCGGTAGCGGCTCAACCGGTTGCGCAAGCGCGGGCCCAAGAGACGGTCGCCATCCCGGTCCCGCATAAGACACAGCGCCGGACCCTGGTCATCTGGGGCGTGATCATCGCCCTGATCGTGATCTTGGCGGGCGCCTATACGGTCCTGAAGAACACGGTGTTCACTCCGAATGGGCAGATTAACGCCTATGTGTCGGCTATATCCAGCGGCAACTACCAGCGGGCCAACCAGATGGTGGACCCGGGTGTGGAGCAGGATTCGCGCGTGCTGCTCACGAACGATTACGGCAAGGACGCCAGCTCACGCATCAAGGACGCGCAGGTCGGGACCCTGGTCAAGGACCCGAAGGGGGCCGGCTACGAGGTGCGAATCTCCTACGTGGTCAATGGGGTCAAGCAGTCCAAGCAGCTGGCCGTGGAGCCTTCCGGCAAGCGCTTCCTGATTTTCGACTCCTGGCGGATTGCCAGCCCGTTGACCACTTCGATCAAGGTGGCGGCGCCCAAGACCATCGATACCGTGACGGTCAACGGCATCGGGGTCAACCTGGCCAAGGCCGGCACGGACAAGCAGGTCGTCAGCCCGCCTTCGGAACGGTCCTCCTCCAGCGACAGTGATGGGACGCACTACACCTCCATGGACGAGTACACCCTTCCGGTCTACCCGGGCGTCGCCACGGTGGATCTTCCCCAGTCCAAGTACATCAAGGATGAGGCGGTCAAACTCAACGATTCCGAGAAGGTGGCCTATGTATCCCCGCAGGCCACGGACGCCCTGGAGCAGGGAATCCTGGGGCAGGTGCAGCAGCGTATCGACGCATGCACCGCCTCCAGCGATCTGAGGAAGAGCGGTTGCGATTTCTCCAATGGCTCCTTCGACGGCGGTGGGCATCCGGCGTACACGAATATCCGGCGTACCGTCGCCAGCGCGCCCTCACTGGACAAGCTCGACCTGAGCACCGGTGAGTTCAAAACGGACCTGATCCACACCGGCATCAGCTACCAGTACCGGTTCGACGAGGACGACAATTGGCTCAACGACACGTCCTCCGCCTCCGGCTACTTGGCTGGAACGTTCGCGATCAAGAACGGCGAGTTGACTGTCAAGATCGACGACTCAAGTCCTAGCTACTGAGTCCCGCCAGGCGTAGGTGTGCATGGTTAGGCGCCTACGAGCCGCTGATCGAATCACCCGTCCCGCCTGCTTGTCGAAGATCGGCGGTCATCAACCGCAAGAAGGCCACCTACCGCTTTGGAAGGCTATGGCATCCTTTCGCGGGCGGCATTAACTGGCATGTCCGCATAAGGCTGTGGTCCGCTTGCGCGGCGATTCCCCAACTGTGGGCTCAAGGAGGCGGCAGCCCTTGCCTGAGATGGGCAAGTCAGCGTCGGGGGTTGGAAGAGCGCATATAGTCCCGGCCCCGGCCTGTAAACGTAGTGCGATTCTTGGGGGAGCGGGGGTGCGGCGGACCGGGGGAGTAGATAGAGTTTGAAACTATGACAGATCAGCATGGGCAGGGTTGGAGTGAAGGGCCGGGGACCCAGCGCGGGCAGGGATATGGTAGTGGTCCCGGCCCGGTTGGGGGACCGGATTCGGTGTCGGCGTTTACTCCGGGCTCGCCTGATCCGGGTCTGGCCGGACTGGCGGGGGGACCGGCTTTTCAGGATGCCCAAACCGACGGCTATGGTTCCGACGACGTGTTCGCGGAGCGGGACTCCACGGCGTCTTCGGCTCAAGGCGCCGATTCGGCCACACTGTCCACCCTTCAGGACTTACAAGGTTTGGCGGCCCAGGGCGAGCGGGCGGCGGCTGAGGACCCTGAGCAGCTGGAGCGGATGGACCCACTGACCGTGCGGCCGCGCACTTCGTCGTGGATCGTCTGCCTGGTCTTGGGGATTTGCTTCCTGCTGGCCGCGGCCGGGGTCTGGTGGTTGGGTGTGCGTACCCTGGCCGGGCAGCAGTATGACGACGAGGTTTACCGTAATTTCGCCGGCTATATAGGACGAGCGCCCCTTCTGCAGAGCGTCTTGGGGATCTTTCGCGTCAACGGGCTGACGATTGCGCTCTGCTGCGCTATCGGCCTGCTGTCCTACGTGATCGCGGCCCTGCGTAAGCGCTGGTGGCTTTTGGCCCAGGTGGTCGCCTATTCGGCCGTGGCTTACTTGGCCGGTCGCCTGCTTAAGTCCTTCCTGCCCAGGCCCTACCTCATCAACACCGAGTCCATGCGAGGCAACTCCGCGCCTTCGGGCCACACGATTCTGGCCGCGACGGTGACCCTGGCGCTGGTCTGCGTGGTGCCGCGCGTTTGGCGGGCCCTGTGCGCGGCGCTGGGATTCGCTTTCACTCTGGCCGTGGGCTGCTCGGTGATTGACGGGCGTTGGCACCGGCCCACCGATGTGATTATGTCCATCCTGATCGCCGGCGGTTTGGCCCTGATCATGATGGCCTGCACCAGGGCTTCAGGCATGGACGCCCCCGGCACCCGCGTCAGCTCCGCCTCAGTGCAAATCGTCTCCACCGTCATGCTTACGGCAGGCGTCCTAGGGGCCCTGTACGGCGGTTACCTGGTCTGGCAGATGGTCTCCGGGTTTGAACTGGGTGCTCGTTGGACGTTTTATGGGGCCTACTCTTCGGCGTTGGCCTTCATCGCTTCGGCGGCCGCACTCGCTTTCGGCTCGGTTCTGGCCATGCGTCAGGTCACGGCCTCGCCCCTGTCTAAGATCGGCCTGCTTGGAGCCCCGCCGACCCCGCCCGAAAAACGCTGAGAGAGTAAGAGCGGCCTTCTCGCGATGTCTGCGATCGGCTGGCCTTCAGCAGCGTTCCGCAGGCTGAATCCGGGGCTTGATTTGACCTTTTTATCCATTCATCGGCGTGGGAACGTTCGACCACATGCCCGGCGCGTTTTACCAGATGACGATGGCTGGTGGGTAAGATGGCGGCGAATGGCGCGCATATAAAGGAGAGGCCATGACACACGGCAATAAGCTGGTCATCGTGGAGTCGCCAGCCAAGGCTAAGAAAATTAGCGGTTACTTGGGCCCGGGCTACACGGTCATGGCTTCGGTCGGTCACATCCGCGACCTGGCCAAGCCCTCGCAGATACCAACCTCCCAAAAGGAGCGCTTCGGCAAGTTCGGCGTTGACGTGGACCACGACTTCAAGCCCTATTACATCGTGGATGACAATAAGAAGAAGACCGTCTCCGGCCTGCGGCAAGCCTTGAAGGACGCCGACGAGCTTTACCTGGCCACTGATGAGGACCGTGAGGGCGAGGCCATCGCCTGGCACCTGGTGCAGACTTTGAAGCCCAAGGTGCCGGTCAAGCGGATGGTCTTCCATGAGATCACCCCCGAGGCGATCAAGGACTCCTTGAACCACACGCGCGACGTGGACTCGAACATGGTGGTGGCCCAGGAGACCCGGCGCGTGCTGGACCGCCTCTACGGCTATGAGCTCTCGCCCGTCCTCTGGCGCAAAGTGGGGCCGGGCCTGTCCGCCGGGCGCGTGCAGTCCGTGGCCACGCGGCTAATTGTGGAGCGCGAGCGCGAGCGCATCGCTTTCGTCCGCGCCCCCTACTGGGACCTAGTGGCCGACCTGTCCGCGGCCAGCGACCTGAGCGAGTCCGGCTCCGACCGCTTCCAGGCTCGCATGGTGGAATTGGGCGGCAAACGCCTGGTCAATTCCAGGGATTTCTCTTCGGATGGACAACTGACCGCCTCCGCCAAGAAGGATGAGGCCCGCCAGCTGGACCAGACCCTAGCCGAGCGCCTGGCCGGCGAGCTCAAGGACGCCGACTTCACTGTGGTCGGGCTGGATACCAAGCCCTACCGCCGCCGCCCGCAGCCGCCTTTCACGACCTCGACCATGCAGCAGACCGCCGGCAACCGCCTGGGCATGAGCTCACGTGCCTCCATGCGCGCCGCCCAGAGCCTGTACGAGAACGGCTACATCACTTATATGCGCACTGACTCGGTGACTCTGTCCCAACAGGCCATCGCCGCCGCCCGCCAGAGCGTGGAAGAGGTGTACGGCAAGCAGTACCTCGTCGAAGGTCCCAAGCAGTATGTGACCAAGAGCGCCGGGGCCCAGGAGGCTCACGAGTGCATCCGTCCCGCAGGCTCGCACTTCCACAGCCCGCAGGAGCTGGCCTCCTCCTTGCCGCCCGACCAGTTGAAGCTCTACACGCTGATTTGGCAGCGTACCCTGGCCTCGCAGATGGCTGATGCCACCGGATCGACCGCGACCGTGCGCCTGAGCGCGCCCACCCAGAGCGAGGGGGAGTCCATCTTCCAAGCCTCAGGCACCGTGATTCAGTTCCCTGGCTTCATGAAGGCCATGGGCTTCTCCGCTGAAGGCGGTAAGGGAGGCAAGGCTGAGGGCGACGGCTCCCTGCCCCCGGTCAGCCAGGGACAGCGGCTCAAGGCTGACTCGGTCGAGCCTGAGGGGCATGAGACCCAGCCCCCGGCCCGTTACACCGAAGCTTCCCTGGTCAAGACCCTGGAAGCCAAGGAAATAGGCCGCCCATCCACTTACGCTTCGATTATCTCCACGATTATCGATCGCGGGTACGTCTATGAGCGTGGCCGCGCCTTGATCCCCTCCTGGCTGGCCTTCTCCGTGATTAAGCTGTTGGAGACCAACTTCCCCCAATACGTGGATTACCGCTTCACCGCACAGATGGAGAACGGCCTGGACCAGATCGCCCACGGTACCGAGACGGGCACCGACTGGCTCACCCGCTTCTACTTCGGCTCCGGTCCCGGCGCCGCCCGGAACGCGCAGGAGGCCCACCGGGGCCTGCAGGAGCAGGTGGCCCAGTTGGGTGAGATTGACGCCCACCAGGTCAACACCATCCCCATCGGGGAAGGGTTCCAGGTGCGCGTAGGCCGCTACGGTCCTTACCTGGAGGACAGCGCCCACCTGGACGACAAGGGCAACCCTAAGCGGGCCTCCCTGCCCGATACCCTTGCCCCTGATGAGCTGACCGTCGCCAAGGCGCGTGAGCTGATTGAGACCAACTCAGGCGGTCCGCGCGTGCTGGGCACCGATTCGAGCACCGGCGGCCGCGTGGAGCTGCGCAAGGGGCGCTTCGGCCCCTACCTGGCCCTGATCACCCCCGAGGTGGACGCCGCGATGAAAGAGGCTGAGGAGCGCAAGGCCGCAGGCAAGAAGGCCACTGAGCCCAAGCCCAAGATGGCTTCCTTGTTCAAGTCCATGAACCCCGAGACCGTGACCTTGGACGATGCTCTGAAGCTGCTCTCCCTGCCCCGCGAGGTGGGGCAAGTCAGCGTGAGTGACGCTAAGACCGGTCAGAGCGCTACAGCCACGGTCACAGCCAGCAACGGTCGCTACGGCCCCTACCTGACCGCCACTAAGCCGGACGGGAGCAGCGAGACCCGTTCCCTGGCCTCCGAGGATGAGATTTTCACCGTGGACCAGGCGAAGGCCCAGGAGCTCTTCAGCCAGCCCAAGTACGGGCGGCGGAGCGCAGGCGCGGCCAAACCGCCCTTGCGCGAGCTGGGCCCGGACCCTGACACCGGCAAGCCCGTGACCATTAAAGACGGTTTCTATGGGGCCTACATCACCGACGGCGAGACCAATCGCACGCTGCCTAAGCAGTACACGCCAGCCTCGGTTGAGCCCGAGGTGGCATTCCGCCTGCTGGCTGAAAAGCGGGCCGCCGGTCCGACCAAGCGGCGCAAGCGGACCGCTACGCGCAAGAGCGCGGCCAAGGGGACGGCGTCCAAGAAGACCGGCGCGAAGAAAACCGCGACTGAGAAGGCCACGGCTAAGAAGACTGCGGCTGAGAAGACCACGGTGAAAAGGGCGGCGACGAAGACCGCCAGCACCCGCAAGTCCACCGCTACCAAGGCGGCGGGCGGCAAGGCTTCCGCCACTAAGCCCGCCAGCGCCCGCAAGTCCACAGGCGCGTCGACGCGCAGGACTAGGGTTGCCACGTCGAGCAAGGGCGCCAGCCGCCAGACCAGTGAGGACCAGGCATGAGTCAGGGATTGTTCATCTCGTTCGAGGGCGTGGACGGCGCCGGTAAGACCACCCAGGCCCGCCGCGCGTACGATTTCCTCCAGGCCAAGGGCCTGCGCTCGTTGATCACGCGGGAGCCCGGCGGCACCCCGGCGGGGCTGGCCATCCGTGAGCTGGTTCTGCATGGCATGTGCGCCTTCCCCTCCTTCGCCGTGACGGCCGGCACCGACGTAGTGGACTCCTCGGACGACCTGAATTCGCGAACCGAAGCCCTCCTGTACGCGGCGGACCGGGCCGAGCACGTGGCCCAGGTGATCCGGCCCCACCTGGATCGCGGCGACATCATCCTGTGCGACCGCTACTCGGACTCCTCAATCGCCTACCAAGCCGGGGGTCGTGGGCTCGACGAGGACTGCATCGTCAAGCTCAGCTCCTGGGCCGCTGACGGTTTGCAGCCGGCTCGGACCTACCTGCTGGACGTGGACCCGGCCCAATCCCACGCGCGGGTGAACGATGAGCCCGACCGCCTGGAGGCTGCAGGCGACGCTTTCCAGGAACAGGTGCGCGCCAAGTTCCTGGAACTGGCCCGCCAAGACCCGGAGCGTTTTCTGGTCATTGACGCCTCCCTGAGCGTTGACGAGGTGTGGAGCGTCATACAGCGCGACCTGGAGACCCTGACCGCCGGGATGCCACCCACCATGCCGGTCGCTGCCGAGGACGACGGCGACGCGGTAAGTCTCGATGAGGCGGACGGCGGGGATGAGGCCGTCGAGGACGAACTGGACGATAATGGCGATGACGAGGACAGCGATGAGATCCTCGATGGCGGCGACGACTTGAACGACGCCGACTACGATGAGTATGATTACGACGACGATGCGGATGACGCGGACGCCGAGGACGAGCCTCCAAGCCGGACGGGGCAAGGTTGGTGAGCGTCTGGGACTCGATGGTCGGCCAGGACCATGCGGTTGACCTCCTCAAGCGGGTAGTGGCCTCGCAAGGCACCTCCCGCGACGACATGACCCAATCCTGGCTCTTCTGCGGCCCTCCCGGATCGGGTCGCTCCAACCTGGCCAGGGCCTTCGCGGCCGCCCTGGTCAGTCCCGACCACGGTATGGGCGATGAACCCACCAGCGAGAGCCGGCAGGTCTTCGCTGGCGCCCACCCGGATGTGACCTTCCTGACCACGGAGAAGGTGACGATCGGCATCAAGGAAGTCCGTCAGCTGATCATGGTCTCCGAGCAGATGCCCTCCACCGCGCCCTGGCGGGTCATCGTGATCGAAGACGTGGACCGCATGATGGAGCGCACCACCAACGTGCTCCTTAAGGAGATAGAGGAGCCGGCCGACCACACGGTCTGGATTCTGTGCGCCCCCAGCGCCCAGGACGTCCTGTCCACCATCCGTTCCCGTACCCGCATCGTGAACCTGGCCGTGCCGACCAATGCGGCGGTCGCTGGATTCCTGCGCACCAGCCTGGGAGTGGACGAGCATCAGGCCGCCCGGGCCGCCCGCCTGGCCCAGGGGCACATAGGCGTGGCCAAGATGTACGCCACCGACGAGCAGGTGCTTAAGGACCGCGACGAGCTGGTGGTCGGACTGCTGGAGATGCGCCGGGCCTCGGACGCGGTGCTCTTAGCCGTGCGCCTGGCCGACCAGGCCCGCGACCAGGCCGCGCGTGACGCCAACCGTCAGATTGCGAGCTTGGAGGCCAACTTCCGCAGAATAAACGGCCTTAGGGCCGATGAACGGGTGCCCCGCCAGCTCCTGGGCGCCTACCATGAGATCAGCGGCAAAGACGAACTGCGGCGGAGGACCGTGCGCCGTTCGCGCGACGTGCTCGACCGGGGGCTGACCACCTTAGCTTCGGTCTACCGCGATGTGTGCGTCCTCCAGAACGACGCCGAGTCGCAAGTCGGCCTGGTCAACTTGGAGAACAGGGCGGCGATCACCGAGCTCTCGGTCCGGCTGGACCGCCGCGGGGCGATTGAACGCATCCAGCAAATCAGCGTGGCCAGGCGCCGCATCGAGGGCAACGGATCGCAACTGCTTGATTTGGAAGCCCTCATGTGCAACCTCCTGGTCTGAGCCAGGGGGCCCTTCGCTCGCGGCATGCGCCCGAACCGGTCCTGCGCCGGGTTGACTTAGCGGGATTAGGCGCGAGAATAGCGGTATGAGAATCATCACCGATTTTGCGGTCATCCCCAACGAATACGCCAAGCACGCCCCGGCTGAAGCCAGCCTGGAGGGCACGCCTATCATCTCCTTCCCCTTCCGTCTGGAGGGCGTGCCCGAAGCCGCCAGTTTCCTGAGCTGGGAGCTGGTGGATCCTGACTCGATTCCGGTCTGCGGTTTCCAGTGGATCCATTGGTCCCTGGCCAATCTGCCGGTCGAGCGGGTGCGCGAGCAGGATCAGACCCAGGCTCCGAGCGGCGCCGGAGTCGCGGTTTCGATTCCGCGCGACTACTCCCGCCGCCTGCCCGGCTTGGTCCCCGGCGTACCCCAGGGCCGTACTTCCGCCGCTTCCAAATTCGTGGGCGGCACTAATCCCGCGCTCACCTGCCGCTACAACGGGCCCACGCCACCCGACCAGACCCACGACTACGTCCTGCGGGTCTGGGCCAGCGGCCAACCCTTGCCTGGTCTGGAGGATGGGTTCTGGCTCAACGCCCTGGAGCACGCGGTCCATGCCAACCCAGACGTGCTGGCCGTCACCGAGGCCTGGCTACCCGCTGAAGCCTAATGGCCGGAAGTGGCGCCCAGCCTTGGCGCCGTACCGGTCCCAGGTCTTCCACCCGTTACTTGGGGACTGTAGAGTGGAAGCCACGCATGACGCCTCCTGCGTGCAGGCCGGCGCAGGAGACTCAGGCGGATTGTTCCAGCAACCCCGCTTGGCCTGCGATCGGCCAGGGAAAGGAAGGCGCGCCACATGCCCTGCACAACGCTCCTAGTCGGTAAGAACGCGAGCTACGACGGCTCCACTATCATCGCCCGTAACGAGGATTCCGCCAACGGTCAGTTCCGCCCCAAGCAGTTCATCGTCGTCCAGCCTGAGGAACAGCCCCGGCACTACACCAGCGTGCTCAGCCACGTGTCCATCGAGCTGCCCGACGATCCGATGCGGTACACGGCGGTGCCCAACTCCCTGCGCGACAAGGGCATCTGGGGGCAGAACGGCGTCAACGAAGCCAATGTGGCCATGACCGCCACTGAGACCATCACCACGAACGAGCGCGTGCTTGGCGCGGACCCGCTGGTGGACCTGACCCCTGCGGTCGGTGAGCCCGGCGCATCCGACTACATCCCTGAGCAGCCCGGCGGCATCGGCGAGGAGGACCTGGTCACCATCGTCCTGCCTTACATCCGCTCGGCGCGCGAGGGCGTGCAGCGACTGGGCGCCCTGCTGGAGCGGTACGGCACCTACGAGATGAACGGCATCGCCTTCTCGGACACCGACGAGATTTGGTGGATGGAGACGGTCGGCGGTCACCACTGGATCGCGCGTCGGGTGCCTGACGACTGCTACGTGACCATGCCCAATCAGCTGGGCATCGACGAGCTGGACCTGGACGACGCGCTGGGCGAGCAGAGCGAGTGCATGTGCTCGGCGGACCTGCGTGAGTTCATCGAGGCCAACCATATGGACCTGGCCGTGGAGCCCGCCTCCCCGTTCAACCCCCGCTACGCCTTCGGCTCCCACTCGGACTCCGACCATGTGTACAACACGCCGCGCGCCTGGTACATGCAGCGCTTCTTCAACCCCTACGACGAGGTGTGGGACGGACCGGACGCCGACCACAACCCCATGAGCGACGACATCCCCTGGTGCCGCCAGCCTGAGCGCAAGGTGACGATTGAAGACGTCAAGTACGCGCTGAGCTCCCACTACCAGGGCACCGCTTACGACCCCTACGCGATCATCGGCGACGAGCACACCAAGGGGCTCTTCCGCCCGATTGGCATCAACCGCAACGACCAGCTGGCCGTCATTCAGCTGCGTCCCTACGCCCCGGCCGGCTGCAGGGCGATTCAGTGGATGGCCTTCGGCTCCAACGTCTACAATGCGCTGATTCCCTTCTACGCGAACGTGGACACCACGCCCGACTACCTGTCGAAAGTGGACGACCGCGTCTCCACCGACACCCTGTACTGGTCCGACCGCCTGATCGCCGCCCTGTCCGACTCGGCCTTCGCGGACACGGCCGCGGCTAACGAGCGCTACCAGCAGCGCATCGGCGGGCTGGGTCATCGGATGATCGCCGCGACCGACGAGCAGGTCAACCGCTTGGAGGGCGCCGACCGGGGCACCGGCAACGCGGAGGTGCGCGAGGTCCTGCAAGCCGCCAACCAGTCCATGGCCGACCAGCTGCGGGCCGAGACCGACGACCTGCTGGGCCAGGTGCTCTACACGGTCAGTCTGAAGATGCGCAACGCCTACCATATGTCCGACCACTGAGCCGGATTTCTCCGTCGGCTTGGGAGCGCGATCAGGCCCCAAGCGGCGGATACTGGTAAGGACTAGGCCCCGCCGCGCGTAGGTACGGGCGGGGCCGCGCCGCCTGTCCGCGCTTTCAGGCGTCCGGTGGCCGGTTCGGTAGCCACGGTCGCTGTGATTGCCGCAACCATCGTGGTCATCCGCTGCCGAGCTGGCGGAGAAGGCAGCGGCGGAGAGCGGCTAGAGCGTGAATCAGGAGGACGGCATGAGCGCATTCGATGAATTCGTGGCCCCGTATGGGCTGGTCAGCAAGGTGGATGCCTTCGGGTATCTGGATTATCTCGAAACCCACCCCGAGGAGCGGACCAAGCGTGGCAAGGTGGTCCTGGTGACCGCCGATACCCCGCTTAAAGCCTCCCGTGGCGAGGGCAAGACCACGACGACGATCGCCCTGATCGACGCCCTGCGCGAGCGGGGGGTGGACGCGGCCGCCGTCCTGCGCCAGCCCAGTATGGGCATCACCGCAGCCGGATCAAAAGGCGGGGCCTCCGGCGGCGGCAAGTCCTCGTTGGCCCACCCGGAGCTGGTGGACTGGGGGCTGTGCGGGGAGATGGCGGCCATCGAGAACGCCCAAAACCTCCTCGTCTCCTTTGCGGAGAAGGCGGTTGACGAGGGCTTGCTTGACCAAATTCTGGTTCCCCGAGTCTCCGAGGTGCCTTCGCGGGCCCTGCGCCAGATCGTCGTGGACCGGGGCAAGTCCAACATCCCCGAGCGCATGGTCCTGACGCCTACCTGCGAGCTGATGCAGATTGTGGTCCTCTCGCGCTCGATGGAGGAGATCTCCCGGCGCGTGGCGGCCATGACCGCCGGCACCCTGGATGGCAAACCAGTGCTTTTCGGCGAGTTCATCGACCTGTGGCGGATTACGAACATGCTGGCCGACGCGGTCAAGCCCGCCATGATGACCACCCAGGCCGGCTCCCCGGTCTACGTCCACTGCGGGCCGTTCGCCAACGTCTCCCTGGGCATCCCCAGCCTGGTCTCGGTCGAGATGGCATGCGCCCGCCACGATGTGGTCGTCGTCGAGGCCGGCTACGGGGCCGACGCAGGCGCCCAGAAGTGGCTGGACATCGCCGCCCGCGAGTTCGGCGCCCCCTGGCCGGCCGCGGCGGTCGTCGTGACCCGCGCCTCCACCTGGCGTGACGAACCGGCCCTGCGCTGGCGCTACCCCTTCCACGTCAACCGCATGGAGGGGCTTGGCATCCCCGCTTTCCCGCTGGTCAACCTCTGGGAAGGGGAGGACGGCCAGGTGGGCGAGCTTAAGGAGAGCGCGGCCGGCCTGGGCTTGCGCGAGCCGATCCTGGGCAACCTCTTCCGCGACGGGGGCGAGGCCCTGGCCAGTCAGTTGGACGCCCTGATCGCGGTCCTGCGGCCCAGGCAGGCAGGGGGGCGGGATGAAGCTCCAGCCGAGGCCTTACGTAGCCACAAAGGCATGGATATGGTCGATCAGCTGCGCTGGATCGCCGCATCGGCATACGGCGTGCCAGCTGAACGGGTGCAGGCCGCCCCGGCTTTCGCTGATTCGCTGGCCAACGCCCGGGCCTTGTGCCATGCCGAAGGGCGTGACTTGAACGATTTGGTGCCGGTGGCGGTCAAGTCCCCGGCCACCATGACCGACGACGACTCCGCTCCCGAGGCCGAACGCACCGTCACCTTGAAGAAGATGGAGGTCCACACGGGCGCTGGCCTGGTCCAAGTCAACCTGACCAAGTCCTTGACCACCCCCATGCCCAAGATCGTCTGATCAAGGGGTCCACGTGAGTTGGCGCGCCGAATCAAGGTCAGCGGCCCCGGCGCGCCGATGGGGCCGCTTACTTGCGCCCCTGCGAAAAAGCGCTATAGTTACATCTTGGCTCTTGAATGTGCTACGCCCCTGTAGCTCAGTTGGCTAGAGCAGCTGACTCTTAATCAGCGTGTCCGGGGTTCGAGCCCCCGCGGGGGCACAGAGAGCAAGTGGTCCGAGGCGATATGCCTCGGGCCATTTTTGTAATTCGCCTCTGGTTATTCGTAATGGGGTTTAGGGGGTGCTTTCCGTAACCGTTTGGCACTACGATGGAAGCTACTGGGAAGGTGTCGAGCAGCCGCCCGGCGGTCCCCCGGACCGGACGAAAGGAAAACATCATGAGTTCTGCTGTCGGTAGGAAGGCGCGGGAGCCGTTCGCTCTGGAGCACGCGGACGTGGCAAGTGGCGATGAGAAGGGCACTCTCTGGCCGGACACAACGATTGTGGTCGGTGACAGCGGGCGTATCGAGCAGATTTCGCCCTCCCTGCAGGCGTATGTGCCCGAAGGCTACCATCGGATCAACGCGACCGGCAAGGTGGTCGCCCCCGGACTTATCAACGCCCATACCCATCTGTTCGCGGACGGCAAGGTCCTGGAGGCCGGCGAATCCAGTCCGCGCAAGGAGCGCGCCGCTCTGGCGCTGATTCGCGGCCCGATCGGTAAGGCTTATTTGGCGGCCAGGGCCAAGGCCTCCGTCAAGGCGCTGCTCAACTCGGGCGTGACCACTATCCGTACGCTTGGCGATGCGGGCTACGAAGCGGTGGCCCTGCGGGACAAGATCGACTCGGACGAGGCCATGGGTCCCCGCATCCTCGCTTCCGGTCCCATGCTCTCCATCCCCGGTGGCCACGGGGATCCTTATATCGCGCTGTCGTCCAGCACCCCCGAAGAGGCTCGGCTCAACGCGAGGATCAACCTGGAGCATGGGGCGAACGCCCTGAAAGTGGCGGCGACTGGCGGTGTGACCGACGCCAAGGAAGTTGGCGTGGCTGGAAGCCCCCAGATGGACGAGGAGTCCATGGCGGCCGTGTGCGAGGAAGCGCACGAGGTCGGCGTCATCGTCGCGGCCCACGCCCAGAGCCCCGAAGGTGTGCGGGCGGCCCTGCGCGCTGGTGTGGATACCATCGAGCACGGTTGCCGTATGGACGATGAGATCATCTCGCTCTTCCACCATAACCCCCGCTCCCTGCGCGGCTTCTCCGGCCTGAACTCGACCTTGTCCGCCGGACTGCCGCTGATCGAGGTCAGTCAGGAAGAGCTGGGCATATCCGACATCGCGCGCGCCAACTCCGAGCAGGTGGTCGAGGGGATGTTGGAAGGCGCCCGCCAGGCTCTGAAAGAAGGCATCAGCGAAGGTGTCGGCACCGACACCGGCATGACTCTGGTCACCCAGTACAACACTTGGCGTGAGCTGGACCTGCTGGTCCGTTTCGCTGGATACACCCCGGCCCAGGCCTTCCACGCGGCCACCCAGGTCAATGCGCGCAACCTGGGGGTGGATGACGTCACCGGTTCGATCGCCATCGGCAAGGACGCGGACATGATCGTCCTGGACGGCGACCCGGTCAAGGACCTGTCCGTGCTGGCCGACCCCAAGCTGGTGATCGCCCGTGGATGGCCGGTCTGGCGCCCGAAGGTCAAGCGCATCGAGAGCGTCGAAGAACTCCTTACCCGCTTCTGATTCGGGGGCTGTTGGTGGACCAAGCGGATACTGCGGTAGTGGGGAGGATCGCTCCTTCCCCTACCGGTCGCATGCACTTGGGGAACGTGTATGCGGCATTGGCGGCTTGGCTGGGGGCTCGGGCCTCCGGTGGCGTGGTCCGGCTGCGGATTGAGGACATCGACCGGCCGCGCGTGGTCGCAGATGCGGACCGCTGGATCATGGACGATCTGGCCTGGCTCGGGCTGGACTGGGACGGGCCGGTGGTCTACCAATCCCAGAGGGAGGGCCTCTACCGGCAGGCCATGGAGCACTTGGAAGGCCTGAGCGTGGAGGAGGTCGCCGCTTCGCTCGGTCCTGCTGGTGGGGCTGAAACCGGCGATTCGGGGGATGGCTCCAAGCAAGACGTCCAACCCCTGATTTACCCATGTTTCTGTTCGCGGGCCGATATCCGGGCTGCTTCGGCTCCCAACGAGGGCGATGGCTTCATCCTGTATCCGGGCACCTGCCGGGGTTTGGACCGCGCGCTCGCTCAGGAGCGGGTGCGTGAGGGTCGTCGCCATGCCTGGCGCATCGCGGTTCCGGGGGAGGGGCGGCCCGGCTCCGTCTGCCGCTTCGACGATGCGGTGTACGGCGCGCAGACTTTCGACCTGCCCCATGCTCTGGGTGACGTGGTGGTGGTGCGATCGGACGGCATCGTCTCCTACCAGCTGGCGGTCAGCGTGGACGACCTGGAGATGGGCGTCAATCAGGTGGTGCGCGGGCGTGACCTGCTGCGCTCCACCGGTATCCAGCTGTGGATCCGCCAGGGTTTGCAAGCAGGGGCTGGCGGCGACTTTAAGCAGGCGCAGCCTGTGTCTTGGGCCCATCTGCCTCTGGTGGACGGGGCCGATGGCCGCCGGCTTTCCAAGCGTTTCGGCTCGCTGGACTTGGGCACCTTGCGCGATCGAGGCAGTTCGCCCCAACAGGTGGTGGGGTTGTGCGCCTGGCTGCTGGGGCTGGTGCCGCGGGCGGAACCGGTGGAAGCCGCTTCCCTGGTTGAGCGCTTCGAGTGGTCGGCTGTGGCCGCTGACCGGCAGGACCGGGTTGTGGACGAGGAGCTGTTGAGCGTTCTGGCCTGAGCGTTCTCGTCGCAGGTCCGCGTAGGTCGCGCATGAATCCATATCCTCGCCCGCGCACGGCTGCTGACAGGTTTGGCGGCCGCTGCTAGGCTGGAGACCTGTGGAAACGGTGAGGTGGTAGCGTGTCGGCATATATGCAGCACAAGGATCTGTCCAAGGAGGACCTGCCCACCGAGCGTGGGCGCGAAATCGCGGACGGCGTGCATCGGGTGATGGAGCGGATGGCCGAGGCCGAGGCGGCCGCTGGACGGCGGCCGGGCGATGTGCGCTTGCTGGCCGCCACCAAGACCCGCGACGTCGGCGAGATCATGGCCGCCATAGACGCGGGCGTTCGTTTGATTGGCGAGAACAGGCCCCAGGAGGTGACCGCCAAGTTCGAGGGGCTGACCAGGCAGTGCGCCCAGCGACAGCTGGCCCTGGGGCAGCGTCAAGGACCCGGTTCGGTTGCAGGGCCATCCTCCTGCATCGGTTTTCATCTCATAGGGCAGTTGCAGTCCAACAAGATCAACAAGATCCTGCCTTGCGTGGATACGGTCGAATCGGTGGACAGCCTGGAGTTGGCGGACAAGCTGGGCAAGCGGGCCCAAGCCAGGGGGCTGAGCGTGGGCGTGCTGCTGGAAGTCAACGAATCCGGCGAGGCCGCGAAGTCGGGTTGTAGCCCCGACGAAGCCGAGGAACTCGCCTATCGGATCGCCGGGACCGAGGGGCTGAGCTTGCGGGGGCTGATGACCATCGGCGCGCACGTGGACGACGAGCGGACCATTCGACGCGGATTCGCACACCTGCGCGGCCTTCGCGACCGCGTGCGCGATTCGGGCGAGGCGGGTACGGATTCCTGCCGGGAACTTTCCATGGGCATGACCGGCGATATGGCCTACGCCATAGCTGAGGGCTCCACAATCGTGCGCGTGGGCGCCGCCATCTTCGGGAAGCGCGCGTTTATCTAGCGGCCCGCTGCCCGAGTGGACCAGGGCGTGGCCTGGCCTCACGCGCGGCTTGTCGCGTGGTTACCGGGCCTGATGCCCGGCGCGCGTAGCGGGGTTTGCGGGTAGAATGTGCCTATGAGAATCGCACGCTTTTCCATGAACGGCAATCCGCACTACGCCTTTGTGCAAAAGGACCAGGCGAGTGGCGAGGATTATCTGGTCGAGATTGACGGCTACCCGCTGTCCGGGCAACAGGTGGAGCCGACCGGCAATCGCTACAGGATCGATGATGACTGGGTGAGGCTGCTGGCGCCGGTCATCCCGTCCAAGGTCTACGGCTTGGCCTTCAATTACCGGGCCCACGCGGAGGCGATCGTGGCCGATAATCCGCAGATCAAGCCGCAGTCGGCGGAAGAGATGACCGTGTTCATGAAACCATCCACCTCGGTGATTGGCCCGGACGACCCGATTGTCCTGCCCTCATACAGCCAGAACATGAACTTCGAGCCCGAGCTGGCCGTGGTGATTGGCCGCATCGCACGCCGGGTCAGCCAGGCCGAGGCCTTGGATTACGTGCTGGGCTACACGTGCGTCAACGATGTGACCCTGCGCGACATCCAAGGCTCCGATCCCACGTGGACCCGGGCCAAGGGCTTCGACACCTCCTGCCCGCTCGGCCCCTGGGTCGAGACGGAGCTCGATGGGGCCCACGCGGGCATCTCCTTCCAGCTCAACGGCCAGGACGTGCCCGAGGCGCGCGGCACCACCGCCAACCTGATTCACTCCATCCCTGAGCAAATCGCCTTCATCTCCTCTTTCTCCACCCTCCTTCCCGGCGACGTCATCATGACCGGCTCGCCCTCCGGTTCGGGCCAGCTGCACTCCCGCGACGAGGCCACGGTCACGATTGATGGCATCGGTTCCCTGCGCAACGTCGTGATCGGGGAGCAGGAGTAAGCGCCGCGAAGTAGCGATATGAAACTTGAGTCCTTGAGGCTCAAGTTTGGGAATACTTGCCGAACCCCCGCTGTTGGTCATAGCAGACGATGACGCAGGCGGCGCCACTGAAGCACAAGCTGAGGAGGTGCCGCGCAAGAAGCGGAGGAAGCATGGAAGAGAACTTTACAGCCTTGGCCCAGCAGGCCATTGGCGACGCGATACAGTCAGCAGCCGCTGCGGGCAATCCGCAGGTGGATACGCTCCACCTGCTTGATTCGCTCCTGCGGCAGGAGTCGGGCGTGGTCCCGGCCCTGATTCAGGCGGCGGGCGGTGACCCCCAGCGGGTCGGCGCGGCCGTGCGCAACGCCCTGGTGGCGCTGCCTTCGGCCTCATCCTCGGCATCCACCCAGCCCCAGGCCAGCCGGCAACTGAGCATGGCCCTGGCCCAGGCATCCAAGGAAATGCAGGCGATGGGCGACGAATACGTGTCCACCGAGCACCTGCTGATCGCCATCGCGGTGGGTCCCTCGCAGGCGGCCGACATCCTCGACCAGGCAGGCTTGACCCCTGAGGCCTTGCGCCAAGCCACGCCCCAGGTGCGCGGCGGCGCCAAGGTGACCAGCCCCGATGCCGAAGGCACATATAAGGCCCTGGAAAAGTATTCCACCGACTTGACCGCCCAGGCCAAGGAGGGCAAGCTCGACCCGGTGATCGGCCGCGACCAGGAGATCCGGCGGGTCATCCAGATCCTCTCCAGGCGCACTAAGAACAACCCAGTGCTGATCGGTGAGCCCGGTGTAGGCAAGACCGCCGTCGTGGAGGGCTTGGCCCAGCGGATCGTGGCCGGCGATGTGCCCACCGGCCTCGAAGGCAAGAAGCTCATCTCGCTCGACCTGTCCTCGATGGTGGCCGGCTCCAAGTACCGGGGCGAATTCGAGGAGCGGCTCAAGGCTGTGCTCAACGAAATCAAGTCCGCTGACGGGCAGATCATCACCTTCATCGACGAGATCCACACCATCGTGGGCGCTGGGGCCTCCGAGGGCTCGATGGACGCGGGCAATATGCTGAAGCCCATGCTGGCCAGGGGCGAGCTGCGCCTGATTGGCGCGACCACCCTGGACGAGTACCGGGAGAACATCGAGAAGGACCCGGCCCTGGAGCGCCGCTTCCAGCAAGTGTTCGTGGGCGAGCCGTCGGTGGAGGACACCGTTGCCATCCTGCGCGGGCTCAAGCAGCGCTACGAGGCCCACCATAAGGTGACCATCGGCGACGACGCGCTCGTGGCCGCAGCCACCCTGTCCAACCGTTACATCACCGGTCGGCAGCTGCCGGATAAGGCCATCGACCTGGTGGACGAGGCCGCCGCCCATCTGCGGATGGAACTGGACTCGCAGCCGGAGGAGATCGACGAGCTGCAGCGCAAGGTGACCCGCCTGGAGATGGAGGAGATGCAGCTGAAGAAGGCTGACGACCCCGCCTCCCAGGAGCGGCTGAGCAAGCTGCAAGCCGAGCTGGCCGACTCCCGCGAGAAGCTCTCGGGGCTGAAGGCCCGCTGGGAGCGGGAGAAGGCCGGGCACAACAAGGTCGGCGACCTGCGCGCCCAGCTGGACGCCAAGCGGGTCGAAGCCGATAAGGCCACCCGCGAGGGGAACCTGGAAGAGGCCTCGCGCATCCTCTACGGGGAGATTCCAACCATCCGTAAGCAGCTGGCCGAGGCTGAGAACGAAGCCGACAAGGCCAAGGCCGCGGCCGGTCATGGCTCCGCGGCGACCGGCGGGGCCGCCTCGGACGGCCTGCCCGCGCAGGAGCCGATGGTGCCCGACCATGTGGACGCGGACTCGGTGGCGGAGATCGTCTCGGACTGGACCGGCATCCCGGTGGGCCGCCTGATGCAGGGGGAGAACGAAAAGCTCCTGCACATGGAGGACTACCTGGGCAAGCGGGTGATTGGTCAGAAAGAGGCCATTCGCGCGGTCTCGGACGCGGTCCGGCGCTCGCGGGCCGGAATCTCCGACCCCAACCGGCCGACCGGCTCCTTCATGTTCCTGGGGCCCACCGGCGTCGGCAAGACCGAGCTGGCCAAGGCTTTGGCCGACTTCCTCTTTGACGACGAGAAGGCGATGGTCCGCATCGACATGTCCGAGTACATGGAGAAGGCGTCGGTCTCGCGGCTGATTGGCGCCGCCCCCGGCTATATCGGCTACGAGGAGGGCGGGCAGCTGACCGAAGCTGTGCGCCGCCGGCCCTACTCGGTCGTGCTCTTCGACGAGGTGGAGAAAGCCAACCCGGAGGTCTTCGACATCCTCTTGCAGGTCTTGGACGACGGCCGGTTGACCGATGGACAGGGTCGGACCGTGGACTTCACGAATACGATTCTGATCATGACCTCCAACCTGGGCTCGCAGTTCCTGGTGGGCGGCGACCTGGACGCGGACGCTAAGCGCGAGGCCGTGATGGACGCGGTGCATGCCACCTTCAAGCCCGAGTTCATCAACCGCCTTGATGACCTGGTCATCTTCCAGCCGCTGACCCGCGAGGAGTTGGGCGGCATCGTGGACATCCAGGTCAAGCAGGTGGCCAGCCGGCTGACCGACCGCAGGATCACCCTGGACGTGACCGACGCGGCCCGCGAGTGGCTGGCGAACATGGGCTACGACCCGGCTTACGGTGCCCGGCCCTTGCGTCGACTGGTGCAGACCGAGGTGGGCGACCAGCTGGCTCGTATGCTGCTAGCGGGCAGCGTCCACGACGGCGATACCGTCTTGGTCGATCAGACCGGCGGTGATCACCTGGAGCTGACCGCTTGGCCCACCGACAAGCTGGTGGACGACGTGAGCGTGGATGATATCGCTACTGACGAGTCTGATCAGGCAGGTCAGAAGAGCCGGGAAGACCAGACTCCGGGCGATCAGCGGAACCCGGCTGCCGGTCCGGCCCCTCAGGCCTGAGCGTGAACCGACGGCCCCCGTCCGCGATGACCTGCGGACGGTGGGCCGCCAAGGTCGGCAGGAGCTCCGGCTGAACGCGGGCCAAGACCCGCCAGCGTCGGGAAAGTCTCCTGAGCCGGCCCAGCCGACGCACGTTGAACATCGGCAGTAGGGCCGCGATCGCTGTGGCGACCGGCGCGACCATCGGGTTGAGCATCCACCCGAAGAGGGGGTAGGTCACCCCGGTGGCCAGCGCGACCGCCACGAGGTTATAAGCGTAGCCCCAGCACAGGTTCTGGTTCATCGTGCGTCGGGCGGCCCTGGCCAGGTCGATGGCCCGGCCGATGCCCCCTAAGTCGCCCGCAGCCAGCAGGAGCTCCGGTTCGGCGGCGTCCCGGCCTTCGGCGGTGGCTGCTCCGGCGGCCGCGTCAGCGTCCCTCTCGGCCTGCCCCGCCGCTACGGACCCTAAACGTATGCGGACCTGAGCGGCTTGCCGCGCCTGTGGCTCGGCGTTTCCCAAGGCGGCGAACGCCACCAGGCCCGGCCTTCTCGATGTTTTCTTGCGCTTGACCTCTTGCGTGGCCGCACGGTTCAGGTCTTGCGCTATCAGTCCAACCCAGCGGGCCTTGCGCCGGCCGTCCACTCCGGTGAACAGGTAGTCCACGCCGGCCTGGCGGGCCGCGCGCTCCACAGGGTCCTGCTCATGGCCCAAGGCGGGGTCGGCGCCATGACCCCCATCCATGACCACGGTTTTGACCCCCAGGCCGCGCAAGTGGGTGGACGCGCGAGCCAGTTCCGCGCAGGGTTCCTGGGCGTAGCCGTCCGGGCTCTCGTTGTCGGCGGTTGCAGTGGCTGGAGCCGCTGCGGAGGAGTCCTCGTCCGCCGCTAGTCCCGGTCCTAGGGCGGATTCGTCCAGCACGGCCACTTGGGTGGCTGCCAGATGTCCCATAGAGCGGGGCGACGTGAAGAGCATCCCGTGAGCCAACCCGGCCCCCAGCGCGGTGCGGAAAGTCAGCGAGACGGAGATGGCCAGGGCCGTTGGGCAGGCGATGATCAGGACGCCGACCGCGTTGGCCACCGCATGGGCCAGGTGGGGCTGCGGACCGGCCAAAAGCCAAATCATGAAGGTCCACACGGCTACGATCATCACAAGAGGCTCGGCCCTGGCGATCAGCCGCTCCACGCGCAGCTGGGCCGAGGATGGCTTGGATAAGGTGGCCGCTACGCTGCTGGTCAGCGCCTGGCCGCGATCCTGGTCGTACGAAGGGCCCAGGCGTCCGGTCAGGGCGGCCGTGTGGGCGCTCAGCTCGCATAGGCGAGCAAAAAGCGCCAGGGTCATAATGGCGCCAACCACGTCGAAGTAAGGCTGCCGGGAGCCCTCGGGCAGGAGCCCGGTCAGGGCGCAAGCGGCAAGGCTGTATGCGTAGGCCAGGGCGGTGGCGATGGACACCAGGGAATTCAGGTCGGTCTGCCGGGCCCTGAGCCGGGCCCAGCCTTCCTGGCAGACAGGACGGCCGCAGTAAAAGACCACGGGCGTGATCAGGATGGCTTGAATCCACGGGCTGGCCAGCCAGGAGGGCAGGAAGCCCGGCATCAACCTGTCGCACAAATCAATGGCGAGGACCGGCGCGGTCAGAATCGCAGAGGCCAGGGTCAGCTTGGCGGTGCGCCTGCGCAAGGTTTCCAAATCCTCCTGGCGCGATGCGAGCCCTGGCCCGTTGCTGCGCGCTTCCGACGCTGCGGCGGCCTGCCCTGCTGTGCGCTCCCCGGATGCTCCGCCGCTGCGGGTCCGCCGGTGAGGGCTCAGGAAGTACCAGACGATGAACCAGGTGAGCGCCGCGGCCACCAGGATGTCGCCCACCGCCAGAAAGATGTCGATTCCCACTGGGCCTCCTCATGGCAAGGGCGGCGTGTATCGCAGCCCCTGCCGATACTGCGAGCGGTATCAAGCTTCTTTCCCCATTGTCCCCCCGAATGCGCCTGAATGGGGTTGATTCGCCTGATTCCTTGCGGAACGTGCGAATTGCGCTCCCGCGTCCAATGCTTATGGTTGGCTAGAACATATGTTCGACCTTACTTCGATGATTGTGCTGATTATAGCCATAGCGCTCTCCCTGGCCGCAGGCGGCTATATCGGCTATATCCTGGGCAAGACCCAGGGGCGGGACGCCCTTCGCGTGGCCCAGGGCAGGGTTGGCGAGGACGCCGATGAGCAGCTGGCCGACCTGCGCGAGCAGCTGTCCCAGTCCCAGGAGCTGGTGGCCCAGTACCGGGCGCGGTTCGAAGGCGCTAACGAGCAGTTGGCATTCGTCAAATCGGAGCTGGCCCAAGCTCAGCAGGCCGAGCAGGTCCGCCTGGCTCATGAGCGCGAGCGGGCCCAGGCCCTTCAGGAGCAGAAACGCCAGGAGCAGGCCAAGGCCTTGCAGGAGCAGAGCAGGGTCCTCTCCGCCCTGGCTCCGGTGCAGAAGAACTTGGACGCCCTCCAGCAGAAAGTCAGCCAGATCGAGGAGGGGCGCAAGCAGGAGATGGGCGCTCTGGGCCAGCAGCTCAAGTCCCTGGGCGAGCAGCAGGGGCGGCTTGACAAGGAGACGAGCTCACTGGCTTCGGCCCTGCGCAACAACAAGGTGCGCGGCGCTTGGGGCGAGGCCCAGCTGAAGAACATCGTGGAGTCGGCGGGGCTCCTGGAGCACGTGGACTTCGACACCCAGGTGGTCGTCACGGCGGCGGACGGCAAGGTGCTGCGGCCCGACATGGTGGTCCACCTGCCCGGCGGCAAGACCATCCCGATTGACGCCAAGGCGCCTTTCTCGGACTACCAGCGCGCCTGCGAGATCCCCGACACCGCCTCGGACGAGGAGCTCGCCCGCAAGAACGAACTCCTGAAAGCCCACGCCAAGGCCCTGCGCGACCATGTGAAAGCCCTGGCCGACAAGCAGTATTGGAACGCCTTCGAGACAGCGCCCGACTTCGTGGTGGCGTTCATCCCCAGCGAGTCCCTCCTGCAAGCTGCCTTGGAGGCCGACCCCGCCCTGATGGACGACGCTTTCGCCCAGAAGGTCGCTCTGACGTCGCCGGTGACCCTGTGGGCCGTGCTTAAGTCGGTGGCGTACGCCTGGCAGCAGCAGTCATTGACCGACGACGCCAAGCGCCTGTTCACCTTGACCCGCGAGCTCTACGGCCGCTTCGCCAAGCTGGGGGAGCGTGCCAGCGCCCTGGGCGCATCCATATCCCGCACGGTCAAGGCTTACAACCAGTTCGCCGGCACCTTGGAGTCGCGCGTCCTGCCCACCGCACGCAAGCTGCAGAACGTGGACCCCGCCACGATCATCGCCCCTGTGGACATGATCGACCCGGGAAAAGCCGACATCCGGGAACTCACCGCTCCCGAGACCCAAGCCGTCGCTGACCCCAACGAACAGTCGCCTCTGGTGTTCTGACCAGTCTGCTGAGCCTTCGGGGGTCCACCGGCCAATCGCTCAAGTTGCCGAGGAGCGTGGTTCAGGCGCGTAGGCGGGGGCAGGGAGATTCGGGTGGTGCGATAGGGTGGCGGTATGGATGCTTTGGACGAGGAGACGGGCAGCGGGCGCGCAGGATTTCGGCTGACTGGAGCCGGGGGTGTCGCGGACTATCCGGGCGATGACGCGCTCGGACTGGTGGATTCCCGGGAGCAGCTCCGCGCGCTCCTGAGCCGGGAGATTGATGGACGGGCCTTTACCGAGCTAGCTGGGGTGGCCTTCGACCATGAAGGCGCGGAACTGGCTGGGCACGTCCTGCTTGACACGTTGGAGGATGCCGGGTATTCGACCAACGACTTCGACGCCGTTGGAGCGCTGACTGCGGCCGCGGTGCCCTTCGCTGACGCCATGCTCCACGCCGCCGCCTCGCGGGGGCAAGACCTGGACGCCTTCGTGATGGACTTCGTTTACCCTTCAATCAAAGGCCCTTCAATCGCGGGCAAGCGGGTCATCTTGCTGGACGCCTGGCTGAGTGAGAAATCGTACGTGCAGACCTCCTCCCTGGTCACCCTCCGCCACGGCAACGAGCTCAGCCTGGACTGCGGCATCGTCAGCAGGCAGGGAGCCGAGCTGGTCGCCATAGCCTCGCTGGTCGGAGGAGTGGGTGAGACCAGCAAAGTCGGCAGCGGGGCGGGCCGGACCGCTGAACTCCAGGCCGGGCAAGCCCTGAGAACGGAACTGGAGCTGGTGGATCCAGTGGATGCCAGCAGGCGGGCCCTGCCTTTCGTCTGCGCCTTCGACGAGCGGCTCTTCCGGCCCGCCGAGGAGAGCGAGCGGTGAGGGAGCCTAATCCGGTCACCAAGGCCGCTATGGAGTCGGGCGAACCAGTGTTCCGGCGGGTAGGCCTGGGCCCTTGGAACCAGGAGCACCCGGACCAACCCAGGCCGGAAGGCGCTGAGTTCGACCCGGAGCTGCTCGACCAAGGCGACCGGCGCAACGTGCTCGACCGCTACCGCTACTGGAAGGTCGAAGCCATCCGCGCCGACCTGGACGCCCGTGGCCGTCATGGTTTCGAGGTGGCCGTCGAAAACTGGACCCACGACTTCAACATCGGTTCCATGGTCCGCTCCGCGAACGCCTTCGGCGCCCGCCGCGTCCACATCGTCGGCCCCCACAAATGGAACCGCAAGGGCGCGCTCATGACCGAGCTCTACCAGCACGTGGACCACCATCCGAGCATCCAGGAACTTGTCAGCGGGTGGAGGCGTGAGCTTGCTCAGGAGGCCCGGGACATGCGCGCTCAGGCCCTCGTCGCCCGCAGCGACGCCGAACGCGACCGCCTGGAACGGGCGGCCCAAGCGGCGGCCGACGCTCGCGTTGTCGCGCTCGACATCATTCCCGGCGCGGTGCCGATTGAGACCTATGACTTTCCTGAGCGCTGCCTTATGCTTTTTGGGGCCGAAGGGCCTGGGCTCACGCAAACCGCTGTGGAGTTGGCGGATGATGTGGTTTACATTTCGCAATTCGGCTCCGTGCGGTCCATTAACGCCGGGGCGGCGGCTGCGGTGGCCATGCATGCTTGGGTGACGCAGAGGGGTATTTAGGCGCTGATGGGGCGGGTTGGGGCTCCGCGAGCTTTCGCCGCGCCTCGCCGCCGCTGATTAGCCCAGGAGGTATGGGGTTGGTGACCGGGGGGTAATCGTAGTGGGTTGGGGTATGGGATGGCCCGGCAGCTTGGTGCGGCTGCCGGGCCTGTTGCGTGTTGGGGTTGCTTGGTTATTTGCTGCTGGTGGTTGTGGTCGTGGGTTGGTTGGTGTGGTGGTGTTTGGTGGCGAGTTGGTGGCCGGTGAAGGTGAGTGCGGCGAGTGTGGTGAGGGCGAGGAGGGTGGCTCCCGCGAGCTGGTGGGCGGGGGTGCCGCCGGCTTTGGGCAGGGTGCGGATGTCGTAGTACTCGTAGGTGAGGGGGTAGTCGGTTTGGGGGGAGCCGCCTAGGGTCCAGTGGATGGTGGCGGTGGCTTGTCCTTCGGGGTGGGGTGGGGTTGTGATGTCCCAGGTGTTGTTGGTGGTGTTCCAGGTGGGGTCGGGGGCGTTGGTTTGGTCGAGTGTGACGCCGGTGACGGTGATGGCGGGTGCGTGGACGGGCGCGAGTGTGCCGCGGTTGGTGGTGGCGCCGTCGCCAAGTTGACCGTAGGCGTTCCATCCCCAGCTGTAGGCGTGGTGGTCACCGCTGATGGCGAGGCTGTGGGCGCCGCCTGCGCTGACGCTGGTCCAGGTGGTGTTGGGTTTGCCTGCCGGGTCGCTGACTGGCGCGGGCGTGGTGTGGGGGTTGGAGTCGCTGCTGCCGTTGCCGAGTTGTCCGTAGGTGTTCCATCCCCAGCTGTAGGCGTGGTGGTCACCGCTGATGGCGAGGCTGTGGGCGCCGCCTGCGCTGACGCTGGTCCAGGTGGTGTTGGGTTTGCCTGTCGGGTCGGAGACCGGTGTGGGCGTAGTACGGTCAGTGGTGGTGTTGTCACCGAGCCGACCGTTATTGTTGCTTCCCCAGCTGTAGGCGTGGCCGTCGCCGCTGATGGCGAGGCTGTGGTACTGGCCTGCGCTGACGCTGGTCCAGGTGGTGTTGGGTTTGCCGGCCGGGTCGCTGACGGGCGCGGGCGTGGTGTGGGGGTTGGTGCCGCTGCCGAGTTGGCCGTACTGGTTCGCTCCCCAGCTGTAGGCGTGGCCGTCGCCGCTGATGGCGAGGCTGTGGTAGCCGCCTGCGCTGACGCTGGTCCAGGTGGTGGTGCCGCTTGGGTCGGTGACGCGGGAGGGCGTGGTGTGGGGGTTGGCGTCGGTGCCGCCGTTGCCGAGTTGGCCGTTGGCGTTGCTTCCCCAGCTGTAGGCGTGCCCGTCGCTGCTGAGGGCGAGGCTGTGGTAGTAGCCGGCGCTGATGGTTTTCCAGGTGGCGGTGCCGTCGGCGGCGGGGTTGACGGGGACGGGCGTGGCGCGGTCGGTGGCGGCGCCGTCGCCGAGTTGGCCGTTGCTGTTGGATCCCCAGCTGTAGAGGCGGCCGTCGCTGCTGATGGCGAGGCTGAAGCCGTTGCCGGCGCTGACGCTGGTGAAGCGTGCGCCGTTGGGGGCGTGCACGCGCACGGGCAGGTTGCGGTTGGCGGTGGTGCCGTCGCCCAGCTGACCGTGTTGGTTGTCGCCCCAGCTGTAGGCGTTGCCGTCGGTGCCGATGGCGAGACTGTGCGTATAGCCGGCGCTAACCTGCATGTAGGTGATGCCGTCGTCGGGCGGGTTGGGGGGTGTGACGTGGATGGCGGCTCCGCCGGTGTCCGGGCCCCGGGTGGGGGTCATGGTGAACCGTGGGGTCCTCCATGTGGCGGTCAGGG
The DNA here is from genome assembly GCF_001263395.1 of Bifidobacterium actinocoloniiforme DSM 22766. NCBI lineage: Bacteria > Bacillati > Actinomycetota > Actinomycetes > Bifidobacteriales > Bifidobacteriaceae > Bifidobacterium > Bifidobacterium actinocoloniiforme. The sequence goes on along the minus strand of NZ_CP011786.1, from coordinate 1,192,709 downwards.
TCAGGTCGTTTCTGACGGGTTGGGTGAAGTCCCAGGGGCTGCCGTCGGGTTTGGCCCACCCGTCGAACCAGTGGCCCGCCCAAACCGGGTCGGGGACCGGCCAGTTGATGGGCTGCGGGTCGTCCGGGTACGAGTACTGGCTGGCGGGCGGGGTTCCCGGCGCCCCGCCCAGTTGGAAGCTGACGGTGTACGGGGTGGCGTACGTGTAACGCAGGGTGACCGTGCCGGACTGGTATCTGGGGTTGGCGATGTTGCCGTTCACGTCGAGGCCGTCGAGATGGTAGGCGACGGTCACGTCGACGGCGCCCGGGGTGTGTTGGGGCACGTGCATGTCCCAGGCGCCGGTGGTGGCGTTGACGGTCTTACTGGTGACGCTTGCCCCGCCGAAGGCGACGCCGTCGATCACATACCGGGGCGTGAGCACCGGCGCGGGCTTGCTGTGGTCGTTGGTGGTGCCGTCGCCTAGCTGACCGAACCGGTTGTATCCCCATGCGTAGGCGTGGCCGTCCGAGTCGAGGGCCAGGCTGTGACTGTTGCCTGCGCTGATGGTTTTCCAGGTGTTCGTGGGGTTGCCACTGGAGGGCGTGCTCACCGGTGCGGGCGTGTGTTGGTTGCCGCCGGTGCCATGGCCCAGCTCGCCTTCGCTGTTATTTCCCCATGCGTAAGCGCTGCCGTATGTGTAGGTGTTGCCGTCTGAGCCGATGGCCAGGCTGTGCCAGTAGCCTGCGCTGATTCGGGTGAAGCGCACGCCGGCTGGCGTGCTCACGCGCACGGGCGTGCTGCGTAGGTTGGGGGTGCCGTCGCCCAGTTCGCCTTCATTGTTGTAACCCCATGCATAGGTGTAGTTGTCCGATCCGATGGCCATGCTGTGCCCCCAGCCTGCGCTGATTTGGGTGAAGGTCACGCCGGATGGCGCGTGCACGGGTACGGGTGTGCTGCGGTTAATCTTGGAGTCGTCGCCCAGCTGGTAGTACCAGTTGGCTCCCCATGCGTAGGTGTTACGGTTCGAGCCGATGGCTAGGCTGTGATTCCAGCCTGCGTTGATTTGGGTGAAGGTCACGCCGGCTGGCGCGCTCACGCGCTTGGGCAGGGTGCTGCTGCTGGTGCCGGTGCCCATCTGACCGAAACTGTTGTCTCCCCACGCGTACGTGTTACCGTCGGAGCCGATGGCCAGGCTGTGAGCGCCGCCTGCGCTGATTTGGGTGAAGGTCACGCCGGATGGCGCGTGCACGGGTACGGGTGTGCTGCGGTTAATCTTGGAGTCGTCGCCCAGTTCGCCGGAGCCGTTGTCTCCCCATGCGTAGGTGTTGCCGTCGGAGCCGATCGCTAGGCTGTGATATTTTCCTGCGTTGATTTGGGTGAAGGTCACGCCGGTTGGCGTGTTCACCCGCACGGGCAGGCTGCGCTGGGTGTTGGTGCCGTCGCCCAGTTCGCCTTCGTTGTTGTATCCCCAGGCGTAGGTGTTGCCGTCCGAGCCGATCGCCAAGCTGTGATCGTAGCCTGCGCTGATTCGGGTGAAGCGCACGTTGGTTGGCGGGGCTGGCGGTGTCAGCGTGGCCATGGCGTCTTGGTTGGCGGGGCCTTTGGTGGGGGACAGGGTGAAGCCGTCCACGGTCTGCGAGGCGGGGGCTCCCGATCGGGTCAGGTGGTTGGGTTCAGCGTGGGCGGGACGGGCCGTCGAATTACCCCCCCCCCCAGGAGGATCATGGCCAGGGCCGCGAATGCGGCGCTGGCGGCGCGGAAACGACTCATCACCCCTCCAAAACAGGCCCTGGTGGCGCGACGCGACGCCCGGCCCGTGTTTTACTCATCTGTGTTGATTGCGGGGCGGAGCACAGCGAATCCGGCTCCCCAACCGATCCGAACGCACAAAACCCCTTCACTGATTGCCTAGTATAGCAGCCAAACAACCCGACAAGAGCAGTAAACGGGAGAAAGGGCTTCGTACACAGGCCTCGGCCGGGGGCGAGCTTGCCGGAGAGGCGGGGTGGCTCGCGCGATGAGCGTATAAGGGGGGGGGGCGGATGGGCGGGCACATGACGAATAGGGTTGGGATGAGTTGGGGAATGCGGAGCGGATATAGGGGAAGTGTGCCATACTAGAGGAGTGGTGGCTCTGTACGGCCACTGTGAAGCGTAGGCGTTGATCCCCTTGCATGGATTGCTTCGTGCGAATGCAGGCGACGGTGTCCGCTTACGTCCCGGAAGACTTTTTGAAGGCGTCCAGGCGATGCGCACAGTGCGCGGCCGCGGTGAGAGCGCGGTGTGAGAGTTCGCCGCCGCCGTGAGCGCGACCCGGTGCAGCGCGTCGCAAGGAGCATTGTGCCGAATAATACGCATGAGGACCCCGTGCAGAGCGAGTCCTCCCAGAACTTAGACCGTAGCGAGCAGAAAGAAACCCAGCAGAACCCCGAAGCCGCGCCCGCGCGCCGCCGCAGGGGAGGACGCCGAGTGGTGAGGGGGGCTGGGGCTGCCGACGCGCCGGTGCCAGTGCAGGTGGAAGCCGAAGAGCGGGAGCGGACCCGCCGCAGGACGCGCCGGGCCGCCGACAGCGCCGACCAGTCCACCGACGCCTCCGCCGCTGCACGTGAGGACGAATCGGCCTCCAGCGAAGCCGCGCCCGAACGCGCCAGCCGCCGCCGGGCCAGCGCCAGGAGCCAGTCCAGCTCTGCCGGCAGCGCGAGCGGCCGCAGCAGGACCCGCCGGGCCAGCCGGGTCGACGAACACGACGAGCCTGACGAGCAGGCCAGCGCTAACCAGGGCCGCCGCCAGGGCGAGGATGAGGCCGAAGAGCCCCGGACCCGCCGCCGCAGCGCCACCAGCCGTCGCAGCCGGTCCGCCGCCTCCAGCCAGGGCGAGGGCGAGGCCGCCAACCAAGGCGGCGAAGAGCCCCGCCCCAGCAGGACCCGTCGGGTCAGCGCCCGTCATCGTGCCGGAGATACCACCAGCCAGGCCGAAACCGAAGGCGTCCAGAGCCAGGAGGAGGGCTCCGGCCGGGGCTCACGCAAGGCCCAGGAGGTCGAGCGCGGACGCGGGAGCGCTCAGGGCGCCGAAAGCCAGGAGACCAAGACCAGTAAGGGGTCCAGGGGCTCCCGGTCCACCAGGGCCCAGTCGTCCGCCAAGCACGCCAAGCCTATGACTTCACTGCTCTTCCAGGAGCCCATCATCCCCGCCCGCCCGGCCGCTCCGGCCGAGGACGCGGCAGGCGCCGACGAGGACGACGAAGAGGCTGGCTCCTCGGGCAGGAGCCCCTCGCGCAGGTCCCGCAGCCGCAAGGGACGCACCAGCATCCGCCGCGTCGCCGAGCGCGAGGACGATGACCAACGCGACCAGGGGGATGAGCGCGAGGACAGCGAGAGCCAGGAAGAGCCCCGCCGCCGCAGGTCCCGCAGGCTCAACGCCGAGGAGCGCCGCGCCGCCGACGAGGTGGGGCAGATTGAGCAAGACCTGCGCGACGACGACATTCGCTTCATAGACGACGACGGCGAGGACGACGAGGAGGAATCCAAGCCCGTCACCCGCCGCCGCAGGAGCCGGTCCGAGATTGAGGACGAGGAGGAGTCCGGCTCCGAGAGGGTCGAGCGCTCCGAACGCGATTCGCGCCGCCGCAAGCGCAAGAGCGAGGACGACGAGGAGGAGGTTGGGCTGACCCGCCGTCGCCGTCGTCGCCGGGGCTCCAAGGAATCCGAGGAGGAGACCAGCCGCCGCTCCCGTCGCCAGCAGTACGTGGACGAGATCACCGACATCGAGGGCTCCACCCGTCTTGAAGCCAAGAAGCAGCGCCGGCGCGACAACCGGCGTGAGCGCAGCCGGCAGACGCAGCTGATCGAGCAGGACTTCCTGGCCAGGCGCGAGGACGTGAACCGGCTGATGGTGGTGCGGGAGAAGGAGCACCATACCCAGATTTCGGTGATTGAAGACGGAATCCTGGTGGAGCACTACGTCTCCGACATCGACGAAGTCTCCTCCGTGGGCAATATCTACCTGGGCCGCGTGCAGAACGTGCTGCCGAGCATGGAGGCCGCGTTCGTAGACATAGGCCAGGCCCGCAACGGTGTGCTCTACGCCGGCGAGGTCAACTGGGACGCCACCCGCCTGGAGGGGCAGCCCCGCCGCATCGAGCTGGCCTTCAAGTCCGGCGACCCGGTGCTGGTGCAGGTGACCAAGGACCCAATCGGACACAAGGGCGCTCGCCTGACCTCCCAGGTGACGCTCGCTGGGCGCTTCCTGGTGCTCGTGCCCTCCGGCGGCATGACTGGCGTCTCGCGCAAGCTGCCCGACAAGGAGCGTACGAGGCTGAAGTCCATCGTGTCGAAAATCGCCCCCAAAGACATGGGCGTGATCATCCGCACCGCCGCCGAGGGCGCTTCCGAGGAGGCCATCGAGAAGGACCTGGAGAACCTCAAGCGGCAGTGGGAGGACATCGAAGCCAAGCGCCAGGAGTTCTGGCATGGCAAGCGTCCCAAGCTCCTGCAAGGCGAGCCGGACGTGGCCATCCGCGTGGTCAGGGACATCTTCAACGACGACTTCAACCAGTTGATCGTGCAGGGCGAACGCGTCTACGAGCACATCGAGCGCTACCTGGACACGATGGCGCCTGACCTGAAGGACAAGCTTGAGCGCTGGGACCCGGAGGACCACAAGGGCAAGGACGTGTTCGACAAGTGGCAGATCGACAGCCAGCTGCGCAAGGGCATGGAGCGGCAGGTCTACCTGCCCTCCGGCGGCTCGCTGGTCATTGACCGCACCGAGGCGATGACCACGATCGACGTGAACACCGGCCGCTTTATCGGCAAGGGCAAGTCGCTTGAGGAGACGGTGACCCGCTGCAACCTGGAGGCGGCCGAGGAGATCGCCCGCCAGCTGCGCCTGCGCGACATCGGCGGCATGGTCATGATCGACTTCGTGGACATGGTCCTGCCCGCTAACCGCGACCTGGTGCTGCGCCGGCTGGTGGAGTGCCTGGCGCGCGACCGGACCAAGCACCAGGTGGCCGAGGTCACCTCGCTGGGCCTGGTGCAGATGACCCGCAAACGCGTGGGGCAGGGCCTGGTTGAGGCCTTCTCCGAGGAGTGCCCCACCTGCGGCGGACGCGGCTTCCTCCTGCATGACCAGCCGACGATCTCCGGCAAGTACGACGATCCTTACGCGGTCAAGGGCGGCGACCCGTTCGTTAAGACCAACAAGCACGGCCACGGGTCCAAGGTCGTCAAGGAGTCCTCGGCGCCCAAAGGCTCCTCGCCCGACGTGAAGGCCAAGTTGGCGCAGATCGCTGCGGCCGCCGAAAAGGCCTCCGAGGGCCAGGATGAGGGCGCGGGCGAGGAGGGCGAGCGCGAGTCTGGCCAGGGCTCTCGGCTCCCGATTCCCGTGGGTCCCCCCGAAGACGGGGCCTCGACCGGTTTCGATGACTCCCAAGGCGATGTCTCCGAGGAGGCATAGACTGGGCGTGTTTCGTCGGCGCGCTGCCATTTGACGAGGTGGCGCGCCTGCTTATATACTGATTAGCTGGTGTCTGGTTCGCTCCGCCTCCTGGCGGGTCCGGGTTTCAGGCGCGGCAGCTTAGAAGCAGACAAAAGGTAGGGCTATGTACGCGATTGTTAAGGCCGGCGGCCATCAGGAGAAGGTCCAGGTCGGTGACGTGATTAAGGTCAACCGTCTGGCGGCCAAGAAGGGCGAGGCGGTCGAGTTCCCGGTCGCGCTCGTCGTGGACGGCGCCAAGGTGACACTGGCGGCCAAGGACCTGGCCAAGGTCTCCGCCAAGGGCGAGGTCGTGGACGACGAGCTCAAGGGCCCGAAGATTCGTATTCAGAAGTTCAAGAACAAGACCGGCGTGGCACGTCGGAAGGGTCACCGTCAGCAGCTGAGCGCGGTGAAGATCACCGCCATCGCCTGAGCGCGTCGGCAGAGTCGTTGATTCGGGAAAGGACAAGACATGGCACACAAGAAGGGCGCGTCGAGTTCGCGCAACGGTCGTGATTCCAACGCGCAATACCTGGGCGTTAAGAAATTCGGCGGCGAAGCGGTTGTCGCGGGCAACATCTTGGTTCGCCAGCGCGGCACCAAGTTCCACCCCGGCAAGAACGTGGGCCTGGGCAAGGACCACACCCTGTTCGCGCTGACTGACGGCAGCGTCAAGTTCGGCGTGCGCCGGGACCGCAAGGTCGTCGACGTCGTCTCGGAGTGAGCGAATAGCCCGGAACGAACCTTTTATAGCCGCGCCCCGATTGGACGCGGCTTTTTTCGTAGTAACCCCGTGCCAGCCCGATGAGGCGGCGGGAGAGAGCAGGCCCCTATGAGCGCATTCGTCGATCGCGTGACCGTTCACGTCGCAGGCGGGGACGGCGGCAACGGCGCGTCTTCAATCCGTCGGGAGAAGTACAAGCCCTTGGCCGGTCCCGATGGCGGGGATGGCGGGGATGGCGGCTCGGTGATTCTGGTCGCCGACTCCAATGCCAGCAGCCTCCTGGACTACCGCTACCTGCCCCACCGTTCCGCCGGAGCGGGAACTATGGGCCTGGGCGGCGACAAGGACGGCAGCAAGGGCGCCGATTTGGTCCTGCCGGTGCCGGTGGGCACGGTCGTGTTCACGGCCGAGGGCCAGGAAGGCGAATCCAAGCGGCGGGGGCGCTGGCTGGCTGATCTGAACCGGCCCGGTGACCGTTTCGTCGTGGCTCAGGGCGGGACCGGGGGGCTGGGCAACCGCTCCCTGGCGAACAAGACCCGTCGGGCCCCGGGTTTTGCGCTCCTGGGCGAGCCGGGCGAAGAGCGGGACGTGATGCTGGAGCTCAAGTCCATAGCGGACGTAGCCCTGGTGGGCTTCCCCTCCTCCGGCAAGTCCTCGCTGATCGCGGCCATGAGTTCAGCCAAACCCAAGATCGCCGACTACCCCTTCACTACCCTGGTGCCGAACTTGGGCGTAGTGCAGGCCGGGGACGACCGCTTTACGATAGCCGATGTGCCCGGGCTGATTCCCGGCGCCTCCCAGGGTAAGGGCCTGGGCTTGGAGTTCCTGCGCCACATCGAGCGCACCGAAGTGGTGGCCCACGTGATCGACTGCGCCACGCTGGAGCCGGGTCGCGACCCAATCAGCGACTACCACGCGATTGAGCGCGAGTTGGCCCTGTACGCGGACAAGCTGGACCTGCCCCTGGGAGCCATCCCAATCGCCGATCGCCCCCGGGTGATCGTGCTGAACAAGGCGGACGTGCCCGAGGCCCGGGAACTGGCGGAATTCGTCCGTCCCGAGTTTGAGCGAATGGGCCACCAGGTCTTCATCGTCTCCACAGCCTCCCACGACGGGCTCAAGGCGCTGGGCTTCAGCCTGGCCGAACTGGTGAACGGCCTGCGCGCCCAGATCGCGGCCGAATCGAAGGCCCAGGATGAACGGGTCGTGATTCGTCCCCTGGAGGCCCGTAGGAACCGCCGTGACGACCTTTCCGGCGAATTCCAGGTGGAGCGCAAGCAGAGCAAGGATGGTGACCACTGGTTCGTCGTCACGGGCGACAAGCCTGTGCGCTGGGTGCGCCAGACCAATTTCGACAACGATGAGGCAGTGGGCTACTTAGCAGACCGCCTGGCCAAGCTGGGTGTGGAGGACTCCCTGCGCAAGGCGGGCGCCCGGGCAGGCGACGAGGTGCGCATAGGCCTGGGCCGCGATCAGGTGGCTTTCTACTGGGATCCGACCGTCGCCGCAGGGGCGGAGATGCTCGATGGGGCGCCGATGGCCTCCCGGGGCAAGGACTTGCGTCTGGAGGAGGCTGACCCCCGCGCGCGTCGGCGCACGAACACCGAGCGACGGGCTGAATACCACCGGATGATGGACGCCCGCCAGGCGGTGCGTCAGGCCATGGCGGCCGAGCGCAAGGCTGGGCATTGGGCCGACCCAGCTGTGGATGACGACCCTCGGGATGAACATGGCTTGATTGGCAAGGCCCTGAATCACGACGATGACGAGGACAGCCAGGAGTAGGGCGGCGGTGCGCTGCGGTCGGCTAACGCGACCGAAGGGTGCGGCAGGCTGACGGGTTGGCCGCCTCGGGTCGGCCGTGGGCGCGGTAGGGGCTTCGGGAAGGGCGTCATGACCAAGATGGATGAGGAGGCGGTGCGCAGGGCTGTGGCCCAGGCGCGCACCCTAGTGGTCAAGGTCGGCTCCTCCTCGCTGACTTCGCCCAGTGGCCATCTACGCCCGGAGCGTTTGCAGGCCCTGGTCGGCGCCCTGGCCCGGGTCTGTCTCCAAGGGGCGCGGCTGGTCCTGGTCTCCTCCGGCGCCATAGCGGCCGGTTTCGGCTCCCTGGGCTTCTCCGAGCGCCCCGACGACCTGGCGACCCAGCAAGCAACGGCCTCCGTGGGCCAGGGCGTGCTGATGGCCCATTACGAAACCGCTTTCGCGTCTTACGGGCTCAAGGTGGGCCAAATCCTCCTGACGGCCCAAGACACCCGCCAAGCCACCCAATATCGCAACGCGCGCCGTACCCTGGGCCGCTTGCTGGACCTGGGCGTCGTGGCGATTGTCAACGAGAACGACGCACTGGCCTCGAACGAGATTCGTTTCGGCGACAATGACCGCCTCTCCGCGCTGGTGGCGAACATCGTGCGCGCCGATGCCCTGGTCCTCCTGACCGATGTGGACGCCCTGTACACCGAGCCGCCTTCTCGCTCGGGGGCCAGGAAGGTCGCGTTCGTGCCCGATGTGGTCCAAACGATGGAGTCGATTGACGCGGAAGGCTCCACCTCAGGCCTGGGCACCGGAGGCATGACCACCAAGCTGGAGGCGGCACGCATTGGCGCGGTCTCCGGCATCCCGGTCCTGATGACCAAGGCCAGCCTGGCTGGTCCGGCCCTCTTCGGCGACCCTGTGGGTACCGTGTTCGCCCCGGTCAAGCACCGGGGGAGCGCGCGCCGCCTGTGGATTAAATTCGCTTCGGCCCCGCGCGGTTCCTACCAGGCTGATGCCGGTGCCGCACGGGCGGTCCACGGCGGTCGAGCCAGTCTTTTGCCCGCAGGCGTGACTGGGGTGGAGGGGGAGTTCTCCGCCGGAGACCCGGTTTGGATTCGTGACGAGTCCGGTCGCCCCTTGGCCAAAGGGGTTTCGGCCTACGACGCGGAGGAGGCGGTACACCTGATGGGCCGTACGACCAGTGAATTGTCCCGCCGCTACGGTCGGCAATACGCCCATCCTTTCGTTCACCGGGATGACCTGGTCCTCCTGTGACCCGTAGCCCCGGCCGCCTGCGTTTTGCCGGTCACGGCTGGGTTGGGGCCCGGCGGAGAATCAGTGGGGGAATTCATACGTTCGCTCTGGGCGCGACACTACCGGGCGGCGCGGGTGGACGGAATCGGAGGCTTGGGCTACAGTAGAAACTTGGCGGTTTACCTCGCCCTGCCCAACGGTATCCACCCGGCCGGGTAGGATGGGCAAATATCTCCTTAGGGAAGTGGCGCAATTGGTAGCGCAACGGTCTCCAAAACCGTAGGTTGTGGGTTCGAGTCCCGCCTTCCCTGCCAATGGTTGGTTCCAGGAACAAGCGAAGGATGGATATGGCTAAGAAGGCTCAGGCTTCTGAACAGAAGAGGCCCAATATCTTCAAGCGTATCGGCATGTTCATCAAGCAGGTGATTGACGAGATTCGCAAGGTGGTGGCGCCGACCGGCAAGGAGCTTCTCGGCTGGTCCGTGGCCGTGTTCATCTTCGTCCTCTTCCTGATGGTCTTCGTGACGGTTCTCGATTTCGGCCTGGGCAAGCTGGTCATGCTGGTCTTCGGCTGATTCATACAGACTTGTAGATTTGCGAAAAGGTGGCTCTTTACATGAGTGATGATCAAATGGCGGATGCGATGAATGAGGCTCAGGGGTTTGAAGCCCTCGCCGCAAACGCAACCCCGGCGACCGAGCAGGGCGCGCCCACTCCGCAAGAGAACGCCAGCCAGGCCGACTCCGTCGAGGGGCCAGACCAGGCCGAAGGCGAAGCCGTTCAATCGGCCGATGCGCCTGAGCAAGAGCAAGTCCACCAAGCCGCCAATGAGGCCGCTGAAGCGGCTGACGGTCAGAACCCGCAAACCCCTCAGCCTGAAGGGCAGGAAGCGCAGGCTGATTCCGGGCAGGAGGACGCCGGTCAGAAGGCCGTCGATGAATTCTCCAAGCAACTGCGCACCTTGGAAGGCAAGTGGTACGTCCTGCACACTTACTCGGGCTACGAGAAGCGTGTCAAGGCGAACATCGAGTCCCGCGTCGTCTCCTTCGGCCTGGAAGACCAAATCTTCCAAGTCGAGGTGCCGATGGAAGAGGTCGAGAAGCATACCGACAAGGGCAAGAAGGTCGTGAGCCGCGTCCGTGTGCCTGGCTATGTGCTGATTCGCATGTGGCCGGAGGATAACGCCCGCCGCATCGTCAAGGACACCGAAGGCGTGACCGGCTTCGTCGGACCCACCAAGGACCCGACGCCCCTGTCGAACAAGGAGGTCGTCAAGATGATGGCCCCGATGATCGCGTCCGAAGCGCTCAAGGCCGCAGGCGATAAGCCCGCCGCCGCCAAGAAGCGCACGGTCGAGGTCTCCTTCCAGGTTGGCGATCAGGTTACCGTCACCGAGGGCCCATTCGCCACGATGGCTGCAGCGGTCTCCGAAGTGGAGCCCACTACGCAAAAACTCACTGTGCTGGTCTCGATTTTCGGCCGCGATACGCCGGTCGAGCTGGGCTTCGACCAGGTCGAGAAGATCGTCTGAATTGGACGCCGCCCGTCTCCAGCGGGTGGCATACTGATAAGGCTTGGCGACCAGGGCTTAGTCCAGGGCGCCGGAAAGTAATAGTTGCGGGAGAAGGCTTCGCGCTTTCGACAGACCGCTTCCTAGAAAGAAGAAGCAGCAATGCCTCAAAAGAAGAAGAAAGTCACTGCGCTCATCAAGCTGCAGATCGAGGCCGGCAAGGCCAACCCGGCTCCGCCGCTGGGCCCGGCGTTGGGTTCTCACGGCGTCAACATCATGGACTTCTGCAAGGCCTACAATGATGCGACCAAGGACAAGATGGGTCAGGTCATCCCCGTCGAGATCACCGTTTTCGAGGATCGCTCCTTCACCTTCATCACTAAGACCCCGCCCGCCGCGGATTTGCTCCGCAAGGCAGCCGGTGTGCAAAAGGGCGCTGGCAACCCGCTGACCACCAAGGTCGGTTCGGTCACCAAGGCCCAGGTGCGCGAGATCGCCGAGACCAAGATGCCCGACCTGTCGGCGCGCGACGTCGAGGCTGGCATGAAGATCATCGAAGGCACCGCCCGTTCCATGGGCATCACCGTCACCGACTGAAAGTTTGGCGGTAGGGCCACGCTAGCCCGCACCGCGACTGCTGATAGGAGAAGCAGATGACAAAGCGTTCCAAGAAGTACCGCGAGGCGCTCGAAAAGATTGACCGCTCCAACCTCTACACCCCGGAAGAGGCCATCGCGCTGATCAAGACCATGCCGAAGTATGGTTTCGACGAGAGCGTCGAGGCCGTCTACCGTCTGAGCGTTGACCCGCGCAAGGCCGACCAGCTGATTCGCGGCACGGTCAACCTGCCCAACGGCACCGGCAAGACCGTCAAGGTCCTGGTCTTCGCCCGTGGTCCGCAGGCCACAGCCGCCGCTGAGGCTGGCGCCGACGAGGTCGGCGACGACGAGCTGGTGACCAAGGTCGCTGGCGGCTACCTGGACTTCGACGCCGTGGTGGCTACGCCTGACATGATGGGCAAGGTCGGCCGCCTAGGCCGTGTCCTGGGTCCCCGCGGCTTGATGCCTAACCCCAAGACTGGCACCGTGACCATGGATGTCGCCAAGGCCGTCAAGGAGATCAAGGGCGGCAGGATTGAGTTCCGCGTCGACAAGAACGGCAACCTGTCCTTCCTGATTGGCAAGTCCTCCTTCGAGGAGCAGGCTCTGGCCGAGAACTTCCACGCGGTCAGCGAGGAGATCAAGCGCCTGAAGCCGGCCACCGTCAAGGGCCGCTACATCACCAAGGCCACCATCGCCTCCACCATGAGCCCCGGCGTCCCCCTGGACCTGGCTACTCTGTAAGGTAAGGCTAGCGCCTCTTTAAAGGCCCGGAACCAACCAATCCCGGTTGGTTCCGGGCCTTTCGCGTTCTCTGCTGCCTGCCGCGCGGCCGGATGGCAGTTCGCGCGGCTGTGCCTCACCGACCGCTGGGCGAATGGGAGGGACCGGGCTGGGCGCGGCGGGCAGCGATGACCAGGAAGGGGAGGGTGAAGACCAGGGGGAGCATGTGGCGCTCGAAGTTGTTCGCGGGGGCGGCGATCATGACGCCCATGAGGAGGATCAGGGGAACCTGGCCCAGGATGTCCCTCCAGCGGCCGCGAGCGGCTTCGTAGGCCAGCAGGAGCAGGCTGGACACGACCCAGAAATTGCCGGAAGCTGGCCAGCCTAGGATGGGCGTGGAGGTCCAAACGCAGGCGAACCAGGCCACCCGGTCCCGCCAGCCGTGGCACCAGTACTTGATCCAGGCCGAATCCTGTTGGACATAACCATTGCTGACGTAATAAGCCATCGGCACGTAGGCGTGGTCGGTCAGGTCGAAATAGCCATAGCATTTGGCCAGGAAGGCGTCCAAGTAGATGGTCGGAGCCTGGCGGCCGATCTGCGCCCAGGCCCGGTTGAAGTCTTTCATGTCGCCTGCGGTGACGGTCCTCCAACGGTAGACGACCACCTTAGAGCTGTTGCCGGAGGACTTGACCCGGTCCGCGTCGTTGGGGTAGTAAGCGAAACCGGCCGCGTCCAGGTCCATGATCGGCGCCAGATTCACCCGCGCGGCAGCGGGGATGGCGGAGGGGTCGCGTTGGGCCACACGGGCGATCTGCTGGAGCTGTATGCCCTTGCCCTCGATGGAGTCCCCCTTGATCACCGCGCCCGTGGCGAACAAGCCCCCCATGCAGGCTTCAAAGACCAAAAGCGGGGCCAGGAGCGTGAGCAGGTAGGTCATCCACCGCCGGCGGTCGGTCAGGAGGGCGAGCAGGAGCTGGACCGCCACGATATAGACCGCGTACTTGGCCGAGGCCAGCATGACCAGGGTGGCAATCAGGAGAGCCAGCTTGGAACGGGCGCGCAGTCCCTGGCCGGCGGCCCTCGTCAGGCGCAGCTCATAGCCAATGCCCATCCACCAAAGGAAGGCCCAGGCGAACAGGGGGGACTTGGTCAAGCTGATGGTGCTGAACACAATCAGCGGGCAAACCAGGAGGACCAGGAGGATTGCCACCCGAGCCAGGGGTCCAGCAGGCTTCATGTCCGGCTGGCCGCTGCTCTGGGGCAGTCGGCAGGCCTGGGCCGGCTGAAGGAAGCGGTTGGCGCTGGCGGCGGCGCAGAAGGTGGCGAAGACCACTTGCAGACCAGCCAGGATGATGATGGCCAAATCGCTGGCGCCGGTCAGCCGCCGGGAAAGGGCGAGCGAGCCGCCGTAAAGGAGGGTCAGCGGCAGGTTGTGCTGGTCGGTCAAGTAGGTGGGGTGCGTCGGCCATAGGTAGTGGGCCGTGGGGTAGACGTCCATAATCGTGGACCCTTGGCGGTAGGGCAGGCTCTCCCCGTTCAGCTGGGCCAGCCAGGAGGTCACCTCCCTGGATTGGGAGATCAGATCGGCGCCATAGGCCGCCACTAAAGTGATCCACGCCCAGGCCCATCCGAGCAGCAGGACCAGCATGATCGTTCGCCAGCTTCGGGTGGCGCGGGTCACGGCCCTTCCAAGCAACCGCATGAGGGGGGATGTCGCGGACCAAGCTTCCAAGCGGGCGCGGCCGTGGAGCCAACCCTGGCGGCCCGCGCCTATCGCAGGAATCGGGCCGGAGAGGCCAGCCCCGCCGGCCGCCTGCGCCGACTGCCTGGCTTTCCCACGCCGTCTGCCGATTGCGGCCAGCTTGGCCACCAGGCCTAGGGATGCGGCGAAAACGCCCAGGAGGATGAGCCAGTTGGGCGGGCCGAAGTCGGCTATCGAGCCGTCAGCCCGGTAAATGGGACCGACCGCCGTGCAGAGGGCAATCCAGGCGCAAGCCAGCGCCGCCAGCGTCCACCCGATCCAGCAGGGGACTTGGGTGCGCGTGCGCCGGCGCTCCGCGACCGACCCTGCCGGGCGGGACGCGGGCGCGTCTGGTTCGTGGGTGGTCCAAGAAGCTCGTAATCCGGTGATCATCGGTACCGATTCTATCCCGACTGCCGGCCAGCGCCCGGCCTAGGGAGGGTGCGGGGCGGGGGCCTGGATGGCTTGATGGTTGCGCTGGCCGTGGAGCACGGTGCCAAACATCGCTGCGCACAGTTGTCCAACCCGGTGAGGGGTTACGATGGGGTAGGACCAGCGGCAGCCGTCCAAGGGCGCTTCGCCCGCCAAGGTCCTAATCCGCTTGGGCGTCCGGCGCGATCCATTGACTGGGCCGGCTGGATTTGTCGGCAACGGTCCTCGCGCGGCTGGCAGTTGGGCCCTGGTTGAGGGTATCCTGATTCTGTGTTCGCGCGTCGGCTCCTCCGGTGGCGGGACGCCGACGACCGGGAGTTCATGTGAGCGGTAAAGCTGGGTAACCATGCCAGCGGAAGGGAGACAGCGGTTGAGTGAGCGAAAGGTATCGGCCCATCCGGAGGCCACAATCGCCGACTCCGAGTACTCCCTGGCGGACATCGAGCGCAAGCGGGCCCGTCCCGGTCGTTGGGTGGCTTTCATCCTGGCGGCTCTCCTATCCATCCTCCTGCCTTATGGCGTGGGCCGCACTATGGCGATTCACCACACGGCCGGGGTCCTGCGCATAGTGTCGTCGATGGACCCGAAGGGCATCGCGCTGATCTCGTGGACGGTCACCTTGGTGGCTTTCGCCGCCCTGGGGATGTCGATCATCGAGTCCTCCTCCTGGTTCTGGCGAATCGTCTTCTTGCTGGGGCTGGCTGCCGAACAGTTGATCGCCGGCCTGTGCCTGTTGAAATTCAACTTTTGGTATGGCACTTACGTGGTCTACCAGCAGTCGGCGGTCCTAGCCAACGCCGCCAACTTGGGCATCCTGGCCGGTGGGCTAGCCGTGGCGGTCTTCGCCGTGGTCTTCGTGGCCATCCTGATCGGTATCAAGAAGGACTCGCCCCTGAACGTCCTGACCCACTCCTGGTCGGCCCTCTCCATGTTCTTCGTGATCGAACTGGCGGCCATTCTCATCGTCTTGTACGGTGGCCTGATCAACTGACCTCTCGACCTTAGGGGGCAACCATGTTTCCTGACTGCCACGTGCACTCCTCCTTCTCCTTCGACTGCGAAGAGCCGCTGGCTTCATACGTGGACCGGAGCGCCGGTTTGTTGCTGACCACAGAGCACCTGGAACTGGCTAATTCGGTCAATGGCGGCCGTGACGACGTCCCTGACTTCGCGCGGATTGCGCGCCAAATGGACCGTATCCGCCAGGAGGAGGCCGATCCGGGCCTCAAGAGCGTGGTCGGCGCTGAGGTGGGCTACAGCCGGGAGCATCCCAACCAGTTGGAGGACCTGCTGGGCGGGGAGGCCATCGATCTGCGCCTGCTGAGTTTCCACTCCTACCGTGGCCACGACTGGATTGAGGTCGAGGCCCACCAAAACATAAGCGACCATGATTACGCGGCCGCCTACTTCGATTTGGTCCTGGAGGGTCTGCAGACCCTGGGCGGACAGGTGGATGTCCTGACCCACTTGGACTACCCCTTCCGCTACCGTCCCAGCCTGCGAGGCCAGGCGGTCTTCGACGAGTTCGCGGGGCCGATTGGACTGATTATCGATGCCTGCGCCGAGCGAGGGCTGGTCGTCGAGCTCAACACGAAGAGCATGTACAAGTACGGCGACGAATCCTTCTACGCCCTCCTGCTGGGGATGGTCGCCGCCAAGTCCGGCCAGGGCGCGCCAATCGCCGTCTGCCTGGGCTCGGATTGCCACCGGGCCAGTGACTGGCGCGCTGGTTTCAGCCGAGCTGAAGGATTGGCGGCCGCCCACGGCCTGAAGCCACTGGACTTGGATGGCCTGATTTCGCGCCTGGGCCGCTGAACCGACTACGGGGACTGACGCCCCGGATAACCGGGCGTGCTCGAGGATGCGGCCGGATACGCGCGGGCCCCCGCCGGTGATGGGAAACCGGCGGGGGCCCTGGTCCAAGCCCCGTTCAGGTGGTCTTGGCTACTCGCGTTGCGTCAGTAGGAGTGCGAGGTTGGGATCTCGAAGCGCACGTTCAGCCCGCGCTCGTAGTGGAGGAACATGTTCGCACCGTAGCGGTCCACGTCGCGGTGGGTGAAGAGCATGCGGATGGCGAACGCGGTCTGCACGTCCGGCGAAAGCGACTCGAACGCCTTGTGCGCATCCCAGCCGCCAGGGGCGACAGCCTGGTCGGTCACGTAGGCGTAACCATAGCCGTCCTCGTTCACATAGCCCATGAAGGGCAAGTCCCAGGCCTTGTGGTCGGTCAGCTGTTTCTTGAATTCCTCAACACCCTCAAGGGCTTCGTCGCTGATGCCGAAGTGTTTGGCGACCTTGTTGGCCGCACGGGTCTTGGTCTCAGCGTCTTCCTCGAAGAGCGAGCCATCGACGACAATCAGGTCGTCATCCTTCTGGTCTGCCATATGAGTATTCCTTCCTGCGAGCCCCCGGCTGCCGGCGACATCGCCCTTGGCGCCCTGGTCGTTGACCGTCCTTGGTGCCCCTTACTGTGGCCGCCCACGTGCTATCACGGCGCGCCCGTGCTTTTAATCTATCATCGAATGCGATGTGCTGTCGCTTCCGATTTTGTGCGCTTTTCCTCTATTTTCCAGGCTTCTGCAGGGCGAAAGCGGCTGTGCGCTTGAGGTGTGGTCGCATTCAAAAGCTCACAGAAACGAACAGATCCCCGTAACTGTGATTCAGCTCACAGAAGAGGGCTCCATCGCTTCGAAGTCGGACTCGGGGCTCAGCGCCCGCCGGGGGTGGGGAAGGGCTTGAGCGTGACTTTGATTACCGTGAGATATTGGATGGCAAGCAGGACCAGCAACATGCCGAACGCGAGGGTGGATCCGGCGGCGGTGCCCTCGGCCTGGGTGGCGGCGCCGGATTGCCCCGCAGCCACCAGTGCGGCGGATACCGAGGTGCCGACGGCGCCCGCGAACTGCTGGACCGTGTTGAACAGGGCGTTGCCGTGCGATTGCATGCGCTGGTCCAGCCGGCCCAGGCCGGTGGTCATGATGTTGCCTGAGCTCATGCCCATGCCGGCCATGTAAAGCACGTAGATGCCGCAGATGCCAGCGTCGCTCAGGTGGCGGCCGAAAGCCAGGAAGAGCGCCAGCGAGGACAGGGCCAGCGCAGGGCCGGTCATCAGCGGGGATTTGGCGCCGAGCGTGTCCAGAATGCGGCCGCCCAGCGGGGCGAAGGCGGCGCCGAGCAGGGCGCCGGGCAGGACGACCAGGCCGGAGATAAGCGCGGAGGAGCCATTGACCAGCTGCATGTAGTTGGGCAGGATGAACGCCAGGCCGAGCGAGGCGATTTGGAAGAGGAGGAAAGCCAAAACGTAGCCGGCGAAATTGAGGTTGGCGAGGATGCGCAAATCAAGGATGGGGCTGCTCGACTTGAGCGTGCGGAAGGCGAAGCCGGCGCAGGCGACCACGCCGGCCGCCATCGCGCCGGCTACCTGGAGGCTCAGGAAAGGGCGGGTGGTCATCGAGCTGAAGCCGTAAATGAGCCCGCAGAAGGTGAGCGCGATCAGGAGCAGGCTAAGCAGGTCGAACCGGACCCGCCGTAGCTCGCTTTTTTGCCTGATGCTCAAGGTGCCCATGACTAGGGAGACGAGGAGGACAGGCAGGATGAAGATGAAGATCCAGCGCCAGCCGAGCTGGGAGATGACCACTCCGCCGAACGTGGGGCCGATGGCTGGGGCTATGGCGGTGATCAGGGTGCCCATGCCCATCATCGTGCCGATTTTCGGGCGGGCACTTGCTCCAGGATGATGTTGTACATGAGCGGCAAGGCTATGCCGGTGCCCAGGCCTTGGACCACGCGACCGGCGAGCAGCATGGGGAAGTTCTGGGCGGCGATGTCCAGGCACAGGCCGGCGATGAAGAGCAGGTTGGCTGTCACAAAGAGGGAGCGGCTGCGGAATCGTGCCTTGAGACTGGCGGAGAGCGGGACCATGATCGATACCACGAGCAGGTAAGCGGTGGTCATCCACTGCACTTGGTCGGTCGATACGCCGAACTCGCGCATGAGGGTGGGGAAGGTGATGTTGGTGGCGGTTTCCACGATTACGCCGGAGAAGGAGAGCAGGCCTGCGGAGGTGAAGGCGCAGATGACTTTGCCTGGTATGCGGTCGGTGGCGGCCGGGTGGGTTGCCTTGGACGGGCTGGGTTGGGCGGATGGTTGGGTCTTCATATGTGGTGTTTTCCTACATTTCTATGCAAGTGGATACTGTCCTGGTTGCGGCGCGGGCGGACCTGGGCGCGGGCTGAGGACCGGTTTCGGCCGGGGCGCGCGAGCGGCTCGGCCGGGCCAACGCTTCGCGCTGGCACGCTGCCGCTGTTTTTGTTGGGTTGCCTTGACGGGCTGGGCTCAAGGCGGGCCTGGGGGGAGGGTCTGGTGAGGCCTATAGGGGAGGGCGCTTGTCGACGGGTTGGTCGTCGTCGAGCCCGATGCTGGCGGCCATGTAGGCGATCATCCTCTTGAAGTCAGCCAGACGGGCGCGGCCGAACTCGCGCTCGAAACGGAGCTGCTGGCGGTCGATGTAGGCGCTGATGGCGGGAATCAGGCGCTCGCTCTTGGGCGTCAGGTGCACGGTTTTGCGTCGAGCGTCGGCTGTGGAGGCGGCGCGTTCCAGCAGTCCCTTGGCTTCCATCCTCTGAAGCATGACGGTCAGCGTGGAGCCTTGGATGTCGAACTCGGCCTCGATGGCGCTCTGGCTGGCGGCGTGGCCAGGGCAGGTGGACAGGTGGTCGATGATGGAGGCTTGGCTGGCGGTCAGGTCGTAGCGGGCGACGAAGCGGTCTAGCTTCCGGTTCTGCTTGTTGATGGCCTGTTTGACCAGTCGGTAGTAGTTCTCTGGGCGTGGTTGCGGCCGCTGCCCGGCTTGGGCCCGGGCCAGGTCCCTATCTGCTGGCTTGGTCTGTTGGGCCATACGTGCCGCGCCTCCTCCATGGGTGCCGAAACCGTCCGTAAGCTGTTATTTAGTTAGCCAACTAAATAATATATTCCTGACACCGACATCCGCACCGGAACCGCTGACGGGCCTGGGCAGGGGATAGGGCATATGCGTGGGCTGTCCCATGATCTCATGGGACAGCCCACACAGCGTGCTCGACTCAGTGCCGGTGGAAAAGATCGGCGGCGACGATGATGGCCGCGCCCAAGGACTCCAAGGCGGTGGCGATCAGCCAGGCCACGACCATGCTGGACTGCCCTGGCGCCACGCTGCCCAGTCGCGTGAACAGGAACACGTCAGTGACGACGATCTGGGCGCCCACTAGGTTGCCGATCGTGGCGGTGCGCAATAGACGGCCGTGGCGGCGGGGCGTCTGGTCGCTCTTGAGGCTGATGACGCCTACATGCCCCATCAGCCAAACCGAGATGCCCAGCAGCACACCCGCCACTGGCAGCGAGATGAAGATGGGGAAGGTGCTGAACGCGGCCCCCAACGAGGCCACCCCAAAAGCGATCGCCATACCCAAATACAGCGGATTATGACGGCTGTTCTCATGCACATTGCGCATGGCTGACCCCGCCAGGTGCCCGGCCTGCTCCGCCATTGACGGACCCTGCCCGGATTGCAAGGGGTTTCCCTGCGGTTTTTGAGTCCCGGTCGCATCCTGCCGCTGGCTCTTGGCATCGTGAGCTGTTCGGTTGCCTTGTTCCTGTTCGTGGCCGGGCTGTTGTTCAGCGGCTTCGGAACTTGGCTGACCCGTATCGGTGGGTTCGCTTTCGCCATCGCCCTTACGCTCGCCCCCGTCACCGGTGGTCGCGGACATGTCTGCCGGAGCGGGTGAGGCTGCGGATGGGGACGAGGAAGCGCTTGCGTCCGGCTTGCTTTGGCTCGCTCCATCCCGCTGCTCGATCGTATCCGCTCCGCTGCCAGCGAGCTTGCCGCTCTCGGCCTGATTCTCCGAGTCCGCGCGTCCCCGCCCGCTTCCGTTGTTCCTGGACCTATTACCGTGTGCAGCCATCGCAACCGCCTCCTTCAATCTTTACCCCTAGTCTAGGCGCTCGCGCGGCTATGCGCTTTCCGCCCCTGTCAGGTGCCGGTAGAGCTGTCTATCCAGGGCCTGCGCCAGATGCAGGTTCGTGACAGTCACTTTCCGGGCTGCCTGGTCGCCGCTTTGAGGAGTCGTTTCCGCGGACGGGTCCCCTATAGCGTTGACATGGCCGAGGTAATAGTACTTCCTTTCGGAAGCCTCCTCCTTGCGCATCACGAACAGCGGGATGAAGCGCGTCTCGTCCCATTCCGGTCCCCCTGCGCCCTCCCGCATCCACACGAATTCAGGTGATTCCGGCGTCCTCCCGCTTCTGCACGGCTTGCCTCGTCGACGCGGATGCAGCCAAATTCGTTCGGCGTGAATTTCGTGAGCGCTTCCGGGCGGTACGTGGCCTGGACTGTGGCGAAGACGTAGGACAAGTGGGTTCCTTGTTTTCGCCCGAGAGAAGCCCAGGTCTCCCACCATCGCAGCCCAGTACCCTCTGGCAGGACGTTTTGGCGCTTCGTGCTCTCGGGCGGTTTTTTGAAGTCCTGGAAGAGCGCCTAGGCGGCTTCGGCGGTGACGAAGGCGGCGGGGATGCCGAATTGGTCGCTCGCGCTGTCTCCTCGCTGATGGCGTCATGCATGGCGCTGCCCGGCTGGTCGAAAATTAGCTGTGGCGCGTATGCGCCCGGCGGGCTGATCCGAGCTTGAACAAGGCCGGACAGTATGTCCTCAAACATGGAAGGCGGCGGTTGCTTGTCCGGGCCGTCCGCCGCGATGGGTGAAGGCGGGGGAGTCCTTTCCCCCAGGCATGGCGGGCCTTCCTGCCGATGCTCTTGCAGGTGTTGCTGCGGTTGCGCGCAGGAAACTCGCGCAATCCAGCCAAATTCAGTGGAAGACCTACCCTCATCCCCGCCGCGCGCACAATACCTTGCCCTCGCGCACGATCGCGGCGCCCACAACCTGAACCCTTCCCTTTCCGTTCCGGTGAGCGCCTTCCATGATGCTCCTCCACCTCCTCGATTCGCTGATTTGGATTTAGGATACGGTCGGCCTCCCCCAATGGGGCTGTTCTCTTGACTGCCCAAACGCGAACGGATCAGATGCACGCCGGCCACGGTGACTCGGCTTAGTGCAGGAGTTGGAGGAATGTGAGTATAGGTCTTCGGGCGTTTCCACGTCTATTGAGGTGGCGCATATACTTGTGGCTATGATTTCTCGCGTCACTGCCCTGGTCGTATCCTATAACCGGTCACAGCTGCTGCGGCAGTGCCTGGACGGTTTGCAAGCTCAGACCCGAAAGCCCGACAGTATTATTGTCGTGGACAATGCCAGCAGCGACGATTCAGCCTCCGTGGTGCAGCAGCATCCTTGCGGAGCGAAGCTCGTGCAGCTGTCGCGCAATATGGGAGGAGCGGGGGGGTTCTCCGCCGGCATTGCGCTGGCCTTGGAGGAGGGTTCCGACTGGGACAATTCCAGTATCTGGATCATGGATGATGATGTAATCCCTACTTCGACGGCATTGGAGAAGCTGCTTGACGCAGCTGAGGAGGCCAGCCGCCTTAATGGTCGGCAACCGACGGTCATGGGATCTCAGGCTTTGTGGATTAATGGCGAGATTCACGGCATGAGCAAGCCCAGGCCGCGCACATGGGTGAAAGCAGGGCATAGGACCCTCAAGGCATCAGCAGGGGCATACCAGGTTCGTTCCTTGTCATTCGTGTCCTGTCTGATTAGCGCGCAAGCGATTCGAAAGGCGCGCGCTTTGCCCAGGAGCGCCTACTTCCTGTGGAATGATGATTTCGAGTTCACGACCCGTCTGCTCAAAGACGGCATCGGCTACTTCGTCCCAGCCAGCGAAGTGGTCCATAAAACAAAGGTCTTCGGCTCCAGCGATGCGGATCCCGGAAATCGATTCTTCTACGAGGTGCGCAACAAAATTTGGCTGATGCGGTATTCGTCCAGCAATTTCACCGTAATGGAGTTCGGAGAGTTGCTGGCAAAGACCGTCCGTCGCTGGGTGCTGACGCTCCTGCGTTCCAAAGACCGCGGGCTGATACTGAAATGCCTGGGCAGAGGGCTGCGCGCCGGTTTCGGAACGCGCCCCTTAGACAATGCTTCCATCTTCTGCGCTGAGCCCGAAGTCGCTCAGGCCATACAAGCCGTGGAAGGTGACGGATTTACAGGCCACAAGCGGTAATGCGGTACAGCATGGCCCTGCCCTGGCGGTCTACGGGATGCATGGCGCCAAGGACGGGCCGAAGCCCCTCGAAGACCTGGTGTTGAGGATCGTTCTTCACATAAGGGCCGCCCATGTCGACGTACCACTTAAGGTCGTTGTTCTTCAGAATGCGGCATACCTGCGGATCTGAATCCACTCTGTCGAAGTGCCTCGCCAGATACTCATGGTCGTAATCCCACATGGAGCTCAGATGGGCGTAGTACGGAGTGCGGTGACCGACGGCCAGCATGAATCCGCTGCCGTTCCAAGGGTCGGAGACCACTTCCTCACTGGGGCCCACATGGCGGTCCAAGCGCTTGAGCAGCAGATATTCGTCAGAGGAGAGCATGGGGGAATCTGCGTAGTTGTCCGCAAAGGCATAAGTGCGGCTTACCGCCGATTGCATGGCTCGCATCTGGGGATTGACTAAGCAGGAGAGCAAGCCGATAAGCGTCACTGCGGCAACTGTTACGGCAGTGCGCCTCTGCGAGCGAGCGCCGACGGTCCCGGCCCGTTCCAATCCTCTTCCGCCCTGGGGCACCGCCAGGGAATTACGAAGACGGAGCCATCGCGTTGCCGCGCTGATTGCCCAGGAAATCAGCGCGATGCCTGCGATTGGCCAAGCAGCGAACAGTCTGCGCTGGTCCTTGTACCATAGCGCGGTCACCACTTTCGCCCAATCGGCATGGCTGCCCGCGCAGGAGACGAAGACGAATCCGAGCAGGAGGAAAGAGGAGAGCAGCGTCAGACCTTGTGGCTTATGCTCGATGACGATGATCGCAACCGCTGCGATAAGCGCAATCGCTATTGGCCAGAAGACGGGAAGCCTCTGGTTGGAGGAATTGATGGGTTGACCAAGGAAGTAGCGCAGGGTCGCGGATCCGATGGATTCAGTGGGCTGGGCTGGGCCTCCGTTGAGATGGTCCGCAATAGGGCGTGAGGCACCGCTGAGATACATCTTCCGGAAGATTGCGACCCCTGCTATGGCCACCGCCGCAATTGCCGCCACGAACCCTGCGGCCGTTGCGCGGAAAGCCGCGCGGTTGTGCTGCCGCAGCCGGGAGCAGGTGCCGATGAACCAGACTAGAATCTCGGGAAAAGCGAGCAGAAGAGCCGTCATCATGACGCGGAAATGACATACCGATATTGCCAGAACCGATACGGCCATCCACGCTAATCGCGTCCAGCTCTCGCGTTCGCCCCTCATGCTGCCGCGGCAGTAGCGCCAAACCAGGCCAAGAAAAACAGGTAGGAGGACTTGGCTGGCAAACATGGAATACAGCGTGCCCCAATCCAGAAGAAGGAAGGGGAATCCCGCGGTTGCGGCGGATAAGGCGGGTGCTAGAAAATCCGTTGCCGGGAGGGGGCCGACTAACGACCGAACCATATACAGCATCGAAATGGGCCAGACGAGGGCGGCGAATATCAGCCAAGTACAGGTGACGCTACTGCTGGTGCTGGTTTGGGAGAAGATTTCGTTGCCTAAAGCGGCGAACTGCTGAAAGGCGATGGGGTACACGTCGCGCACTGGGGGGAGCGCATGGAGGGAGGACGCCTGTCCCGTCATCGCGATGCGAGCCACGATATTCTCGTGGAAGACCGAATCGTAGTTCTGCGTGACTTGCTCGGGGGAAGGAACGGCTTCAATGAGCCTGCCGGCTATGGTTCCCGCCGCAAGAATGATTCCACTCGCGGCGGGCAGGGACTTACAAGCCGAGCGCAGGAAGCCCTTGTCGTCGGACTCAGGTTTCTGAATAGCGAATGCGCTGCGAGATTGGGCTCGGTTGCCGGACTTGTCCTTTGTTCCCCTCTTCGCCATCCACGTACGTGCCAGCCCGCACAAGGCGGCAAGGACGATTGCTGAGGCGAGATAGGACGCCCAGTTCCAGCGGATATGCATGGGGTAGAGCACTATACCGTCCACCCCAGCTAAGGCTACGGCGGATACGGGAGCAAGGGCCAGGACCTCGTTGCACTTGCGTCGCCCAGCTGCTAGGACAATCATGATTCCGGGTAGGTAGAGCAGGCCAGCGACTGTGAGCGTCAAAGGCATGGCCTGGAACCATGATGACAGTTGCATCTACCATTCTCCTTATATAGGCGGCGCTGTGAGCTGGGAGGAAGAAAGTGCTGACGGGACCCTACTCCCTGACAGGACGAAGCGCATGTCGCAGGCCAGTGAGGCAGCGATAACCGACTGTACGCACTGGAGTGGGCAGTAGCCTGTACAGGGCTCGTATGCATACATTTCGCACAAATTGCGGGGCGGTGGTGAAGCCGTCGGACCGGAAGCGATTCTGCATGCGCAGTTCATCAATGAACATGGGTAATCCTCCCCTTCGCTCGTAGGCTCCGGCATCGACACGGTACAGGACTAAAGGAAGGGGGACATTGCATAGGCGGGCGCCTGCCAGTATCATACGCTCCCATAGGAGGTAATCCTCGAACCTTCCTTGCCCTTCAGGGTATCCTCCCACGGAAGCAACCACGGATCTTCTGAACGCCACGCTCGGGTGGTGCAGCGGCGAACGAAGCCTGGCGAAAGCCTCAAGTTCGGCCCCTCCCGTCGGAAGCTCTCGAACTTGCCCCGGGTCATCCTGCTCGTCCGAGAATTCTTGGATAAAGCTGCCTACCACATCGAACCTGTTCCCCGCGCTACCGGTGAGTAGGGGAACGATGGCTTCAAACCGTTCAGGCATGGAGATGTCGTCACTATCGGCCCGTGCCACAAGATCATATCCGCAATGTCGCAGGCCTTGGTTCAAAGCTTTAGCCAGACCGGCATTATGCGGAAGGCGCACGATTTCCAGTTCGGGCTGCTTGTCCGCTCTACCTGCTGCTATGAATTGTTCGGTCAACATAGCCGGGAGGGAGTCGAGGAGTTGCGCTATGCCCGAGCCGACTGGTCCATCCTGGACAAGCACCACTTGCGAGGGAGGGAGATTCTGTTCCACGGTATTGGACAGCAACGCCTTTCGCACATAGTCAGCCCGGTCACCCGCGTACACTGGCATCAATAGGCTGAACGGAAGGGAAGCCTGCGTGCCGTCGGTGGCGCTGCCGGTTTGTATGTCCATGTTCGTCGCGCGCTCCTTCCGTGGTAGCGACTGCTCGCTTCTACTTTCTTGGTCCTTGCGCGCTCGCGCTTGCGAATAGGGGCGCAGACGGTTGAAGCCTAGTTTATGAGCTGTGAGAAGCCTCGTGTTTCAGCATAGTTTCATAATATTCATTGGCGGTGGTCAGACGGGCAAACTCGTCCAAACGTCCACGTTCAGCCTGCCACAGGCTAGCCCGATCGGATTCGTCGACAAGCAGATGCTTCAAGACTCGGGTCGCGGCTCTCGCCAGGTCAGCGCTGCGGCGGGGGAGTAGCCCCTGTTTGGGAATCAGAGTGGATTGGGCTCCTACGGTCGCGCTCAGTGTTGGTATTCCCGCACTGATGGCTTCCATTGTGGTGAGCGTCAAGCCCTCATTGTCTGACGTGACTAGCAGGACATCCGCTTCCTTGTAGGTCTGTGAAGCTGGAATGGATATGTCGCGCCGTTCCACCACCGAGGTCAATCCCGCACGCGTAATCTCCTGATCGACCTTATCGTCGAGATCTCCATTGCCGTGCATGAGGAAACGAAAAGCTCCTGGTTGCGCATGTTCCAGAAGGGCCGAGATCCTGATGAAGACCTCAGGTCTTTTCTGGCGGGTCACCCTGCCCACGAAGGCGACGCATAGCCTATTGTCTTCGGCTTTTGGCTTGACTTCCTTTCGGGTCGCCCCCGTCGTCATGCCCATCAGCGGAGCCAGTACCACCTTGCCTGCGTCGATTCCTTGCGCACGGACCAGCCAATCCCGGAGCTGGGGGGAGATGACGTGATGGATGTCGATGTAAGGATCATACCGGACCGCTTGGCAGGGATACCCTCCCCGATGTCGGTATTCCAGAATGTGCAGGGAATCCACCACCATGGTATTCGGGTGGCGTTGTTTGACTCTGGGCAGCTGGTCATACATCCACTGGTTGTGGTGGATTAGGATGGCGCGGATGTCGAATTGCCCATACAGGGAGTCCATGAGCGACATCCCCTCTGCTCCGGACGTCAGAGGAAGGCTGAGGCATAGGACTAGGGCGGAGCGTAGCTCTGGGCGGGTTATCCACAGCTGGTGGCTGTCATTGTCGGTGATGACGATGGGCACCATGCCTGTCTGAGAGACGAGCCGAACTGTTTCCATGGCCCAGCGTTCGGCTCCTCCTGGTTGCAGCCAGTGGGCGGCGATCACAACAGCGCCCTGGCGTTTTGCGTCATGCGCGGAGATGTGGGAGTTTGCTTCGACCTGAGATGACTGCATATGCGCAGAGTCTGGATGACTGTCTTCATGTATCCGGGCGATGCGCTTGCGCATGTCGTGCTCCGCGACATGGCGAAGTGCTTCCCGGACGTAGTCAAAGCTGATGGGGGCGTGCTCCTCGCATATGCGATACACGCGTTTGGGCAGGCTGCCCCGAGCGATGGCGCGAGCGTCCGCATCGGTTGCCTGGTCCGGCGTAAGTAGGATGTGGCGGACGGCATGGCTGGTTGATTGCTGGCGGAGTTTGCCTGTCTGCGCCAATGAGCCCGTCGATGATGAGATGGCCCTGACTTTCAGGAAAGGATGCAGCCCTGCGTCGCTGGTCAATTCCCCGCTGACCGTGCTGGTGTCTGTCAGTCGGGGGTACTGGCGGGCCTGGCCCATATAAAAGAGGTATTCTATGGCTGCGCCTGGCGTGAGCAGGCTGTGGTAGTTCATGGCGGATTCGGCCAGGGCACGCAATCGTGGACTGAAGGCGTTCAGTCTCTCCTGTGCGGAGCGGCTCAGAGAGAAGAATGTAGGCATGCGGCCATGATAGTCGATGAACGCTACCGAAGGTGGGGACTTAGACCGTCATTGCCATATGAGGTGCTACAATTGCCGCTGTTTGAGGGGGAGGCTGAGACTGTTTGTCGAAAGTCCTGCGGGCCTTGGCGTATCACAGAAATTCAAAGTGAGACCGTTCATCTGCCCAACGTGGCATGATCCCTCTGCTGGTCGCCTTTGTGGTGCTGTGCCTGTTGTCCGCTCACGCCGTCAACGGTTTTCCTGGCATGAAGTGGGTGAGGGGCATGGCCGGTGTCGTATCCTTCCTTTTTCTGATTGCGGTAGAGCTGGGCCTGTATATCTCCTTCTCCCCCAATCCTTCTGGAACCTGGATCGGGGGTATTCAGAGTCGATACTTTATTCCTGTTATTCCTGTTGTAGCTTTACTGCTGCCTGATATGGGTATCGAGAAAATATCTGTGAAGAAGGCTTTAGGCTGGTGCTATATCCTCGTGGTACTGTCCTATGCGGGGATGATAATCACCCACGTAGCAGGTTAGTCCCAGTCTCCTGCTGTCGTCGGCCTTTGCTGGCAAGAGCATATGCCGCACATCGGCGTTATGAGTAGTGTGCGACTTTGGCAAGGCAGCATCATGTCTCAGAGAAGGCAGTGTAGACAAACTTCTATAACTTCGTATTCATGTAAAAAAGAAGCCCCTCGGCATGAGGGGCTTCATATGGCGGAGGATACGAGATTCGAACTCGTGAGGGCGTGAACCCAACACGCTTTCCAAGCGTGCGCCATAGACCACTAGGCGAATCCTCCAGGTCACAACTGCTCCATAATAACACACACCTTGGCCGACGGGTGAGTGTGCCAGGCAGGGCGTGTCACGGGAGCATGCAGTGGGGCCGGGTTGCGGAGCGGTTTGAGCGCTCAAGGCCCGGCCTCACTGGCTTGACGGGGTCAGCGGATGGAATCCATCGACAGACCCAGGGCCTGGGCTACGCGCTCGCCGTACTCATGGTCGGCCTGGTGGAACTGCTTGGTCTCCAAGATCTTGATCTCTTCGCTGTCCACAGTGCCTAGGGTCGACTTGATGGTCTCAATCATCCGGTCCTTCTCTTCCGGCTTCATCAGACGGTAGAGGTCGCCGGCCTGGGAGAAGTGGTCCACCTCGTAGGGGCGTGAGTACTCGGCTTGGCTGGTCAGCGCCTCGCTGTCGGCGTGCATACGCGCGTCATGGTCCTCAACGGGGCCGTCGTGGGAGTTGGGCTCATAGTTGACCGAGCCGTCCTGGCCCTGGGCCATGAAGCCGTCGCGCTCGTAATTATGCACCTCGTTGACCGGTCGGTTGATGGGCAGCTGCTCGTAGTTGGCGCCAAGGCGGTAGCGTTCGGCGTCCTTGTAGCCGAAGAGGCGGCCCTGCAAGAGCTTGTCGGGTGAAGGCTCGATGCCAGGAACGAAGTTAGCGGGCGAGAAAGCCGCCTCCTCCACTTCGTCGAAATAATTGACCGGATTCTGATTCAGCGTGAACTCGCCAATCTCGATGCGCGGATAGTCCTTCTTGGAGACGGTCTTAGTCACATCGAAGATGTCGGTCTTGTAATTCAACCCTTCCTCGTAGGGTAGGATTTGCACGCACACCTTCCAGGACGGGTAATCGCCCTGGTCAATCGCGCTGTAGAGGTCGTGCAGCAAATAGTCCGTGTCTTCGGAGGCTGCCTTGGCGGCCTGCTCGTTGGTCATGTCTTTAACGCCTTGGGCGCTGATGAAATGGTACTTGACCCAGAACTGCTCACCTTGCGCGTTGACCCACTTGAAGGTGTGGGAGCCGTAGCCGTTCATGGTCCGGTAGGAGGCCGGATTGCCGCGGTCGCCCATCAGGTAGGTCACCTGGTGGAGAGACTCGGGGGAGTGCGACCAGAAGTCCCACTGCATCTCTTGGGAGCGCAGGTGGGTGGCCGGATCGCGCTTTTGCGAATGAATGAAGTCGGGGAACTTGAGCGGGTCGTTCACGAAGAAGACGGGCGTGTTGTTGCCCACCACGTCGTAGTTGCCCTCGGCCGTGTAAAAACGCAGGGCGAAGCCGCGCACGTCGCGCATGGTGTCGGGGTAACCTGCCTCTCCGGCCACTTGGGAGAAGCGAATCAGCACTGGCGTCTCCTTGCCTTCACCGTTGAATAGGTCGGCCTTGGTGTATTGACTCATGTCGCGAGTGAGTTTGAATGTGCCCTTGGCACCCGCCCCTTTGGCGTGGACCACACGCTCGGGGGTGCGCTCGCGGTTGAAGTGGGCTAGCTTTTCCAGCAGCTGGTAGTCCTGCATCAGGATGGGTCCGCGTTTGCCGGCGGTTTGGCTGTGGGTGTTGTCGCCCCAGGGCTGGCCTTCGTTAGTGGTGAGCTTTGCGTTCATGACGCCCTTTCGATTCTTGAGGAGCATCGCCGGCTGGGTTTGCGATCGGATGGCTTGTTCCATGCGCGCAGAGTCGGAATGTGTCCGGCCCATGTCGGTTGCACGGGAGATTTTCCCGCGTGTCCCTAATTAGACCGTAACACCGTAGCCTGCGATTAGGAAGGGGTGGTTCTCGCGGTGAAGTGAGATGACTCGCGTGCCGGGTTGAGGTTGGACCGAGCATGGAATTGAACACGGGCGCTAAACGGCGGAAGGCGGGCATCGCAATGCGCGCACATGCGCTTTGTGGCGCGCGCCCGCCTGGTCGTGCCTTGTATGAGTCTCCAGCCAGCCTGAGACGGGTTTATAGCAGGGCTATCAGCTCGCTTACATCTTGGATGGCGAGTTGGACGTTCAGCGCGGACAGGACCGCAACCACCACCCAGGCCAGTGCGGCCAGCCACTTGGGATTGGCGTACTTGCCCATGATTTTGCGCGACGAGGTGAACCAGACCAGGGGGACCATCGAGATGGGCAGGGCCACGCACAAGAAGACCTGCGAATAGACCAAAAGGCTGTCCAGGGCCGATTCCTTGCCGCCGAAGATGACCGT
The DNA here is from genome assembly GCF_001263395.1 of Bifidobacterium actinocoloniiforme DSM 22766. Lineage (NCBI taxonomy): Bacteria > Bacillati > Actinomycetota > Actinomycetes > Bifidobacteriales > Bifidobacteriaceae > Bifidobacterium > Bifidobacterium actinocoloniiforme. Next base: position 1,162,506 of record NZ_CP011786.1, on the reverse strand, counting down.
GCAGATCAGGACCGGAATAATCGAGATGACGCGGGTGACCAGGCGGCGCAGCCAGATGGGGATGCGCATGCGGATGAAGCCCTCCATCACGATCTGCCCGGTCAGGGTGCCGGTGATGGTGGAGTTCTGCCCCGAGGCCAGGAGGGCCACGGCGAACAGTGTGCTCAGCAGGCCCGAGGCCACAGGGCCGGCGATGGACTGGTCGCCCAAGGCGTTGTATAGGGCGGTGAAGGTGTCCAGACTTTCGCCGTGGCCGAAGAACATGGCCGCGCCTAGCGCGAGTAGGAGGCAGTTGACGATGAAGGCGCCGGTCAGCTGTATGTTGGAGTCCCAGGTGGCGAAACGGACCGCGTTGGCCACTTGCTTGTCATCGGAGCGGTCGAAGTCGCGTGTCTGCACAATGGAGGAGTGCAAGTAGAGGTTGTGGGGCATGACCGTGGCGCCGACGATGCCGAGGGCCATGGTCAGCTGGCCCCTGCCCAGGATCGTCTTGTTGGGGATGAAACCCTCTAGCATGGCGGGCACATCGGGGCGGGCGAGGATGACCTCATAAACGAAGATCAGCATGATGACCATGATCAGCCCGGCAACGATGGCCTCGATTCGACGGAAACCCAAATGGGTGAGCAACAGGAGGATCAGCACGTCGAGCACGGTCAGCGCCACGCCCACGACCAGGGGGATGCCGAACAGGAGCTTCAATGCGATGGCGCCGCCGATTACCTCGGCTATGTCGGTGGCCATGACGGCCAGCTCGGTGCAGATCCAGAGGACGAAGCTGAGCTTGCGGCCGGTGTGCTCCCGCGTGGCCTGGGCCAAGTCCAGGCCGGTGACGATGCCCAACTTGGCGGACATGTATTGCAGCATCATCGCGATCAGACTGGAGATGAGCACCACGGACATCAGCAGGTAACCGTATTGGGCGCCGCCCCCGATCGAGGTGATCCAGTTGCCCGGGTCCATGTATCCTACGGCCACCAGGGCTCCGGGGCCCGAAAAGGCGGCCAGGTTGCGCCAGAAAGAAGTCTTGTTCCTGGGGACAGGAATGGAGGAGTTGACCTCCTCGAGGGAGCGGCCGTTGGCTGTCTGCACAAGGAGGATGGGTCGGTGTTGATGGGATGAGGGATTTCTTGCGCCGCCCTTGACTGTAGCGGTTGACTCGGCGCTGTTGTCGACGGTCATGTCTGCTGTTCGCCTGTTTTCGTGCGCTGCGCTGGGTGTTTGTTTCCTGGTGTGCGCAATCGGTCGGGCGTTCGAGTCATCTGCTGGTTTGCTCGCCATGCTGTCCTTCAACTCTGAGCTTATGTGCCTGACTTCGTGCCGGGTCGTGCTGCGAAGATGGTTATTTCTGCGTATGTGCAAACAACTATCTTTGACTACGCGAAGTCTAGCGGATGCTGTGTTTTATTTCCACTGTTCGCATGTGAAGGTTATTTGCCTGTGCGCCGGCGGCCTGCTGTATGATGTCTGCCTCGCATTGAGTGGCCTTCTGGCCTCTTGTTAGACTTTCCTTATGGATTTGGACGATTTATCGGCGAACTCGCAGGACTATCTGAAGATTATCTGGGACCTGCAGGAGTGGGATCCGAGTCCGGTGCAGCCCTCGGCTCTGGCGAAGCGTGTAGGTGTCAAGCTATCCACGGTCTCCGGTGCCATGAACCGTCTTGGGGCCGCAGGCCTGGTGGAGCATCGGCCATATGGAGGTGTGGATCTGACCTCTCTTGGCCGCCAGTATGCGATTCGAATGGTGCGCCGCCATCGGCTCATGGAGACTTTCTTGGTGGAGACTTTGGGCTACAGCTGGGACGAGGTGCACGAGGAGGCGGAAAGTCTGGAGCATGCGGTTTCGGACCGGTTGGTGAACCGAATAGATGCGCTGCTGGGCCATCCCGATCGTGACCCGCATGGCGACTCCATCCCCGCTGCTACTGGTGAATTGCCTGATCGCAAGGACTCAATCCCTCTGTCACAGGCTCCCCAGGGTGCCTTTGCACGTGTGGATCGCGTCTCGGATGAGGATCCCGAGATGCTGCGTTACCTCAAAAGCAAGCAAATTCAAGTTGGTTCCCTCCTGCGTATAGCCCCTCAGCCTCCTTACTCTGATGCAATCGTGGTCGAATTGATGGAAGGGACTAGCGGCACATCCACGGGAGTGGAATTGGTCTTTGGACCTGCGGCGGCGGAGCGAGTCAGAGTCTGCCGTGTCGGCTGAGGGGGTGGGGCTATCGATTCGTGGCGTTTCGCACTTGGTCTGTGATCAGGCCGATCCAGGCATGCACTGTCGGCTATAGATAACATGCTGTGGCTGTGCTTCTTGAGATCACTACGCGCACTTATGGTGGAAGTGTGGCATCTCGGAGATTGTTGGCTAATTTACGGTGGTCAGCGATTACAGTGTTGCAAACAGGCAAATAGATAAAAATGGCCATCGTCTTGGCCTAGGATTGTGCGAGAATCATGAGCTTTGTACAGAAATTCTTTGCATTGACCGCTGCTGCGGGTATGTGCTTGTTGGGGACCGGGGCTAATCCTGCATGGGCTGAGGCTCTCGTTGACACGGTTGCTTCTGCTGAACCAGATAACCAGGCGTTTGCTTCAACGGTATCGACTGAAGAACAGTTGCCTGCTGACAAGCTGCCGGATGCGGTTTCTGATGCGATTCCCGACGGTGCGACCTTGGTATCCAAGAATCTCGCTGTAGCGGATTCGGGAGAGACCAAGGACGTAAAGACGGGGAAGACAGTCACCGACCCAAAATTGGTTGGCACGGAAAGCAAACCCGCCGATCCTTTGGCGAAGACGAATGGACGCTCGTTCATCCCCGTTCCTATGGGGCTAGTCAAGGAACAGATGGATGGTAAGGAACCCGATTCGGCGAGCAAGGTTGGTGGTGATGAGGCCGTTCGTCAGTCCGTCTTTAGCGGAAACATGCACAGTCAGCCTCGTCGTCATGCTGAACCAGGTCGTTACATGTCATACGGTCAGACTCTTCAGGACGCCGCTCCGTCTCCCGCCCGAACTGTGGCTTTGCAGAACAACCAGTATGGTGCGTATTGGGGTATGTACAATGGCACGCAGGCCTTCTTCCAGGCTGATGGCGGGCTATTCGCACAGCAAGCTAAAGGTGTTATTGACGTTTCCGAGTGGCAGGGCGATATCAACTGGGAGGCGGCTCGCAATTCTGGCGTGGAAGGTGCCATCATCCGTATCGGTTACGGCTGGGGCAACGGATTCGACAACAAGGCATTGCGCAACATCAGTGAGTGCAAACGCTTGGGCATACCTTTCGGCATCTACTTATACTCGTATGCATATGACAGTGGTACCGCCTCTTCCGAGGGTGCGAATGTCGTCGACCTTCTGCGTCGCGCTGGTGTCGGACCAGGGGATTTGAAGTACCCGGTGTACTACGACTTGGAGCTGTGGTCTTGGTCGGGGCATCGTCCACCCACCAACCCCGCGGTATACGACGGAATCGTGAACTCCTGGTGGTGGCAATTGCAGAGCGCCGGCTACAACAAGCTGTCGGTGTATTCCTATACGCATTACCTGAACACAGCGCTGAATTCCGGCAATATCCGCTCTAGAACAGACTGGGTGGCCAGTTATGGTTCTCGGCCTGGTTTCAACTATCCGGCCAACGAACGTTGCTGGCAGTACTCGGATGGAGGCCGCATCAACGGCATCAAAGGTTCTGTGGATTTGAATGCTTGCGGCCTGCACGATTTCGCGGCCGAGCTTAATGTAAACGATTTGCCCCGGGTAAATCTGCCGGATGGGGAATACTATATCAACTCTTGGCTTAAGGATTCCTCAGGCATTGACATTGCTGGTGCTAGCGCGGCTTCAGGTGTTCCTCTTCATCTATATAGTTACAACAATTCAGGAGCTCAGCGTTTCGTCTTTAGCAAACAAAGCGATGGCTCGTATGTGATTACTAATGTCAACTCAGGCAAGGCTTTAGATGTGTCTAATGCGGTGGCTGGCAACAATGCAACAGTTTGGCAGTATGACTGCAATGGAAGCACTGCTCAACGATGGTTTATCCGTGATGCAGGCAATTCATACTACTTGCAATCGGCTTTGGGCAACTGGGTGTTGGATATCGAAGGGGCTTCAACTGCCGACAATGCTCGCGTTGCTCTCTATCAACCCAATGGAACGGGGGCTCAACGATTTACCCTTGCTTCTGTAACTACTATCGAGGCAAATACTTGGTATCGGATTCGGTCGTCTATCAACACAGGACTAGTGCTTGATGTACCAGGTGGTTCAATGGAAAGCGGCACCCGCATTCAGATTTACCCCTGGAATGGTACTGATGCTCAGCTTTATACTTTTAAACAAGTGGGTAATGGTATTTATGAAATAAGTAATGCTAGATCAGGAAATAACCTTGAAATAGCTGGTGGTCAGACTCAGAACGCCGCTCCAGTTCAGCAGTATCAGCTGAACGGGACCCAGTCCCAGCGTTGGCAAGTGCGTAATTCCGGTGGCGGTGAATTCAGTTTTGTCGGTAGCCTGTCCAATAAAGCTATGGATATATCTGGAGCCCAAGCCGTGTCTGGCCAACAGATGCAGATATACAGCCAGAACGGTACTGCAGCTCAAAAGTGGGTACTGTCCAACGAGCCAACAGTCCGGCAGCGTCTAGACCAGTTGGCTGCTCAACATCGTAATGATGTTAAGGACGGTAGCTATGTAATCGCATCAGGGGAAAACAACAGATACAAGGTTGACGTAGCTGGCGGCACTTCCGACAACAATGGGAAGGTGCAGCTTTATGCAGGCAACGGTACTCGGGCTCAGCAATGGGTTGTTCGGCATGACAGTCAAGGATACTTAACAATCATGAATGCTGGTTCAGGTAAACTGATGGACGTCGCCGGTGCGAACATGTCCTCCGGTGCCCGTGTCCAGCAATATCAGGCGAATGGGACTTATGCTCAGAAGTGGGTGGCTGTCCGACAGAGCGATGGAAGCAGCAAGCTCATTTCTGCTTTGTCCTCGGATTTAGTTCTTGACTTACCAGGGGGTGCGGTAGCGAACAATAATGGTCTCCAGCTATACATGGCTAATGGTACCCAAGCCCAGAACTGGCGATTTGAATAATTATGGTGGGCAGGTTAGCATCCGGATAGTTTCGGGGTGGGGGGGGGGGGGAGCATTCATTGTAGATGTGCCTCCGTCCCGAAGCTATACGCTTTTATGAGCTTTCAAACAGGGACTTATTCTTTGTCGGAAAGCTCTGCCCTTTTCAGGTAAGAGAAAATATTGCTGTTAGTGATGTAACTCTTGCGATCGTTCTTGGCTATCACATCCAAGATGATGCCGGTGACGATGCTCAGTAGACCCACTAGAATAAGTAAAACAGAACCAATCAAGGTAGGGAAACGAGCCACTGCTCCGGTGTTCCAGAAGTCAATAAGCACTGAAATGACCAGGGCAATGCCGGTTATGTCAATTACCGCACCTAGACCCCCGAAGAAGGGGAGGGGCCGATACTCCCGAATCATGCGGAAGATAGTGGATAGGACTTTTAAGCCATCGCCTACCGTATCCAGTTTGCTGACTGATCCCTCTGGTCTATCTCTGTATTGGATAGGCATCTCATACAGGCGTACGTTCTTGTCCAGACTATGAATGGTCATCTCAGTTTCGACTTCGAAACCCTTGGACAGGATTGGGTATGTCTTTACGTAGGTGAAGGAAAAGGCCCGGTATCCGGTCATAATATCGGTGACATGCGCGTTGAAGAGACTGTTGATGAAACCTCGTACTACACGATTGCCTATGTTGTGGAAAGGGCGTTTATTCTCTTGGAAGTAGGTGGAGCTTAAACGATCGCCAATTACCATGTCATAACCGTCTAAAACTTTTTGAACCATAGCGGGTGCTGCGTCAGCCGGGTATGTATCATCACCATCAGCCATCACATACACATTGGCATCTATGTCCTCAAACATGGCGCGGATGACATTACCTTTGCCTTGGCGTGGTTCTTGACGGACAATGGCTCCTGCTTCTTTGGCTTTCTGAGCCGTTCGGTCGGTTGAATTGTTGTCATAGACATAGATGTCTGCTTCAGGAAGAGCAGCATGGAAGTCGCTGATGACTTTACCGATAGTCTGCTCTTCGTTATAGCAGGGCAGTAATACCGCAGTTGTTGCCTTCAAAGGCTGTATTCCTTTCACTCTGCCCATTATACAGTGAGATTGTATACTGGGGAGTCTCTTATTCTCGCATCCGTTTCAAATCTTACAGAGATTCAGGTGTTTGTGTTGCTGGTTGAGGAATAGCGACAGCGGATTTCAAACTTACTTAAGCGGGTCCTAGGAATTCGTTATAGGGAGTGTCTAAATAGTGTGCGCTTGGCTGTGCTCGCAGCTTGTTACTCGATTGCCGTTTATCATAGATAGCATGCTTAAGTTATTTGATGTGGACGAGTCTGTGTCCGCAGCCATTGAGAAGTTAAGTCCACGGTTGCGAGCATTGGTGCTGGCTGCTCTGAACTACCACAGTCTTATCCAACCAGGCCGGGAGCTCAGTTACCGTTTATATATGGGAGAACGCTGGCAGTATCCTCGACTGACTGATACCTCTACGTTGAGTGGGGATCTGACGGAGCGAGCAGGGCTCACACCGTTTCTGGAGTTTCGGGCGAAATCCGCCGCAGATCCTTCCAGTGAGTTTTCTCCCCACTATTTCGAAGGTCAACAGCAGATAATCGACCGGAATGTTCGATATATCTTGTTGTCTCCGGATGGCGCGACCGACGAGGATATCGAAGCCAAGCAGACCGTCAAGCTTGCCAGCAAGGTGTATCGTGCTTGCGAGACCTATGCTCCCGTGGCTTTTGACTACATTCGTGAAGCACAGCGCTCGCACCGGGAGAAGCAGAGCTATCAGCCGATTGTCCCATTCGTTCCGCAGGATCTTAGCTCAGCCGAAGTCGCGCAACGGCTTCATCATCCATACTTCGACATCAAGCCGAACAAGCCTAGGGAGGGTGCCCCTAAGGCTGTGCTGGTGGGTATGCACTGGCTTCAGGCTGGTGGGGCCGAACGGTGGGGCCTTGAGACCATCGACTTAGTCAAACGGGCCGGTATGACGCCGATCGTTATTACGAACATGGACAGTCATCAGCCGTGGATCAGCAAACCTGAGCTGGAGGGTGCGCTAGTCATTTGCCTCACCTTCCCCATGCAGGAACGTCCGGGGGATGAACCTTTGCTGCGCTCGATTTTCGAACAATTCGACGTGCGCGGTACCCTGATCCACCACAACCAATGGCTTTACGACCGTCTTTGGTGGATTAAGCGCTACTATCCACAGACCCGAATCGTCGATTCCCTGCACATTTTGGAGTACCGCTATCGCGGCGGTTATCCCAACCAGGCAGTAAGCCGGGATGCCTATATCGACTTGCACCATGTCATCTCTCCGCAACTGGAGAACTGGCTGGTTGAAAGGCACGGCATAAGTCAGTCCAAGATTGTCATGGCACCTCTTGTTGGTCTGACCGCTGACACTGGACGAGATACGATTAAAGCTCGTCAGCAACCAGGCCAGCTGTGTGTAGCGTTCGTGGGAAGGGTCACCAGGCAGAAGCGACCGGAGGCGTTCATTAGAATCGTGCAGATTTTGGAACACGCGCATCCGGGGGCCTACCACTTCATCATGCACGGCAATGGTGATTTGGATGGCGAAGTCAACAACATAATCGAGCATGCTGGTCTGACGGATGTCATTGAACGCCGTGGTCTTAATCAGTCGGTGGAGGATACGTATCAGGAAGCCGATTTGCTGCTGGTCTCTTCGGTGAACGAAGGTATCACCCTGACCACTATCGAAGCCATCAGTGCCGGTTTGCCGGTCCTGAGTGCTGACGTAGGTTCTCAATCAACGCTCATTCCAGTTCAGGGATTGCTGCCTCGGCGCACTGCCGATTTGATTGCCGCAGCCGTGCGGAGTATGGAGCATATCAGAGAGCATGAGGAAGATCGGGAACGCTTGTGGCAGGTGGAGAATGCAAGGTTAACCAGCTTCTTCGGCCAGCAGTCCGCCAACCGGTATTTCCAAAATATGCTAAAGGAATGGGCACAGTGAAGCACAGTAAGAATGTCGCGGCAGTAGTTGTTACCTTCAACCGCCTGGAGAAGCTCAAGAAGGTCCTGGCTTCCTTGGAGGCACAGACCATGCTGCCGTCTCACCTGGTGATTGTGGACAACGCTTCCACCGATGGCACCGCCACTTACTTGCAGGAGTATGCCGACAATTTTAAGATTGCGGATCAGGTGAATCTGCAGATCGTCACTCTGCCGGAGAACGTAGGCGGGGCCGGTGGTTTTTCGGCCGGTATGGAAAAGGGCTACCAAATTGGTGCTGACTACGTCTGGATTTTTGATGACGATGGTTACCCTGCACCTGATGCACTTGAGAAGCTGGTCGACGGATACGAACGGGCTGTCGATGTGTTTAGTCCGGACATCCCATTCGCATGCTCCTTGGTCAAGTTCATCGACGGGCACATATCCGAGATGAACAACCCTGTGCCCACATGGGATTGGGGGCGTCTGCGGGCGGAAGGGCTCAAGGACGTGGTCCTGATTAACCGTGCGTCGTTCGTGTCAGTCCTGATACCGCGCTGGGTCATGGAAGCCTACGGTCTGCCTTACAAGGAGTACTTCATCTGGTTCGACGATGCCGAGTACACCACCCGCATCACCAAGAACTGCCCGGGCATTCAGGTGCTTGACAGTGTGGTCGTGCATGATATGGGTGATAACAAGGGCGTGAACTTCTCGATGATCAATCAGAAGAACGCGTGGAAGTTCGCGTACGGTACCCGTAATCAGGGCTCGTATACTCTGCACCATGAGGGTTTCTTGCGCTACTTGCTCTTCTGTGGCATGGTGTTCAAGTCTATGCGCATCGGACATGTGGAGAAGAAACTGCGCCGGCAGATGTACGGCAAGATGCTGGAGGCCTTCCGGTTCAATCCCCAAATTGACTACCCACAGTCAGGGCGCCTGATTTCTTCCTGACAAACTCATTTTAACCTTATGCGCGTGATGCGGAATGGATGTTGAAAGATGAAAAGGGTGCCGATAAGACGCTATACCAGCTCAATTATAGTCGGGATTCTGTCAACTATGGCTTTGACCCTAAGGAGTACGAGCTCGGCCGCTTTTTCAAATAGCTCTAGTTTCTTCAGCCAAAGTATGGACGCTGTGGGCGTGCTTGGTGCTGTAGGTTCTTTTTCCATGATGACCGGTATCGGATACATTGTGTATCGCATCTATCCGCTGTTGAGTGTTGCGACCATTCGGGTCAAGGTTGTTAACTGCATACTATCCGCTGCTATCGCTTCCTCTACCATTTTGCCGCGAATGGCCCCTGACCCTAGCCTGGAAAGAGGTTCGATTCAGGCGCAAACCCACGAGCAAGCTATGCGGAGTTCTACAAGTTTCATACTTTGCCTTGCTCTCCAGGTTCTTGCTCTGTCCATGTTTGTCTTTGCGATACTGTGCTGGTTGGAAGACATCGCCGCTAAGTATATGGATCGATCTAAAATGGAGGTCAGCGAGCAGGAGCTGCAGAATGTCGCAGACCCGAAGTCTGTATCTCACAAGATTTGGCGCATATTGGCTAGCTTTATTGATTTCACGCCAAAACATATATTGATAACTACGATCATTATCTTCGTATGTTGGATGCCTGTACTTATCATTAATGGACCGGCAATAATTGGTGTTGACGCCATGGTTCAACTAATTCAGTATAAAACTGGCCATGTCTGGGATCCTATGCTGATGAATGAGTTGCCGGGATACAGGGCTCAGGATCATCATCCAGTATTTGACACTTTGTTGTACGGACTCTTTGACCAGTTGGGCGTTTTCCTTGGTAATGAGATTGCAGGAATGCGGGTGCTTATCATCTGCCAGTCCTTATTCGCTGCTTTCTCTTTGGCCGTGGCTCTTGCTTGGATTAGGAGGAGAACCAGTCTTCCGGACGGAGCTGTTGTTGCCATCCTGTTTTTCAGCGCTTTGTTGCCCGCATTCCCAATGTATATGAGTATTGTTCTCAAAGATACGACATGGCTGCCATTTTTTGTACTTTGGTGTGTGCTGTTTTATGAGTGCGTCTATCGGGTGCGCAAGCACGAACGGTTGACCATTTCTCTTATTACTGCAGTGGTAGTTTTTGGTATCGTGGGCGGTTTGACTAAGAAAACATCAGTATATGTCACAGGTCTGTCACTGTTGGCACTTGCCCTCTTTGCTCATAAAAATAGAGTGCGTGTTGCTCTTATGGCTCTACTTCCACCGATACTCGTGGCCATTGTGATACCGGCTACACTATTTTCTCCATTAAGAATTGCTCCAGGAGGTCCTCAAGAAGCCATCTCTGTTCCTATGCAGCAGGTCGCAAAGGTAGCTATTGATAAATGGCCGGAATTGTCACCAAAGGACAAAAAGGCAATTGAAAAGGTAATAGACGTAAAAGAAGCTCATCAACATTGGAATCGCAACAGTTCCGATTATGTTAAGCACTATGCCTATCGGCAGGATGCCACAAAATTGGATCGTACAAAGTTCATGGCGATTTGGGCGCGCCTCTTTTTTAGATATCCTGGAGAGTATTTCAAGGCTGCCTTATACTTGGCAATTCCGTTCGTGGTACACGATACTTACTATTACACGTCAGCTGTGCGTTGCGGTTGGTGGGAGGCTGGTGGTCGTTCATTGTTCCCAGGGTATGAGGAGTGTGCGCTATCGCATGGGCAAAAGACCATAGCTGTACCCTTGGTGTCATTGCTGAACAAGATTCCGCCTTTTTCTCTTCTTGGCAGCGAAGCTGTATATGTGCTTTGGATTCCTTTGGTGGCGATGGGTTTTGTCGTCATTAGGAGAGAATACGGCAAACTGCTGTTCACTTTACCCTTCGTATTCACTTGGCTGAACTTGTTGGCACTGCCTGCGCATCAGGTGCGGTACTCGCTCGGTTTCTTGTTCTGCTTTGCTTTGATGATAGCAGTGCCCTTCATCCGAGAAGAGAGTCGGAATACAAGTATCGCCGATGACCAGGTGGTGTCCGCTACTCTTGATGAGTAAGCGCTTTATGGCGGTCGATTGCAGCAAAAGCCAACTTCTGACAGGGATGAATGAGGAGGGAATCTAAGAGGAAGGCCATTCCATCGAGAAGAAGGAAAACTGCGATTACGATGATGATGAGAAGAATCGCCGATTCAATCAATCCGGACGGATGAGGCATGAAACGGGCTACTGCTGTCCACAGGATTCTGAAACCAAAGATGTTCTCATGCAGGAGATATACGCCGAAGGTGCTCTTCGCCACTGCACGGATCACTGTGTTCGCAGTGGTCTCTTTCGATCTGGGCGCCATCTTCAAAGCGGCAATCAGCAGGCAGGAGGCTATGAGGATTGGCAGAACTTGAAGACCCTGTTTCACTAGGGCAGGCCAGCCCAGCGCAGTGATTACTGAGGACCGAGAAGCGGCGATGTAATTGAACAGAGTCATGGCTATGGTCGACGTCGCAATCAGCGCGCTGAGGACCAGAGGGCGAGTTTCCCTGACCCTTGACAGCTCTTGATGTATGAAACCGCCGATCAGGTAGCAGATTATCGCATAGGTCACGTTATTCCAGTGGTTTGTTTGGTTGAAGAACAAGGGCCACGTGCCCAAAAAAGCCAGCAATGCTATGAGAGCTATTAGCTGTCGTTTTGTGGAGTACCGCATGACCAAATTGATAAATGGCACGAATAGGAGCATGACGATGTAGGCATCAATGAACCAGTAGCTGTCGTACAGGAAGGGGAAGAAGCTCCACAAAGCGGTTCTCTTAAGCTCACTTCCTTGCATCAATGGTGCCAGGAAAGCCGGGAGCGGAGAAAAACGCTGGTATATGAGGATGGAGAAGAAGCAGAGTGTCGTGTACAGAAACGCCTGGGACCAGGTGAGGAACACCCTTCGCCAGGAGAACGTCTTGCTGCTCAGGAAGAAGCCTGAAATCATAAAGAAAATCGAGACGCCTACTTGCCCGTACTGGACGGCCGTGAAGCGTATCGCGTTCTTCCATCCTGGTACCACGGCCAATTCCATTCGAAACTGTGAATTGCCAACGTCCAAATGTATGACGGCATGGCAAAGCACGACCAGTACCATCGCAAAAATGCGTAATAGCTCGATGTTGATATTACGGGGATTCTGGGCTGAGTGCCGTTGCGACGAATTTGCCATGTCACCTCTTTCGTGTTCTTTGCTCTACTCACCCTAGTTGGCATAGTGGTCATGAAGGAATTAGCTTGAATGGAACTGGTTGGAACACGGTCTTCAGTTTAAACGATGCACAACGCCCGTGTTAGGTCTGCGGCGGCTCGCTTTTATGTGTTGCCAGTGGCTGTAGTGGAAGAGCGCATTGTAGAATCGGTAGTACGCGCGTGGCGGACAGCTATATACCACCTGCTAAACTATATCTCTGTGTCAGATATAGCTAATAGAGTCAGGAAGCGATACCATTACTCGTGGGTCGTTCTGAAAGAGCTTGTAAAGACCGATTTCAAGCTGCGCTACCAGGGTTCGTTTCTTGGGGTTGCCTGGTCCGTGCTTCAGCCGTTGATGCTGTTTTGCGTGATGTACCTGGTATTCGCGAAGTTCCTTCGGATGACCGACGGAACGCGCACCTATCCTGTCGTTTTGCTGCTGGGCATCAGTTCCTGGCAGTTCTTTAGTGAGGCCACTTCGATAGGGCTGCGGTCCATCGTTGATCGTGGGGATTTGCTGCGCAAGGTCCATTTCCCGAATTATATCGTGGTGGTTTCGGCCGCGATGGGCGCCTTGATTAGTTTCGGTATCAACCTGATCGTGGTGTTCATCTTCGCCCTGTTCAACAGGGTGCAGTTCACCTGGCGTGTGATTCTGCTGCCTTTGAACATTTTGGAGCTGTATATGCTGGCTATTGGCTTTACCTTGTTGATGTCCACCATGTACGTGTATTTCAGAGACATCTCACATATATGGGATGTGCTGCAGCAGGCCATCTTCTATTCGATTCCTGTGATTTATCCTCTTACCGCCGTCTCTAACATCCAGCATTGGTGGGGCCCTGTCGTGGCCAAAGCGCTCCTGCTGAACCCCATCGCTCAGTCGATTCAGGATATTCGTCACAACTTCATCGCTCCCGAGTCGACTCCTACGGTCTGGAACCAGATAGGAAATCCATGGATTCGGCTCATTCCTCTGTGCATTTCGATATTCGTCGTCGTGCTGGGAATCGCTGTGTTCCGTAAGTACAATCGTCGGTTCGCCGAGGTGATGTAATGGGTAAAGTAAGCGCAAGCACGCCAGCTGAGAATTCCAGTCCAGTGGTGCTTTCCGTCGAGCATGTCGACAAGGTCTTCCGTCTGCCCACCGAGCAGGCGACCGGTCTTAAGCAGGCCTTCATCAATTGGTCCCGCGGGATCAAGGGGTACAAAGAGCAACAGGTTCTGGAGGACATCTCTTTTCAGGTCCACCGTGGGGACTTCTTCGGTATAGTGGGCCGCAACGGCAGTGGAAAGTCCACCCTGCTGAAGCTCATTTCCGGCATATACTGCCCCGAACGTGGCAAAATCAGTTACTCAGGCAAGCTGGTCCCCTTCATCGAGTTAGGCGTGGGGTTCAATCCTGAGCTCACCGGCCGGGAGAACGTCTATCTGAACGGTGCTTTGTTGGGATTCACTAGTGAAGAAGTGGATGCCATGTACGACGATATCGTCGAGTTCGCTGAGCTTGGCGATTTCATGGATCAGAAGCTGAAGAACTATTCCAGCGGCATGCAGGTCAGGTTGGCTTTCTCGGTGGCCATTAAGGCTCAGGGCGATATCCTGGTGCTTGATGAGGTGTTGGCCGTGGGAGACGAAGCCTTCCAACGCAAATGTGACGATTACTTCGCCCAAGTGAAGAAAGACCCCAGCAAAACCGTCATCCTGGTCACCCACGATATGAGCGCTGTGAAAAAGTACTGCGACAAGGCGATCCTGATCCAGGACGGGCATATCGTTGTTTCAGGAGACAAGGACGATGTCGCCAACCGCTATACTTTGGAGAATCTCAAGGCTGCAAAGAAGGATGCCCGCGACAGCAAGAGCGACAAGTATCCCACCGGTCTGAACGAACGGGTCCCCAAGCTGCGGGCTTATCCGATTTCCTCGCCTGTGTGCAGCAGCAGCGATATTTTCCGATTCGATGTGGAGTACCAGTATGACGAGGACCGGGAATTCTACTTGGCCATTGCCATGCACGACACCCGCCGCGGTGGCATTGTATACGATACCGGGTCAAACAGGATCAAACTCCGCCAGTCGGGCCATCAAATCGCGCATTTCGAAATGCCTCTTAACCTCTTCAACAATGGAGAGTTCAGGCTGGTCGCTTCATTGAGGACCGCAAGTCGGGAACGTCCTGATGCGCCGACGGAGATGATTGCCTTTACCAATGACGAGAACTCATGCGTATTTGCTATACGGGATTCCCGCAATAGTGAGTACGCCCTGCTGAGCGACCGGGCATTGCGTATCCGACAGGTCGGAGTCAGTCAAGTATGATTGATGGGGAAATTGCGGATGTTCGCCTACCTCCACCCCCCCCCCCCTGCACTTTTATTATATAGACATGGATTCAGTGGAACAGTAATCAGCGCTGATGCTAGTGCCGGAGCCACCCAGGATCGGCATCCGTCGATTTGCCGGATCGTCAAGGTAAAGTGGTGGCTCTAGTGCTCGCTGGCGGAGTAGGCGCCCGGATGAAGGGGCCTGTGCCTCAGCAGTTTCTGATGGTGAGGAACAGGCCGGTACTTGTCTACACTATTGAAGCCTTCTAACGGGCCATAACCGTTGACGATGTCGTCATCGTGGCCTTGCCTGAATGGGTGGATATCGTCAATGAGTATGTCCGCGATTGCCGTTTGTCCAAAGTGGTGGAGGTTGTGCCTGGCGGCTCCAGCGGGTTTCAATCGATCAGAAGAGGGCTCCGATATTTGGAGGGGCACTACGATGACCAGGATATCGTGCTGATTCATGATGGGGTGCGTCCCCTCCTGTCCGAGGAAGTCATCAACGCCAATATCGCAGTCGTCAAGAAATACGGGAATGCTGTGACGGCTGTGCCTGCAACGGAGACCCTGCTGTACACCGATAACGGGGAGTCCTCGCGCGAGCTGGTCGGCAGGACTCATATCCTGCGTACGCAGACCCTCAAAGTCTGAGGCTAGGGCAGTTCAAGCTTATCCACCAGCAGGCTGACGAGATGGGCATCACGGATTCAATCGCGACCTGCACTCTGCTGGTTGAGACAGGGCATGCAGTCCACACGGTCCTGGGTGACAATTTAAATATCAAACTCACCAGCTCCGAGGATATCGCCCTGTTCGAAGCCTATCTGGAGGCGGGTGAGGTTCTGTGAACGGCCTATCGGGGACCGGTGAATCCGCTGAGCGCATCCTTTTCGAAGACGTGGGAAACCTTATTGGACAACACCATCAGCTTTGGGGGCAATTCGACAGCTCGCGCGTCCTGTTGACCGGCGTTACTGGATTCGTTGGTTCGTTCTTGGTTCGGTTCTTCTCTGGGCTGCGCCAGCAGGGCGTGGCTGACGTCGCCTTGGTGCTTTGCGGCCGCAATGAGGAAAAGGCCAGGAATCGGCTTGGGGCTTTTATCGACCCAGAGCGCGACAGTTTCCTGATTGGCGATGTGCGTGATTCTCTCACGGAAGCAGCTATCAGCGGCATCGACTTCTGCGTCCACGCGGCCAGCAACGCGAATCCGGTGGCGTATTCGCGTGATCCCGTCGGTACATTGATGACGAACGTCTGCGGCACGTACCATGTGATTGATGCTTTACGCGGACAAGCATCGACGCTGCGCCGAATGGTGTACCTTTCCAGCGTCGAGGCTTATGGCAGACATGATAATCAGTTGCCGCTGACTGAAGGATCTGATGGAAGCATGGACCCTAGTAATGTGCGTGACTGCTATCCGGTCGGCAAAATCGCCGCGGAGAATCTGTGCGCCGGCGCTGTGGCTCAGTATGGCCTTCCTGTTAGCGTGGCCCGGCTCTCATACTTGTATGGCCCCGGAGATAGCATCGATGATCCCAAAGTCACGACCGCTTTCCTCGCTGACCTCAAAGCCGGGCGGGACATCATGATGCTAAGTTCGGGGCGGCAGCGGCGGACGTATTGTTACATCGAGGACGCGGTGTTCGCCATCCTGCTGCTTCTGCTTCGTGGTGACAACCGGACTTACAATGTGTCCTCCATGGCCGACATCGTTACGGTGGCCGATATCGCCAGAACGGCCGTCGATTTATTTGGGAACGGCGTTCAGAAGGTCCGGTTTGAACAGCCCAGCGAGCGGGTGGGTAGCCGGTTTTCGCCCATTCAGGATAATATACTTGATAATACGCGCATCAGAAGGCTGGGGTTCAAGGCAAGCATGGATTTCCGAACGGGGTTTGAAAGAACTGGTTTGTATTTTGGCCTCGCGCGGGGTTACGGCGGCAAAGAGACAGGCGGAAGGACGCGAGGCCAATGATAGGCGGTTTCATACAACACGCAAGGGAGAAATTGCTGCCTGCATCCGCGCAATCATTTCACGATGCCGAGCGCTACATCGCCGGGCAGTTCGCCCTGCTGAAGGAGGACAATGCTTCCCTGCGGCGCCAGTTGGATGATATGAGCGCGCAGATGCTCCGGCTCCAGGAAAGCCTGGACCGTGAGGAGAACGCCCGAGACCTTGATCGCGAGCGTCAGCTGATTATGTACTGGCAGTTGATGAGGCGCGAAGGAGAGTCCTTGGAGGACACCCAGATCCGGTTCTTCCGAGCTCTGCCGAAGGCATCTGGCATCCACCAGCTTTTCCAGGATGCCGAGGCTAAATTGTTCGCTCTTCTTTCCGACTTGTGCAAGGATCACGAGATTCAGTATTGGGGCACCGGCGGCACCGTTCTAGGGGCCTTCCGTCACGGCGATTTCATTCCCTGGGACGACGATGTGGATATTTACATACCCAGAGACCAGTTGGATAGGTTGGCCGAGCTCGTCGAGGCCGATGACCGCTTCCGGATTACCGTGCTCTGGGACTGGTATGTGCCATGTAAACAGATACGCTTCAGGCTCGCTGATGATGACAACCCCTGCTTTATAGACCTCTTCCCCCTGGATTGGGTGGCGAGCGATCCTAAGACTGCCTGGGAGCAGTGCTCCGCCGAGCGTCGGGCATTTGTGGATGAGTTGCGGGAGGCATACGCCCACTCCGAATGGAGCGAAGAAAAGTACATCGTGCAAGGCAATCCCTGTGTGGCGGGCCTCGAGGAGAGGCTTGCGAGCAGGCTCGCCTCCTTAGGCGAGCGCCTATCTGTTCTGCCGACCAGCCAGGGTGCCACCGGCCTGATCCGAGGAATTGAGAACATTGACGAGGTCAGGTCTTCGGGGCCATACCCGATTGGAGAATGGATGCCACCGGAGAAGCTTACCTTCCGGGGAGTAGACGTACCGGTTCCCCGGGATTATCGGGAATATTTGCGTCGGGCATATGGAGACTATATGTCGCTTCCTGCGGATATGCACACGCATGAGCATGTGGCCGCTGATTACATAGGGTCGCCCGCGTCGATTGATGCGATGAATCGCTTCATGGCGCTCTAGACCAAGGGCAATAATGCAAGCTCAGAGTGTGGTTGTACTTGACAGCGGCGATGACCGCGATAAGGGTATGTTTGATGCCGTCGCGATTCCCGTCGTGCTTGGGGTTCTCTTTGCATGCAGCAGCAATGCGGCCGTGAAAGGGCGCATCCCTGTCAGGGAAGCCGCATTTTACCTGGATATTCTCTGCTATGCCCTGTTGTTCTCCCTCGTTTTCATGCTGGCCGATGCTCTCGTCAGGCTGAATCATCCACCTCTGTTTCCGAGCCTACGCTTGAGCCCGAAGTTGCGCAGGACGCACAAGCTGATGACGTTCTCGCATGCTCAAAATCTTCGGGGTGTATTGCCTGACGCTGGCCGAATTTGCTGCTGCTGGCTTCCGTACATAGTCCTGTTGTATCCGGTCAGTCTTTCTACACCTGGGTACTCTGGGCCTCTGCGGTACATGTTCTATACCATCTTCCTGTTCCCGATTGTGCTGGGCCTTCTGTCGGCGCAGTTCAGTCCATCCCCAAACAGGCGTAGCGATCAGTCTATGCATCCCGATTCGTTTATTCGTAAGTAGCGTGGTGATAAGCATGCCAGATTCGGACGTACAACCTTGCCAGGGCGATTTCGCATGTCTTCTGGTTACCGGCGGTGCCGGCTTCATTGGCTCCAACTTTGTCAGATTCGTATTACGAGAGCATCGCTTACCCCACATTGTGGTTTTCGACAAATTTACCTACGCGGCGAATTTGAAGAGCCTGTCTGGGGTTGACCTCGAACGTCTCGATATCGTCGAGGGCGACATTTGCGATGTTGCGCAAGTCGAGCAGGTAATCACGGATTATGGTGTGGATGCTATTGTCAACTTCGCCGCCGAGTCCCACAACGACAACGCCATTTGCGATCCCGCCCCCTTCATCAGCACTAACGTGGTGGGTACGTACGTCCTGCTTGAGGCGGCCCGGCGCCACAACCTGCGCTTCCACCAGGTTTCGACCGACGAGGTCTACGGAGACCTGGCTCTGGACGATTCCTCCCGCTTTACCGAGCGCAGCCCCTACCGTCCTTCCGGGCCGTACGCAGCTTCCAAGGCGGCGGCCGACCATCTGGTTCGCGCCTGGCACAGGACGTATGGCAGCCGGGTAACCATCTCGAACAGCTCCAACAACTACGGCCCACGACAGCACGTGGAGAAGTTCATCCCCCGGCAGATCACCAATATCCTGTGCGGTGTACGACCCAAACTCTATGGGGATGGGAGGGCGGTCCGTGACTGGATCGCGGTCGAGGATAACTGCACGGCGATTTGGGAGGTCCTGACCCGCGGCGAAATCGGGAGAACCTACCTGATAGGCGCGGACGGCGAGCGGAGCAATATCCAGGTGCTTCGCATGATTTTGGAGCGCATGGGCAGGCCCGTAGACGAGTTCGACTGGGTGCGGGACCGGCCCGGAGCTGACCGCAGGTACGCCCTGAACGCCAGCGGCATCCGCGACCAGCTGGGTTGGCGACCCCGGTGCGCGGACTTCGCGGTGGGCCTGGACGAGACAATCGCCTGGTATAGGGACCATGCCGATTGGTGGATGCCCAGCAAGGCCGAGACTGAGGACAAATACCAGCGGGAAGGGCACTGACGCAAAAAGTAGGGTGGGTGCTGAATGGCGGGCTGCCAGCAGGCTGTGTGGACACCGCATTCGGAACCGCTGACTTGCGGAATGCCTTCTCCCAAGTCTGCCTGTCAGTGTAATGTAAGGGTTTGATTCCGCATTTAGTAGGCGGCCCGATGCCGGCTCTGACATGCGGGCAACAGTGCTACACCCTCCTGTCGCGGAGAGTCCGCGACCGAGTATGTCCAAAGGAGGTGGGTGATGTCTGCGCACAAGTATGAACTGATGTTCATCGCTGATCCGTCCCTCGACGAGCGAGCCCTGGAGAAGATGGCTCAGCAGTATCTCGAGATCGTCACTAAAGAGGGCGGTTCCATCGATAAGACCGATTTCTGGGGTCGCCGTAAGCTGGCCTACGAGATTGACGGCAATACCGAGGGCAACTACGCGGTGATCAACTACACGTGCGAGCCGGCCGTCTCCGACGAGCTCGACCGTGTGCTGAACCTGAGCGAATCCATCATTCGCACCAAGATCCTTCGCAAGGACGCCAAGTAAGCCAGGCGCAGGGCTGGGCGAGGTCATAGAGCCCCGCCGCAGATCCGCTAGGAAAGGCAGGAACCATGGCAGGGGACACGATCATCACGGTGGTGGGTAACCTCACCGCCGACCCGGAGGTACGCACCACCGCCAATGGCGGCACGGTCGCTGATTTCACGATCGCCTCCACCCCGCGGCAGTACAACCGCAACTCGGGGCAGTGGGAGGACGGCGACGCCCTCTTCCTGCGCTGCTCGGCCTGGGATTCCACCTATGCGCCGATGGCCTCCAACGTGCAGGCCAGCCTCGCCAAGGGCATGCGAGTCATCGCCCAGGGCCGGTTGGTCCAGCGTTCCTACCAGGACCGAGAAGGCAACAACCGCACGGTCGTGGAGATGCGCGTGGACGAGATCGGTCCCGCTCTGACCCGCAACACCGCTCAGGTGACCCGAAACTCGGGTAGCGGCGGCGGTGCCGGCGGCGGGCGCGGCGGTTTCGCTGGCTCGCAGCAAGGCGGAGGCTACCAAGGCGGCTACCAGGGTGGTGCTTCGGCGCCGGCCGGTGGTCGGCAGGCCCCCCAGGGCGGCAACCCCTCAGCTCGACAGCAGGCGCCGGCCCAGGATCCCTGGTCCACGCCGTCCTCTGGCGGTTCGGATGCGGCTGGCGGCTCTTACGGGTCCTTCGGTTCCTCCGACGATTTCGGCGGATCCGGGGATGAGCCGGAATTCTGAGCGGCCCTGGGCCCAGTGTGGATGCAGCTGGCCTTTCCCAAGGGCCAGCTTTCATCAGTTAATTATTCGTAGTGTGTTGTTTAAGGAGTGCATATGTCACGCAAAAGGCCGCAAGCGCCGGTCAAGCCAATCAAGAAGAAGCCGAATCCGCTGAGCGTAGCCAAGGTTCACGAGATCGATTACAAGGATGTCGCTCTGCTTCGCAAGTTCATCTCTGACCGGGGCAAGATTCGTTCCCGTCGGATCACGGGCGTCACCGTCCAGCAGCAGCGCCAGCTCTCCAAGGCGATCAAGAACGCCCGCGAGATGGCTCTCCTGCCTTACCAGACCACCGGCCGCTGAGGGAGGAACGACAATGGCAAAGACAAGCAAGGTCATCCTGACCAGCACCGTTGGCGACCTGGGTAACTCCGGCGACGTAGTCGACGTGAAGCCCGGTTACGCCCGCAACTTCCTGATCCCCAAGGGCCTGGCCTTCGCCTGGACCAAGGGCGCCGCCACACAGATCGAGTCCATGCGCCGCGCCCGCCAGGCCAAGCTCCTGGCCACCCGCGAGGATGCCGTCGCAGCGAAGAGCGCGATCGAAGGCACTGTCGTTGAGATGCACGCCAAGGTCTCCGAGTCCGGTAAGCTTTTCGGCTCCATCTCGGCCGACGCGATTGCCAAGGCCCTGGCCGACAAGGCTCCGGTCGAGCCTCGCTCCATCTCGGTCGAACCAATCAAGACGCCGGGCGAATTCCCGGCCAAGGTGGCCCTCCACCCGGAGATCAGCGCCTCCTTCACCGTCAAGGTGACCGGCGACAAGTGATCGCTAGCCCGCGCCGGCCCTGATGGGCGCGCAGGGTAAGCAGAAGAAAGGCTCCCGAACCCCTGCGCAGGGGATCGGGAGCCTTTCTCGCGTTCTTCCTAAGGTTAGAAGTTGGAACCGTTCCATCCCCAGTCGGTCGTAGCCGTGTAGCGGATGTAGGTGCGGTCGTTGGGGATGCCCAGCTCCTCGTTCAGGGCTTTCATGATCGACTGGGTGAGCTGCTCCCAGGCTGAGCGCGGCACGTCGGAGCCGAAGACGTTGACCTCTACGTATGCGGCGGGCTTGGAATCATCGCCGGCGAAGTAGATGGGCATGTCCGACTCGAACGGGCACATCAGCCAGCCTTCGGACTTACCGGGCACCGCGGTGATGGCCTGGCCGTAAGCGGTCTTGATCCGTTCGCGCTGTTCTGCGCTCAAAGGGGTGGAAACATGGGTATGGATGACTGGCATAGTGGAATCCTTCCTGTGGATGTGCCGGTTGGGCAGCGGTGCTCAAGCGCGCTGGCCCCCAACCGAACCGCCATCTCCAGAGTAGACCAGCGTCCGGAATCACTGCCAGCCGAAGGGGCGGTGCGCTAGGGAGAATGCACCCAGCCGACGGGCGAACGAGCGCTCGTTCTTGGGCTTGCCCGGCGCAGGGGCGTCCAGGAGCCACTTGCGGATGATGAAATTCCAGATGGCGACGACAACCGTGGATACGATCTTGCTGGCGTTGGTGTAGAGCACATACTTGGCGTGCATGCTGACGGCGGCATCGGCTGGGAGCATGGAGGTGCCCGCCCAGATGATGACTTCGTTAATCCCCAGGCCTATGGCAGCGGAGACGAAGAAGACCACGATCTCCATCCAGCGGGCCATGTCGTCGCGGTGGGTGAAGACGTACTTCATGCTCGCCAGGTAGTTGAAGGCCAGCGAAATCAGGAAGGAGGCCGTGGAAGCCAGCAAGTTGTTCAGGTGGAGGTGGAGGAGGATGTTCATCACTCCGATGTCAATCAGAAAAGCGATAATACCTACGACGCCGAACTTGGCCACCTGTTCAATTAATTTCCGCACAGTGAAATCCTACAGCATGGCCCTGTCCGAAGTGGGATCGGCGGCTTTTCCGTGCGGTACTTATATCCGAGGGCTCATGAACGGTCGTGCGGAAGGCGGGGGGCGAGAAACCGTTGGGAGGCCCGGCGCCGCGCGTTCAGACGGGTATGACGGTTAGGTCCGGGCGCTGGGTGGAGCCGCGGATCTGCTTGAAACCGATGAAGGCGATGGCCAGGCTGGTCAAGGCCAGGAAGGTGACCACACTGAATCCGCCCTGGGACCCGTAACGGTCGATGAAGACCCCGGCGATCGCCGAGCCTGCGGACGATCCGATTGAGTTCATGGCGTTCAGCCAAGCCATGCCCTCGGTGAAGCGGAAGGGCGGCACCAGGTGGAGCATGAGCTGGTTGCCGTTGATCCAAGTAGGGGCCTGGCAGACTCCGATGACCAGGTAGATGGCCATGATCGTCCATATGTTGCGGGCGAACATGAACGAGGCTATGCCCAGGTTCACGACGAGGAGGCAGAAGTAAAAGCGCTTCCACAGGGGAATCGTCCAGCTCTTCGCCCCGTACATGAGGGCGCCGATCAGGGAGGAGAAGGAGAAGCAGGCGAAGATGAAGCCAGTCATCTGCTTGGCTCCCTGCTCGCTGGCGAAGGAGATGATCGAGATCGAAGCGGCGGACTGGAAGGCGCCTAAGCCGAACCAGGTGATGCAAACGGCGACCAGTCCGGAGCTCCAGAAAGCGCTGGAGCCTTCTTCGCCTTGCAATTGGGCCTGGATTCTGGCCTGGCGGGCCCGGTAGACCTTGCGGCTGACCCCATCGCGGCGGGCCAGGACCGTCTGGGAAGGCGGTTCGGTGGACAGCTCGGTCAGGAACATCAGGGCGCCGACGGCTACGCACACGCCAGTGAAGGAGAAGGCCAGGATACCTGAGATGACAGCCAGGATCGAGGCCAGGGGGTTGCCGACCACCCACATGGCTTCATCTAAGACACCGCACAGGGATAGGGCCCGCTCGGTGCGCACATGGTCGCCCTTGAGCAAGAGGGTCCAGCGCTGCCGGCTCATGGCACCCCAAGGTGGGATGGCCGCCATGAAGGGGGTGATGCAGTATAGGGCCCAAATCGGGGCGTGGGAGCTGATGGCCGTCGTCAGACTGGCCGCCGCCACCATCCAGACCCCAATGGTCGGGATGGAGACCTGCCTCTGGCCGAACTTGTCGACCAGCTTACCCAGCAACGGGCTCATGACCGCTAGAGAAATCGCTTGGATGGCGGTCAGGGAGCCGGCCAAGGTGTAGGAGCCGTAGTAACGCTGGACCGAAATCGTGATGGTCATGCCCACCATAGGGAAAGGCATGGAGGCGACAACGGCGCCGATGGCGAACCGGGCGGTGCCGGGCATCCTCAGTAGCTCGGAGTAGCCACCTAGAATGCGGCGCCCCACCTCTCTGACGGCTGCGGTGACTTGGCTGGGCATAGGGGATCCTTTCGTCGCCGCGCCAGGGCGGGCAATCATGGAGGGGGGGAGGGGGGGGACGGGCGCGAATCGGCGTGACTTGTGGCCGTAGACGATCCATGTCAAACTTTAGTTGACACTGATGACGACGCGCTGGGCCAGCCTTGCTATCGGGCGGCTTCCGGCGGCAGGAGGCACAATTTTGCCAGCGACCACCATTCATTTCGTCCGCCACGGAAAGGTTTACAACCCTAATCACGTGCTCTACGAGCGTCTGCCAGGCTATCATTTGTCCCAACGCGGGGCGAGGATGGCCGCCGCGACAGCTCGCTTCCTGGCCTTGAACCCCGCCACCCAGAGCGTGTCCGCCTTGTACACCTCGCCCCTGGAACGCGCTCAGGAGACCGCTGGCATCATACGCGACCAGATCAATCTGGGCCGTCGTGAGCGAGGGGAGCGCCCCTTGGACCTCATCGAGGACGGCCGTTTGATTGAAGCGGGCAACGAGTTCAGGGGCAAGAGAATCGGCCGTGGGGACGGCGCCTTGTGGCGGGACGGCAACTGGCGGCTCCTGACCAACCTGATGCGGCCCTCCTGGGGCGAGTCCTACCAGTCAATCGCCGGTCGTGTCAGCGACTTCGTGCGCGAGCAGTTGGAGCACAGGCCCGGCGAGCAGATCATCGTTGTCAGCCACGAATCACCCATCTGGAGCTTCCGCCACATGCTGGAGACCGGGCGCCCCGAGCACAACATGCTTTTGCGCCGGACGGCCCTGGCTTCTGTCACTTCGGTCACCTTCGAGTCCGGCAGTGGAAGCGTGCTCGGCATCACATATGCGGACCCGGCTGCGCGGCTGGCTTGAACCGGCCCATAGCATATGATGGCAGTGGGCTCGCGCGCCCTGGTGGGGAACCGCGTGGGCTGTGGGTTGCATAAGCCGAGGAGGGCAGATGACATACGCATTTGACGGTGATCGAGTGGACGGGCTGGCAGCGCTGCCGCAGTTGGGGAAGGCGGCTGACGCGGGCGCGCACTTGATTGGGCTGTGGCCTTTGAACGACGCGACGCAGCTGGACAATGACGCCAAGTATGGGGAGAACCTGCAGGTCAGGATGACGCAGACCTTCGCGCGCATCATGACCGGCGAGGATGTGACGATTCCTGATGCCGAGTTTGTCTATGAGGGCGCGGACCAGATCCCTGGCCGCCCGCAGTCGATCGTGGATGCGCTTTTGGCCGCGGAAGACGCTTGCGATGGCATGGCGGGATACGCCCAGTCCGGCGACTTCAGCCAGGTGCGGGCGGCCGCCGACCTCATGGCCGCCGGTTGGAGTGATCAAAAATCCCAGGCCGGGGCTGATGTGGCCCAGGCCGTACTCCAGGCCATGAGCCCGGAAGGCCAGACGGTCGAGGCTAGCGCCGATCCGCAGGTCATCGCCCAACGCCTGGCTGCGTCGATGCTGGCCGCGTGGGACCTGGCGCATGCGGTGGGCGCGGGCTCGGACGAACCGGCCAGGGCCTTGCCGGTCCTCCTGTTCGCCAATGAGCTCAATGAGCGTTTTGAGATTCCCCGCTTCTACGTCTCGGACGAGCAGCTGGTCCACTTGCTGGGTCAGGATTCGCTCCAGAGCCTGGCTGAACAGGCCGCGCCCCTGGTCCAGGCTGAGTGGGACGGCCACCGTGACGACCTGCTCTGGGACCCGGACGAGGCTAAGCGCCAGGCCAAGGAAGAGGATGAGCGCAAGAGCCGCGAAGCCCTGAAGGCCAAGTTCGCGCACGTGCCGGAGGACCCGCACAAACCGCCGGTGGAGCTGTGAGCGCTCGGCGCTGATTGCTGCAAAATGAGCCCGGATCCTGCTGCGCGCAGGGTCCGGGCTCGCGTTTACATGGCTGCGGCATCGACTCCCTCGATTAGGGCGGAATCACGCGGTCTTGTCGAAGCGGGCGCCATGTGGGTCGGACTGACGGACTGTGAAGACCAGCCAGACGATGAAGCCGGCCATCATGATGAAGAATTCCCAGCTCAGCGCTTTGACCGAGGCGGGGGTGATCGCCGTGGCGTCCGCGGAGAGGAAGGCGTCAAGGCCGATGTGGGAGATGGTGACGGCCATGGCGATGATGCTGCCGTAAGTCAAGCCGAAGGGCAGGAGAATCCACAAACCGGAAAGATTGCTGTCATGCAGCCTGCGTACGGCAATCGATATGTTGGGCACTAGGACGGCCAAGTCCCATATGTAGCTTATATAGCTGCCGAAGCGGCCCATCTGCCCGGTCACGATGCCCAGGCCCAGGCCCACAAGCAGCAGGAAGAGGAAGGACCACCAGAACTCGCCCCGGGAGGCGCGGCCGGAGAAGTCGGCGTACTTGCTGAAGAAGCGCTTAATGGCGGCTCCGAAGCTGATGCCGTACCAGGGCTGGTTGAGGGGCGGCTCACCGCCGGTTCCCAGCGGGACCGTGTACATCGGCGTGGTCTGCGGCAGGGAGGGCTGGTCCCCCATGTAGGGCCCGCTGGGTTGCTGGCCGTAGGGCTGTCCGTAGTCTGGTCCTTGCCCATAGTCTGGAGCCTGACCGTAGAAGGGTCCTTGCGCTCCTGGCTGGCTGGCGGCGGGCTGCCCGTACGAGGGCTGGCTTTGCTGCCCGTATCCGTATGGGGGCTGACTTGGCTGGCCTGTCGGGCTGGCCTGCTCCCCGTAAGCCGACTGTTGGCCGTATTCGGGCTGGCTGTATGGCTGCTGTCGCACGTACGCGGGTTGCTGGACGTAGAATGGCTGCTCCTCACCTGTCCCATACAGTTGGTAGGGGTAGGCCTGCGCGCCCCCGTAAGGCTGCTGGTTGGCCGCTTGGTTGGTCCCGGGGGCTTGCCCGTCCGGGCTCTGGCCAGCGCCCGGTTGGTCCGCGATTGGCTGTGGGGTCCCTGCCTGGGGGTCCCCGTTCGCTCCTTGGGTCTGGTCATTCCACTGCGTCATCTGTAACTCCCTTGCCTAAGCGGCTGTTCAAGCCGTCCCCCCGAGTCTTCTGCGCCAGCATTCGCGCCGGACGGTTTCCACACCTACCAGTATGGCAGATTCGACCGCGGTTGTCAGCGTCGCCCGGCTTGCATGCCGGAGGGCCCGCGGACGGGTCCGGTCAGTCCTCGGGCCTGGCGGAGTCGGCCTGGTCATCCCCGCCGATCAGCGCCCGCTCGGCCAAGGCGATCAGCCCGAGGAGGATTCCGGTCAAGGCCATGATGACCAGGGTGGCGGAGAAGATCAGCGGCGTTTGGAAGGAGTTGAAAGCGGACTGGAGCCAGATGCCCAAGCCGTTCCTGGCGCCCAGGTATTCAGCGGTCGCCGCTGTGGCGAAGACGTAGGCGGCGGAGACGCGCAGGCCGGAGAAAATCTGCCGGGCGGCTACGCGCAGCTTCACGTGCCACAGGGTCCAGGCCTGGCTGGCCCCGCAGGTCAGGGCCACGTCCTGATAGAAGGGAGGGACCTCTTGCAAGCCCCGATACGTCTGGACGGCGATGGGGAAGAGGGCGAAGAGCGCGACGATGACCACTTTGCCCAGAGGCTCGAAGCCGAACCAGATGATGAACAGCGGGGCGACGGTGATCAACGGCACCATCTGGGCGGCGGCGATCAGCGGGTAGAGGGCGTCGTGGACGCTGCGCCAACGGTAGAGGCCGATGCCGGCCAGCACCCCTAGCCCGGTGGCCAGTAGGAAGCCGATGAATCCTTCGGTCGCAGTGGGCTGGGTCGCCTCCATCAGGTCCGGCCAGGCGGCCAGGCTGGCCTGGATGATGCGGCTGGGGGAGGGCAGCGCGTGCTCCGAGATGGAACCGAGGTCGGTCCAGGCCTGCCAGGCTGCGATGAGGGCCGCGAAGACCAGCATAGGGGGCA
Source organism: Bifidobacterium actinocoloniiforme DSM 22766 (assembly GCF_001263395.1). Taxonomy (NCBI): domain Bacteria; kingdom Bacillati; phylum Actinomycetota; class Actinomycetes; order Bifidobacteriales; family Bifidobacteriaceae; genus Bifidobacterium; species Bifidobacterium actinocoloniiforme. The sequence goes on along the minus strand of NZ_CP011786.1, from coordinate 1,134,751 downwards.
GGAGCCTACGCCAGACGCCGCGCGGGCTGCCGCCTGTCCGCGTCGGCCTGGGCCTGGATTGGAGTCCAGCGGCCTGGGCGGCGCGAGGTCGTTGCGTTGGTTGTGTTTTCACTTGACGAACTCGTCGGTCCAGAGGTCCTTGGCCTGCGGCGCTCGCTTGAGCTTGCCGCCCTTGCCGTCTTGGTAGGAGCCGGCCGTCTGCTGGAAGTCCAGGTAGGTCTGGGCCTGCCCCATATCCACCGTTCCAGGAAGAGTCGTGGCTCCAGGCTGGCCTGTCCAGTAGCCTTCCTTGACGATTCGCTCCATCGATGCGCGCGCCTGCTGGGGGTCGATCCGGGCGGCGGGGGCTTGCTCGACCAAGATGTCGGCGGCCTGGTCCGGGTGGGCCAGGGCCCAGTCGTAGCCTCGCTTGCTGGCTTGAACGAACCGGCGCAGGGCCTGGCGGTGGCTTTCCTGCTTCAGCCAGTTGGAGGAGACTACGAAGCCGATCTGGTCCGGATTGCCGGGCACCCCCCAGTCGGACTGGACGAAGCAGTGGAGCTTGGGGCCTTTCAAGTCGGCTTGCACCCCCTCCCAGGTCACGTAGAAACCGGCGAAGTCTCCTTTGCCGGAGGTCAGGGTGGCGAAGGTGGAGGTGCCGGAAGTGGCCCGCTGGAAGTCTCCTTGGCCACCGGCGTTCTTGATCATCTGCTTGACGACCGCGGTCTGCTCGGCCGATCCGAAGCTGACGAAGGTCTTCCCGTCGAAGTCCTTAGGGGTCTTGATGTCGGTGCGCGAGGCCAGGGAGCACCAGCGGCCTATGGGTTTTTGCCCGATGTCGAACACCTGCCTGAGATCCGCGCCCTGGGCGTTGAAAGCGGCCAAATTGCTTAGCTTCGAGAAGCCCACGTCGGCCACACCGTTTTCGACCGAGGTCTCGGCGCCGGCCTGGGCGGTCGGGAGGATTTTGACTGAGACTCCGGCTTGCTTGTAATACCCCTGACGCTGGGCCGTGTAGATGCCTACATGGTTGGTATTGGGCGTCCAGTCCAGCATGAATGAGATGTCTTCGCCGTCTTGGGCCTTGGCGCCGGCGCCGCAACCGGCCAGCGCGCCGACGGCCAGGGCCAAGGAACAGATCACGGCCACTGCCCTGCCTGGCCGTCGCGACTGCAGAAGGCCGGTCCGTCCTCCGGCCTTGGCCCCGGTGCGTTTGCGTGTGCTCATCCTCATTGGCCCATCACCTTGCCTTTCGCGCTTGCAGCGCGTGTACGCGATTCCGGGTCGCTGGTCGGGAAGGTGAGGAGCCCGCGCGAGTTGCCGAATCGCCGGCGGGCGGCCCGCTGATGGGACGCTCGCCTGCCTGAATCCTTGGGGCACGCGGCTGCTGCCACCAACCGCGCGAAGCTGCATCCAGTATAGGTTCAAGGCAGGAGATAGGCGCGTCCAAGGGTCGCTCCCTGCGAGACTCGCCGGGAAGTCGTGGCTGTTCAGGGACATAGGGGTGTGGATCGGACAGGGGATTGGGCAGGACCTTCCAAGCCAGGTGCGCCAGTGCCTGGGCGCTTGTTTGGGCCTAGCTGTTTCGGCGGCTTGGGTCTCGAACCGGTGCATCATGTGAAATTATCGGTTTGTAAACCAAACGTGAGGAGGTTAGACTGATTTCATGCCTCAGTGAGATGTTTTCGTTGGCCTTACGATGATTTATCTCGGAATTGTCATATTCACTCGTGGTGGCGAAGCAATGTCGCTGTTGCGGAGAAGAGTTCCTATCGAAGAGGATGGTGCGGTGCCATGAGAGTGCTGTTGAACTACCTGGGGATGGATAAACATCGATTCGGTCTGTTCTTGGTCATTACGTTTTCCACTTCCATTTACTGGTGGTCCAGTATTAAAAGCGTTATATACGAACCCTTCAGGCACGCCTTGGGCGTCTCGAACGCGCAACTAGGCTTCCTGCTCGGGTTGATCGGTTTCGTGCAGATCTTCGGATACGCGCTCCTGGGCTGGCTCCAGGACTTGTTGCCCATCCGCAAGCTGATCGCCGTCGACCTGTGGGGCTACGGCATTTTCGCCCTCATCCTGGGCCTGGTCCCCAATCTTCCCTACTGGTTCCTGGTAGTGGCCTTCGCCGCCTATGGTTTCTTCGGTGACGCAATTTATTGGCCCACCATTCAGAAGTCGACCAAGGGCCTGGCCACAGAGAAAACGCAGGCCGCTGCCTTCAGCGTCCAGGAAGCCATCCGTTCCGGCATGGGGCTGATCATCACCTGGTTCACCCTCTTCCTCTTCACCGTCGGCGGTTCCAACCTCTTCGGCGCCCGGCTCTCCATGACCATCTACCCGATTTTCATGATGCTGTACTCGTTCGTGGTGCTGAAGTTCATTCCCAAGGACTTCATGCACGATCAGAAGGATGAGAAGGACCACAAGCAGGATCGTAACGGCGTGTCCATGGTGCTTAAGGCCATGAAGCTGCCGATCGTCTGGACCACCGGTTTCGGCGCGGCGGCCACCTACCTGATCTACGTTGCGGCCAACACCTACTTCCTGCCCTTCGTCCAGAACTCCTTCCACCTTTCCGATGCGGCCGCCGGCCTGTTCGGCACCGTCAACTCGGGTCTGGTCGGTCTAATCGCCGCGGCCCTGTCTGGCGTTCTGGCCACCAAGCGCTTTAAGACCACCCCCCAGTGGATGACCCTGCTCTACGTCATCGTTGCCGTCATCTGCGTGTGCATCGTCATGACCCCACGTACGTCGAGCTGGATGTTGCCAGTCGTGGTGCTCTGCTGCGCTGTCACATTCATTTGCGTGGCGCTCAGGGCTGTCTACTATGCGCCAATCGGTGAAAGCGGCGTGGACTCCGACATTTCCGCCACGGCCATGTCGATCGCTTCCTTCATCGGCTACTGCCCCTCGTTCTTCGCTTACCCCCTGTTCGGTGCCATCATTGATGCTTTTGACACCCGCACCGCTTACAAGATCATCTTCATCATGCTGGCTGCTTTCAGCCTGGTCGGAATCGTGGCATGCACCTTCGGCAACAGGGTGATCATGAAGCAACGGCGCCTGGAAGAGGCCGCAGGCATCGAGGTCTGAGGGCATAAGGGAGGGTGTGGAAGCCCCTCCCTTTCCTTCCCAGCCAGTTTTCCTGAAAGTGAGAAAAGGAGTTCAATTATGAAATTGCAACATCTTGGAACCGCGGCGGCCGAACGCATTCCCGGTATCTTCTGCATGTGCGACCTGTGCAAGCACGCCAGTGAGGTGGGCGGCAAGGAGATTCGCACCCAGTCCCAGGCCTTGGTGGACGATTCCCTTCTTCTGGATTTCCCGGGGGACACTTACCACCACTTCGTGGATGAGCACTTCGATCTGCCTAGCATCACCACCCTCTTCATCACCCACTGGCACTCCGACCACTTCTACGGCGAGGACTTGGCTTACAGGATGGATTGGTATGCCAATGACAACCCCACCCATATGGATGTGTATGGCTCGGAGACGGTGAAGGGCTTCTATGAGCGCGCCTTCTTCCTGGAGGAGCACTACGACTACTCCAGGCTGACCTATCACAGCCTGCACCCTGGCGATGCGGTCACGGTGACGGCGTCCAACGGTAAGGAGTACACGGTCCACGCTTTCGAGGCCAAGCACGGCCACCACTTTGGGGACTGCCTCTTCTACGGCATCACCGATGGCGAGAAGGCCCTGCTCTACGCCCATGACACCGCCCCCTTCTATGAGTCGGCATGGAAGGACATGGAGGACGCCGGCCTCAAGTACGACTATGTTTCGCTTGACTGCACGCACGCCCTGGAACCCATCAAGTCCGATGTGCATATGAACTTCGCCGACAATCTCAAGGTCCGGGACCGCATGGTCGAAATGGGGCTGGCTGACGATAGCACGATTTTCGTAGCCAACCACTTCTCCCACAACGGTCTGGCTACCTATGAGCAGATGCAAGCCGCCGCCGTCAAGGAGGGCTTCATCTCCTCTTACGATGGCATGGTGACTGAGTTCTGATTCCGGGTCCGCCGGCGGCCGCGCGCGGCCGCCTGAGGTCCGATTTGCTATAGCCGAGCCGGTGTCCCGCTCTTTCGGGTGGGGCTCCGGCTCGGTGCGTGTGTTGCCCCCCCCCCCGGTTGGTCTTGGTGGGGGTGCGAGGATGAGGGCGGTGTCGGGTGCGCGTGTCGGGTTCGGAGGCTGTCGGGGTGCCGGCTCGGTACGTGCGCCATCTTGCGCTTCCGGGCTCTGTCTGAGCGTAGCCATAAGCTGTGAGCTTGCTCCCGTAATTCCATGAGAAACTAGATATAGTGATGGTTTTTTCGTTTTTCACTAGATATTGTGCTTTTCCGTGCTAGGCTGGGGATGCTGCGGGAAATGACGCAGATGTGGTTTGTGAGTAAGCGCGGGTGTCTCAGCGCGGCTTGGAAGGGCGAGGATTATGGATACGCAGGTGATGACGGATCGGACGCAGGGGAGCAAGGTCCTGGGGACGTCCAACGCCGTTGATGGCATCCTGGTGGAGAAGCGGGACGGCCGCATCGTCGATTTCGACCCCATCAACATCATGCACGCCGTCGAGGCGGCATTCAAGGATGTCAACACTCAAATCGACCCCAAGGTCAAGCAGGCGATCCGCTCCATGACCCTGTCGGTCGAGTCGGAGATTCGCGACCGCTACACCAACCCGGTCAAGATTGAGGATATCCAGACTCTGGTCGAGCACGCCCTGGTCAACGCCCACTACTACGACATCGCCCGAGCCTACACCTCCTATCGCCTGAGCCGCGACATCGAACGGGCCAAGGCCACCGATGTGAATGAGGCCGTCCACAGGCTCACCTCGAAGGACGAGTCGCTGGTGCGGGAGAACGCCAACAAGGACGCCAACGTCTACGCCACCCAGCGCGACCTGCTGGCCGGCGCGGTCTCCAAGGCCTCGGCCCTGAAGATGCTGCCCAAGGACGTGGCCAACGCCCACCTGAAGGGTGACATCCACTTCCATGACGCCGACTACTCGCCGTTCACCGCCGAGACCAACTGCTCCCTGCCTAATTTCGGGGACATGCTGGCCAACGGCTTCGAGCTGGGCAACGCGATGATGGATTCCCCCAAGTCCATCGGCACGGCGGCCACGCAGATCACGCAGATCATCAAGGACATCGCCGGTTCCCAGTACGGCGGCCAGACCGTCAACCGCGCCGATGAAATGCTGGAACGGTACGCCAAGCTGGACTACGAGAAGAATTACAAGATGGCCGAAGCCGTCCTGCCGGACGAGGAGCCCATTGAACTGGCCCGGGAGGTGGTCCGCGGCCTCAAGGCCCGCGAATCCGACTGGATTCACATGGACGACCGCCCCCCAATCGGCGAGGACGCCCCCTTCGACCTGGATGCGCCGGCCATTGTGCGCGCTCGCCAGGTCTATGCGAAGATCCTGACCCGCAAGAACATCTACGACGCCATGCAGACCATGGAGTACCAGATCAACTCCAACCGCGTCTCCAACGGTCAGACCCCGTTCGTCACGGTAGGCTTCGGCTTGGGCACTTCCTGGTTCGCCAGGGAGATCCAGCGCGCCATCTTCCTTATCCGCATCCGTGGTCTGGGCAAGGACCGCCATACCGCCATCTTCCCGAAGCTGGTCTTCACGATCAAGCACGGCCTGAACGCGGATGAGGGCGATCCCAACTACGACATGAAGCAGCTCGCGCTCGAATGCTCCACCAAGCGCATGTACCCGGATGTCGTCTTCTACGAGAACCTGATCAAGATCACCGGTTCCTTCAAGGCCCCTATGGGCTGCCGTTCCTTCCTCCAGGGCTGGGTCAACCCCGAGACCGGCGAGGATGAGGAGGACGGTCGCATGAACCTGGGCGTCGTCACCGTCAACATCCCGCGCATCGCCCTGGAATCGCGCGGCGACAAGGACCGTTTCTGGAAGCTCTTCGACCAGCGTATGGAGGTGGCCCACCACGCCCTGCAGTTCCGCATCATGCGTTGCAAGCAAGCCACTCCCATCAACGCGCCCACCCTCTACCAGTACGGTGCCTTCGGCCGTTTGAAGCCCACCGACTCGGTCGATACCCTCTTCCGCGATTCACGCGCCACGATTTCGCTGGGCTACATCGGCCTGTACGAGGCGACGGCGGTCTTCTATGGCAAGGATTGGATGCAGGACCACTCCTGGGACCCGGAAGGCAAGGAGTTCGCCCTTTCCATCGTGCGGCGGATGAACCAACTGTGCAAGCAGTGGGAGAAGGCCGAGCGCTACCACTACTCCGTCTACTCCACGCCGGCCGAGTCCCTGACCGACCGCTTCTGCCGGCTGGATCAGGAGAAGTTCGGCAAGGTTGAGGGCGTCACCGACCACGACTTCTACACCAACTCCTTCCACTACCCGGTCTGGTTGCGTCCCACCCCTATGGAGAAGCTCTCCTACGAGCGCGACTTCCCCTACCTGGCTTCGGGCGGATTCATCAACTACTGCGAGTTCCCCTCCCTCCAGCCCAACCCGAAGGCCCTTGAGGCGGTTTGGGACTACGCATACGACATCGGCATCGGCTACTTGGGCACCAATACGCCCATCGACCACTGCTTCGCCTGCGGCTACGAGGGTGACTTCGAACCCACCGAAGAGGGTTTCAAATGCCCCGAATGCGGCAATGACGACCCGGAGAAGTCAAACGTGACCAAGCGCACCTGCGGCTACCTGGGCAATCCGATCCAGAGGCCTATGGTCCACGGCCGTCACGAGGAGATCGCCCATAGGGTCAAGCACATGGAAGGGCAGACCGGCCATGTGGTGCTCAAGGACGGTTCCACCAAGGAGTGGTTCGACAACGTCGAGGAGTGAGTGGTCGGCGCTTCAAGAATAATCAAGGCAGTAAGGGATCGCGGGTGCAGCCAGGGACGGCGGCCCGCGATTGCCTTGCCTGGTGTGGGCCCGCTGGCGCGGGGCGGGCGGGGGAGAGGAGAATGTGATGATGTCCGAAGGTTTCACCGCCACCAAGGACCCGGCGAAGAACTCTCACCGGGATTTCGCCCCGGACGAGAACGATCGTGGCCCAAGCGTGCCCAGCGAACTGACCAACAATCCCAAGGCGGGGCAGTGGGATGGCCGCAAGCTCAGCAGGGGCATCGTAGCTGATTACAAGCCTCTCGTCATGACCGATGGCGAGGGCATCCGCTGCTCCATCTATGTCTCCGGCTGCCCCTTCCGCTGCGAGAACTGCTACAACGCTTCCATCTGGGACTTTCAGGCGGGGCGGCCTTACACGGATGAGTTGGAGGACCGCATCATCCGAGACCTGGCCCCTTCCTACGTTCAAGGCGTCACGTTCCTGGGTGGTGAGCCCCTGCTCAACACTCCTATGCTGCTCAGGCTGGCGCGGCGGGTGCGGCAGGAGTTCGGCCATGGCAAAGACATCTGGTGCTGGACCGGATACACCTGGGAGGAGCTCATGCGCCCTGGGGAGACCCCCGACAAGGCGGAGCTCCTGTCGTACGTGGACGTGTTGGTCGACGGCCGTTATATCGACACGAAGAAGAACTCCCTCCTGCAATTCCGGGGCTCCTCGAACCAGCGCATCATCGACGTGCCGCGCTCGCTTCGGGCCGGCGAGGTCGTCATCTGGCCCAAGCTTCATGACCAGACCCGTTTCATCCCCGAGCACTACAGCAAGGACAGACAGCAGGAGCAGGCCAGGGGCTGAGCGGGCGCTTGGCTGGTCCCGGCCAGCGGCCGGCCAACGTCGGGTTGCCGGGGCACAATGGTTCCTATGAGTCAAGAGCACGACAAGAACGTTAAGCCTGAATTGCCCAAGGACCTGCGCGTCAGGTTCTGCCCTTCGCCTACCGGTACCCCGCACGTTGGCATGGTCCGCACGGCGCTGTTCAACTGGGCGCAGGCCCGCCACTCTCACGGTTCCCTGGTCTTCCGCATCGAGGACACCGATGCCGCCCGTGATTCCGAGGAGAGCTATGAGCAGATCCTGGATGCCATGCGTTGGCTGGGCCTGGATTGGGACGAGGGCGTGGAGGTGGGCGGCCCGTACGCCCCCTACCGCCAGTCCGAGCGCGGCGACATCTACAGGGATGTCGCCGGCAAACTCCTTGAGGCTGGGTATGCGTACGAGTCATATTCCACGGCTGAGGAGATCGAGGCCCGCAACTTGGCCGCAGGCCGCCCCAAGGCATTCGGCTACGATGGTTTCGACCGTGATCTGACGCAAGAGCAGAAGGCCGCCTTCAAGGCCGAGGGCCGCAAGCCCGCCTTGCGCATCAGGATGCCCGACGAGGACCTGGCCTTCGACGATCTGATTCGCGGGCGGATCGAGTTCAAGGCGGGTTCGGTGCCCGACTATGTGATTGTGCGCCCCAATGGCGATCCTCTTTACACCCTGACCAACCCGACGGACGATGCGTTGATGCGGATTAATGTGGTCCTGCGCGGAGAGGACTTGCTGTCGTCCACCCCACGCCAGCTGGTGCTCTACCGTTACCTGACCGAGCTGGGCATCGCCGAGGGCACGCCCCTGTTCGGTCATATGCCGTATGTGATGGGCCAGGGGAAGAAGAAGCTGTCCAAGCGGGACCCCGAGTCCAATCTCTTCCTCCACCGTGAGCACGGCTTCATCCGCGAGGGCCTGCTTAACTACCTGGCTCTCCTGGGTTGGTCCATCGCTCCTGACCGGGATGTCTTCTCCATGGACGAGCTGGTCGAGCACTTCGACATCCGCGACGTCAAGGCGAATCCGGCCCATTTCGACATCGATAAGGCCACGGCGATCAACGCGGAGCATATCCGTATGTTGGATTCACAGGACTTCCTGAACCGCTCCCTTCCGTATCTCAAGCGTGACGGCGTGATTTCCGCCGATTCGTGGGATGCTTTGACCGAGCGGGAACGCACGGTTCTGACGGCTGCGGCGCCGCTGGTCCAGCCGCGCGTGCGGCTGCTGGGTGAGGTTTCCGGCATGGTCGGCTCCTTGCTGCGTCAAGAGGGCTATATCGAGCCAGCCCCCGATGCCCGCAAGCAACTCAAGGATTCGGCTGGACAGGTCCTGGAGCTGGCCGTTCGTGCGCTGACACCGGTTGCTGAGGCTGACTGGTCGGCAGAGCACCTGCACGAGCTCCTGACCAAGGCCCTGGTGGACGAGGCAGGCTATAAGCCGGGCTTGGCCTTTGGTCCTGTGCGCGTAGCCGTCTCCGGGCGCCGGGTGTCCCCGCCGTTGTTCGAGTCTCTGGAGATTATCGGTAAGGATACGACACTCCGAAGGCTGAATAACTTGCGCCAGAATCTCGGGTAACATATACTTCTACTCGTTGTGTTCGTGGCCCATTGAACCGGGTCATGGCGCGGCGGATAGGTAAGCCCCCGTCGTCTAGCGGTCTAGGACTACGCCCTCTCACGGCGCCAACACCGGTCCAAATCCGGTCGGGGGTACGACGGTCTGGTGGCGATTGCTGCAAGCAGTTGCCGCGAGTCCATTGGGGTATGGTGTAATTGGCAACACAGGTGATTCTGGTTCATCCATTCTTGGTTCGAGTCCAGGTACCCCAGCCATGAAGCGCATAAGCGCGATACGCAGCTGGTTCCGTGAAAACGGGCCAGCTTTTTGTGTACTAAGCCCTTTCGCCCAGGCGTTGGTGCACCCAGCAGGGAGCGGGAACGTCTCCGTTCTTCCTTGGGGGCACAGGCTGCGCGGGCGCTTCTGCGCTGGCGGCCCAAGGGGAAATGTGGTGTTCACTACAAAATACTCGCATTTTGCGGGTTTCGCGCCCTCAGCATTGTTCAAAACCTTTACTTTCTTATATACTGGAGTCATATCTACAGCGGCCGGGCTGCCTCTGCCGAGGCGTTGGTCCCGGTAGGAGTACGCCCGAATGCTGCGACAGCGAAGCGCAAGCAAAGGTAGGAACTTATGACAACGATTGCCGTGTTGGGTGGCGGGTACGCAGGTTTGCGCGCTGCGAGGAAACTCGCTCATGCCAAAGTCCCAGCGCGCATCGTACTGGTGAACAAGCATCCCTACCACTACCAGTCCACCCAACTGCACCAGCTGGCCGCTGGCACTAAGGAGGAGGCCGACATCTGCTTCCCCATGGCGACGGCGGTCCCCAAGAAGGTGAACGTGGTGATTGACGAAGTGGAGCGCGTGGACAGGGAAGGCCACCAGGTCTTCCTCAAGTCCCATCCGCCCATCGCCTATGACTACTTGCTCAATGCGCTCGGATTCGAGTCCGAAAGCTTCGGCATCGAAGGCGTTGAGGAGAACAGCCTGCCTCTGGTCGACGTGGACACGGCCTTGGCCGCCCGCCGTCACCTGGAGGAGACCCTGGCCCGTTACCGCACCAGCGGTGACGACCTGGACCTGAGCATCCTGGTGTGCGGGGCCGGATTCACCAGCATCGAGTACTTGGGCGAGCTCGTCTACCGACTGCCGGAGTTGGCCAAGCGCTACGACTTCCCCATGGAGAAGGTCAAGATCGGCTGCATCGAGGCCGCTGACAAGATCCTGCCCATGTTCGATCGCAAGCTGGCCGACTGGGCCACTGACTATCTGCGCCGGCACGGCGTCGTCTTCCACACTTCCACGCCCATTACCGCCATTCGCCCCGGACAGGTGGTCAGCAATGACGCCACCTTCTCCGCCAATACCATCATTTGGGCTACTGGCGTCAAGGGCAGCAGCGTGATTCCCGCTTCCGGTTACTCAAGCAAGCGCAATCGCGTGGTCGTCCAAGACGACCTGAGCGTGGAGGGCAATCCCAGGGAATTCCTGATCGGTGATGTCAGCGCGGTGTTGGACCCCTCCAGTGGTCGGCCCTATCCGACCACCGCCCAGGTCTCGATCGCCCAAGCCGACTGCGCGGCCGCGAATGTGGTCGCCGAGCTGACCGGGCGACCTACCGGCAAGTTCTCCTTCAAGAGCGTGGGCACGGTATGCTCCCTGGGCCCCAAGGTCGGCGTGGCCCAGATCGATTTCATGGGACACTGGAAGCTCAAGGGTTGGATTGTTGGCATCGTTAAGAAGATGGTCAACGACCGCTCAGTGCTTGAGGTTGCCGACGTGAAAACAGTATTAGGAAACAACTGACAGCCCACTTGCTGCCCCTGACAATTCTTCCGAAGTATTACAGAGAAGGGAAGGAAGGAAATGAGTGTGTTGACGTTATCGCGACTTCAGTTCGCGATGACAACCGTATACCACTTCTTCTTCGTGCCGATGACCATCGGTGTAGGCCTGGCCGTGGCCATCATGGAAACCATGTACGTGGTGACCAAGAAGGAAGTGTATAAGACGATGACGAAGTTCTGGGGCAAGGTTTTCCTGCTCTCCTTCGCCGTCGGGGTTGTCACAGGTATCATCCAGGAGTTCCAGTTCGGCATGAATTGGTCGAACTACTCCCGCTTCATGGGCGATATTTTCGGAGCCCCTCTGGCCATCGAGGCGCTTGTGGCTTTCTTCCTCGAATCGACCTTCATCGGCGTGTGGATGTTCACTTGGGATCGGTTCAAGCCCGTCTGGCATATGGTCTTCATGTGGCTGACCAATGCGGGCTCCATCATCTCCGCCATCTGGATTCTCACCGCCAACTCCTTCATGCAGCACCCCGTCGCCTTTGAGATCAACAAGGAGACCGGCCACGTGCGCTTGACCAGCTTCGCCGACCTGCTGCGCAACCCGCAGCTGTGGGTTGAGTTCCCGCACGTCTTCTTCGCCGCTGTCTGCACCGGCGCTTTCGTCGTCATGGGCTGCTCGGCCTGGAGCCTGCTGCGCATGCACGTCAAGAACAAGAAGGATGTCGCCGCTGTCGAGGTAGACGGCGTCAAGGCCGCCAAGGTTGATCTGTTCACCCGCTCCCTGCGCGTGGGTGCCGTCATCGGTCTGATTGGCGCTTGCTGCGTGGTGTTTTACGGCGACCTCCAAGGCAAGTTCATCGTCAATGATCAGCCGATGAAACTGGCCGCCATCGAAGGCATCTACGACAACACCGGCGACCCCGCCCCCTGGCAGGCCGTGGCCTTGATTAACGAGAAGGACCACAAGGTCGAGAAGGCCGTGGAGGTGCCTGGCTTTGGCTCTATGCTCTACTACGGCAAGGAGTCCGGTTCGGTCAAGGGCATGGACGCGGTCAACCAGGAGCTGCACTCCAAGTATGACGCCAAGTTCGGCAAGGATATGAACTACTACCTGCCGACCACCACGCTCTTCTGGGTCTTCAGAATGATGGCGGGCATCGGCTTCGCCTTTGCGGTGGTGTCGGCTCTGGTGCTTTGGTTCACACGGAAGAAAAAGAACACCATGTGGACCAGCCGATGGAAGCTGTGGGTGATGGGCATCCTGACCTTCGCTCCCTTCCTGGCCAGCACTTCGGGTTGGATGGTTACGGAGATGGGCCGCTACCCCTGGATCGTGTACGGTTATCAGACAATCGCGGACGCTGTCTCACCGACGACCACGGCGCCTGAGGTCCTCTTTTCGGTGATCGTCTACTTCCTGCTCTTCCTGGTCCTGGGCTTGGTGATGGTCTTCTACACCCGCCGCGTCCTCCATCAGGGTCCTTATTATGAGACGGACCAGGGTGACGAGTCTGCCGCCCATGTGTCCGGCGCCGCTGAAAGGAAGGTGGCATTAGCATGAGCTTCCTGCAAGGTATGTGGTTCTTCGTTATCGGTCTGCTCTTCGCCGGGTTCCTTTTGCTGGAGGGCTTTGACTTCGGCGTGGGCATGGCGACCCGCTTCCTGGCGAGGGACGGTGACGAACGAGCGCTCTTCATGCGGGCCATCGGCCCCCATTGGGACGGTAATGAGGTTTGGCTGATCACGGCTGGCGGCGCCATGTTCGCGGCCTTCCCCCTGTGGTACGCCTCCCTCTTCTCCGGTTATTACCTCCTGCTCTTCCTGGTCTTGGTGGCGCTGATCCTACGCGGCGTATCATTCGAGTTCGCCAACAACGCGATTACGGACCGGGAGAGGGGCGTATGGCAGTGGGCCAACTTCATTGGCTCCTTCTTCGCGCCCTTCTTCCTGGGCATGATGCTGACCTCCTTCATCCAGGGCGTTCCCATGGATGACCAAGGCAACGCCTGGGTCGGTTTCTTCGGCGTCTTCAACTGGCTCTCAGTGGTCGGTGGGGTAGCGGTCGTATTCTTCTGCTTCCTGCATGGCCTGCACTTCCTGAGCCTGAAGCTGGGGCCTGGCGACTCCCGCCGGATGCTCAACACCTCGGAGAAGCTCTACTGGATCGCTTACCCGGCCCTGGTGATCTTCGTGGTCCTGGCCATGTTCATGACCGACTTCTACCGCTTGCGTCCTGTCAGCACTTGGTTGCTGACCGTTGTGATTCTGGCGGCCACGATTTGCGGTCATGTCAGCACCTTCAAGAAGCGGGGCGGTTACGCTTTCACCGCGACTGGCGTGACGCTGATGGCCCTGATCGCTTGGATTTTCAACGGCATCTTCCCCCGAGTCATGGTGGCGACGGATCCGTCGAAGGACCTGCTGATCAAGGACGCCGCCGCTTCGCCCTACACCTTGAAGATCATGACCATCGTGCTGTGCATCTTCCTGCCCATTATGCTGGCCTACTTCATCTGGTCCTACTTCATCCAGCGCAAGCGCCTCGTCTCCGACGATGTGAGCATGACTGACGTGCGTCCGGCGGTCGTGGCTGGCTGAGGCAGGTCGCAGCTTGGCGCGAACGTTGATTACAACCTGGGAAGGCATGCCCTTTGATTGATAAGAGCCTTTTTCGGTTCGCCGGTATCAGGCGGGAGATGCTGGCTTTGGCCTTGCTCTCCATCCTTCAAGGGGCGGCCATTTCAGGGCAAGCGGCAGGGTTGACCTGGGCCCTGGTGCGCATTTGGCACAGGCGGCCCATGTCCGCCCTGTTGCTGCCCGCCCTTGCCTTCCTGGTCGCTTTCACGGTCCGCCAACTGATCGAGGTGGCCAAGCAACGCATGGCCACCTCCTACGCGGATGGCGCAGTCCGGCAGTTGCGCCCGCAAGTGCAGGAGAAAGTCTTTCGCTTGGGTCCGGCGGCTCTGACCCAACGGGGCACAGGCTCCGCGGTCACCATGCTGATCGACGGGCTCGACGAGGTCAAGACCTATATCCAGACGGTCCTGCCCAAGATGATGGACATGACCTTCATCCCGCTGATCACCCTGGTGCTTATCTGGAGCCAAAGCCCCTTGAGCGGGATCATCCTGCTATGCATGCTGCCCCTGCTCTTCTTCTTCCTGGCGATCCTGGGCCTGGCCGCCCGTGATCGCTCCAACAAGCAGTACGCTCAGTTCCGTAAGCTCAACACCCGCTTCGTCGACACGATCCTGGGGCTGCCCACGCTCAAAATGCTGGGCATCAGCGAGGAGTACGAGAGCGAGATCGAATCGACATCCGACCGGTTCCGTAAACGCACCATGTCGGTGATTCGTGTGGCGCTGACCTCTACGTTCGCGCTTGACTTCTTCACCACCTTGGCCATAGCGATGATGGCCGTATTCTTAGGCAACCGGCTGATTGACGGCACGGCTGACCTCTTCCCTTCCCTGCTGGCCCTGATTCTGGCGCCTGATTACTTCCTGCCCATCCGGCAGTTCGGCGACGACTACCACGCCACCCTGGACGGCAAGAACGCCTTGACGGACATGCAGGACCTCCTGTCCCAGCCCGAGCCCAAGCAAGACGACCGTTTGGACTGGGACGGCTGGGGCGAGGACAGCCAGCTGACCGTGCGCGGCCTGAACTTCACTTATCCAACCAAGCCCCAAGCGGACGCCGTGGTGCCTGCGGGGAAGGCCGCTTCCTCCAGTAAGAACCCGGCCGCCTCGAAGGAAGGGGAGCAGGAGGCTTCCGAGCCGATAGAGCCCGCGCTGACCGATTTGGGCTTTACCCTCAAGGGTTACAGCAAGGTGGCGGTCATCGGCCGTTCCGGCGCCGGCAAGTCCACCCTGGTGCAACTGCTGGCTGGCTTCAACGCCCCGTCCTCCGGCTCGATCGAGTTGGACGGGCGAAGCATGGGCCACTTCAACGCACCGTCCTGGCAGCGGCATATCGCCTACATTCCGCAGGACCCTTATATTTTCTCCGGCTCCATAGCCGACAACATTCGTTTCTACGCCCAGGAGGCCGACGATTCGGCCATCGCCCAAGCAGCTACCCAAGCCGGTTTGGACGACTGGCTGGGCGTCCTGCCTGAGGGTCTGGGCACTCAGATAGGGGAGGGGCACCGGGGCATCTCCGGCGGCCAGGCCCAGCGCATATCCTTGGCCCGTGTGCTGCTGGACTCCACCCGTGAAATCCTGCTCTTCGATGAGCCGACCGCCCATTTGGACATCGAGACCGAGTACGACTTGAAGCAGACCCTTTTGCCGATCATGGAGGGGCACCTGGTCATCTTCGCTACCCACCGCTTGCACTGGCTTGCGGACGCGGACCAGGTCATCATGCTGGACCAGGGGCGGATAGCTGCCCAGGGCGCGCCAAAGGATTTGATCGGCCAAGGCGGGCCTCTGGACCAGTTGATCGAGCGGATGGGAGGCAATCAGATTGCCGGATACCTCGACTAAGCCTTTCAACGGCCCCGAGCCCAGCCAGCTGACCGCGCAGACCCGGCCGGCCCAGTCCGAGCCGCAAGAGCAGCGCCGGTCCCGCCCCGACTATCTTGCCGCCTGGCGCAAGGATCACTGGTTCTGGCCTTATCTGAAGCTCAATAAGGGCCTGCTCGCCCTGATTTTCTTCCTGGGGACCATCACCTTCGTGTGCGCCGCCGGGCTCATGTTCACCTCCGGTTTCCTGATTAGCCGTTCGGCCCGCCATCCCTACAACATCTTCGTGGTCTACGTGCCGATCGTCCTGACCCGGGCCTTCGGTATCGGCAGGCCCACGTTCAAGTACTTGGAGCGCACCCGCAGCCACGATTGGGTCTTGCGCGTGGTCTCCAAGCTGCGCGTGCAGCTCTACCGCACCCTGTCCAAGGACGCCTCCTTCTTGACCGAGCACGAGCGCACCGGCACCGTCCTCTCGATGCTGGCCGACGACCTGGACCACCTGGAGAACTTCTATCTGCGCACCATCTTCCCTACCGTCGTCGCCTACCTCATGTGGTTGGTGGTCACCATAGCCGTCGGTGTGTTCTCCTGGCAGGCCTCCCTCCTGCTCTTCAGCCTCTTCGCGCTGATTCTGATCCTGATCCCGCTGGTCTCCCTGGCTTTCGCGGACGGCCACTACGCGCTGGAGAAGGCCCGGCAGCAAGACGAGTACACGCAGGTGACCGAGAGCTACCTTGGCTTGTCCGACTGGGTCATCACCCACCGCCACGGCGAGTTCACCGCCACCGGGGCCGAGGATTTCAGCCGTGTGATGGACAGCCAGTTGCAGCAAAAACGCTTCGAGCGCTGGCGTAATTTCGCCATCCAGATGATATTCGGCATCATGGTGGTTGGCCTGCTGGCGGGCAGCCAACTGACGCTCACCTCCTCCGATTCGCTCGCTGACTACGCTGCGGCCGTGGTGTTGAGCCTTTTCCCACTGATCGATTGCTTCATCGTCGTATCCCAAGCCGTCGCGGAGGTTCCGCTTTACACCGACTCCCTGGGCCACTTGAACGGCTTGACCGCGAGGGTGGAGGCCCGCCAGAGCGCGCCCATCGAGCAGGTTATGCTCAAGGAGCCTGTGGCTTCGATCGACTTCGATCACGTGACCTTCGCCTATGGCCCCGGCCAGCCCACCCTGCTGGATGACGTGTCCCTGCGCATACCGGCTGGCAGCAAAATCGCCCTCCTAGGGCCTTCCGGCGAGGGCAAGACCACGATCCTGCAACTGCTGCTGGGCGATCTGGCCCCACAGAGCGGGCGGATCAGCGTGAACGGGCAACCAATCGCAGCCCTTCAATCCGAGCGTGCCCGTCTCTTCGGCTACCTGAACCAGCAGCCTTTCCTCTTCAACACCACAATCGTCTCGAACGTCCGTCTAGGCGAGCCGGAAGCTTCGGATGAGCAAATCTGGCAGGCCTTGGAGGCCGTGCAGATGGCCGACTATGTCCACTCCCTGCCGCTCGGGCTCGACACCCCGGTGCAGGAGGGCGGCGCCCGCTTCTCCGGCGGCCAGCGACAGCGCCTGGCCCTGGCTCGGATCGTGCTGAAGGACACCCCGATCGTCCTGTTGGACGAGCCGACCATAGGCCTGGACCCTGTCACCGAGCAGGAACTCATGACCATGATCATGAAGGCTACCGCGGGCCGCACTCTCCTGTGGGTGACCCACCACCTGCAGGGCCTGGAGGGCGCTGACCAGGTGGTCTTCCTTGAGGACGGCCGTATCGCCATGCAAGGTACCCCATCTGCGCTCTACCGGGACAACCCGCGCTTCCGCCAGCTTTATCAGCTCGACGTGGGCGACCTCACCTCAGCCTGAGGGTCGCCGGCGGAGCTGGGGAGTTGGGCAGACGCTTACCAAGGCTCCGATCATACGGCGGCAGGCGGAAGGTCACGGGGCTGAATCCTTGGCAGGCCCCTATGCCTAAGTCGGGGGGGGGGGCAGGGGAACGGGGTTACTGCTCCAACTCAAAACCTGCGAAAGTGAAGCCGGGGGAGACCACGCAAGAGACCAGGGCGTCGCCGGAGCCTGGGAGGGTTCGCTGCCAGCAACCTTCGGGAACGACGTAATGGCCCACTGGGGTGGTCTCGTCGGTGGAGCCGCCGTGGGCGATCTGGGAGCCCAGGGTGATGAGTTCGTGGTCGTTCTGGTCCTGGGCCGGGGCGTCGCCGTAGCCGCCGATCTCAAGTTGGACCGTCGCGGGGCCGTGCCAGAGCCAGATTTCGTCCGCGTCCACCTTGTGCCAGGCGGAAGCGTCGCCCTGGGCCAGCAGGAAGTAAATCAGCGAGCTCAGGGGGCGGGCCGAGGGTGCGTCTTCGCGTGGACTCAGCCAATCAGCCACGTACCATCCGCCTTCCGGGTGGGGTTCCAGGCCCAGGCGCTTGACCAGGGACTGGGCGTAGGGGCTCATGGATTCCAGTTCGACGCTCATGTGCGGGTTTCCTTTCGTGTGGGGTTCTTGCGGTGGGTTCCTTCATTGGACGTTACGCCTGGGACTGCTTAACGCGCGCCTAGGGCTTCCAAGGCGTCGGCCAAGGTGGAGACTTCGATGACCTCTAAACCGGCGGAGGGCTTGGTCGCGCGGCCGCCCCGGTGGACGGGGACGACGGCGCGGGTGAAGCCCAGGCGGGCCGCCTCACTCAAGCGGTGGGCCAGCTGGGGGACCGGGCGCACTTGGCCGGTCAGGGAGATTTCACCGATGGCGCAGGTGGTCTTGGCGATCGGCTTGGCCGAGTTGGCCGAAGCCAGGGCGGCCGCTACGGCCAGGTCGCAGCCGGGCTCCTTGGCCAGGCCACCGGCGATTGTGGACACATACAAATCGCGGGTGAGCAGGTTCACCTTGCCATGCCGGTAGAGCACTGCGGCCAGCATGGCCAGTCGGTTAGCGTCGATGCCATTGGCGTTGCGGCGGGGGGTGGGCAGGACTGACGCGGTGACCAGCGCCTGGATTTCGATGGGTAGGCTGCGGTGGCCGTCAAGGGTGAATGTGACGCAGGTGCCTTCGACTGGGGCCTCTGAGGCGGACAGGAAGAGCCTGGCCGGGTCCTTGACCTCCTCGATGCCTTGGCCGCTCATGTCGAAACAGCCCACCTCGTCGGTGGGGCCGAAGCGGTTCTTGGCCGCGTGGAGCATGCGCAGGGCCGTCTGGGAGTCGCCCTCGAACTGGCAGACCACATCCACCAGGTGCTCTAGCGTGCGCGGACCGGCGATGGCGCCGTCTTTAGTGACATGCCCTACCAGCATGACTGGAATATCGTACGTTTTGGCCAAATCAATCAGGGCGGAAGCTACCTCGCGGACCTGGGTGGAGCCGCCGGAGATGCCGTCCACGTCCTGAGAGGTGATGGTCTGGGCCGAATCCACGATGGCCAGGGAGGGCTTGGTCTGCTCGATCAGGCCCAGGACCGTGCCCAGGTCGGTGGTGGCCGCCAGGAGCAGGGAATCGTCGATGGCGCCCACCCGGGAGGCTCGCATCCGCACCTGGGCCTGGGACTCCTCGCCGGAGATGTAGAGCACGCTGCCGGGCTGGCTGCGGGCCACATTGCCGGCCGTCTCCAAGAGGAGGGTCGATTTGCCGATGCCGGGTTCGCCGGCCACCAGCATCACCGAACCGGGAACCACGCCGCCGCCCAGCACGCGGTCGAACTCCTCAAAACCGGTAGGTACGCGCTCCACCGACTCTGACCCCACCTGACTGATGGGCTGGGCCTGGGCCTCGGCGGACAGGACCGACGCCTGGGTTCGCCGGCCGCTCGAATTGGAAGCGCCGGGCGAGCGCGTCTTGCCGGGCCGGGCCTCATGGAACTCCTCGATCGTGCCCCACTGACCGCACTCCGGGCAGCGGCCGAACCACTTGGCTCCGGTCCAGCCGCATTCGGTGCATACATACTGCGTTGCGCTTTTCGCCATATTTGTGACGCTATCGGTCTTGAAGGACAAGGCGGCAGGCCCTTCATCGCCGGCGCAAGGCCCTTGACGGCATCGCCTGACCAGCCCTGGACCAAGCGTGCGCGCCGATGGTGGCCGGTCCTTTTTCATGCAAGTTTTCGCGGACCCTACACGAGCCGTTCAAAGCCCTTGTGAGAGAATCGGAGTATGCCTGAAAACAAGCCTGAGGTTAAACCGCAAAGCCAGACGGCAGCCGTCCGCCGCCGCCGCTTAAGCGTGGTCATCGGTGCCGCCGTCATCGTGATCCTGGTCCTCTTCTCCGCTTTCGTGTGGCCCCACTGGGCGCCCCGAAGTTCCACCGCTGTGCCCGCCGCCAGCTCCTCGACGGGTGGCGATGTCGCACCCTCGCAGACTCAACCGACCATTAAGGCCCAGCCTTTGCCCCAGGGCGCTTCCGACCTGCTCAAGGCCATGCCGGATTCGGTCGGGGCCTTCGCCCGTCTCAATGCCCAGGCGGCCGCGGACTGGCAGTCCGCATCGCCGCTGGAGGAGTATCAGTTGACCTACTCGACTGGTGCCGCCGCGAAGGATGTGACCCTCCGCGTGGCCCAGTGGAGCCAGGAGGAGGACGCCAGCAAGCAGTACGAGGCCCTGGCCGCCGCCCAGCATGGTAAAGAGCTGGCTTCGGGCAAGGTCAAGGTCTCCGGCAAAGCCACCGGATCATACAGTGAGCATGAGGTTGACGGGGACGCCAAGAGGGCAGTCGTCGTGTGGCGCAACGCCACGGCGATCTTCCAAGCCGAGGGGCCCAAGGCCTCGGTTGACGCCTTCTACCAGGCTTTCCCCCTATAAAGGTCCCTGAACCGGTGTATTATAGGGCGAGTTGCACACTTACCATCAGATGTTAAGGAACGGAGGCTCGGATGGGGTCTGTCATCAAGAAGCGCCGCAAGCGTATGAGCAAGAAGAAGCACCGCAAAATGCTGCGTAAGACCCGCCACCAGCGCAAGTAGTAGCGCTCCCACGGTTCGTGAAGCCCCCGAGCCGTATGGCTGGATTGCTCCCCAGGGAGTTCCGGCGCATGGGTCGAGCAGGGTGCATGAAGGTCAGTGTCGTTACGGCGCTGGCCTTTTTTCATGGTCGTCCATTGTCGCAGTCCACTGAAGCGGGGTGCTGCGTGGGGACGGTTTGTGTGCGATGATAGTTTCATGGCACAAATACAAGTAGGTGGCACTCCCACAGCAACGGTAGGAACCCTCCCCGAGGTCGGCGGCCCGGCCCCGGCCTTCACCCTGGCTGGTGAGGATTTGAATGATGTCGTCTCCTCCTCCTTCACTGGCCGCAAGCTGATCCTCAGCATCTTCCCTTCCTTGGACACCGGTGTGTGCTCCATGTCGGTGCGCAAGTTCAACCAGATGGCCCAGGAGCTGGATGACGCTTCGGTCCTGTGCGTCTCCATGGATCTGCCCTTCGCGCTTGGTCGCTTCTGCGGGGCCGAGGGCATCAAGGACGCCCAGGCGGCGTCGGCCTTCCGCTCAAGCTTCGGCCAGGACTACGGGGTGACCATTGCTGAGGGTCCAATGCAGGGTCTGCTCTCCCGATGCGTGGTCGTCATCGATCGGGGAGGAAAGGTGGCTTACACCCAGCAGGTGGCCGAGGTCCATGACGAGCCCGACTACCAGGCCGCCCGCCAAGCCGTGGAAGCCTTGGACTGACCGCTGGCGGTACAGGGGAGTGCCCGCAAATCGGGGCGAGGAGGTAGCAATGGTCATTGTGGCGGTTCTTTTCACGGCGGTAGCGGCTCTGGCGGGCTGGATGTATATGGGTGCCAGGAAGGGTCGTTTGACGCGCAACTCCGCGGCGGGTCTGCGCACCCCGGCCATCATGGCTTCCGACGAGACCTGGGAGTACGTCCACCACAGGTATGCGGCGGTCTTTCTGGGCATGGCCATGCTCTCGGGTTTGTCCGCGCTGGTGGTCGTCGCCGGGTGCCTGGCGGTCCACAGCGTGATGAGGATCGCTGACTGGGCCTTTGCTTTGCTGATGCTCTTGATGCTTGCGCTTTGGTTGCTGTTGGTTGTAGGAGGCATCAAAGCCGACAAGGATGCCAAGGCGTTCAACGCCAAGCATGGGATCAAGGCTGATGCCGGCTACTGACCGCAGTGCGTCCGACGGCCTACGGCCCGCTGGGAATCGTTGTCGGGTCGATGCTCCACCTGCCGCGCGGTAGCAATAAGCGAGCGCCCCGCCCGTCGGATGGTCGGTGGGGCGCTCGCCTGGTGTTAAAGCCTACTTGTTGGAGTTGCTCAGAATCCTGGGGCCGTGGGGGTCGCCGATGATGACGGTGTCCACCATGTTGAGGAAGAGCCCGTGCTCGACCACGCCGACCGTGTTGATCAGGTCCTCGGCCAGGTCCTGGGGGTGGTCGATGCGTCCCAGGTGCAGGTCCACCACGAAGTTGTTCTCATCGGTGCGCACCTCCTTGCCGTCAGCGGTCTTGCGCAGGACGGGCTTGTAGCCGCGGTCCTCGAAACGCTTGATGACATGGCCGGCGCCGAAGGGGATGACCTCGACCGGCAGGGGGAAGGCGCCGATGGTGTCCACCACCTTGGACTCGTCCACGATCCAGACGATCTTATCGGAGTTGGTGGCCACGATCTTCTCCCAGAGGAGGGCGGCGCCACCGCCTTTGATTCCGTTGAAGTTCCTATCCACCTCGTCCGCGCCGTCGATGGTCACGTCGATGCGGTCCACGTCGTCCACGTCCACGATCGTGATGCCGTAGCCCTCGGCCTGCTCCTGGGTGCGGCGGGAGGTGGTGACGCCGGTGAAGCGCAGTCCCTCCTCCTGCACACGGCGGCCTAGCTCGTCCACCAGGAAGCGGACGGTCGAACCGGTGCCCAGGCCGGCGATCATGCCGTCCTCCACCAGCTTCGCGGCCTCAATGCCCGCAGCCTTTTTCAACGCGTCCTGCTGTGCCTTATCCATGCAATCTCCTTTACGCGCCACTGGACTGGCGCTCTGCCGTATTGGACTGAATCTAAATTAGTCTAAAACTGTGGGCTGTCGAGTTGCTCGCCGCCGTCGCCAGTGTCGCGCTCGGTGATTGAGTGCAAGCGGAAGGGGGCGGATATGTGCACCCGGCCCTTTTGGTCGATGTCCGCTTCGAAGGTGATTGAGCCCGAGACGTGGAGCGCTTTATCGGCGAAGTAGGGTGAGCTCGATGGGGGAGGGGTGATGGTCAAGTCGCCGGAGGCGGTCAGGCCGCGCGCTGGTTCGGCGCTTTCGGTGCCCTCGCCCGCTTCGTCCTCGCCCGTCTCGGCCTGGTCGTCGTCAGATTCCTGAATCTCGGCTTGACCTGCAGCGCCGCCCACTGGTTCTATAATCTCGGTCCTGGCTTCGTCATCCAAGATTTCGGTCTCGTCCGGCAGGTCCGTCTGCGCGTCCAGCGGCTGCTGGATGGGCATGGGCCGCTCTGGACGGTCGTCGTCGCCCGCGACCTCGGCTTCGTCGGTTGGCAGCTGGCCGCTCCCGGCGCTGACTGCGCTTGTGGGGGGGGCGACGCCTTGCCCCTTAAGTTGCAGGCGGACCTCCTCGGAAATCTTGAGCCCCTTGGTGTAGGGGGAAGCCAGCAGGGACTGCCAGCCCTCCAAAGGCAGGTAGGAGCGCTTGGTGCCGGCCCGTGCGGCTGAGGCGTAACCGCGTGCCAGGTCGTCGACCTGCTCGTTGAAGCGCTCGCCGGCGTGGCCCTTGACCCAGAAGAACCTGACCGGTCCCTGGCGCTGGCGAAGCTCCTGGTCGATCGCCTCGATCAGCGCCCGGTTCTTGACCGGTTTGCCGGCGGCGTTGCGCCAGCCCTTCTTCCTCCATCCTGCCACCCACTTGGTGGAGCAGTTGATCGCGTATTGGGAATCGGTTTGAATGGTCAGCGGCATGGAGCCGGGGTGGGCGCGCAGGGCTTGCAGAACCGCGCACAGCTCGCCAATCTGGTTGGTGCCATTGGTGGCCCCGCCGGCGTCCTGGCCACCGCCCTGGTGGTCGACCCAGCCCCACCCCATAGGCCCATTCGGGTTGCCCAGGGCCGATCCGTCGGTGGAAACGACAATCTGATCTTCGGTCATACCCTCTACTTTAGATGGTTCACCTGAAAAGCTGGAGGCCGTACCCCTGCCTGGGGAAGCGGCCTCCAGCTTTGCCTGCGCTGCTTTCAGTCAGAAAGGGCCTGGCCAACCACCTCGTCGGCTTCGGTGAGGACTTGGGCCAGGGAATCCGGGGAGACGAAGGATTCGGCGTAGACCTTGTAGATGTTCTCGGTGCCGGAGGGGCGGGCAGCGAACCAGTTGTCGGCCGTGGTCACCTTGATGCCGCCGATCTTGGCGCCGTTGCCGGGCGCTTCGGTCAGCTTGGCGGTGATGGGCTGTCCGGCCAGCTTGGTCTCGGTCACGTCCGCCGGGGTCAGGGCGCCGAACTTGGCTTTCTGCTCCAGGCTGGTGGGCGTATCGACCCGCTGATACCAGCTTTCGCCAAAGCGCTCCACCTGGGACTGGTGCAGCTGGGCCGGGTTCTTGCCGGTCTTGGCTGTTATCTCGGCCGCCAGAAGGTCGGGAATCAGCCCGTCCTTGTCAGTGGTCCACACGTGGCCGTCGAAGCGCAGGAAGCTCATGCCGGAGCTCTCCTCGCCGCCAAAGGCCACTTGGCCCTTGAAAAGCGGGTCCACGAACCACTTGAACCCGACCGGCACCTCCACGAGCTTGGCGCCGATGGAGGCTGCCACCCGGTCAATCAGCGAGGACGAGACCAGGGTCTTGCCTACTCCAGACTCGGAGGGCCAGTCGGGCCGGTGGCCGGAGAAGAGGTATTCCACGCACACGGCGATGTAATGGTTGGGGTTCATGACCCCCGATCCAGGGCAGACGATGCCGTGGCGGTCGGCGTCAGGGTCGGTGCCGCCCACCAGGTCGTAGGAGTCCCAGGCGCCGGCGTCCAGCCGCTCCACCAGGCCGCGCATGGCGTAGGGGGAGGAGGGGTCCATGCGTATCTTGCCGTCGTGGTCGATGGTCATGAACCGCCAGGTGGGGTCCACGCCTTCGTTCAGCACGCCGATGTTCAGGCCGTATTGTTCGTTGATCAGCGGCCAATAGTTGACCGAAGCGCCGCCCAGGGGGTCGATGCCCAGGCGCACGCCCGAAGCGCGGATGGCGTCAAAGTCGATTACCTTGTTCAGGTCGGACACGTAGTGCTCGCGGTAGTCGAAGCGCTCCACCAAATCTGACTTGACCGCCTGTTCGAAGGGGATGCGCTTGACCTGGCGGTAGGAGCCCAGGAGCTCGTTGGCGCGCTTGGCTATGGCCTGGGTGGTGGACTCGGGCGCTGGGCCGCCGGTGGGCGGATCGTATTTGAAACCGCCGTCGGTGGGCGGGTTATGGGAGGGCGTGACGACGATGCCGTCGGCCAGGTCGTCGCCAGTGAACCGCTGGGAGCCGTCCTTGGCCCGGTTGTGGGTCAGGATGGCTTGGGAGATGGTGGGGGTGGGCGTGTAGTCGTCGCGAGCGTCGATGCGCACTCGCACGCCGTTGGCGACCAGCACCTCGATGGCGGTCTTCCATGCCGGCAGGGAGAGCGCATGGGTGTCACGGCCCAGGTAGAGCGGTCCGGTGACGCCTTCCTTGGCCCGCTGCTCGGCGATGGCCTGGGAGATGGCGACGATGTGGGCCTCGTTGAAGGAGGAGGTCAGCGAGGAGCCGCGGTGGCCGGACGTGCCAAAGGAGACGCGCTGGGCGGCCTCGCCGGTATCTGGGACCAGGTCGTAATATTTGCCGACGACCTCGTTGACATCAATCAAATCTGCTGGGGTGGCGGGCTGTCCCGCATTGATAGCAACCATGCCTCTTATTATCGCATGCGAGGGTGACCGAAAATCGCACAATACACAACGAAATCTCACAAGTATGCACAGCTCAACCAAGCGGAGCGGTGGTTTCAGCAGCCATGCAAGCCGCCCGGCCAATGCCTCAGTCCACCGGCACCCGCACGCACAGGGCCTGATGGTCCACGGTCAGCTCGATGTGCTGGGTCTGCCCCAGGATGTCGCCGTCCACTTGGGCCAGGGCCGGTTCCTTCAACCGTATGCTGGCGCTGGAGCCCTGCACCTGCACGATTGAGGAGTTCGTGGACAGGGGGCTCTGGTTGGGCTTGCGGGTGATGGTCTGGTGCATCACGTCGCCGAAGAGGTTGGCCCAGCCGATCAGCCCGCCGGAGGTGTCAATCAGCTCGAAGTCCAGTATCCCGTCGTCGAAGGAGGCGTCTGGCATCAGCGAGAAACCTGGGATCTCGCCGCAGTTGCCGGCCATGAAGGTGCGGAACTCCACGTCCTTGTTGGTCTGGGAGCGCCCGTCGGGTTGGCGGATGGTCACGTCGCCGTGGTATTTGTCGGCGAACAGGTGCTTGGCGCCGGAGATGAAATAGGCCAGCCAGGAGATGCTCTTTTTCAGGTTGGGGTCCGTGTCGTCTATCATCATCGCGTCGAAGCCGATGCCCGCGATGATCAGGAAGGCGTGCTTGGTTTGAGGGGAGGATGAGTCCAGGATCCTCATCCGGCCCACGTCGACCAGGCGCGAGCCGTGCGAGGTGGCTACAGCCAAGGCCGCGTCCATGTCGCCGACTGGGATGTTCAGATTGCGCGCGAACAAGTTGCCCGTGCCGATTGGAACGATGCCCAGGGTGTGGCCGGTGCTGGCCACGGCGCTCGCGACCGTGCGCACCGTGCCGTCGCCGCCGACCGCCACCACGATGTCCGCGCCCTCGTCCACGGCTTGGAGCGCGCAGGCCTTGCCGTCCTTGTCGAGCTGGGTGTCGTAGAAACGCACGTCGTCCAGGCCCTTGGCCCCGCAGAAATCCTTGATCAGTCCGCGTGCCTGCTCGGCCTGGGGCTTGGAGGGGTTGATCACGAAAGCGTAGGAGACGCGGTCACCGTCATCGTGCCTGGCCTGGAGGCTGGCCTCGAGCCGGCGGCGGGCGCGGGCGCGCAGCCAAAGCGCCAGAGCCGCCAAGGCCGCGATGACGCAGACCACCCCGGCAAGGACGACGATCGCTGATAATGGCATGATCTCCATTTTCCGCGTTCGGGCGGGCTGAGGGAGCAGGAGGGCTTGAACGTCAACGATTCCTGCACGTAAGCGGTTCGGAGGGGGGCGGAACGCCCGGGAGTCGGATGTAATGGAAAAGGCTTACGCTAAGGATGTGATTGATGTCTCATGATGGTGTGACAATCATCACCGTCTCCAAGGGAGCAGGCTGAAATGTGACAAGGCGAGCGGCGGCATGGGCCAGTACCGGGTCCGTCCTGCCTGGGAGGAAGTGCCTGGTTACAGGCATGACGTGCGGTGTGTTGAAGCAGTGCTAGGCAGTGAAAGGACGTGCGATGTCACAGAACTACAAGAGCGTGTTCGACATCATAGGCCCCGTGATGATCGGTCCTTCGAGCTCGCATACCGCGGGCGCGGTGGCTATCGGCAGGGCGGCCAACAGCATCATCGGTGGCCCGCCGGATAAGGCTGTGATTCGATACTACGAATCCTTCGCGCAGACCCACAAGGGCCACGGGACGGATTATGCGATCGTCTCGGGCCTGCTGGGCTTCGAGCCGGACGACAGCAGGGTGCCGCAGGCGGTCGACATCGCCCGCGGCCAGGGCATTGACATCCGGTTCGTTGAGGAGCAGGGTGACAGCCCGATCAAGCACCCTAACACCGCGATTTTGGAGATGACCAAGGACGGCCGCCAGGTGACCGTGTCCGGTTGCTCGATCGGTGGCGGCACGATTGAGATCCGGCGGATCCAAGCGGACGGCTTCGACATCCAGCCTGGCGGGTTGCTGCCCTTCCTGCTCGTCGAGGAGCCGGGCACCGGCCAGACATGCGAGGACGAAGTGAAACCGATCGCGGACAAGCTCGCCAGCTTGGGCGTGCTCGGCGGATGTAGCGAATGCTGTGATGAAGAGAGAGGGAAGACCATGTACGCCTTTGATTTGGACAAACCGCTGACCGCTCAAACCGTCAAGGACTTCGCGAGTCACTCGTCCCGTATCTCGTACATCAGTTAGGAGTCAGGGAAGATGTTCAACTCGGTCAAGGAATTAGTGGAAACCAGCGAGCGGGAGAATCTGCCTGTCTCGGAGATTATGATTCGCGACGAAATGGAACGCTACGGCGAAGAGCGCGAGCAGGTCTGGGATCGCATGGCGAAGAACCTGGACACAATGGATGCGGCGGTCGTCAAGGGCTCCACGGACAAAGGCGTCTTCTCGCAGACCGGGCTGACCGGCGGCGAAGCGGCCCTGCTCAGGGACTATCGCAAAAACAAGGTGAGCTTGTCCGGCGACGTGATGATGGAGGCTGTGCAAGCGGCTATAGCCACCAACGAGGTCAACGCCTCCATGGGCGTCATTTGCGCCACCCCGACCGCGGGGTCGTCAGGCACCCTGCCCGGTGTGCTGGCGGCCCTGAAACGGCGGCTGGAACTGCCTAGGGAAGGGCAGATTCGTTTTCTCTTCGCAGCCGGGGCCTTCGGCATGGTCGTGGCGAACAACGCGATGATCGCGGGGGCGACCGGCGGTTGCCAGGCCGAGGTCGGTTCCGCTTCCGCCATGGGCGCTGCGGCGGCGGTGGAGGCTGCCGGCGGCGATGCGAACATGTCGGCTGAGGCTTTCGCCATCGCCATGAGCAACTTGCTGGGATTGGTGTGCGACCCCGTCGCGGGCCTGGTGGAGCTGCCCTGCGTCAAGCGCAACGCTATCGGTGCGGGCAACGCCCTCATCGCGGCTGACATAGCCCTGGCTGGTGGGACCAACAAGATCCCGGCCGACGAGGTCATCGTGGCCATGCGCCAGGTGGGTAAGAACCTGCCAGCATCCCTGCGGGAAACCGGCATCGGTGGTTTGGCCGGCACGCCGACCGGTGAGGGCTTCCGCAGGACCATCTTCGGCAAGTGACAAATAGTGGACAAATCGGGAGTGCGCAATCGCTCGCGAATACTATTGCAATAAGAGGCATTGGCTTGTCCTGGCGGCGTTTTGACGGTGCTGGGTTGGTCATTGATGAATATCTGTTGTGAGAGCAAGAAAGGGATACTGCACAATATGGAAAACAAGGCAGCGACCTCACCTCAGGACCCATCTGAGGTAAAAGGCACTAAGGAGTATGCCAGTAAGTGGCATAAAGGCGATACCACGTGGATGCTGAGCCTGTTCGGCACAGCCATCGGCGCGGGCGTCCTCTTCCTGCCCATCGACGCGGGTAGTGCGGGCATCATCGGCCTCGTGTTCATGACCATCATCGCCTTCCCGACGACCTTCTTCGCCCACCGGGCCATGAGCCGCTTCGTGCTCTCGGCCAAGAACCCGGGCGACGACATCACTGATGTGGTCGAGCAGCACTGGGGCTGGAACTTCGGCCTGGTCTTCACCATCATCTACTTCCTGTCGATCTTCCCGATCCTGCTGGTCTACGGCATTTCGATCACCAACACCACCGAGAGCTTCATCGTCAACCAGATGCACATGGGCGCGCCGCCGCGTTGGCTGCTTTCCCTGGTCCTGGTCGTCGTGCTGATGCTGATCGTGCGCCTGGGCACGACGGTGACCACTAAGGTCATGTCGATCCTGGTCTACCCGTTCGTGATCGTGCTGGTGCTGTTCGCCCTGTACCTGATCCCCCACTGGAACACCAGCATCTTCACCTCTTTCCCGCGCAACGCTTCTGGCGGCTTCTCCTTCACCGGGCTGCTTGAGGGCCTGTGGCTGCTGATCCCCGTCATGGTGTTCGCCTTCAACCACTCCCCGATCATCTCCTCCTTCTCTGTGGCCGAGCGCGAGGAGTACGGCGACGAGTACGTGGACCAGAAGGTCACCAAGGTCCTGCAGCGGGCCGAGCTGATGATGGTCTGCGTGGTTATGTTCTTCGTCTTCTCCTGCGTGCTGTGCCTGGGCCCTGCCCAGCTGGCCGAGGCCAAGGCCCAGAACATCTCGATCCTGTCCTACATAGCTAACCAGTTCAACAACCCGCTGATTTCGATCGTGGCGCCGCTGATCTCCTTCATCGCCATCGCCAAGTCCTTCCTGGGCCACTACCTGGGCACCAGCGAGGGCCTGTCCGGCATCATCCGCAAGATCGCGAAGAAGTCCGGCAAGCAGGTCTCCGATAAGGTCATGACCATCTGCGTGGAAGGCATCATCCTGGTGTGCGCGTGGCTCGTCGCCTGGGCCAACTTTTCGGTGATGAACATGATCGAGACCATGATCGGCCCGATCATCGCCTTCGTGCTCTTCCTCATGCCTATGTACGCGATTCACACGGTCCCCTCGCTCAAGAAGTACTCGGGCAAGGCCAGCAACGTGTTCGTCGTGATCATCGGCCTGATCGCCGTGAGCGCCATCTTCTACAACATCGTCATGCTCTTCAACTGAGTCTGGCCGTTTTTCGGGGGCAGGGGCGCGTTCCGTCGTTTTGCGCGGGGCGCGCCCCCGCCGCGTATCTTGGGCTTACTATAGAAGCTGTAGGGTGAACCGAGCCTACAGGAATAAGGCAGTTGAGATGGCAGTCGGCGGGGATTGTACGGGCCGAGGATGGGGTCGTATTAAGCCGCCTGTCCCCTTACGGGAGTAGGATTAAACCATGTTAGATATACAATTCATCCGCGACCACGCGGACATCGTCAAGGACTCCCAGCGAAAGCGCGGGGAGTCCGTCGAACTGGTCGACGAAGTGCTGCGCGCCGACTCGGAGCGTCGTGAGGCCTTGCAGGCCTACGAGTCGTCCCGGGCCGAGCAGAAGGAGCTGGGCAAGCAGGTCGCCTCGGCTTCTGCGGATGAAAAGTCCTCACTCCTGGAGAGGACGAAGAAGCTTTCCGATCAGGTCAGCGAGTACAAGTCCAAGGCCGACGCTGCGGACGAGGCCTACACGACCGCTATGTGGAAGTTCAGCAACATCGTCGAGCCTGAGGCCCCCGCCGGTGGAGAAGACGACTATGTGGTCGTCAAGAAGGTCGGCACTCCCCGCGACTTCAAGGCCGAGGGCTTCGAGCCTAAGAACCACCTGGAGCTGGGCGAGGGCGTGGCTGGCATCGATATGCGGCGCGGCGTCAAGATTTCCGGTTCCCGTTTCTACTTCCTGCGCGGCGACGTGGCCCGCATGGAAATCGCCATGCTGACCATGGCGGTGGATCAGGCGATGGAGCACGGCTTCATCCCCACGATCACCCCCACCCTGGTGCGTCCCGAGGTTATGGCCGGCACCGGCTTCCTCAACTCCCACGCCGAGGAGATCTACCGCCTGCGCGAGCCCGACGACCAGTACTTGGTCGGCACCTCCGAGGTGTCCCTGGCCGGTATGCACGAGGATGAGATTTTGGATTTGGAGTCCGGCCCCCTGCGCTACTGCGGCTGGTCCACGTGCTACCGCCGCGAGGCTGGCGCCGCTGGCAAGGACACGACCGGCATCATCCGCGTCCACCAGTTCGACAAAGTCGAGATGTTCGTCTACTGCAAGCAGGAGGATTCCCGCGACCAGCACCAGCAACTGCTGGCTATGGAGCAGGAGATGCTGGCAAAGGTCGAGGTGCCCTACCGCATCATCGACACCGCCGCTGGCGACTTGGGCTCCTCCGCCGCCCGCAAGTTCGACTGCGAAGCCTGGGTGCCCACCCAGGAGCGCTACCGCGAGTTGACCTCCACCTCGAACTGCACCGAGTACCAGGCCCGTCGCCTGAACGTGCGTGAGCGCACGGCCGACGGCGGCACCCGCGCGGTCTCCACCCTGAATGGCACGCTGGCCACCACCCGCTGGCTGGTCGCCATCCTGGAGAACCACCAGAACAAGGACGGCTCCATCACCATTCCCGAGGCCTTCCGGCCGTACATGGGCGGCAAGGAAGTCATCGAGCCCACTCAGTGGGAGGCCTGAGACTCTCCCGGTTTTCCCGAGCGACATCCCGTGCTCACGCGCGAGCCATCAGGCGAAACGCGGGGCGCGGGATGTTTCGCATCCAGGCCTCCTTGCGCGGTCCGCCCGACGGGTAATGGCCTTATAAGCAAACGGTAGGCATACCGCTCCTCGCCCAGGGAAAGCGGAAAATGACCCTTGCCAGGCGGCTGGCGGTCCCATAGGCTGGTAAGTGAGACAAGTGGCTGCGGCATCTGTCGCGGCGGGGATTCAGCGGGCCAAAAGGCGCGGGCGGAAGCATGATCATGGGCGGATTCGCGGCTTTAAAGACCAAGGACCTGATTAACGTCGGGATTTACAGCGCCCTCTACTTTATCTGCATGGGCCTGGCCGAGGGGTTGACCACCCTGGTCACAGGCCTGCTCCTGCCCGGCTTCACCTCGATTTTCGTCCCTGGCATCGTCGGCCTGCTGGCGGGACCGGTCTATATGCTCATGTGCCGCAAGGTGCCGCGCTTCGGGGCGCTGACCATCATGGGCGTGCTGATGGGCCTCTTCTTCCTGATTTCCGGCCACTTCGCCCTGGCCTTCATCCCTTACGTCCTGTGCGGTCTGCTCGCCGACCTGGTCGAAACCGGTCTGAACCGTGGCAGCGTCCACATCCCCTGGCGGGTCCTGAGTTACCTGGTCTTCACCTTCGGTTCGCTGGGCCCGGTCCTGCCCCTGTGGTTCATGAAGAACGCCTACGTGGCCAGCCTGGTCAAGCGCGGTAAGAGCCGGGACTATATCAACGCCCTCTTCTCCCACGTCACCGCCCCCACCTTGATCGCCTGCCTGGCCATCACGGTCGTCGGCGCCTTGGTCGGCGCTTGGATAGGCCAGCGGCTGGTCTCCAAGCACTTCTCGGAAGGGGCGGCCAAGGGATGAGGCCGGTGTGCATATTCAGCAAATTCTTTCTGGTGGTCTTTGCGAACGCGCTCCTGTTCTTCAACCTGCCCATCTGGTTGCAAGCCGCCTCCTACGCCTACTTATGCCTGCTCTTCCTACCGGCCCGGCGCTGGCGTCAGGCGGGCATGTGGTTGGCGGTTTGCGCGGTTTTCGTGGCCGGTGATGCCTGCGTCCTGCTCTACCCCGACAACTTGCTGGGCCATTACCTGCTTTTCCTCTTCTCGGCCCTGGGAAAGATGCTTCCGGTCGTGGTCGTGGCCGCGCTGATTTTCTCCACCACTCGCGTCTCCGAACTGGTGTACGGGCTGCGGACCTTGCGCCTGCCGCAGTGGGTGGTTGTGCCGATGAGCGTGCTCTTCCGCTTCTTTCCCACTATCCGCCACGACTACCATCAGATTCGTGACGCGATGAAATTCCGGGGCATCGCGGTCAATGGCTCCGACCTGGCCCTCCATCCCTTGCGCAGCATGGAGTACATCTACGTGCCTTTGCTGAACAACGCCTCAAACGTGGCGGGCGACCTGACCGCTGCGGCCCTGACCCGGGGCCTGGCTGATCCACAGCGCAAGACCTCCCTGTACGGTCTGTCGGTGTTCTCCAGCGACCTGGTCTGCCTGATCGTGGGTCTGGGGCTGCTGGGGTGCCTTGCCTATGCTTGATCTGCGCAACGCCTCATTCACGTATTCGGGCCAGGAGCAGCCCGCGCTCGACCGGGTGAGCCTGAAGTCCCCGGCCGGCCAGGCGCTGGTGGTCACTGGCAAGTCCGGTTGTGGGAAGACGACGCTCTCGCGGGTGATCAACGGCCTGATTCCGGAACTTTACGAAGGTGGTCTGGAAGGGGAGTGCCTGGTGGACTGCCTGTCCACTGGCAGCACGCCCATCTCCCAGCTCTCCCGGCGGGTGGGGTCAGTGTTCCAGGATCCCAAAACCCAGTTCTTCACCACCGACGTGACCAGCGAACTGGCTTTTCCGCTGGAGAACGCGGGGGTGGACCGGGCCAGTATCCGCGCCCGCCTGGACCAAGTGGCGGATTTATTCGGCATCCGGCGGTTTCTGGATAGGAGCATGTTCGCCCTGTCCGGCGGGGAGAAGCAGCTGGTCGCCATCGCCTCGGCCTGCATGCCCGGCCCCAAGCTCCTGCTATTGGACGAGCCCTCGTCCAACCTGGACGCCCGAGCCATCGAATCCCTGGGCCGTGTGCTGGCCATGCTCAAGGAGCGGGGCATGACGATGGTGATTATCGAGCACCGGCTTTACTACCTGCGTGACTTGGCTGACCGGTTCGTGGTCATGGACCAGGGCAGGGTCAGTCATGAATTTGAGCCGGGCCAGATGGCGGCCCTGGACGCGCCCGCCCGTGAACGGCTGGGCCTGCGCGCACTCACCCTGCCGACCGC
This sequence comes from Bifidobacterium actinocoloniiforme DSM 22766, assembly GCF_001263395.1. Lineage (NCBI taxonomy): Bacteria > Bacillati > Actinomycetota > Actinomycetes > Bifidobacteriales > Bifidobacteriaceae > Bifidobacterium > Bifidobacterium actinocoloniiforme. The sequence goes on along the minus strand of NZ_CP011786.1, from coordinate 1,100,991 downwards.
CGGCCCGGACGCCGCCGCTCCCGCCGTCCCTCCTGATGACGCACCAGCCCACACGCTGCGTATCCACGACCTCTCCTACACCTACCACGGGGCGGATCGGGCGGCTTTGCGCGTCGATGACCTGGAGATGGACGGGCGCGATGTCATTGGCATCGTGGGGCGCAATGGCGCCGGTAAATCCACCTTCGCCAAGGCCCTGACCGGGCTTATCACAGGGGCCAAGGGCGCGCGCGTCAGCCTGGATGGCCGCAGGCTGGGCCGCAAGGACCTGACCCGGGCCTCCTTCCTGGTCTTCCAAGACGTCAACTACCAGCTCTTCAGCGAGAGTGTGGCCAAGGAGCTGCGGCTTGGAGCCGTCGGGGTCGATCAGGCGCGGGTGGAGGAAGTGGCGGCCCGCCTGGGTTTGACCGACCTGTTGGACCGTAATCCGAATCCGCTCTCAGGCGGGCAGAAGCAGCGGGTGGCGGTGGGGTGCGCCGTGCTGTCCGGCAAGCGGATCGTGATCATGGACGAGCCGACCAGCGGTCTGGACCTGACCCACATGAACGAAGTGACCGAGTCGATTGGATACTTGCGTTCCTTGGGGGCTATCGTCTTGGTCATCTCCCACGACCGCGAATTCCTTTTGAAAACCTGCACCCGCTTCCTGACGTTCGAAGAGGGCGCGATTACGACCGACACCAAAGACCTGCCCGATTCGCGGCTCGGCGAGTCGAGCCCAGCGGATTGTAAGCCGTGACCGCTAAACTAGAGAGGCATCGCCTCGTGTAGGCGGTCGAGGACAGGTGTCTGAGCGGTCGAAAGAGACGGTCTTGAAAACCGTTGAACGCAAGTTCCGCGGGTTCGAATCCCGCCCTGTCCGCAAACGGGGTTTCCGGCTGAGCGTCGGAAGCCCCTTTTTATCCGGCGTTCGTGTGGACGCCGGCCGGCATCCGCGCCGTCATATGCGAGTAGGCCGTCGCCCTCCCTCGCACGCTGCATGCTGGGCGCAAGGGTGGCGGTCGCCCGGTCCCTTGCAAGGTCGCCAAGTTCGCGGGTTCCATTAAGATGTCGCCTATGCGTGTAGGGCGGGTGAGGGAAATTCCACAATGGTTGGAGAAAAACCTCCGCTCTTCAGAACGCAGGATGCTCGTCCCAATCGCGCTCATAGCGGTCTTCGTCTGCCTTGAGGTCTTCGTGGCGAATATGCCCTTTTGGCGCAGCCTGGGCGATGACACGGAGGCGGGCCGCTCGTCGCTGGGCCCCGGGCTGGTGGCCCACCCCGATCGGGGGACGGCCACCGTCATCGACCCGCATGGCGCCTGGCGCGACGTATCGAGCCCGCAGCCGATCCGCTACCTGTACTTGCGCCCGGCCGCAAACCTGAGCGCCCAATCCGGGGCCGTGTCCAACCAGGCCCTGTCGTGGAAGCTCTCGACCCGTAAGCGCACCGACGGTGGTTGGTACGACGCCACCAGCGTCCATCAGTACTCCACCGGGGCTCCGCGGTCGCGCTACCTGCACGTCGGCGACGGCGCGAACGCGGTGCGCTTCCACTACCAGGTGCGCTCCGGCGATGTCATACCCCTGGATGATGTGAGCGTCAACCCGCGGGTGCCATACCGCGTGGACTGGTCCCGGCTTGCGCTGGAAGCCCTGCTGATTGTGATCATCCTCGCGTTCAGGCCAGGCAGCGGCCTCTACCTCCGCCCCTTCCGCGCCCTCAGCCCCCGCTGCCTGGCGCCCCTGGCGGCGGTGTTCGCCCTCGACGCGGCCGGCATAGTGGGCTTGTGGTTGGTCTTCGGGATGCCGACCGCCACGACGGTGCCCCACAAACTGTTCAACGACATGTTCTTCGATTCCAATCAATACGGCGACTTGGCCAAGGCGCTTTTGCACGGGCGGCTCAACCTGGACCTGCCGGTCAACCGTCAGCTGGCCGAGATGCCCAACCCCTACGACACGGCCACCCGTATGCGTTTGGCTCGCGAGGACCCGCAAGGCACCCCCATCTTCTTCGATGTGGCCTTTAAATCAGGCAAATACTACAGCTACTTCGGCGTACTGCCAGCCATTATCGCCTTCATGCCCTACCGGGCGCTGACAGGCCAAGACCTGCCCGCATCCTCGGCTGTGCTGGCTTTCGCCCTGGTGTTGGCCTTGTGCTCCCTTGCGGTCACCGTGCAGGTGGCCCGCTGGTTCTCCCGTCGGGGGCACCCGGTCAGCTTGGGCTGCGTGCTGCTGATCGCCAGCGGTATGCTCTTCTGCACGCCCATGTTCTACGTGCTCCACAGCGAGGTGTTCTACCAACTGCCGCAGACGCTTTCAATCAGCCTCACTTTCCTGGGGCTGTGCTGCTGGATCGAGTCGAAACTGCGCGATCTGAATAAGGGCTGGCTGCTGGCCGGTTGCCTATGCATGGCGCTGAACCTGGCCAGTCGGCCTGCGTTCGTGCTCGCTTCCCTCTTGGCCCTGCCGCTTTTCTGGGGCGAGATTCGGGACTTGTGGGAGCGCGGCCTGCGCGGGGGGAAAGGCCTGCGTGAGGAGGCGCTGACCTGGTTGTGCGCCCTGGCGCCTTACCTGCTGGTCGCCGCCCCGCTGATGGCTTATAACGCCGCCCGCTTCGGCCGCCCGCTCGACTTTGGGGCCAACTACAACCTGACCGCCTACGACATACCACACAGTTCTTCGCCGCTCTCGCAGCTAGTGCCCCTCTCCTTGCTCTACTTTTTCCAGCCGCCGAACCTGGCCACCACCTTCCCCTTCCTGCTGCGCACCAGCCAGGACATGTCGCCCTGGCTGCCCGAACAGGCCAGTTACGGCGGCCTGTTCACCCTGCTGGCTCCCTTCACCCTGCTCATCTTCGCCCTCAAGCCCTGCTGGCGGCGGCTCCGTGAACGGCAGGTGGGGGCCTTCTGCGCGCTCACAGGCGCGATCGGCCTTCTGATGTACGCCTTCACCGCGCACACGGCGGGCTACAGCATGCGCTACATCCTGGATTTCGGTTGGGCGCTCGCGCTGGTCTTCGCCTGCTGCCTCCTGGCTTTTGACTCCCGCCGGTCCGCTCAAGGGGACGCGGACGATTCGGCCCTGGCCGGTGAGATCGGCGCAAGGTCCGGCGAGGGTGGACCGCTCGCATTGCCGGATCGGGGGCCTGAGCCGGAGGCCAGGCTGGCGCCCCTGTCCGCCTTCTCCCGCAGTGCGATGGGCTGCGCGACGGCCGGCCTGGTCATCGCTGTCCTGGGCGCCTTCCTGTATGTTTTCGAAACCCGCAACTGGGTCAACGACCAGCTTTGGTGGAGCGTGAACTCCTGGTTCCTGTTCGTATGACCAAGGCCCTGCCCTCAAACGGCTGATCGACGAGCGACTGACCATGTAAGCGGCGACCCCCTCCCGGCCTATGCCTGGAGAGGGGTCTCGGTGCGTGGGGGAGGAACCCGGTCAGCGGGTGAAGTCCGTCTGGTCGGGCGCCCAGGGGCCGGTGACGGTGTGGGGGAGGTAGGGCTCCTCCAGGTAGGCCATGTCGTCGGGGGTCAGATCCAGGTTCAGGGCATCGACCGCGCTGCGCACGTGGTCGGGCTTGTGGGCGCCGATGATGGGGGCGGCCACCTGCGGTTTGTGAAGGAGCCATGCCAGGGCCACCTGGACCATGGGCGCCTCGTACTTGCCAGCCAAATGGTGGACTCGCTCGACTATTTCCATGTCTTGGCTCTCGGTGTGGTCATACTTGCCTCGGGCCACCTGGTCGCTCTGGTACCGCTTGGTTTGGGCGCTCCACTGACGGGTGAGGCGACCCGAGGCGAGCGGGCTGTAGGGGGTGACGGCCACATTCTCGTCCTGGCATAGGGGCAGCATCTCGCGCTCCTCCTCCCGGTAGAGCAGGTTCATATGGCTCTGCATGGAGATGAAGGGCGTCCAATTATGGGAGGCGGCGACGAATTGGGCCTTCTCGAACTGCCAGGCGTACATGGCGCTGGCCCCCAGGTAGCGCACTTTGCCGGCCTTGACCAGGTCGTGCAGGGCCTCCATGGTCTCCTCGATCGGAGTGCGGTAGTCCCAGCGGTGGATGATGTACAGATCCACGTAATCCATGCACAGGCGCTCCAGGCTCTGGTCGATCTGATGCATGATGGCCTTGCGGGACAGGCCATGCTGGTTGGGCTTGTCGGAGTGGGTGAAGAAAACCTTGGTGGCTACGACGACCTCGTCGCGCTTGGCGTTCTTCTTGAGCGCCTGGCCCAGGTAGCGCTCGCTGTCGCCGTAGGAGTAAATGTTCGCGGTGTCGAAGAAGTTGATGCCCAGGTCCAGGGCTTGCTTAACCACGGCCTCGGAATCCTCGGCCCCGACCGCCCAGGGGAACATGTCGTTGCCGGGCGTGCCGAATCCCATGGAGCCCAGGCAGATCCTGGAGACGTCCAGGCCGGAATTGCCTAATTTGGTGTATTGCATGGCGTTTGCCTTCTTGCTTGTTGTGCTGTTGGTGGTCTTGCGTCCTTCACGCGCCGCCTCGCTTGGCCGGCGCGTGAAGGGCTGGGTAAAGGTCTTGCCTGACGGCTCCGTGGCCCAGGGATTCAGCGGGTCACTGGCTCAAGCGTTCGGCGAAGGCACGGGCGGCTTCCTCCAGTCCAGCGTCGCTGATTGAGCTGGCGCCATGAACCAGGAAGGGCTGCTGCCAGTCCATGCCGGTATAGCGGGCCGTGGTCCGCCAAGGGGTCAGCAGGTCGGCGCCCCTGACCGCGAACTCACCCTCGGGCCGGTACTTCTCCGCCGTCGCACCGATGGAGATGGCCAGCAGGAGTTGCTTGCCCCGGAGCTTGTCGCCGCCGGTCCCGTAAGCCCAGCCGTGCTCCAGCACGTCGTCCTCCCACTGCTTCAAGAGGGCGGGCGAACTGTACCAACGCATGGGGAAGAGCCAGACCACACGGTCGGCGGCCAACAGGCGCCCCTGCTCGGCCGCGACATCGATGCGAAAGTCGGGGTAGAGGGCGTATTCGTCGACCAAGGTCAGGTCGTTCCCAGGTCGCGCGGCCTGGGCCAGGCGGTGGGTGATGCGTGAGCCGGACTCCAGCTCGGGATGGAAAGCCAGGACAAGCGTGTTCATGCTGCTCCTTCTTTGCAGGGATGCGCCCCCAACGGCTTGATGTAAGCAATATAGAAGTTAAAGACGGCTTGAAGTCAATCGAGCGGCTGAGGCCTTATTCTGTGGGCGTAAGGGCGGGCGGGCCTGGCTGGGGAAGGGCGGACAGGCACAGGTTTGGGCTGGCCTAAGCTGGTGGTATGAGTGGAGCGAACGCGGGCGTTGTGGACAACGTGATTTTTGACTTCGGCGGGGTGCTGGTGGACTGGCAGCCGCGTCTGGCCCTGGAGGGGGAGTACCCGGATGGGGTGATAGACGCGCTGCTGGACCCGGAGGATGAGTGGGGCTTCTGGCGGTTCAACGACTTGTCCGACGCCGGCTGGAGCCAGGAGCGGATACTGGCGGACTACGAGAGCGACCACGGGCCGGCTGTGGCCTGGGTGCTGCGCACCTATTTCGCGCACGTGGAGCGGACCTTTCCCGCGATGATCGCCGGAATGGAAAAGCTGATGGAGGATTTGCGCGCGAGCGGGCTGCGTCTGTGGGGGCTGAGCAACATTTCCGGGTCCTCGGCGGTGGTGCTGCACGACAAGTTCGAGCCCATACGACGGTTGGACGGTATTGTGACGTCGGGCGAGGAGATGGTGCGCAAACCGGACCCCCTGATTTACCAGCTGCTTCTGCGGCGCTTTGGATTGGAGGCCGGGCGCTGCGTGTTCGTGGATGACAGGCCTGTGAATGTGGCGGCCGCTCGGAAGCTGGGCATCCACGGGCTGGAGTTCCGTGGCGCGCAACAGCTGAGGGAGGACCTGCGCGCTCTGGGTTTGGAGCTGTAGTCGGCGGTCAGACGATGCGGCGATCGACGGCCCAACGGGTCAGTTCGGAGCGGTTGGAGAGCTGGAGCTTACGCAAGACCGAGGAAACGTGCGTCTCCACCGTTTTGACCGAAATGAAAAGCTCGCTGGCCACCTCCCGGTAGGTGTAGCCACGGGCGATGAGGCGCATGACCTCTTGTTCGCGGCCCGACAGCCGGTCCAGCTCATCGTCATGGGCCGGGCCCTCGTCGCTCGCGCCGTCTTGGAAGGCGGAGAGGACGAAGCCCGCCAACTTGGGGGAGAAGACAGCGTAGCCTTCGTGCACCTGGCGGATGGAGGAGACCAGGTCGCCTGCGGAGATGGTCTTGGTCACGTAGCCGCGTGCGCCGGCGCGGATGACCGAGCCCACATCCTGGGGGGAATCGGAGACCGAGAGGGCCAGGAAAACCGAATTGGGGGCCAGGGGCTGGGAGCGGGTCAGGATTTCAGCGCCGCCTCCGCCTTGACCGCCGGGCACATGCACATCCAGGAGGACCACGTCGGGCTGGGTCTGGGCGATCATCGCCACTGATGACTCCACGTCCGCGGCCTGACCCACGATGGGGAAATAGGGTTCCAGGGTGGCGATGACCCCGGCGCGGAACATCTCGTGATCGTCCACCACGCCTACGCGAATCCGGGTTGGGTCCCGCATGCCGACGGATGCGGCCGGGCCATCCTCCGGGGCGTTTGCAGGAGCGCCGCTTGCGGTTAGGGGCGTCCGCGGGGTCTGCGCTCCTGGTCCCGCTTGTTTCCTCGCCTCTTCCATAGCCCTCACTCCAATCTGGTTTTCGCGTCGGTCGCCGTCCGCGTCGCCGTGCCTGGCCTGGCTTGATCGCTCTGGCTGGCTGCGGAGATGGGCATATGCATGCGCACCTCAGTGCCCCATCCAGGTCTGGAGACAATCTCCACTGTACCGCCGCGTCGCTCGATGCGCCCGATGATCGACTGGCGGATGCCCAGCCGGTCGGGCGGGATGGCTGCCGGGTCGAATCCGTCGCCGTGGTCGCGCACGAACACCTCCACTTTGGATTTGCCGGCTTCGCAATAGAGCGCGATTGGTTCACCACCGTGCGTGACCGCGTTGAGCAGGGCCTGCCTGGCGGCGTCCAGGAGGGCGTCGGTCTGGGCGGAGGGGAGGGCGTCGCCGACCGTGACCACGTCGATTGGTTGTCCGTGCTCGTCCTCGATCTGGGCCGCGATTTGCTTGAGCCCGGAACTGACTGAGCGGTCCGTGGGCGTCCGCTCCTGGTAGAGCCAGTCGCGCAGGTCGCGCTCTTGGCCCCTGGCCAGGGTGAAGACGGTTTGAGGGTCGTCGGCGTTCAGCTGGATCAGGGCCAGGGTCTGCAAGACGCCGTCGTGCAGGTGGGCGGCCATGTCCGCGCGCTCCTCTTCGCGCTCCTTGCCGGCGCGCTCCGAGCTGATCCGCTGGAGGAGGGCTTGGGCCCAGGGGGTCAGAACCACCGCCACCGAGGCCAGGACGGCTAGGGTCAGAATCATCATCTGCCAGGCTTCGCGCAGGGGGAAGACAGGGAACACGTAGGAGGCCAGGGCGGCCAGAATCAAGCAGGCGGACAGAGCCAGTGTGGAAACGCGGTGGCGGGCGCCATCGAATCGCAGCCAGGCGACCGCGATTCCCGCCCCCAGCAAGAGGGCTGGCAGCACTAAGTGGCCAGGCAGTCCCCGCCACAGGAAGGAGAGCGCCAGAGTCAGTAAGAGGGCGCCAAGGCCGATCAGCAATACCGGTTTAGACGCGCCGCGCAGCACATCGAGCAGGCCTTCCCGGGCCTCCGTGCCCTCCTTTTCGTCAGGTTCGCTGGCGGATGGTGCGTTGCCTCGGGATAAAGGCGAGTGCTCACCGGTGCTGGCAGCGGCCTGGGCGGCTACGTAAGGGTCGCCGACGGGGACGAAAATCCACAGGAGGATGTAGGCCGCCATCCCGATGCCGAACGCGAAAGTGAGGGCCAGCATGGCCAGGCGCACCCAAGTCACGCTGACGCCCAGGTGAAGGCTGATGCCCCGGCACACCCCGCATAGGATTCGGCCGTGTCGGGGGCGCATCAGGGGGAGGCGGGCCGGCATGAGCGGTGGGGGTGCGGTGGGTGCCGAGTCAGGTGGCGTGTAGGCCAGGCCAGGCCTGTAGCGGGTGAAGTCGGGCGTTTGGCCGGGAACCGGACCGGGGTTGGGTTCGGGCGGGGTGTAGGGCGGCTGACCGCAGCTGTAGCCGTATGGCTGCTGTCTGGGCTGAGCCTCGCGGCGCCGGCGATGGGAGAACATACTGCCATTATTGCCCCTGCGACCCCCTGGAAGCGGGTTTCGCTGGAAAATCAGGGTGGAATCAGGGTGTTCCCGGATAGGTTGGCGGGTCTCGTCCTGCTGTAATGGGGATATGAGCGATTTCAACCAGCAGACAGGCCCGGAAGCGGGCAAGGGTTACCAGGGTGGTTCCGGCGCCGGAGGCGGCTACGGTCAGGAGCCTGGCGCGGATTCGGGTCATGGGTATGGCCAGTGGCAAGCGGGACCTGGCGCGCAAGGCGGGCCCGGCTGGGGACAGGGTCCGGCGGCCGGCTCGAACCCTAACTACCAACAGCCCGGGCCGCGACCCGGGCCTGGCCCGTTCAAACCGGTGGGAGCCGGCGTCACCAGCCGCTTCTTCTCCTGGGTGCGCGGCAGCTACTTGCGCCGGTCCGACAACCGCTGGGTCGGTGGAGTATGCGGCGGCCTGGCCGAACGCCTAGGTTGGTCGCCGGCCCTGGTGCGCGTGATCATGGTGGTCTTCCTCCTGTGCTTCGGGGCCGGAGCGGCCTTCTATGGCTTCGCCTGGTTCATCCTGCCCGACAAGCACGGCGTCATCGTGGCTGAGGACCTTTTCGCCGGCATATGGCACGGGTCGATGGTGGGAATCATCCTCTGCTGGATTCTATCGATCGGTTCTCATGCCATAATCGTTCCCGCGCTGGTGGCGGTCCTGGTCCTGTGGGCCTTGCTGGCCTGGAGCGGCGAACAAGCCAAGCGATACGGCTGGGGGTATGGCCCGGGCTGGCAGTCAGGGGGCCCTGTCCCTTTCGATGATTCCGGCTGGCGGGAGCCGGGTCCCGCGCCGGCCGGCCCTGGCCCGGTCCCTGGCCCTGCGCCGGCCCCGCGCCCCACTCCTGCATATGGGCCTTACGGCTACGAGCAAGGTCCGTCTCCTCCGGGCTATGCGTCCTCTGCCGCCCCCGCGCCTGGGTTCCAGGGATCCCGGGTGCGTAAAGCCCGACGGAAGCCAGCTGGGCCCGCCCTGGTGCTGGTCTGCCTGGGGGTCGTATTTCTGAGTGGCTTGGTGGTGTGGGGCTTGGACTGCCGTTCGGGCGAAGTGGCGTCCTTGTCCACACTGCGGCTAGGGCTTATCTGGGTGGGCGGCCTCTCCCTGGCCTTGGGTGTTCTGCTGATGGTCCTGGGTGCGATGGGCCATCGCTCCGGTGGGCTGATTCCCGTGGCGGTCATCGTCCTGCTGATGGCCGTGATAGTGGCGGCCGGTTCCATCGGCTTGGAGGTCAACCGCAACGACTTGCGCCAGGAGCTGGCTGGATACGAGACGGTCAGTCTGCCCGCCAATGAGCATCTGAAGTTGGATTCCAAGCCCGAGCAGATGCGCCGCTATGAACGTGGCATCTTCCTGACCGGAGACCAGGCGTCCCCGGCTAGCGTCACCTTGGACCTGAGCGATTACCAGGCGAACAACGGCAAGCACCGGGTGCGGATGAACGACGGCTCCAAGCAGGATTCGGGCTGCCCGGCCGGCCAGGTGCGTATAGCGGCCTCCGCCGCGAACCTGCTGGTGAAACTGCCCCGAGGCTGTTCCTACGCGCTGGTCAAGGGGAGGGTTTTAAACGATCTGCCGGCCGCTGGCGGCGCGCCCTTGGACCTGAGCTCATGGTTGGACCATCATGCGCAGCTGGGCCTGGGCTGGGACGTCCACGCCGGCGACGGGATTGAGGAATCCGAGGGTCACGGGGCGGTGAGCCAACCCGAGCTTGATGTGAAGTTCGTTCATTCCTCGGACTGCGAGCTGTCTTTCCGTCATTCAGGGACCGCGACCTTGCCTCAGGACGGTAACGACCAGCCCTTTATGCATGATCGCGTCCACCGCGACCAAAACAGTGAGGATGATGAAGATGACGAGTGATGAAACCGAGGTCGAGGGCGTGATTGGCGGGCCAGGGGATCAGGAAGCGACCGAACAGGTGGAAGCGGCCCAGGCAAGCGCTCAGACTACCCAAAGTCCGGTCGAAGTGCCGGGCTTGAGCGAGGAATTGAACCAGGAGACGCGCACGACCCGAACGAACGGCGGCGCGATGAGCGGCGGAGGCGAGTCGGGCGGCGAAGACGGGCCGGCCGATGGCGCCATCGCCTCTGACGGCACTGACTTTAAGGCCGCCTCGCCCAGACGGAACGGAACCGGCTCAGATACTGAGGGCGCTGGTCCAGGCGCAGGCGGTTCCGCCCAGTCAGCGGCATCTCAGGGCTTCAGCGCCGGGGGTGTCGGGCCCGACAGTCCTCGCGGGGGCTCGGACCAGGCATCCTGGAGGCAAGGGCCGACAGGGGAGCCGCCGACCTACGTGTCCACGCCTCCGTACGCTTATGCGCAGCCCCAGCAGCCGGTCCAATGGGTCATGCCCACTGGACCGAATGCGGCGACCATCATCTTCGGCTTACTGTTGGCGGTCGTGGGTGTCTTCTGCCTGGTTTCGGGGGCTTGCTTCTCCTGGTACGGCATGGTGGGGCTGCATTTCACTGCGGAAACGGTCTTGATGATGATGTGCGCGGTGTTGGGCGGTTTCTTCCTCCTGGCAGGCCTGGTTTGGGGGCTGGTCTCTTGGACTAAAGGGAGGCGGTCCGGCCAAGGCGCGGCCCCTGGCTCTCCGGGCGAAGACTAGGGCTGGGGCCGATTCGGGCAGAAATGGCCCGTGGTAGCGGGGAGCCTCCGGCCGCAGCCCTCAGAAGGTGTATGCGCCCCAGAAAGCCAGGACCAGCAGGCAGGCCAATGCGCCCAACCAGGCCAGGGTTAGGACTATCCAGTGTCCCCAACCCCGGGCTAGGGCGGGTCGGCCCTTCGCGGCGCTTGTCGCTTGAGGCCGGGCGTGGAAAGCGCCGGCTTGAATCGCTTCGGCCCGGCTGCCTGCGGGCGCGCGCCGGGTCATCCAGGCCTTGATGGCCCGGGCTGGCAGGAGCGCGGACAAGGCGGTCGTGACGAGGGCTAGCGCTTTCAATCCGGTCCACAACCTTACCTGCGTCGTCGTAAGCGCTTCCAATCTCAGCGCGTGCGCGCCGATGATCGCGATATAGCCCAGAACGGCGGCCAGCAGCAGGAGGGATGCGATCGCCTGAGCCCACAGGAGGGCGGCCACGCCTCGGCCGAAACGGGGAGGCGAGGTCTGCTGCGATTTACGGCGGCGGATCGCGCTCGCTAGGGCCAGGGTCAATGAACCCACTAGCGCGGCCAGCAGCAGGACGGGGCCGGTGGCCAGGAGGACGGCCAACGCACCGATTGACGTGACCAGGCCGGGGCTGGTGTGTTGAGGGGCGGCGTAAGTCTGTTGCGGTTGGGCGCCTGCTAATTGCGGGGTGGTCCAGCCATCGGCCTTGGTGCCCTGGGCCACCGCATTGATCCAATCCTCCAAATTGCGCGTGTAATGGGATTCCAGGGGCAGACTGGCCTTGGCCAGGCGGCTGCCTACGCGCATCTGGTGGTTGGCTGGGTAGTAGCGGACCGTCACGTTGCGATTGCCGGCCTGGCGCGCTTGGTCGAGAATCTGCCTGGCGCCCTGCTCGACCGGCATGGAGGCGTCGTTCACGCCGAAGTTGATGAGGGTGGGCTGGGTCAGCTTGCTCCAGTATGGCAGGGCGTCGAAATCCGCGTATTGCAGCCCCAGAGGGGCGAAATTCATGCCTAGTAGCTTCGGGATGTCCGCCCGGACCCCCGCCGGGGCGCCGATGATGTCCAGGTAGGAGCTGACGGCCATGGCCATCTGGTCGCGGCCCGGGTAGACCGGGGGAGAAGTCAGGATCGTGAAGGTCAGCGAGGGGTCGCGCGCGGTCATGATCGAGGAGACCCAGGTGCCCTCGGACTCGGCGTAGAGCCCGGTTTTGGCGGGGTCGACGCCGGGCCAGGAGCGCAGGACTTTCAGGGAGCGCCCGTAGTCATCAGCCATGGCCGCATAGTTGCGGTGGAAGTCGGTGTAAGTGTCCAGTCGCTTGTCCGGCACCAGGGTGGTGATACCGGCTGAAGCCATGGCTGAGGCCAGGTCCCCGTATACCTTACCGGCCGAACCGGTGCCGGCTCCGTGGATGAACAGGCAGGCTGGGCGACCGGCCGGGGCGCCCACCGGTTCGCGCACAATCGCGTGAATGGTGACCGCCGGCGCGAGCTGCACCTTGATGTCGCTCTCGCGTGTCCGATAGCTTCCTTCGGGTGCTGTAGGGCCCATCGAGGATGCGATTGAGGTGTCCGACGTCTGTGGGCGCACGCGCCCCTGATAGGGTTCCACCTGCCATGCAGGGGTCATCAGGGCTCCGGCCCCAGCCAGAAGGCCCAGCAGTAGGACGAAGGCGATCAGCGGTGTCACCAGCCGTTTGAGAATTCGCACGAACTAACTGTGGCACAAGGGGTGGCCCTGCCTTTTTCCGCGGTCCTCTCCCGCGTCAGGCGGTGGGCGTGGCCTTGCGTTGCGCGGCCTCAGCCTGGTCCAGGTCCGGGTAGCCGGCCATCTTGACCGTCGCCAACAAGGTCTCTTCGGTCAGATTGCGTCGCTGGCTGGCTGTGAATAGGACCATCTTCTCGTACAATCCCAAGGTCTTCAGCGAGTAGGTGGACAGTTCGCCGCGCAGATAGGTCTCGAATGACGTGTCCTGGGCGGTGTCATCGGCTGTTCGCAGCCTCCGCATCTCCTGGCCCAGCGTGGGGTAGCGGTCGCGGAAGTCCTTGGCCCAGGCCACTTGCTGACGGATGACTCGCTCCTGGCGCTCTTGACGTTCCAAGCCCAACTTGGGCAGGTAGGGGGCGATGTCGCGCCGGTAGTCCTCGGGCGCGGTGGACTCCATCATCCGGCCGTACTTTTCGGTCAGCAGGTTACGGGCCTCCGCGTCCGCCCGGTCAAGGTCGTCCGCGTAGCTCTCCAGCAGCTCGCGCGGCCAGACCGAGAACTGACTGAGGCGCATCTGGTGGAACGTGGGCCAGTTGCCCTGGCAGTTGGCCCGGCCGCCCTCATTATCCACCTGCTGGAATTGGTCCCACTCGTGCTTGACGATTCGCTCGCGCAGGTCGTCGTCGCTCAGCTCGCTGTATGCTCGTTCGCTCATCTAATCCCCTCGATTTCGGCTGATACTTGCCCCCGTCATGATTCAAATGCTGTGGAGGACGGGGTCTTGGCTGCTGATATGCGCCTCGATATAAGGCCGTTGCCACTCCAAGAAGCCCTCGCTCGAGTTGGTCAGCCCCTCGGCTCGGAGCTCTTGGAGAATTTGCTGGCAGACGGTTTCAACCTGCCCGGTCAGGCGCTCGGCGGCTGGGGCCGCCCCCTTACCCCCTTCGCCGAAGCCCGCGCCGCCGAAGCAGGCGGCCGAGGACAAGCGCAGGATGGATTCCAGTTCCCCCGCCACCGGGCTCAGACGGGTCGCCACCCGGCCACTCAGCTGGCGGAGTGCGGCGAACGTCCATTTGTAGTAGGGCAGGTAGCCTACGGTCAGTGGATTGTTGATCAGAAAGACCAGAGAAGCCACGGCTTTCGCGAACTCGTCGACCGCCAGCCAAGCGGCTGCGCCATCCCCGCGCTCCAGACTGCGTTGCAGGTTGTATTGGCCGGCCTGGCTGATCATCCCCAAACGGCGCGAGATCAGGGCGAATCGCACGTCGTCCGGCATGGATTGAAAACCTTGCCGGGTGCTCAGTAAGGCGCCCAAAGGGTCAGAGAAGATCTCGCCGTTGGTGGCGGCCGCTAGCGTGGCTTCGTCCAGCAAAAGCCATTCGTGCGGCTTATCTTCGTCCGGGGCCTGCCGGTAACCAGTGATTGACTCGAAGAAGTCGCCTATCTCGAAGACGCCCACCCGCTTGGCCTCGCCCCGGGCGCGCACGCTGCGCTCGCGCGGGCCGTAGCCCATGAACTCCTGGGGGAGGGCTTCGTAATCGGCTTGGAGCTGTTCACCGATCGCCGCGTAGTCCTCGGCGGTCAACCACAGGCAAAAGCCGGGGCCAAAGTCGTGATCCCGAGAAATCGCATCGTCGAAGCCGTAGCATTCGGAGCCATGCCCCACTAATCCAGCAGCGATTCGGCCTGCATACTGGGGGTATTTGGCTTCGATCATCGGCTTGCCGCACTGCTCCCAGTAAGCGCGCGCCAGTTTCAAGCCGCTCATGGGCGGGCGCTCGCTGTGCTTGTTCGTGCTAGCGTCCGCGCCCGTACCGGGGTCTGAACCCTCGCCGTCGGCCCCGGCTTCCTTGTCTGGCCCTTGGATTTCCTGCCCAGCCTGCTTGGCGGCTTGGAGGGCTTGACTCAAGTTCTCCTGGGTGATGCGGTAGGAGTCGCTGGCCTCGCCATAGTCGCGGGCGATGATGCCCAGGGCCTGCTGGTAAGCGCCCGCAGCCCGCCCGTATTGGCCGCTCGCGAAGCAGGCCTGCCCATAGCCCGCCAGCGCTGAGGCGAAGTGCGGGTTGGCTTCCAAGTGGCCGACCCGGTAGATGTCGAGCGCCTTGGAGGCGTGTGCCATCGCTTGAGCGAGGACCTGTTCGCGCTCGCCCTGGTCGTCGTCGGCTGGCAGGTCCAGCAGGGCCAGGGCCAGGTTGGTGTGGGTGGACGCCACGTCCAGGTCCGCATCCGGGTCGGTGGAGGAGGCGGTCACGATGGATAGGGCTTTCTGAAGTTCTTGCACGCCCTGGTCGCCGCGCCCTGTGTCACTGTAGAGCATGGAGAGGTTGTTGTGCAGTGCGGCCAGGCGCCGGTCGTCCGGTTTCAGCGTCCTCTCGGCTGAAGCCAGGGCCTGCTTGTAGAGCTTTTCGGCTCGCTCATAGCGGCTGGCGGCGCGCATTCCGGTGGCTGCGTTGATTAGCGTAGTGGTCCAGGCTTCGGTGCCTTCCAGGCCCATGTGGCGAGCTAAATCGAGCGATCGCTCAATCATGGGTAGGCCGTCCTCGTGCCGTCCCCGTGACCGGTAGTAGCCGATCACCTCGTTGAGCACTGTGAGCTGTCCGGCCTGGTCGTCAGCTTGCTCGGCGTCCGCAAGTGCCTGCAGGAGGTAGCATTCCGCGTCGTCATTGGACCTATCCGAGTCGAAAATCGCATCCAAGCCCTGTATGAACCGCCCGCTGTCAAAGGACCCGTTCTGGCGCATATATGTAGGCGAACCCTTCAAAGGCCCACTGTTCTTGCCGTCATCGTCCAAGTCTTCCATGCGCCAAGACTACGCTCAAACCTTGACCACCTGCAGCCTATCGACCGCATCGGTCTTGGTCTCCAGGCGGTGGGAGTAGAAGAGCAGTAAGAGGGCTGCGGCCAGGGCCAGGGGCGCACCGGTCAGGGCCGGGAAGCGGTAGTCCATGCCGGTGGCGGAGAGCGCTGCGCCTCCCAGCATCGAGCCAACAGCGTTGCCCAGGTTGAAGGCCACCTGGATGGTGGCGCCGCCAATAAGCTCGCCACCGCCCTGACCGGCATCGACCATGAGGATTTGCTGGGGGGTGGAGACGAAGAAGAGGCCGAACGCCACCCAGAAGGTAAGGATCGCTGAGCCCAATTTGGACCCTGGAATCAGGAAGATGGCGACCAGGCCCAGGAAGGAGATGGTCTGCCCCAGGGCGGCGGTACCGGCGTGCCGCCAGCGGTCGCAGAGGGCGCCTCCCGCCAGGCCGCCGACTACCATGCCGAAGCCTGCCAGTACCATCAGAGCGGAGAGGGCGCTGGACGACCATCCACCAGCCTGGGTCAGCCAGGGGGAGACGTAGCTCCACCAGCAGAACAGGCCGGCATTGCCAGTGAACACGGCTAGCAGGATGACCCAAGGACCCCGGCGCTTCAGGAAGTGGAACTGGCCGCGTAGGCCCGAATCCGGCACAGGGGGCAGGTTGGGGAGCCAACGCAAGGACAGCAGGATGGTCGCTGCGCCCCAGACCGCCAGGAAAGCGAACGCCGCGCGCCAAGACAGGTATTCGGCCAGCAGGGTGCCCCCGGGCACGCCCAACATGTTCGCCAGGGTCTGGCCGGTGATGGTGACCGCTACGGCCTGGGCTTGCTTGTCGGGGCGGGCGGTCGACTTGGCGATGTAGGCGGCGGTCCCGAAGAAGGCGCCGTGGGGCAACCCGGCGATGAATCGAGACATGGTCAGTGCGATCGCGCTCGTGGACAAGGCCGAGCAGCCGTTGCCAATCACAATCAGTGCCAGAAAGAGGATGATTAGGCGCTTGGGCGGGGTTTTGCGGCCGAAGACCAGCATCAGCGCGCCCACGCACACCCCAATCGCATAAGCTGAGATGAACCGCCCTGCTTGGGGGATTGAGACATTCATGGCTTGCGCGGTCTGCGGCAGGATGCCCATCATCACGAATTCGGCGGCTCCCAGGGCGAAGGCTCCGGCGGCCAGCGCTATCAGGCTTTTCTTCATACGAGTGCTCTTCCGTATCCATGTGGTTGGTGTGCGTGCGGCTCCCGCCGTATCGCGCTCGGCGGCTGCTTCCGTAGTGTACGCTGGGGCCTGTTCGTCGCGGCATGGGCGCTTGGCGGGCTGATGGGCGGTTGCGAGGGTGGTTCGGGGCTGTGATGTGTCAGGACTCGACAAGATAATGATGTTGTGCGCTCGGACGCATTGAAGCAGTCGAGTTGGAGAGGGGCATGGGATGGGAGCACGATCAGGAGGGGCGAATCGCCGAGGTGGAGCGGGGCACGGTAACCGCCCGGCGAACTGGCTCCGCACCTTCCTCACTGGTTGCCGGTCGCTTCTGGAAGTCCTGCGCCCAGGTAGTGCCGTCAAGGTTTCCGACTCTCAGCGGGAGCGCATTTTCCGAATACGCCGCTGGGTCTTGACCACCCTCTGCGCGCTGCTCGTCCTCTGCATTATTGTGGCCCTGGGCGTCTCAGCCCGCCGGTTCTCCCATCCGGGTCCAAGTCCCTCGGCCAGTGTCAGCGCCCGACCCGTGCGTGTACAGCCCAAGCCTGGCGGCAAGCCTACCGCCAGTCCCGCCGCCCCACTAGGTGAGCCGAATCGGGCGTCGGTACTTTCCGTGGCGGAAGCAACGGCCGCGGCGTCCGGCAAACCCCCGCGTCGGCTTACTTACTGCGTGGCCGGTAAAGGGCAGGTCGGCGATACGGCCGCTTTTGAGAGGACCATTTTCCTTAGCCTGAACGATCCTCGAGGCTGGCCGAGGGCTGGGACTACCTTCGTGCAAGGCTCCCAGGGTTCCTGCGACATGACCTTGATCCTGTCTGAGGCCCAATACATGCGCACGTTCGCTTTGGGCTGCTCTTCGCTGTACAGCTGCCGGGTGGGCAATCAGGTCATCATCAACAAGGACCGTTGGAACGGCGGTACCGACTACTGGCTGGGCTCGGGCGGTGACATGGCCCGCTACCGGATCATGGTCATCAATCACGAGGTAGGCCATCGCCTGGGCCACATTGACAACGAGCAGGCCTGCGCCGGCCCTGGCCAGCCCGCCCCTCTCATGCTGGAGCAGTCTATGGGCCTGCACGGTTGCGTCCCCAACGAGTGGCCCCTCGATTCCGAGCTCTGGGTTAAGTAGGTCACCCCTGCAGGGAGGGCATGGCTTATTGCTGATGTTGGGGCGGGAAACGCAACGGCGCCAATGACCGCTGTTCCACCAGCGCCTGTCGGGGTATGAAAAATCGAGCCGGTGCGATGCAACCTGACGGTATCGCGCCGGCTCCCGGGCTCGTGGTTAACGTTCCGGTTTACTTTCGCCGTCCGCCTTCACCAGGGCTGGATGGTGGGGCCAATCGTGAATTCCGAGACGTTGGTGTCCTCGGGCTGATCGATGGCGAAGGCCACTACGGAGGCCACGCGGTCGGGCGTGATCTGGTAGGAGTCATAGGTCTGGTTCATGGCTTCTTTGGCGCCCTTATCGGTAATGGTGTTGAGCAGCTCGGTCTGGATGGCCGCCGGGTAGATGGTGGCCGTGCGGATGTGGGTGCCCTCCATGGCCGATTCCATGCGCAGGACTTCCATCAGTTCGCGGACAGCCCACTTGGTGGCTCCGTAGACAGCGCCGTTGGGGTACGCCTTCAGCCCTGCCACAGATGAAGTAGTGATGAACTGCCCCGATTTTTGCGCCGTGAACTCCGGCAGGGCCGCGGCGATGCCGTGGAGCACCCCCTTGAGGTTCACGTCCACCATCCGGTCCCACTCGTCCGTCTTGAGGGCAGAGAGAGGGGAGGAGGGCATGAGACCGGCGTTCAGGAACATCACGTCCACCTGGCCGTAACGCTCCTTGGCGAAGGCCACGAAATCCTTATTCTGCTGTGGGTCGGTCACATCCAACTTCCGCCAGGCAGCCTGGCCGCCGTCTTCCTCGATGCCTTCCGCTATCTGCCGGAGCCTGTCATCCCGCCGAGCCCCGAGCACTACCTTTGCCCCCCGTGAGGCCAGCAGGCGGGCGCTCGCCTCGCCAATTCCCGAGGATGCGCCGGTAATCAGGACTACCTTGTTCTCAATGCTCATCAGAGCCTACCTTTCCGCGCTACCTGTGCGCGCTGGCCTCAGGCTAGACCTTCAAGCCGCTCGAAGCGCAAGCCCGCCGAGAGCAAGGTGGTCGAATGTGCTGGCCCGGGTGGAATCGGTAGGCATCAGCGGGTGTCGTCGTCTCCGCACGAGCCTTCGCTCAGCCGATGCGAGCGACCCCGTTTTTGCTGCTGTGCTCCGGTTTGCGGCGCGATTGCTTCCGTCGAGCATTCTGATACCCTCCGCAGCAGCCAGCCGCCAGCGCGCTCACCAGAAGCAGCGTTTTCCCGGTCAGTAGCTGCAGGGGCGCCGTTCCGGCCTTGGGTAGCGTGAACGCAGTGAAATAGGTGTAGGAGTTGATTTTGTAGTCGGTTTGCGGCGCACTCGCCAGGCTCCAGGAGATGGTCACGGTCACGGGACCTTCAACGTGGGCGGGCGTATCGACGCCCCAGGTGCCGTTAGAGTTGGCGGTCAGCGCTGTGCCGGCAGTGCCGTCAAACTGCACTTTGGTGATGACCAGCTTTGGCTGTGTCATCACCACTGCGGTCAGGCTTAGGTTCCCGGCCGACCCGCCAGCGCTGTTGCCGAGCTGCCCGTACTGGTTGTCGCCCCAGGCCCAGGCCTTGCCAGTGGTGTCTATGGCCAGGCTGTGCTGCTTGCCGACCGTCACTTTGGCATAGGTAACACCGCTGGGTGGGTTGATTGACACCGGTCTGGACTGGTTGCTTTGATTGCCGTTGCCGAGCTGTCCGTATTGGTTGTCGCCCCAGGCCCAGGCCGCGCCGGAGTTGGCGAGCGCCACCGCGCTGTCCCCTACTACGTTCACTTGGTCGAAGCTGAGGCCGGTTGGCAGCGTAGGCGCTACTGGCGCGCTCTGGTTGGCGCCGTTGCCGTTACCCAGCTGGTTGGCGCTGTTGCAGCCCCAGGTGTAGATGCGGCCGCTTGAGCTGATGCCCAGGCTCCAGTCGTTGCTGGCCACCACCTGTTTGAAGCCTGACACCCCGCTGGGCGCAGTGACCGCGACCGGCAACAAGGACCGCCCGCCGACTGTAACGGCTGTCGAACCCAGCTGGCCGTAACCGTTCGAACCCCAGCTGTAGGCCTGTCCTGTAGAGCTGATGGCCACCGTGTGCGCGTTTCCTGCGCTAATCTGCGTAAAACCTGTGACACCAGACGGCAACTCGACCTTGACGGGTGTCGGCGAGTTGTAAACCGTGCCTATGCCCAGCTGCCCTTGGTCGTTACCGCCCCAAGCATAAAGGACCCCAGTGTCGGTCACAGCGAAGGTGTGCTCGCGGCCGGGAATGATTTTCGTGTACTTGGTAGACCCTTCGGGCACCGGTACTATCACGGGCGTGGACTGGTCCACCGTATTCCCGTTGCCCAGCTGCCCTTTGCTGTTCCAACCCCAGGCGTAGAGGAAGCCATTGGCGGCCAGGGCGAAGGAGTCGTTCGGCCCGGCCACGACCTGTGTGAACTTCATGCCGCCTGGCATATGCACTGCGACCGGCGAAGTACGGTTGCTGGTCGTGCCGTCGCCCAGCTGTCCGGCATCGTTGCGCCCCCAGGCGTAGACCTTCCCGTCGCGCCCCAAGCCCAGCGAGTGGTACCAGCCTGCGCTCACCTGCGTCAGCGTTGCGTCGAAAGCCGGGGGCGTCACGGTAACGTGTGCGCCGCCTGTGCTGGGCCCCTTGACTGGTGAAATAGTGAACGTATACGAATCCCACCGGGCCTTGAGCGTAATGTTGTTGGTTACCGGCTGGGTAAAGTCGTAGGCATTCCCATTGAGTTCCCAGCCCCCAAACCAGTGTCCGTCCCACTTGAGATCATCCGTGGGCCAAGAAGCTTTCTGCCCATCCATCACATGCTGCTGCGCTGGCGGCGTGACCGGTGCCCCAGCCATGTCAAAGCTCACCGAATACGAAGCCATATACTCATAATCCAGCACAGCCGCCGTCTGAGCCTGTCCGTTCACTGTCCATTCCACCCGCACCTGTATCTTCCCGGGGGACGTGTGCTGAGGCGCATTGACATGGAATAAATCCGTAGCCGGATCGTGGGTAATCGTCCCCGCGTTAATGCCATCGAAGCTGACGCTAGTGACTGCGATTTTAGGTTTGGCTACGCGAACAGGTTGAAGTCGCAGGGTGTTTGTCCCATCTCCCAATTGCCCAGATGTGTTTGTCCCCCATGCGTAAGCGTTCCCATCGTTTCCTATTGCCGCAGACGAAGACCAACCAGCGCTTATGCTAACGAACTTGAAATCCGGCGAAACATTATCTGGCTTCTGAACGGCAACTGGGCTATGCCGATCCACACGTGACCCATCTCCGATGTTTCCAGCACTTTCAAACGTTGGTATGATACTACTATTTTGGCCCCACCCGTAAGCATCGCCATCATTGGTGAGAGCTAGAGCATGATACGCGCCAGGACTCATTGCTGAGAACTTTAAAGGAGGGTTCACCGGCGTAGGTACTGACTTATCGTCTGTGGAACCTATGCCCAATTGGCCTGCGCCGTTATACCCCCATGCGTAAGTTGTGCCGTCTTTACCTATGCCAAGGGAAAAATCGTATGAACTACCGCCCCATCTGTCGGTGCCGCCAGCTTTAACGGTATTAAACTTCGGCGCGTTTTCGATAGCGATTGGGGTGCGTTGGCTAGTCCCGGGAGTCCCGTTTCCTAGTTCTCCATAGGAGTTATCGCCCCAGGCGTACATTTTGCCGTCGGTTCCGATTGCTAAAGCGTGTCGACCGCCCATGCTGATAGAAGCGAATTTCGCAGAAGTATTGACAGGGGTAGGTGTATTGCGGTTTGTAATCGTGCCATCCCCGAGCTGCCCGCTATTATTAAAACCCCACGCATAGGCATTCCCATCGTCCCCGATGGCTAAAGAGGATGTTCCACCTGCGCTTACGCTAACAAATTTTACGTTGCCGGGAGTTTTCACTTTTTGGGGTTCCAAAGCGTTGTCGAAAGAATCATTTCCTAATTGTCCATAAACGTTGTAACCCCAAGCATATGTGTGTCCATCTGTGCCGATCGCCAAGTTATGCCACAGTCCGACGCTAATGGATGTGAACTTCACTCCATTGGGAACTCTAACGCGAACAGGCAGGTTATTGGAAGCGTTCGTTGAACCGTTGCCCAATTGTCCTAGATTTCCAGCGCCCCATGCCCAAACGTCTCCATTGGAGTCCACCGCTACGGTATGGATGCTGCCGACATAAATGTCTCTAAACTTAACTGACGTCGAGAACGGCGGTGTAATAGCGACGTCGTTGCCACCTTCCGCTGGGCCTTTGATTGGCGAGAGGGAGAAACCTTGCGCGTCGGATACGGAGTCTGCATGCGCTGGGGCGGGTCGTGCTAAACTGCCCCCCCCCCCCAGGACAATCAGAGATATGAGAGCCACGATGGCACTCAAAGAACGGTAGCAGCGCATAACCCCTCCAATTGGGCCCTTAGTGTGCCTTCAAGCGCTTGGACCGAAAAATCAAAACAACAACTAGGGGTTATGCCAACCCCGTACGGTTCCCAAAACGCCAGGCATGGTAAAACCCCTGCTCCTCTTAATAGTCTAACATTCATCCGCGAGTTTCGCAGACGTTAGTTAATCAAGCAAAACCCCTGGTTAAGGTTCCAACCGAACGGCCATTTAATCAGACCGATATCGTCATTCGGGTGCCAGTTGGTGAGCAGGGCGTCGAAGCGGCCGCCTACAGGCGTATCCGCAGACACCGAGAGCAGCAGGGATACCGAGAGCAGGGGATGGAGGGCTTGCGGCCGGCAATTTCGGAGGGCTGGCGATTGTATCGAGTTGGGCCGCTTGGATCGCACTCCTTTGGCGATTGCTGTGCATGCTGTACATGAGCGCCCACCTGACTGAAACAGTAGTATTGCACTGTTTCAGTCAGGTGGGCCTTTAATGCCGTTTAAACATGAGCCGCTTAGAACTCAGTGATGACCG
The DNA here is from genome assembly GCF_001263395.1 of Bifidobacterium actinocoloniiforme DSM 22766. Lineage (NCBI taxonomy): Bacteria > Bacillati > Actinomycetota > Actinomycetes > Bifidobacteriales > Bifidobacteriaceae > Bifidobacterium > Bifidobacterium actinocoloniiforme. The sequence goes on along the minus strand of NZ_CP011786.1, from coordinate 1,078,409 downwards.
AGCGGATGACCTCGCCGGCGACGAGCTGCTTGTAGGCCTCGTCGATCTGGCTCAGGTTGATGTGCTGGGTCACGATGTCCTTCATGTTCAGGCGGCCATCAACAGCCAGGTCCGCGTACATGGGGATGTCGTGCTTGATGTTGGTCGAACCCATCCACACGCCCTTGAAGCCGCGCTGGTGCACCAGCAGGTCGGCCGGGTTGATCTCCAGCTCGACGGTCGCGTCCGGCTTGGTCAGGCCGATTGGGTAGGCGGTGCCGCCCACGCCCAGCATGTCCCAAGCCTGCTTCATGGTCGACCTCAGGCCGATGGCCTCGAAGGCCTGGTCCACGCCGCCGTCGGTGAGCTCGCGCACCTTGGCGACCGGATCCTCGTTCTTGGAGTTGATCACGTCGGTGGCGCCGAACTTCTTGGCGAACTCCAGCTTGTTGTCCAGCAGGTCGATGGCGATGATCTTCTTAGCTCCGCAGATGCGGGCGCCGGAGATGATGTTCAGGCCGATGCCGCCGGTGCCGATGACGGCGACCGTGTCGCCGGGGCGTACGTGGGCGGTGTTGATCACGGCGCCGGCGCCGGTGATTGTGGCGCAGCCGATGCAGGCGGCCTGGTCCCACGGCACCTCATTGTTGACAACGGCCAGCTGATTCTCGTGGATCAGTGCCTTCTCGGCGAAACCGCCGGTGCCGAAGGCCTGGGTGATGGGCCGGCCGTCGGGGAAGGACAGGCGGGGGGTGTCACCCTCGGCGCGTACGCACTCCTGCTGCTGCATGCAAGACTGGGGCTGCCCCTTCAGGCAGTTGGCGCAGTGCCCGCACACCTGCTCCAGGGAAGCCACCACGTGGTCGCCCACCTTGATGCCGGAGACCTCGGGGCCGACGGCCTCGACGATGCCCGCCACCTCATGGCCGATGACTGCGGGGAAGGGGAAGAACTGGTCGTCGTCCTCCACCAGGTGCAGGTCGGAATGGCACAGGCCGGAAGCTTGCACGTCTACCAGGACCTCGGCGCCCTTGGGGTCGTCGATGATGATCTCCTCCGGCTGGGCGAATCCCTTGCCGATGCCGTAGGCGATCGAAGCCTTAATCTTCTGAGGCATGTCTGCTCCTTTGCGTTTCACGTCCGCGCGCCGCTCTTTGCGCCGCGCTTAGCGGACCGGCCCGCTGTTGGTGGCTGAGTCCGCGCCTACCGCCCTTCAACGGTCGCAACTACGCCGTTCCGGGCGAACTGCAATTCCCATCGTACCGGAGGGATGACATGAAACCAAACGTTTCGTTAGCGCTCACATTTTCCCTTTTCTCTGTATGCAGCCTCTGTCCGACAATCGGATTCGGGGGGTGGGTTATACCGCTCGCATGCGAAGAATCGGAGCGAATCATGCCGGAATCGGGAAGCGTCAAAGTCAATCCGACGGCGCCAGGCGGACGGCGATCCAAGCCTGCAGGCAGTAGGATAGGACTACATTCCTGAAGGGAAGGGTCAGTGGGATGGGGCCAAACCAGCCGGTTTTCAAGAAAGGCCGAATATGACAGCACAAGCCTGTGGTTCCGTGTCCGCGCTCACACTCGGGCTGCCGCCCGCGACTGCCGTGCCGGAGGGGAAGGGGGAGCTGCCCAAGCAGATGTTCTACGCCAAGCGACCGACCTCCGCCAGGCTTAAGCAGCGGTTCACCAACGACCTGCGCTCCGTGACGATGCTGGCCCTGCTGCGGCCCGCCGACGCGGGTTTGGCGCCAGGGGAGCATGTTCAGGAGATATTGGTGATGGGCCTGGACTTGACCTGCGAGCAGACGCCCCTGGAGATTGTGGATCGCATAGCTGGTATGCGCTCTTCCCGTATCGTTTTCGCCTGCGTTCGCCAAAGCCGGGAAGAGGGCGGTCAGGGCGATGAATGCGCTTTGGCGGTGCGCCGTCCCATGCCCACTAAGCCAGGTCATGAACCGGCTTTCCGCGTCTTTGCGAGTCCATGGAAGCCATCCGGTCAGGTCAAGCTGACCTTGTCTGGGGCGAATATGGACAAGGCGTGGGAAGGGCTGAGCGCGCAAGTGATTTTGGGCGAGCCGGAAGGCGCTGATTTGGACGCCCGGATAGCCCGGCGTGATTTGATTACTGAGCTGGTGGCCGAGGAGGTCAAATTGTCCAAGGATCACGCCCGCGCCAAAGACCCGACTCAGCGTAATCAGGTTTATGCCAAGCTCCACAAGGTGCGCTCCCGGCTCAAGGAGCTCGGTTCCCTTGATGGGGCGGGGGCCAAGTGAGCGGATGGCTTCACCGGGAATGAGTTGTTCCCGGGCCGTGCTGGTGTGGTCGGTGGCGACGAATCAGTGCGGATGAGGTTATGCGCATCAAGCGCGCCTCCGCCTGCTCTTGCGGATCAGGTATCATCAAGGCGCTGCGGTCGCAGGGTCAGGTGAACCCCTGATTTTTCCTCGAATACACCCTGAATGCACCCTGAAAACGCCCTGGGAACACCCTTGTGGATGTTTCCATGGAGTTATTGGGCATGCGTTTTCAGTCGTGCCCAGAGGATGCGCAACGGGTGCGGGAAGAGGGTTCGGACATGCAATCACAGGTAGCTCAAATGCGCGGTTTCCCACCTATCGAAGCCCGGGGATTGATCAAGGATGTGAGCTTGCGCAAGGATGAGACCATCCGCATCCTTCACGGCGTGGATTTTCAGGCCGACTGGGGGCGGATGACAGGCATCGTCGGGCCCTCGGGCTCAGGCAAGTCCACGCTCCTTTACTCCCTGGCTGGCTTGGAATCCATATCGGGCGGCCAGGTGACGGTGCTGGGGGAGCGGATCGACCGGATGGGGAGGGCGAAGATGGCGCGATTCCGCCGCGCCCACCTGGGTTTCGTTTTCCAGTCCTACAATCTGGTGCCCACGTTGAATGTGGAGGAGAACATAGCCTTGCCCTTCCTGCTGCGAGGGCGGCGGGCTCCCAAGGGCGAGATCGCCGCCATGCTGGAGCGTTTTGGCATGGCCGACCGGCGGCGCTCGGACATAGGCTCCCTCTCGGGCGGCGAGCAGCAGCGAGTGGCCCTGGCTCGGGTGTTGGTCTCCAAGCCTGATGTGGTCTTTGCTGACGAGCCTACGGGCGCTTTGGATCAGGCCACCGGTCGGGTGGTGATTGATGAGCTGCACCGGGTGGCGGCGGACCCGGCCAGGGCTGTCGTCGTGGTTACCCACTCCGAGGAGGTGGCCTCCAGCTGCGATCGGGTGGTCACCCTGGTGGATGGGCGCATAACCGGAGGTGCAAGGTGAAAGCGATACTGACAAGCTTGCGTGCTGCGCCGGGCGTGTGGATTGGAGTCTTCCTCTACTTGAGCGTGGTGCAGACCGTGATGAGCGGCATGACGCTGATCGCTGGCTCCTCCCGGTACACCCAGGCCAATGCCCAGGGCGGCCTGGCCGAGGATGCCTATCAGATGACGCGCATGATGGACACCGACCAACTGCCCATCACCATCATCGTCGGAGTCTTCATCACCTTGTGGGTGGTCTCGGCCGCAATCAATCAGCAGCGCAAACAGCTGGCCCTGCTGGCCATGCAGGGCGCCACCCCAATCCAGCTGACCGCCCTGATGGAGCTGCTGGTCCTGGTCCTGGGTTTGACCGCCTCAATCCTGTCGGCCGCTGTGGCTCCGCTGGTGGCTCCCGCGTTTTTCAAATACCTCCTCAGGACTTACAGCACGATGGCGGACTCCTACACCTACCATGCTGATGCTCGATCCTGGTTCCTGGGCGTAGCGATTGGCTTGGCCACGGCGCTCATCGGCACCACCCTGACCGTTCGCTCGGCATCCCGTGTGGATCCGGTCGAGGCTTACCGCTCCCAACCCGTCACTTCCAAGCGACCCGGCGGTATCCGCATCCTCCTTGCACTGGCCTCATTCTTGGGCGCGGTCTATGTGTTCATCCTGCCTGCCAGGAGCGTGCATCGGGTCGACCTCTCTGGCGGGAAGGCTGCCATGAAAACCTTCTACGAGGATATGGGCACGATGTACTACTCGGCCATAGGCGGGCTCTTGCTGCTCATGATCGCCTTCGCCTTCCTGGCCCCCCTCCTCTACGGCGGCCTGGTCAGGCTCTGGACCTCACTTGTGCCTTTCCCTGCCGCGCCCTGGGCCCTGGCTCGGCGGCAGACCGTCTCCCGCATCGAGCGTTCCAGCTCGGTGCTGGCCCCGCTCATGGTCTGCGTCGGTTTGATTATGGGGATGGGCACTCCAATACAGATTTTCTCGGCCTCGCTCTTGAGGGTGGCCGGATACTCCACACCTCCCGGCACCACCAGCACCGGTATGCCTGGCGTTATCGGCGCCATCGGCCCAGAGGCCGTCGTGGCCCTGGGCGGTGCCCTGGCTGGTTTCTGCATGGTCTCCCGGGAGCGCGGCTTTGACCAGGCCCTGCTCGACATCTCCGGTGCCGAACCCCGGCAGCTGCGGTTCATGGCCCTGCTGGAAGGCTCCATCATCATGCTGACCGCCATGCTCGCCGCCTTCCTGATTGTCATCCCCGCCACGGCCTGCGCCTACTTCGACATTCGGGCCATCCTGGGCACCGCGGTCCTCTCCATCTCCTGGTCCCTCTGGTTCCGGATGACCCTTGCCGTCTCTGCCCTGGGGTCCCTCATTTTCTTGCTCGCCTCGGTCCGGGCCTTACGCACCCCCGCTATTGAGCTCCTATCCGCTCAAGCGGGGCAATGATATGCGGCTGGGGAGGTCGGGGAGGGCGGCCCTCGTTAAGGGTCACTCATGTTCAGGGATCGCAAGCGAGAACCGAATCGGTGTAGGAGCTGTTCTGGGGCTGGCGCCATGCCCTGCACGGCGATGACGTTGGATGTGTAGGCGGATGCGTTCGACGAGGACTTGGACGTGGTGGAGGAGTCGATGAACGAGTTGCTGCTGCAAGGTGCGCCAAAATGCGCTCAGAACGTGTTTCGCTGACTACGTGAGATTCTAGAAAGGTTGGAATTCCGGCCCTTAGAGGGCCGGAATGATTGTCGGGGTAGGGGGATTTGAACCCCCGGCCTCTTCGTCCCGAACGAAGCGCGCTACCAAGCTGCGCTATACCCCGCGACAACGTTCTATATAGTACACGCACCGGTGCTCAAATGCCAAGACTCGCGCGGCGGGGCGGCTGGCGCGGCGAGGCGCGGCCACCGCTGGGAGGCCAGTGAAGTACTGGCGTTTGCGTACACTGGGGACTTATGACTGACTTTATAGAACATGGTGCCCAGAGCGAAGAAGCGTCGGAAAATGGAACCGGCATCTCCACCGTGGAGCGGGCGCAGATGCTGCTGGACCAGGACAAGGCCATCGCCGCCAAGGTGGACCAGGGTCTTGAGCTGGAAGAAGCGGTGGATCCGTCCAACCGCGAGTTCGGCCCCCGGGCCCACCCCGAGCAGGTGCAGATGCGCGTGGCTAAACGGGCGCTCATGCTTAAGCAGGGCATCGCTCCATACCCGGTTCACTTGGATGTGACTGACCGCATCGAGCATGTGCGAGCCGAGTATGAGGGCAAGTTGGAGCCGGGGCAGGAGACTGAGGATGTGGTCGGCATCGCCGGCCGTGTGCTCTTCCTGCGCAATGGCGGCGGCCTATGCTTCGTGCAGCTGTCCGCCGGCGACGGCACCACCATCCAGGGCATGATCTCCAAGAAGGAGGTTGGCGCGGACTCGCTCAAGTCCTTCAAGCAACTGGTGGATTTAGGTGATCAGCTCTATGTCCGTGGTCGGGTGATCGCTTCCAAGACCGGCGAGCTCTCGGTCTTCGCCACGGAGTGGGCCATCGCGGCCAAGGCCTTACAACCCCTGCCTGCGCTCCACAAGGAATTGTCGGACGAGCAGCGCACCCGCAAGCCCTACCTGGCCATGATCGCCGACGAAGCCACACGTGATATGGTCCGCAGGCGCTCCAAGGTGGTCTCCTCCCTGCGCCGCACCTTCGAATCCCAGGACTTCCTGGAAGTCGAGACGCCCATGCTGCAGACCGTGCACGGGGGAGCGGCGGCCCGCCCGTTCACTACGCACATGAACGCCTTCGACATCGACCTCTTTCTGCGCATCGCCCCCGAGCTCTTTTTGAAACGCTGCTTGGTGGGCGGCATCGAGCGGGTCTTCGAGATCAACCGCGACTTCCGCAACGAGGGCGTGGATGGCACGCACGCTCCCGAGTTCACCATGCTGGAGGCCTACCAGGCCTATGGCACCTACGATACGATTGGTGACCTGACCAAGCAGCTGGTGCAGCAGGCCGCCCTCGACGCCTTCGGCTCCACCAAGGTCACCCTGCTGGGTGGCGAGGAGTACGACTTCGGCGGCGAATGGAAGACGATGACCATGTACGGCTCCCTGTCCGAGGCCTTGGGCGAGGAGATCACTCCTGAGACCTCCGTGGAGCACTTGGGCGCCATCGCTGACAAGCTTGGCGTTGAGCGCGACGAGGTCGAGAACCACGGCAAGCTGGTCGAACATCTCTGGGAGCACTTCTACGAGGACAAGCTCTACGAGCCCACATTCGTGCGCGACTTCCCCGTAGAGACCTCGCCCCTGGTCAAGGCCCATCGCTCCAAGCCCGGCATGGTGGAGAAGTGGGACCTGTACGTGCGAGGTTTCGAGCTGGCCACTGGCTACTCCGAGCTCAACGATCCGGTCGTGCAGCGCGAGCGCTTCATCCAGCAGGCCAAGGACGCGGCCGCTGGAGACGAAGAAGCCACCGACATCGACGAGGACTTCCTGGAGGCCCTGGGCGTGGGCATGCCCCCGACCGGTGGCATGGGCATGGGCATTGACCGTCTGCTGATTGCCTTGACCGGCGCCACCATCCGTGAGACCATCACCTTCCCCTTGGTCAAGCCGCTGGTCTGAGATCAACCGGATTCGGGGCTGAGCCCCGCCGATTCAGGCGAAGCCTGGCCGGGTTCGTCCCATGCATAATTCGCCTGGCAGAGGAGATGGTATGAACGTCAAATTGTGGATTAACGGGCTACGTCCCAAGACCTTGCCCGCTTCGGTGGCTCCGGTCTGCGTGGGCGCGGCGGCCGCCCTGCTCCTGCGCTCCCGGTCCGCGGCGGCTTGCGCGGGCACTTGCCCCGTGCCTGCCGATCCGGCTGAAACTGCCCGGGCGGCACGAATCAGCGCAGTGAGCGGTGGCCAGCTGTTGACGGTCTTCATCCTTTTGGTTTTCCTGGCCTTGTTCATGCAGATTGCCGCCAATTTCGCCAACGATTATTCGGACGGGATTCGCGGCACTGATGCCAACCGCAGCGCCGATGAGGAGGTTTCCGGCAAGCCCCGTCGGCTGGTGGCCTCCGGTGTGGCCCCACGCAAGGTCTTCACCGCCATGATGATTGCGGTGGTCATCACTGCTTTGCTTGGTTTAGCGGCCGTTGTAATCACCGGCCACTGGTGGATGCTGCTGGCCGGCCTGGTCTGCTTCGCTGCAGGCTGGTTCTACACCGGCGGCAAGCATCCCTACGGGTACTACGGTCTGGGCGAGGTCTTCGTGTTCATCTTCTTCGGCCTGGTGGCCACCTTGGGCACCGAGTACTTCATGGTCGGCGCCCTCAGCACCGCCGGCTGGCTGGGCGCGTCCGCTGCGGGTTTGAACGCGGTGGGGCTGCTGATGTTCAATAACTATCGCGATATCGAGTCCGACAAGCGCTCCGGTAAGCATACCTACGCCACGATTGTGGGAGATAAGGCTGCCAGAGTCTCTATTTACGCGGTCTACCTGCTCAGCTTGGCATTGGCTATCGTGGAGTTCGCCGGCGCGGTCTGGAGGTTCGGATCCGTGGAGCTGCCCGCCTGGCTGGTCGTGATTCCGATTGCCGTCTGCTTCGGTTTCGTTTGCGCGTTCTTCGCCCGCAGGAACCAGCCTAAGGCCTTTGTCCTGTCTGGTCAGGGCACGCTGATTTCCGCCTTGTGCTGGACGCTCGGACTGCTCCTGCAACTGGTCTGAAACCGGACTGTTAGCGCGCGCATAAAGCTGGTCTTCATGGTCTGGCAGGGCGATTAAACTGTGAAGCATGACATACAAACTAGTATTGCTCCGGCATGGCCAGAGCGCATGGAACAACACCAATCAGTTCACCGGCTGGGTGGACGTCCCGCTGACCGAGCAGGGCGAGCAGGAGGCCCGCAAGGGTGGCCAGCTCCTGAAGGATAAGGGCGTCCTGCCTGACATCGTCTTCACCTCCCTCCTGCGTCGCGCCATCAACACGGCGAACATCTCCCTGGATGTGGCCGACCGTCTCTGGATTCCGGTCAAGCGTGACTGGAGGCTCAACGAGCGCCACTACGGTGCCCTGCAGGGCAAGAACAAGACTGAGATCCGCGAGGAGTACGGCGACGAGAAGTTCATGCTCTGGCGCCGCTCTTACGCCACCCCGCCGCCCGAGATCGACCCGGACGACAAGTACTCGCAGGCCCACGACCCCCAGTACGCGGGAGTGCCCGTGCCGCGCTGCGAGGCCCTGTCCAATGTGGTCAAGCGCGTGACCCCCTACTGGGAGTCCGACATCGTCCCTGAGCTCAAGACCGGCAAGACAGTGATGATCGCCGCCCATGGCAACTCCCTTCGCGCCATCGTCAAGATGCTGGACGGCCTGAGCGAGGAGGAGATCGCCAAGGTGAACATCCCCACCGCCATCCCCCTGCTCTACGAGCTGGACGAGAACTTCAAGCCGATTAAGCCGCGCGGCGAGTACCTGGACCCGGAGGCCGCCGCCGCTGGCGCCGCAGCCGTCGCCGCTCAGGGCCAGAAGTGAGCTTAGGCCGCAAGCGCTTGCGGTAAGCCTTAACAGGAGCAGGCCCCCGCGTTCATCTTGGATGCGGGGGCCTGCTCGTATTGGTCCGTGCCGGCTGTCAGTCGATGTCTTCCAGGTCCTTGGGGTCCTTGGTGGGGTCGAAACCGGAGACGATGTAGACGACGCGGCGGGCGGCGGACACGCCGTGGTCGCCGATGCGCTCCATGAAGCGGGCCAGCAAGACCAGGTCGATCATCTGCTGTTTGGAGCCGGTCCACTCGTCGGACAGGGCCAGATCGAAGGTCTGCTGGTGGAGCTGGTCGAGTTGATCGTCATCGATGATGATCTGCTCGGCCACCTTGGTGTCACGATCGGAGAGCATGGCCACCAGCCGGTCTGACATCTGGTTCAGGAAATCCTGCATGCGGCCGAATAGATCATGAGCCTCGGGCGGCAGCGGGGGGTCGGGATAGGCTCGGCGCACGGCCTCGGCTATGTGGCGGGAGAGGTCGCCCATCCGCTCGAAGGTCGCAGCCAGGCGCAGCGTGGAGACGATGACGCGCAGGTCGGTGGCCACCGGGTTCTGCTTGGCCAGGAGCCGAACGCACTGGTCGATGATCGAGCCTTCCAGCTGGTCGATGGCCTGGTCGCCGTCGATCACCTCCTGGGCCGCGTCCAGGTTCGGCTCCAGCAAAGCCTTGCCGGAGGTCTTGATGGCCTGACTGACGGCGCCCGCTATCCGGTCCATGTCGTCAGCTACCTGACGCATCTCCTCGTTAAAAATCACTCGCATGCCGTTCGCCCTCCTGTAGACCTGCCATAATGAAGCATGACAACAGTCTACGGCCTGGCGTCAACGGATGCCCAGGTCGGCCCAGGGCCAACGCTGGCCCGGTGAGGAGGAGGCATGGGTTTCCTAGCCGATCGCCTGAGCGCTCTAACGAACCCCGCCGCGCGCGAGGGGAGGCAGGAGGCCAGTGAGGACCTGGAAGCTTCCAGCCAGGCCATCCTCTCCCTGGTGGGCTCGCTCGCCGTACTGGTGGGCAGGGACGGGCAGGTGGTCCGCTCCAGCCCGGACGCCTACCGCTTGGGCATCGTCAGTCAGGACCGCATCGTCGACGAGCGGGTAGAAGAGGCGGTCCGCCAGGCCTGGCAGAGCGACAAGGTCTCCCGCTTCTCGTTGACCACCGCCACGCCGGAGGCTTTCGCGGATTTGCCGGGTTTGAGTGAGACGCAGGAAGGCGCTGATCAGGGTGGGGACCACGATGATGGGGCTCTGAGCGAGGTATCGCGCCCCAACTGGCTCAAGGTAGCGGTCGGTCCGATCAGCCTGGGCCTGGTCCTGGTCTTGATTGATGACGTGAGTGAGGCCAAGCGTTTCGAACAGACCCGACAGGCCTTCATCGAACATGTCTCTCGGCAGCTTTCACGGCCAATCAGCTCCCTGGGCGCTCTTGCCGAAAGCTTGACGGCCTTGGCCAAGGGCCCCTGGCGGGAGGGCGAGCGGCTGGAGGAGCGCATGGCGGCGGTCTCCAGCCAAGCCAAGCTGGTCAAGGATTACTCCCGCTACTTGGAGCACACGCTTGGCGACCTCATTCTCTTAATCCGCGCTCAGGAGGAGACTTCAGCCAGCAAGACCGAGCGCATGGACCTGGGCGAGCAGGCGAGCAAGGCTTTGGACGCGGCGCGGCCGCAAGCCGAGGAAGCCGGCGTGAACTTGGTCTGCCGGTCGAGCGGGCCTTTGCCGGTGCTCGGCGACCCCGAACAAGTGCGCGTAGCCGTCTCCAAGCTGGTGGAGAACGCCATCCGATACTCGCCGGCTGGTTCCAAGGTCAGCCTGGAGGCCAAGCCTTCGGCGGACGGCTCCTTCGGCCTGGTCCAAGTGATTGACCGTGGCGCGGGCATCCGCAAGGAGGACCAGGCCCATGTATTCGAGCGCTTCTACCGGGGCGATGAGCAGACCGAGGCCAGCCAGGTGGGCATCGGCCTGGGTCTGTCCATCGTCAAGCATGTGGCTTTGACCCACCACGGTTCGGTCAAGCTCTGGAGCGCTCCGGGCCAGGGTTCGACTTTCACGCTGGCGCTGCCCCTGGCTCCGGCGCCCGCTCCTGCTTCCGCCTCTGACCCAAGTGCGGTCCCAGTGGAGGGCTTCGGGCGGACGGATGGCGGACCAGCGGGTGTCAGTTCAGGAATGTAATCAGGGCTAAAAGGTTAAAGGAATAAAGGAATCTGCCGGGGTCCATGAGAGGGGGTATCCAAGCACCCGGAGTGAGGAAAGGGGGTTACTGGGCCAGGCGCCGGTAGTCCCAGCGGTTGAAGTGCTCCCAAATCAGCAGCAAGACTCCCACGCCCACACCCGAGGCGCAGACAATCAGTGGTTTCATCGCGTCAACCCCGCACCAGAGCATGATGGCGCATACCCCTAAAGACAGCAACCATGCCGTCGTGCCACCCAAGAAGATGCGCCGCAAATCCACCTGGACGGGCTTGGGCGAAGGCCGACGGGCGTCCGGGTCGAAAATCGGTGCGAGTTTCATAGGGATTACTTTATTACGGCCTTTGACAAAGGAGATGCGGATTCTGACGAAGCGCTGACATACTATGGAGCCTGGCCGTCCGGCAGCACCGGCGGCGCGAGTGCCTGAAGCGGAAGGGAGCGTACGTGTACCCTATAGAGCCTGTGCAGAAGCGGTACGCCTGGGGCTCGCATACCCGCTTGCAGGACATGTTCGGCCTGCCGCTAGGGCGGGCGATGGACGGGGACGGCGTGCTGGCGGACACCTTGGCGGAGATGTGGTTCTCGGGGCACCCCCAGTCCCCGTCCACGCTCAGGTTGCCTGACGGGGGCGGCCTGCCCTTGACCCAAGCCATCCAGCGCGATCCCCAGGGCATGGTCGGGCAGGAGGATTCCGAGGATTTCGGCCCAGTTCTGCCCTACTTATTTAAGGTCATTTCGGCCCGCATCCCCTTGTCCTTGCAGGTTCATCCGTTGGACTTCGAGGCGAGGGCCGGATTCAACCGGGAGAACGCGGCCGGCGTTCCTCTGTCGGCCCCGGAGCGCTCCTTTAAGGACACTCTGGCCAAGAACGAGATGGTTGTGGCCTTGGAGCCTTTTACGGCATCGGTCGGGTTCGCGCCGATCTCCACGCAGCTGCAGATTTTGAGAGTGGTGGACCATCCTGTCGCCCAGCGGATGGTGGACGCGCTAGTGACCCACAGGTTCCGCCGGGGAACCACGCCGGCAGGTTTCGCCCAAGCGGATGCGATGATGCCCGTCTCCTCGCTGGCGTGGCCGGACTCCCGGCGCCGGGTCTTCCGCGCCTTCTATACGGCGGTCAGCGCGCAGGCGGGTGATGCGGGCGAATTGACCCCGGCCCTGCTGGACGCCGACAGGCGGATTCACTCGCGCAAGGCGCATGATGCCATAGTCAACGCCCTTCAGGCCGCGCAAGCCTTCCCCGGAGATCCTTCCGTCCTGGCCTTGCTGATGATGAATGCGGTCTGCCTGGATGAGGGTGAATCGGTTTACATCCCAGCAGGCACCCCCCACGCATACATCCACGGCGCGGCGGCGGAAATCATGACCAATTCGGACAATGTGCTGCGCGCAGGCATGACCCCCAAGCACAAGGACCTGGCCAACCTCCTGCACAGCCTGGACTGCCAGCCCGCCAGCCCGATTGACCCATCAAGCTCGATGATCGCGACCCTGGCCATGCACAACATGGTCACCTACCGCCCCCACATCAGCGAATACATGCTGGTCTACGGGTACATGGAGCCTGGTTCGGCCACCTGGCCGCTGATGAGCAGGATCGTCGACCGTTACGGGGACCTGGTCCAGCGCTTCGGTCCCCGCCGCCTCCTGCTGCCCCAGGCCGGCCCTCGCGTGCTGGTGTGCGTCGAAGGCAGTGTGCGCGTGCGCGGCCAGAACCAGGATTTGACCTTGAACCACGGCCAATCCCTCTTCATCCGCTCCGACGATGGCCCCGTCGATATCGTGCGGCCCGAGCCTGGCGGGAGCACCCTCGACGGTTCCCCGGCCGACGACCACGGCTCTTTCCTGATGGCCTCCACTCCTCGATGAGCGGCTTCTTCACGAAGCATTCGTACCACCTCGCTCTTAGCGAGAGGACACGCCGTGCTCAGCTTGCCAGGTTCGGGGATGGGCGTGCGTGGGCCGAATAGCGCTGGGGCCCGAAAAGCCGGGGAGGTCCAAGGGCCGCCATGAGCGTCAGGACGAGTGAGCGGGGCGGTATGGACAATATCGGACGGTTAGGTGGTCGCGGGCATACTGTTGTAAAGTGCAGTAAGTGATGGTTGTGTGACGTTGCGGTATTAGGAATGTAAACAATACAGGAGTGATCGTATATGAGGTTCGCTGCGGACAAGGCGAAAATCGTCCGAGGTGCGCATATCAATCGACAGCGCGCTTCGTCGGTTTCCTCCCAGGCCAAGCGCGGCAGCGGGATCGTGAACGTCTCCCAGGTATTCGCCGCCCAGTCCAAGAAGATGCGCCAGGAAACCGCTGTGGAAGAAGCCCTTGCCCAGCGGTTGAATGAAGTGGCGCCCATGACACGTCGCTCCCGGCGGTTGGCCGCCAAGGCGGCGGCCCGGAAGAACCATGTGATGACCGGTTCCACGATGGCGGCGCTCGTAGGCGTCGCCGCTGGCGCGGTCGCTGTTGTGGCCCCTAAGAGTCCACTGAAGGCGCCCCTGGCCGCCGACCCCACCACTTCGCAAGTGACGACATCCTCGTTCACTTCAGCGCGTGTGGATGGTGGTTCTTCCGTCTCCCGTTCGCAGGTCCGCGTGCCTGAAGGCCAGGATCAGCAGACCAGCAATCATGGCACGTGGGAGTTGGCTGATTCCAGTCTGGACGTGTCCAGCATGTTCAAGTCCCTGGCCGACAACCCGGTCGTGGCCAAGCTGATGGACCAGAATCAGGCGGTCCTGCCCGCCAACTTCAACCCTAACCATTCCACCGGCGACGCGGGCAACGTTTACGAATTCAGCCAATGCACCTGGTGGGCTTACGTGCGCCGCCACCAGTTGGGCCTGCCGGTCGGCTCCCATATGGGCAATGGCTGCCAGTGGGCCGCCTCCGCCCGAGCTCTGGGCTACTGGGTGGATAACACCCCGCGCAATGTGGGCGATGTGATTGTCTTCAACGCAGGTCAGGAGGGCACTGACCCTACTTACGGCCATGTGGGCATCGTGGAGAGCATCAACCCCGACGGGTCGATCACCACCTCTGAGTGCGGCGTCTCGTTGGGCGGTAAGACCTACTCCCATACGTATAAAAACGTCCACGACTTCCAGTTCGTCCATTACTGATTCCACGGGTTCCGGCACCGTCGCCGCTGCCTTCTTCGCCTTGTGGTAGAGTGAGGAGATAATGAACATTCAACGGAAAACATGGACTACAGCGGCCGCATCAGTGCTGGCCTGCTCTACGCTGCTGGCGGGCTTCTCGGCCGTCGCCTTCGCGGACACGCAGTCTTCTGCGGCAACCGTGACTTCCTCCCGTTCTTTCAGGTCCGCTGACCAGCCTCGCAAGAATCTTCTTGCTGAGTCCACTTCTACTTCGGTGGATACCAACAGCAACTGGGGAGGCATTGAAAGCCTGAATGTGCCGCAGACTAAGTCCCAGGCGGAAAAAGATGCTGAGGTCAAGGCGCAGGCCGAGGCCAACGCTAAAAAGGCCCAGCAGGAGGCAGCGGCTTCTCAGCAGCGATCTTTGTCGGTCAGCCGTTCGGCCAGCAGGAGCGCTTTGCCCTCGAAGGATGCTCCGGCTTCGGCCAGTGGTCAGGCGGTTTTGGATTATGCCACGACTTTTCTGGGGATACCCTATAAGAGCGGCGGTAATACTCCAGATGAAGGCTTCGACTGTTCGGGCTTCACGCGTTACGTTTACGCCCACTTCGGCATCAATCTGCCGCGCATAGCTAATGCGCAGCGCGTGGGTCAACAAGTGTCTAATCCTTCAACCGGTGATTTGATGGTTGCTAAAGATGGCAGTCATGTCGCCATCTATATCAGCGGTGGCAGCATGATTCACGCTCCCCAGCCGGGACAGTCCGTTAAAATACAAGCCATTTACAATCCAGGCGGTTGGGATTTTTATCGAGTGCTATAGCGACTTCTGCCGGCTCAAGGTAGAGGCATTCGGATCTTGAGGAAGGCTCCCGAGGGGGCCTTCCTCTATGTCTGGACGAAGATGGACGAAACGCCACGAGGATGAACCGGATTATCGGCTGCTCCTGGTGCGATATTCTTAAGGCAAGATAGAGGCGAGGTCCATTGGCCTGGCCCCGTGAGTCATGAGGAGGTCGTTATGATCAACGACAAGGCGATTCTGGTTGGTGTGGATGGGTCGGACGCCAGCTACAAGGCCACCTGGTGGGCGGCTAACTACGCCAAGCACGCCGGGCTGACCCTGCAAATCGTGTGCGCGTATTCGCTGCCCTCGTACGCAGCCGTGTCCTTCGACGCTACCTACACGACGATGGGCGATGACGCGGCCGCCCATTCGGACGCGCAGGAGATTCTATCGAAGGCCAAGGCCATAGCGGATGAGCAGGGCGTCGAGGCCGTCACGCTGATTGTGACCGGTGACCCCTCCTCGGTGTTCGTGGAGCTGAGCCGCAACTACAACCTGATTGTCATCGGCAACCGTGGCAAGGGGGGCTTGGCCGAGCGCCTGTTGGGCACCACATCCTCCTCCCTGCCCGCGTACGCTTACTGCCCGATCGTAGTGGTGCCCTACACCGATGACGACGGCAATCTCATGCACTTGAACAACCAGATCAGGAAAGTGGCCGTCGGCTCTGACGAGTCCAAGTGGGGTCTCAAAGCCCTTCAGATCGCGGCGGAGTTCGCCGCTAACTGGGACGCCACTCTTGACGTGATTTCCGCAGTGCCGAACATCTCCGGCCTGACCGGCACGGGTTCGGCCGAGGAGAAGAGTGTGATGGACTCCTACCTGGAGGACTTGGATGACCGTATCCAGCCCCTCCAGCAGACGTATCCGGGCCTGAAGATCGACAAGAAGGTCGTGCCGGGCTCAGCGGTTGAGGCCCTGACCCAAGCCAGCAGGGATCACGACGTGGTCGTCGTCGGGTCCCGCGGCCGTGGCGGCTTCACTGGCCTTCTGCTTGGCTCGACCAGTCAGGGCCTCCTCCAGCATGCGGTCTCCCCGGTCTATGTGGTGCCCCGTAAATACGTGGAGGCCAGCGAGTCCGAGCTTGAGACGGCTACCTTCAGCGCTGAGGAGGGTGAGACCCCGACCCTGGAGGACATCAACGGGGTGAAGGAGGTCTCGGTCGCTAAGGCCAAGGGGGTGGAGGACATCGAGTCCGCCATCGACCCGCTGCACGACGATCAGGACTAGTCGCCCGACTGAGGCGACAACGGCGAGGGGCCGTCCGCCACCTGTTCAAACTGGTGGCGGACGGCCCCTCTCGCGTCCGAGTGCCGAGGGTAAGCCCGGCTCCGTCGGTGTGCTCAGCGGCGCACGTTGACGCTCATCCGCACCGGAGTTTCGCGCTCGTAGGTGTGCTTGACCGTACAGGACTTGTCAATGTGGCGCGTGACCCTCTCGACCAGCTTGTCGGCGTCCTCATCGCTCAGGTGGGCGTCGGAGCCGTCCAGGTTCACCTGCTCATCGAAGCTCAGGAAGGCGTCGTCATCGTCGCTGTAGCGGGCGTTGACCACGACCTTGGCCCCCTTGCCCTCGCCCAAGGCTCGCTCGACTGCGAACTGGCTGGACATGCCCGCGCAGCCGGCCAGAGCGAGTTGTACGAGATCACCGGGGGTGAACAGGCCTTCTCCCCGGCCGAACCTAATCATGGCGCCATCGTCCGAATGGCCTTCCCAGACGCCATCGGCGCCACGCTCAACCCATAGTCTTTTCGCCATAGCTACCTCTCAATGCTCGTGTGTGTACATATCCAATCTACCCCCAAACGCCGCGCGGATGGGTCTGAATCCGTGCGGATGCGCCCGATTGAGCCGGGGGAGGAAGCTCAGCCGCCGCAGGCCTTCACAAGCGCCGGGTCATCCGCTTCGAGCCTGGGGGCCTATGCAGGCGGATTGGGACTTGCTAAACTTGGTCGCATGGCTTTGACTCAGCAGCAGCTCGCAGAGATTCGCACCCGCATTCCACAACGTCCCGAGACCGACATCCCTACTCCTTATGAGGATTTGGTCCGTAAAATCCTGCGCGAGGGCCATTTGAAGTCCGACCGCACCGGTACCGGCACGATTTCCCTGTTCGGCCAGCAGATGCGCTTCGACCTGTCCTCGAGCTTCCCCCTGCTGACCACAAAGACCGTCTTCTTTAAGGGGCTGGCTTACGAGCTGCTCTGGTTCCTTAAGGGTTCCTCCAACGTCCGCTGGCTGCAGGAGCGCGGCGTGCATATCTGGGATGAGTGGGCCGATTCCGAAACCGGCGAGTTAGGGCCTGTATACGGCGTTCAATGGCGTTCCTGGCCCGCCCCCACCCCAGAGGACCCCAGCCGTACGATCGACCAGATCTCCAAGGCTTTGGACCTGATCAAGCGCAATCCCGACTCCCGGCGCATTATCGTTACCGCCTGGAACCCGGCTGAAATCGACCAGATGGCCCTGCCTCCCTGCCACGCGCTCTTCCAGTTCTACGTGGCCGACGGCAAGCTCTCATGCCAGCTCTACCAGCGCTCCTGCGACATGTTCCTGGGCGTGCCGTTCAACATCGCCTCTTACTCCCTGCTGACTGAGATGATGGCCCAGCAGGCGGGCTTGGAACCTGGCGAATTCGTTTGGACGGGCGGCGACTGCCACGTGTACGACAACCATATCGATCAGGTGCTGGAGCAACTCTCCCGCGAACCCTACCCTTACCCGCGTCTTGAGATGCGCAAGGCCGAGTCGATTTTCGACTACCAGTACGAGGATTTCAAGATTCTGGACTACCGGCACCACCCCACCATCAAAGCGCCGGTGGCGGTCTGAGCTAGTCAGTAGTATATTGTTGCAAATCCCTGATAGAGGAGCATGGCGACACTATGGAGCATGACAGTAGCAGCAAAAGCGGCTATCACGAACCCGAGCCCGGTCATGCCGGGCTGCTGGGGGATAAAAGCAAGGAGTTTGAGGAGGACAATCTCTCCGACCCTTGTTCGATTAACCTGATTTGGGCCCAAGCCCGTGCCAACGATGGCAAGCGGGGAGCCATTGGCTACCAAGGGGGGATGCCTTGGCGGCTGAGCGAGGACATGAAGCGCTTCAAGGAACTGACGATATCCCACCCTGTGCTGATGGGGCGGCTCACCTGGCAGTCCATGGGGTCCAAGCCGCTGCCTGGCAGGGACAACGTCGTCATCTCCGGCAACCCTGACTTCAGGGCGCCCGGCGCAACGGTCATGATGAGCTTGCAGGACGCGGTGGAAATGGCCCGCCAGGAGGCCATACCCGCAGATGGGATCGACCGTTCGGAGATATGGGTCATCGGCGGTGCCCGCATTTTCCAAGAGGCGCTTTCCCTGGCTGACCGCGCTTATGTGACGGAGCTGGACGCGCAGGTGGACGCGGATACGTTCGCGCCGGACATGGACGAACTGGCGGGCCACCGTTTCTGGAGGGTCGGTCAGCGGGGGTCCTGGCAGCAAGCCGTAGATCCGCGCGACCGGGGCGTCAAGCGTTTCCGGTACGTCACCTATGAAAAGGTCAGATGAAGGAGGCCTCATAAGGATGCAAGGGGACCGTATGCCCTATGTGGTGATGACGGTGTGCACCGGCAATATTTGCCGTTCGCCGATGGCGGAGATTATCCTTCGCAAGTTTTTCCAAGACCGAGGGGCGGATCCCGATCGGGTGCGTGTGGAGTCCTCAGGAGTCAGCGACGAGGAGTTCGGCAATCCAATCGACCGCAGGGCCCAGAAGGTGCTCAAGGAACGTGGCTATGACCTGCCGGATGACCATTTCGCCCACCGGATCAGCCGGGAGGAGGCCGAGCGTTCGGACCTTCTGCTGCCGATGACCGCCGACCACATGCGCGCCTTGTTGCGCATCCTGCCCCCTGATAAGCGCCCGGCCGTCCACCTCTACCGCTCCTTCGACCCGGACTTGCCTCAGCCTCGGCCAGGGCATGAGTCCGACCTGGACCTGGTGGACCCCTGGTACGGTGGCCCCCAGGATTTCGAGCTCGCGATCGACCAGATAGAGCGTACCGCCCCCTACATCGTGGACTGGGTGCTCAAGCGGGTGTGATCGCTGAGGGGCCCGCGAATGCGCAGAACCCCTCTCCTGCATGGTTGCGGGGGAGGGGTTCTTGCTGGTGGCTCCGAGCGGGATCGAACCGTTGACCTAGCGATTTTCAGTCGCTCGCTCTACCAACTGAGCTACAGAGCCATGTTTTCCGAATTTTTGGGATCAGCGGGAAAAGGCTGAAAACCCAGCGACTCCGGCCGGACTTGAACCGGTGACCTCCGCCGTGACAGGGCGGCGCTCTAACCAACTGAGCTACGGAGCCGTGGCTGCTTTAACAGCCAAGTGATTAGTTTACATGAACTGTCCGCTTATGCAAGCCTACGGCGCGTCGCGCTCGTGGCGCTGCCCGCTGCCTTGGCGGGCCAGCCTTGCCGGGCCTTGAGGTCAGAGGACGCCTTTGGCGCGAACGGCGCAGGCCATGGCCGTGATGCTGTCGGAATGGTAGCCGCCGTGGCTGAATTCGGATAGGGATTGGACCGTCATGAAGACGAAAAGCAGGACGATGAACCGCAAGACCAGGCCAACGGCTGAGATGATGACGCCGGCGATCGCCATGCCGCTCTTCTGGTCGGGTTTGCGCTTGCTCTCGCTGTAGGCGATGATCGAGACGATTAATCCGGCCAGGGGCAGGATGAAGGAAAGAATGAAGCCTGCGATCGCTACGCCGCTCGTCCGCGTCGCCGGTGACATGGAGCTGTACGCCTGGCCATAGGGAGGCTGGGTGGGGACCAGGTAGGGGTTGGCGGGATCGGTAGGCATGGCCCCCTGGCCGCCTTGCGGGTTCTGGGGCTGGCCGTACTGGGCCGGGTAGGGGTCTTGGCTGTAGGGGGTTTGCGGCTGGTTGCGCCAATCGTTGCTCATACTTTCAGATTAGGCCTGGGTCGGTAAAACCCCGGTGGCGAGGCGGCTCGCGCACCGGGGCTAGTGGAGGGGCAGGGTCAGGAAATCAGTTGGTCTGCTTCCAAGCGTCCGTATCGATGTGGTGGTCGGGGTTGGCCTGCCATGCCTTCCAGGCGGACTCGACGATGTCTTCCACGTCGAACCGGGCGTGCCAACCCATCTCCTCGTTGATTCGCTTGGGCGAGCCGATGAGCTGGGCCGGGTCGCCGGGTCGCCGTGGCTCGATGGCCTCCTTGAAGGGCAGTCCGGTGACTTTCTTGACCTCGTCCACGATTTGTCGCACCGAGGTGCCTTTGCCGGTGCCGACGTTGAAGGCGTCGTACCTGCGCTGGTCCCGGTCCAGGTAGGCGAGCGCCGCCAGGTGGGCGTCCGCCAGGTCGGTGATGTGGATGTAATCGCGGATGCAGGTCCCGTCAGGCGTGGGGTAGTCGTCGCCGAAGATGGCTGGCGCCTTGCCCTGCTTCAGGCGGTCGAAGAGCATGGGGATCAGGTTCAGGATGGCCGGGTCCTCCAGCTCGACGGGGCCGCAACCGGCCACATTGAAGTAGCGCAGCGCGCAGAAGCGGATGCCGAATGGCTGCTCGCAGGCCCGGGCCATCCACTCGCCGAAGAGCTTGGTCTGCCCATAAGGGTTAATCGGCACCATCGGCTGCACGTCCTCGGGCACGACCGAGACCGGAGGCTCGCCGTAGGTGGAGGCGGAGGAGGAGAAGACCAGCTTCTTGGCGTCGGTGGTGGACATGGCCTTCAGGACGTTGAGCATGCCGTTCACGTTCTGCTGGTAGTACCACAGGGGCTTGGCGACCGATTCGCCCACCTGCTTGCGGGCGGCGAAGTGGATGATTGAGTCCACGTTGTCGTCGCGGATGATTTCGGCCAGGCGCTCGTCGGCGCCGGGCGCGGCGATGTCCGCTCCGTACAGGCGGGCGCCCTCGATGCGCGAGGCCTTGCCGTAGCTCAGGTCGTCGACGACCACGACATCCTGTCCGGCTTGGTGAAGGGCGTGGACCACATGCGCTCCGATGTAACCGCAGCCGCCAGTGACGAGGACCGACATTTTTACCACCTTCCTGCAAAAGGGCACCCTGACAGAGGATGTTCGCTTTTGCACGTTTTTGTTTGTATTTGTTCTAAATAAAGTATAGCATGATGCTTTTGCCGGAGGAGCCGGCTGGCGGCGGCCCTCTTATACCTTCCTTCGGCTATATATGGTAGTGATGAGCACTCTAGAGAACGCCGCGCGCACCCGGGCCGGGGCCGACCGCGGACGCAGAACCATCGTCTCATTCATGCGGCGCTCAGGCAAACTTGACGCCCGCCTGGCCCGCGCCTGGAGTGAGCACTCCGCCGCCTACCTCCTGAAACTGGACCAGGCCCCAGCGGGCTTGGGTGTGGACCCGGGGCTGACGGTGGACCGTGGCTTCCTGGAAACCGCCTTTGGCCGTCGCGCCCCGCTGACGCTGGAGATCGGCAGCGGCCAGGGGGAGAATGTCGTTGCGGCGGCGGCCGACCACCCTGAGCGCGACTACTTGGCCCTGGAAGTCTACGAGCCTGGTCTGGCCCATACGATGCTCCTGGCGGGCAAGCAGGGCCTGAGCAACCTGCGCCTGGCGAGGACCAACGCCACCGAGTTCATCTCCGCGGCTGGCCCGGGGGCCCTGGACGAGGCGTGGACGTTCTTCCCTGATCCCTGGCCTAAGATGAAGCACCACAAACGTCGCCTGATTCAACCCGCCTTGGCCGCTGACCTGGCCCGGGCTCTGACGCCCGGTGGCCTGTGGAGGATCGCCACCGACATCGACGACTACGCCCTGCACGTGCATGAGGTCATGGACGCTGACCCGGCTTGGAGGAACCTGGGCGACGAGCGGGTCAGCCTGGCCATCGAGCACGTGGGCAAAGGTACCGCCGAGCGGGCCGCGGCTCTGCCGCACGCGGACTTCCTTGAATCGACGCGCTTCCCTGGGCGGATCCTGACCAATTTCGAGCGCAAGGGGCTGGTGGCTGGCCGCGCCATCCACGATTTGACCTACCAGGTTGTCCGCGCTGGGGACGGAGAACTTCGTCCGCGCTAGGTGCACGCTCGAGACCTGCAAGCAGGGCGGAGGGAGAGCCCTGTGGGACCGTGGAAGACGGTAGATGGGGGTCATTACACTGAGGTTGTCTTTAAGTAGCTGGCGGGGCGGCGCCTGCGGCGGGAGGAAGGGGTGGAGCGTGGATAGGGATCATGCGAAGCCTGAGCGGCTCCCTGCGGAGGGTCAGGAGCAATCCAATCAGCGTACGAACCCAGGCAAGCCTTCCTTGCGCAGGAGGTTGCTGACTGATGCTGCTTGGCTCCTCGCCTGCGTGCTGGCGGTCGTCCTGCTGAGGATGTTTGTCTTTGGAGCCTACGTGATTCCTTCCGAGTCGATGGAGCCCACGCTGAACGTAGGCGACAGGGTCGTCGCCTCTAAGCTCCAGCCGCGCTTGCGCGGGGTCCAACGGGGCGACATCGTGATTTTCCACGACCCGGACCGCTGGCTCAACACCGGCCCGGGCGACGACTACCTGATTAAGCGGGTCATCGGCGTGGCCGGCGACCACGTGTCCGCCGATGGGTCGGGCTCGGTCGTGGTGAACGGCAAGCCTTTGAACGAGTCTTCCTACATCATGCCGGGGGCGGTGCCCTCGCAAATCCCGTTTTCGGTCAAGGTGCGCCCCGGTTGCATTTTCGTCATGGGCGACAACCGGTCCAACTCCGCCGACTCCCGCTTCCATATGAGCGACGCGAACGGAGGTCAGGTGCCCTTGGGGCGGGTCGAAGCGATCGCCAACTGGACCTATTGGCCCCTGGACCGGCTTGGGGCCATCCACAGGCCGGGTGAGATCTTCGCTGGGCTATGAACCAGGAGATGGACCGCCCGCGCCGCATCGTCTTAGGCATCCTGGCTCATGTGGATGCCGGCAAAACCACCCTGGCTGAAGCCATGCTCTACCAGACCGGGCGTATACGCAAGCTGGGGCGGGTGGATCACGGCGATGCCTTCCTGGACACCGACGGCATGGAAAAAGAGCGTGGGATCACGATCTTTGCCAAGCAAGCCCTTCTGGAGCATGGCGACTTGGCCATGACCCTGCTGGACACCCCCGGGCACGCTGATTTCTCCGCCGAAATGGAGCGCACCCTAGGAGTCCTGGACTACGCCATCCTGGTGGTCTCGGCCCCCGACGGGGTCCGCGGCCAGGAACAGACCCTTTGGCGACTTCTGGAGCGGTACAAGCTGCCTGTCTTCGTTTTCGTCAACAAGATGGATGCGCCCCAGGCCGGCCGCCAAGCCCTCCTGGAGCAGTTGGGCAAGCGGTTGGGGAAGGGCTTTGTGGATTGCTCCGCCGGCGCTGACCCCGCGCGCCTGGAGGAGACGGCCCTCTTAAGCGAGGCGGCCCTTGAGGAGTTCCTGGAGCAGGGACGGGTCAGCGATGGGCGGATGCGGGACTTGATTGCCCGCCGGCGGCTGTTCCCGGTCTATTTTGGCTCCGCCCTGCGCTTGGACGGCGTTCAGGATTTGCTGGAAGGACTGGGCCGGTACACCCGGGAACCTGATCGAGGGCTGGATTTCGGAGCGAGGGTCTTCAAGATCTCCCATGACAAAGACGGTGGCCGACTGACCTGGATCAAAGTCACCGGAGGGGATCTGGCGGTCAAAGCCATGCTGACCGGCGCGGCGCGGGACGCGAATGAGAAAGTGGACCAAATCCGCCTGTACTCCGGAGCTAGGTTCAGCCTGGTGAACCACGCTCAAGCCGGGATGGTCTGCGCTTTGACGGGGTTGGACACGACCCATCCGGGCGAGGGGCTGGGGGCGCAGGGCGACGGCGTTAAACCGCTGTCAGAGTCTGTGCTGACCTACACCGTCCTGCCCGGGGAGGCGAATATTCACCAGGTGCTTGCCGCCCTGCGCCTGCTGGCGGACGAGGACCCGCTCCTGCGCGTGCGCTGGGTGGAGCGGCTGGGGCAGGTGCGCCTGCAGCTGATGGGCAAGGTCCAGCTGGAGGTGGTTCGAGAGGAGCTTAAGGAACGGTTCGGCCTCGAAGTGGACTTCGGGCCCGGGTCGATTCTCTACAAGGAGACCATCGCCGCGCCGGTCGAGGGCGTTGGCCACTTCGAGCCCCTGCGCCACTACGCCGAGGTCCACCTTCTCATGGAGCCGTCCGAGCCTGGGTCCGGGCTGGCTTTCGCTTCAGCGGTCAGCCTGGATGACCTTCCGGGCAACTGGCAGCGGCTGATTCTGGGCCACTTGCGCGAAAAGGAGCACCTGGGCGTCCTCACCGGCTCTCCGATAACGGACATGCGGATCACCCTGGTCGCCGCCCGGGGCCATGAGAAGCACACCGAGGGCGGCGACTTCCGCCAGGCCACCTACCGGGCCGTTCGCCAGGGGCTGATGCACGCCCGCAATGTCCTGCTGGAGCCCTGGTACTCCTTCCGGCTGGAGCTGCCCCAGGAGCAGCTGGGCCGCGCCATGTCCGACATACAGCGGATGAGTGGCTCCTTTGACGCGCCCGACAGCGAGGGCGATTACGCGGTTGTGACAGGCAGCGCCCCGGTGTCGCAAATGCGGGATTATGCGCTTGATGTCACCGCCTACACCCACGGCCAAGGTCAGCTGACCTGCCTGGTGGACGGATACCGGCCCTGCCATGACGCCGATGCCGTCATCGCTGCCCGTAACTACGACCCCGAGGCCGACTTGGAGAACACCCCGGACTCGGTCTTCTGCGCCCACGGCGCCGGCTACCCGGTCAAGTGGAGCCGGGTCCCCGATTTCATGCACCTGCCGGGCGGCAAGTACCTGTAAGCCGCCGAGCGGTTCGGGCAGGCGCCGTCTCGATCGCCTGGCCATGCAGGTAAAGACGCGAGGACCCCGGCAGAGGAACTCAACGACTGCCGGGGTCCGCCTATAGAAGAAGAGCCTCAGCGCATCTCGTCGGCTGTGGGCTGGGAGGGGCGCTCGTTGATCTCAGGCATGTCCTCGGGGGTGGCGGCGTAGAAGTGCTTGAGGTCATGGGCGAACTTCTTGTAGCTCTCCAGGTTGGTGTAGACCATATGGCCGGCCGGGTAGTAGGTGAAGGCGATGTTGTCGTGCAGGGAGGCGTCGATGCCCATGTGGTCGATGTCGTATTCGGTCTGGCCGAAGGGCGTGGCCAGGTCGAAGAAGCCATTGCAGACCAGGACCTTCATCCGTGGGTGGCGGACCAAGGCGGTGGCCAGGTCGGGCGTGACCTTGGGGAAGGGCGTCTTGTCGCCGAAGGAGGAGATGGCCCGTGGCGGCAGTTGGTGCCACCAGACCCAGCCCTTGCCCGGTTCTGTGGCTCCCCACTCGAAACCTGCATGGGACTTGCGTTCAGGACGGCCCTCCCATCCCAGCTCGTCGCGCAGGTAGGCGTTGCCCAGGGCGTTGTATGGAGGTTCCATGAAGTTATCGTCCACCACGAACGTCTCCACGTCCGAGATGCGGTCCATGTCGAGTCCTTGGGTGCGGCCGTCATAGCGGCCTACGATGCTGTCCTCGCTGCGCAGGAGCTGCTTGCGGAAGCGGTCGTCCAGGACCCGGAGGTTGGAATCGATTACGTACCGCGCATCCAAGCCGGTCAACTCGGCGTAGCGTGCGGCCACGCGCTCGCGCTCGGCGGCGCCCAGTTGGTCTCCCCGCCACAGGGCCTGGCGCAGGGGGCCATTGGCGAAGGCGCGCGCCTGCTGCAGGTGCTCATCCATGCTCACCCCGGCGCCGGCCTTGCCGTGGTACTTGGCGATGGCCGCATAGGTGGGGAAGTAGCCGATGTAGTACTGGTCGGAGGTGTCGAAGGTGAAGCCGTAATCCAGGATGTTGGACAGTAAGGTCAGACCGTTCAAGGCGATGCCGTCCTGCTGCAGGCGGAAGGACAGGGCCGCGCCACGGGTGGTGCCGTAGGATTCGCCCAGGAGGTACTTGGGGGAGTTCCAACGATGGTACTTGCTCAGCCAAGCGCGGATGAACGCGGAGAACCCGCGCACGTCCCCGTCCACTGACCACAGCTCCTTCTTGGCTTCTTCCACCACTTGGGAGAAGCCGGCACCGGGCGCGTCAACGAAAATCAGATCGGATTCGGGCAGTAGGGTGTCCGGGTTCTCGGGCATGTCGTACGGGGCCGCGGGTTCGGGCACGGCGTCGGGGATGTTGATGCGCTTGGGGCCCACCGAGCCCATCATCAGGAAGGTGGAGGCGGACCCAGGGCCGCCGTTGAAGATGAAGGTCACTGGTCGCCTGGCATCGGGATTGCCTTGGGCGTCGACCACGGTGAAGGCGGAGAAGAAGACGGAGGCCGCCGGCTTCACCGTGGCGGTGTCGATCGTAATGGTGCCCACAGTAGCGTCGTAGGCCCATTCCTTGCCGTCCAGGGTGATCGTGTGGTGGGTCACATGCTCGCTCTCCGCCTGCAGGGCGCTCGCTGCCTGCTGGCTGGTCTGGTTCTGGACGGTGGGTTCGTTCTGCTCGCTCATGTCGCTCCTCCGATTAGCGGCGGCCCAAGCCTTACTGCTTGATAGCAGTGGGAAGGATTGCGCCGTATGATCTCGTTCAGGCTGTGCTTCCCCATAGCGCTCGCAGGCGGTGGGGTCAGATGAGGGGGAGGCTGCTTCTGACAGTCATGCTTTCGCCGGTGCTTCGTTGGCCGGCCGTATCGTGTGCGAAAAGGCGGCGCGCCTGGGCTGGTACGCCCGCACGAATCCTTGTGGGACCGGGCGGCG
This sequence comes from Bifidobacterium actinocoloniiforme DSM 22766, assembly GCF_001263395.1. Classification (NCBI taxonomy): domain Bacteria; kingdom Bacillati; phylum Actinomycetota; class Actinomycetes; order Bifidobacteriales; family Bifidobacteriaceae; genus Bifidobacterium; species Bifidobacterium actinocoloniiforme. Next base: position 1,051,747 of record NZ_CP011786.1, on the reverse strand, counting down.
CGCCCGGGAAGCGAAAACCTCGTAGCCCCGGAGAGAGTCGAACTCTCGTTGTCAGATTGAAAGTCTGGTGTCCTAACCGTTAGACGACGGGGCCGGACGAAGCCATACTACCCGCCACCCCTAGACGAGGCAAACGCTCGGAGAGGCGCGGGTCAGCACATCTCCTGTTCACGCTGGTGGAAGAGCTCCATCTGCTCCTTGATCCAGACGCGCTCGGCCGGGTTGATGTCGGCTGATTCCAGGTACTTCTGGTAGACGGGATAGAAGGCGCGCAGCACAGGGTAGATGGCGTAGAGGGTGCGCTCGGGCTTTTGCTCGCGCGTGTGCTGGGGATGGGCGTCGAAGGTGTTTTTGAAACGCTGCATGTACCGGCGGAAAGAGGGGAAGGACGTGTCCATGCGGCGGGCGGAGATGCCGGCGTTCATGTTCCTGCAGTAGACGGTCTTGAAGTCGTGGTCGATCAGGTGGAGGGAGATATCCACGTCCTCGTGCATGATGTCCGCCTTGTCCCGGCAGACCTCGCCCCGGATGGCTTTCCAGGCGCTGGCGCGCAGGGCCATGTTGGAGCCGAAGAGCAGGTAGCGTCCGTCGTCGGCCCGGTAGACCGATTTGCGCACTTTGTTGTCGCCCTTGAGCCCTAGCTCTTTGGCGGGCATGTCGTAATAGGCAACCGGCCCAGTCGCCCCCATGGCCTGGGGGTCGCGATCGAAGAGGTTGCCGACCACCTCCACCCAGTTGGGCCGCAGCATGCAGTCCGCGTCGACCCGCCCCAGCACCTGCCCCTTGGCCCGGTCCAACCCATAATTGCGGGTGGGGATCAGCCCCTGCTCCTTGTCCTGGTGGAGGAGCTTGACGGGGGTGTCGGGGTGGGCGTCGATGAAGTCGCTCACGATCTGGGCCGTGCGGTCGGTGGACTTGTTGTCCACGACGAGCACTTCGAGGGGGGCGACCGACTGGGTGGTCGCATTCAAGATGCAGTCGGCTATGCGTTCTTCTTCGTTCCAAGCCGGAACGACAACGGAAACGGTCAGCATAGGCTTCACAATACTTGCCCCGGGCTACACCGGCTGGGCAAGGGCGCCCGCCTTGTCAGCAAGACCGGGATAATGGAGGCATGAGCGCGAGCAAGAAGCAGCAGTTCGACTTGGGATCGGTCTTCCCCTCGAAGGGAGACCCCCGGCGGCCACCCGAATGGTTCGGCCGAGCATTGCTCTACACGGCCATAGCCGTCTTCCTCGCATGGTTCGCTTACGCATCCTGGTCCAAGGTGGAGTTCGTCGTCCTGGATGTGGTCATCGCCACGTTCGTCTCCTTGGCCCTGGAGCCCCTGGTCGTCCTGCTGGTCAAGCACGGCTGGAAGAGGGGCGCGGCCTCGGGTGCCACGCTGATTGGCCTGGTGGTGGTCGTCATCGCGTTGATGGGCTTGTTCGGCAACATGTTCGTCCAGCAGGTGATTGGCATGGTCAGGGGGGCGCCCGCCTTCTACGAGCAGGTGGCTGGCCTGGTCAAGGCGAAGACCCACCAGGAGCTGCCGGCCATGCAAGACCTGGGCGGTCAAATCGCCGGCAACATCCAATCCTCCTGGGTCACTGACTTCGCGGGCCAGGCGTATTCGACCACCGTGGGGCTGTTGGGCTCGGTGCTGAACATCATGACCGTCCTGCTGGTCACGTACTACATTTCGGCCGCTGGGCCCAAGCTGCGCCGGTCCCTATGCCAGTGGATGAGTCCGTCCAGCCAGCGCCGGTTCGTCTCGGTCTGGGCCATCGCCCAGGATCAGATTTCATCCTTCCTTTTCTCGCGCACGATTCTGGCCCTGATTTCCGCGACCTGCATGTCGGTCTTCCTGGTCGCTCTCAAGGTGCCCTACTGGCTGCCCCTGGCCCTTTTCTGCGGCCTGGTCTCCCAGTTCGTGCCGACAATCGGCACCTACATCGGCGGCGCCCTTCCGGTCGTGGTGGCCTGGGGCGGCAACGGCCTGGTCATCGCGTTGGCGGTGCTGATCTACATCTGCCTCTACCAGCAGGTGGAGAATCTGCTCCTCGCGCCGAAGATCTCCCAACGGACCATGGATTTGAACGCGGCCATCGCCTTCCTCTCGGTCCTGGCCTTAGGCGCGGTCTTCGGGGCGTTGGGCGCCTTCCTTGCCTTGCCGGTCGCCGCTTCCTTCCAAATCATCTTCAAGGCTTCCACCAAGCGTTACGACCTGATCGACTCCCCGCTGATGAACGACCCTCGGCCCACCAAGAAATCCAAAGTGGTGGAGGGGGCCGAGGTCATCAATGAGCACGTGATCAAACCGATGGCCGACCACATCCCCCGGCAGGCGCGCGGTTCCAGCAAGCGGGTGGCCCCCACTGACGGCTACACTGAGCGGGCCAAGGATGAGCTGAGCCACATGCCCACTTCCGAGGCCTTGGATTCTTCGCAGACCGTGGCCATCCCCAAGCATCTGGTCTCCGCCGCCTCCGGGAAGCCCACGCTGGAGCCCAGCGGCGACTCCGGGCGCAAGGAGGACGGTGCTGAACGTGGCGGGCCCGGCGAGAGCGCGGCCAACCCGCGTAAGGAGTGGCGCTGAATGGCTTTTCTTTCCGTGGTTGATGCCTTGATGCTGGTTCTGGGTTTGGTCGGCATCGTTTACCAGGCCGTCTGCGTTGTCACGTCCTTCGTGGCCAAGCCGGTTGTCTTCCCGCCGGCCTCGATGGACCGGCGGTTCGCGGTGCTGATTTCCGCCCGCAACGAGGAGCATGTGGTGGGCTCCCTAATCGACTCCATCCAGGCCCAGACCTATCCCTCGCGGCTGATCGACATCTGGCTGGTTGCGGACAACTGCACGGATGGGACCGCCGAGGTGGCGCGCTCCAAGGGTTGCCATGTGGTCGAGCGCGAAAACCAGGAGCAGATCGGCAAAGGGTACGCCCTGTCCTACCTGCTGGACCACATCAACGCAGGCGAGGGTTCCAACCGATACGATGCCTTCTTCGTCTTCGACGCGGACAACCGCCTGGACAAGCACTACATCGAGGAGATGAACAAAGCCTTCCAATCCGGCTTTAAGATTCTGACCTCCTACCGAAACTCGGTCAACTTCTCCGACAACTGGGTCTCCTCGGGCTCGGCCCTGTGGTTCATCCGTGAATCCCGCTTCCTCAACTCCTCGCGCATGGTCTTCGGTTCCTCCTGCCACGTGGGCGGCACCGGTTTCATGTTCTCCCGCGAGGTGATGGAACGCAACAATGGCTGGAAGTTCCACCTGCTGACCGAGGATTTGGAGTTCACAATGGACTCCGTCCTCCACGGCGACAGGATCGGCTACTGTGGCACCGCCATCCTCTACGATGAGCAGCCGGTGACCTTCAAACAGTCCTGGCGGCAACGCCTTCGCTGGTCCAAGGGCTTCCTGCAGGTCTTCCGCTATTACGGGCCCGCCCTGATCAGGAGGGCGGTCCGGGAGCGGGACTTCTCCGCGGTGGACCTGACCATCCTGATTTGCCCTCTGACCGTCCTGTCAGTGGCGCGTGCGGTCTTTGGCGTCCTGTTCTCCGTCTTCGGCTTCGTCACTTGGGCCAGTCAGATCACCGGGTTGATCAAGGTGGCTGCTTGGACGCTGGGAGGCATGCTGGCCATGATGGTCCTGGCCGCCCTGACCGTGGTGGCAGAACGCGACAAGATCGGCGCCTCCAACAAGGAGCTCTTCGCCTACTGCCTTTCCTTCCCTATTTTCATGCTCTCCTACGTGCCCATCTCCTTCCAGGCCATCTTCGCCAACCCGGGCTGGAAGCCCATTGAGCACAACGGCAAATAGTGCCGCGACGGGGCTTTCGGCTCTTCCGATTCGCTTCCCTCCTGGATCGGGTTTAAGGCGTAAGCGCATGCCGGTCTTGACGACCGGGGTGGTGATTGACGGCCTATGCCTGCTGGTCCTACGGGCCAGTGAGCCAGTGGCGCGTCCGGTCCTGCCCGCCGCTAAGCTGGGCAGATAGGAGACCGAGGCCCCGGCAAGGGCTCGGCGGCTGTGGATGACGGACCGGTTGGAGGCAAGAGTGGGAGCACACGTGCGCGGACCTCAGCGTCATGTGGCCAGGACCCTGTTGGCCGCGGGCTTGGTCGTCGTCGCGTTCGCTGGCTACGTGGCCGCCGACATCGCCGACCTGGTCCCTGGACCCTTGACCAGGGACGCTCGGCCGTCCCAAGGCCAGGCCGCAGGGCCAGCCCAGGCCTGGGCCCCTGCGCGTGTGGCCGGAGACTTGGAGACTGGTCGGGGCGTGGACGCGGCCGCCGCCCAGGGAGTCATCGACACGTTCGCGGCCACGCCTGGTTTAGGCTCCGATTATTCGGTCCTGATCGCCGACGCGGACGGAACCGTCGCCGCCGAGCGTGACCAGGAGAACCTGCGCCAGCCCGCATCCACCCTGAAGACCTTGACCGCCGCGGCCGCGGCTGGCAGCCTTGACATGGGCTCGACCATCCCTACAGAGGCCTATCTGAGCCAGTCGGCCGGTGCGGGCGCGAAACTGACGCTCAAGGGCCAAGGAGACATGCTGCTGGGGCCTGGGGCGAGCGATCCCAACCATGTGAACGGTCGGGCCGGCTTAGGGACCTTGGCCCAGGAGACCGCCCAAGTCCTGAAGGCCCGGTCCATCAGCAAGGTGTCCTTGGCTTACGACGCGGGGAAGTTCGGCTCCGTGCGCTCGTCTCAGGGCATAGAAGCCAACAATCCAGGAGGCGTCTACTTCACGCCCACTTCCGCCATGGCTGTGGATGAGGGGCGGCAACGCTCGCCGCAGGACCGGGACGCCGCGCCGGACGCGGCTGGCGTGTATGTGCCGCACGACCAGGATCCGGAAGGTCAGGCCGCGCGGGTCTTCGCCCAGCGCTTGCGTGAGCAGGGCATCGACTTGGAAGGCGAGCCCTCGGCGGGCCAGGCCGCGCAGGCCGATCAACCCTTGGCTCAGGTCCAGTCGGCGCCCCTGATCCAAATCATGGCCTATATGCTGCGTACCTCCGACAACACGCTGGCTGAACTCTTCGGCCGGTTGACCGCCATCAAGGAGGGCAAGGAGAACTCGCCCGAGGGCGCGGTGCAGGCTGTTGGGCAGGCCTTGGAACGTGAGGGGATCAAGCTTGAGGGCGGTGCCCACATGGCCGACTGCTCCGGCCTCTCGCCGGGCTCGCAGGTCAGCGTGACCACACTGGCGGCCGTCCAGCGCTTGGCCTGCGACGGTCGTCACGGGCGTTTAGCCCCCCTGGTCGAGGGTCTTTCGGTGGCGGGTCTGGTCGGCACGGCCGCCAATCGCGGGCGGGGGCCGGCTAGCGGCCTAGCCAGGGTCAAGACCGGTAGCTTGGACCAGGTGACAGCCATGACCGGCAACGTATCCAGGACGCGCGGTGGCCTGCTCGTCTTCGCGGTCATCGTCAACAACCCTTCGGACATGGGCGCTGCGGTCAAGGCCGTCGACACCCTGCTGTCCGGTCTGCCCCAGCTGTGAGCGAGGCTGAGCATGGTCTATTCGCCTGAATTACGGCAGGGGGTCGGCGACCTGCGTCGCTGCCTGGAGGAGGCTGGACTTGGCCGGCAAGGCGCTGGTTTCGCTAAGCATGGTAGCCACAGTCCGGCTCCCGACGCCCCCCTGATCCTGGTGGCATGCTCGGGGGGGCGGGATTCGACGGCCCTGGCCGCACTGGCTTCAATCGTCTGCCCGGAGCTGGGGCTCAAGTGCGGCGCCGTGGTCATCAACCACGGGCTGCAGGAGGGTTCGGCCCAGGTGGCTGGCGAAGCCGCGCACCGCTGTTCCAGCCTGGGCCTGGACCCGGTGGTGACCGAGCGCGTCCAGGTGACTCATACGAAGGCGGGGATGGAGGCTGATGCCCGCTCCGCCCGCTACCAGGCCATCGGACGGGTGGCGCTCGCCGCTGGGGCCAGGGCCGTGCTCCTGGCCCATACCCGTGACGACCAAGCCGAGGGTGTCCTGATCTCCCTGATACGCACCGCTGGATTAGGGGCTCTGGCTGGCATGGCGCCCCGCTCCCGGCGCGGGGGAGTCCTCTACTTGCGTCCCCTTTTGGACGTGAGCCGGTCCCAGACCACCACCATCTGCCGGCAGATGGGCTTGGATTGGTGGGACGATCCCAGCAACGGCGGGGAATTCGCCGCCGACCAGCGCTTACCGGCCAACTACCCGCTGCGCTCCCGGGTCCGCCACGACCTCCTGCCGGCCCTGAGCGCGTTCGCCGGGCGCGATATGGCCATGCACCTGGCCCAATCCGCTCTGCTGGCCAGGGCGGATCAGGACTTCCTGGACCAGGAGGCGGGCCGTCTGCTGACCCGGTCCCTTCGCCCGCGTACGGCCAAGCCCCAAGGTGCTGAGCCCCTGGCCTGCCTTGACGTCAAGACCATGCAAGACGCCCACCCGGCCTTGCGTTCCCGGGCATGGGCCCAGCTCCTGACAAGCTTGGGGTTGGATGCGTCCAGCCGTCGGATCGGCCAGATCGACGCGCTCGTCTCCCGCTGGCATGGTCAAGGCCCAGTCAGCCTTCCCAGCTTCCATTCAGCGTTTCGCCAGGGTCACGTCATTCTCATATGCAAAGATAGGGACCATGCGCATCGCTGATATCCAGTCCCACATTGACCATGAATTGGTGTCCAAAGACCGTATCGAAGACTTAATCAGTAAGGTGGCGGCCCAAGTCAGCCAAGACTACGCTGGTAAGGACCTGCTGATGGTGGCCGTCCTTAAAGGGGCGATCAACACGTTGGCCGCCCTCTCGCAGGCGGTGACCATACCGGTCCAGCTTGAGTTCATGAGCCTGTCCAGCTACGGATCCGGCACCACCTCATCCGGTTCGATCACGGTGCGCAAGGACCTGGATTGCAGCGTTCGCGGGCGGCACATTCTTATCGTGGAGGATATCATTGACTCCGGCCGGACCTTGCGCTGGCTGGTCGACGAGCTTCGCTCCCGCGGGGCGGCCTCGGTGGAGGTCTTCGCCCTGCTCGACAAGACTTGCAGGCATGAGGTCCAGGTGGATGTGAAATACCCTGGCTACGTCATTCCCGACGAGTTCGCCGTCGGTTTCGGCCTGGATTACGACGAGCGGTACCGGAACCTGGACTCCATAGCTGTCTTGAAGCCGCAGGAATACGAGCATGAGGATCAAGGAGAGCAGTCATGACCTATCCGCAAGGGCCCCAGCGTACGCCGTCGGGCGACGGCCGGCCAGGCAAGGGCGGCAAGCCGGGCGGCAACAGCCCCTTCAACTTCAAACTCAACGGCGACGGCAAGGGGCCGGGCGGCGGCAAGTTCTGGCAGTCCCCCTGGCTGTGGGGCGCTTTGGCCATTCTGATCGCGCTGAGCCTGTTCGGTTTCTTCAACGCCCAGGGTGGCGTGCAGACCATCGACACGCGCGACGGCCTGGAACTGCTGGCCAAGTTCGACTCCAAGGACAAGGACTCGACCAACACGATGGTCAAGTCCGCCGAAATCACCGAAGGCAAGCAGGTCGTCGAGCTCAAGCTCAAGAGCGACTTCGTCAAGAAGAACAACGGGGTCGATGGCAAGCGCAGCCAGAAGAACTACGGCCAGGACGTGCAGTTCTACTACGTCAAGGACCAGGGGCCGCAGGTCACCAAGGCCGTGGAGATGGGCCACCTGGAGGACGGCTTCAACTCAGTGGTGCCTCAGACCAGCATGATGTCCTACCTGCTGACCTCCTTCCTGCCGATCATCCTGCTGCTGGTCGTCTTCTGGTACTTCTTCTCCCGCATCGGCGGCTCCGGCGGCGGCATGTTGGGCATGGGCAAGAAGAACAACGGCAAGTTGCTGGAGGGCAAGACCCCCAAGACCAAGTTCTCGGACGTGGCCGGCGAGGAGGCGGCGGTCCAGGAGGTCGAGGAGATCAAGGAATTCCTCAAGGATCCGTCCAAGTACAAGGCCCTGGGTGCCCGCATCCCCCGTGGCGTCCTCCTGTACGGCCCTCCCGGAACAGGCAAGACACTGCTGGCGCGGGCGATCGCGGGCGAGGCTTCGGTACCCTTCTACTCGATGGCGGGCTCCGACTTCGTGGAGATGTTCGTCGGCTTGGGCGCATCCCGTGTGCGCGAGCTCTTCGACGAGGCGAAGAAGAACGCCCCGGCCATCATCTTCATCGACGAGATCGACGCGGTGGGCGGTAAGCGCGGCGGTGGCGGCATGGGCGGCCACGACGAACGCGAGCAGACCCTGAACCAGCTGCTGGTGGAGATGGATGGTTTCGACAACGACACCAACCTGATCATCATCGCCGCCACGAACCGGCCGGACATCCTGGACCCGGCCCTCCTGCGCCCCGGCCGCTTCGACCGGCAGGTGGCCGTAGAGGCCCCTGACCTGGAGGGGCGCGAGGCCATCCTGAAGGTGCATGCCAAGGGCAAGCCCTTCGTCCCGGATGTGGACCTTCATACTGTGGCTGTGCGCACGCCGGGCTTCACCGGCGCCGACCTGGCGAACGTGCTCAACGAGGCGGCCCTGCTCACCGCCCGCTCCAACGCTCAGCTGATCGACAACCGGGCCATCGACGAGGCCATCGACCGTGTGCTCTCCGGCCCCCGTCGCCGTACCCGTGGCATGGCCCTGGACGAGCTGCGCAACACGGCCTACCATGAGGGCGGCCACGCCCTGGTGGCAGCGGCCATGCACCATACCGATCCGGTGACCAAAGTCACCATCCTGCCTCGCGGCCGGGCGTTGGGCTACACCGCCGTCATGCCGACCGAGGACCGCTACTCGCAGTCGCGCAACGAGCTTTTGGACCAAATGGCCTACGCGATGGGAGGCCGTGTGGCCGAGGAGGTCGTCTTCCACGATCCGACCACCGGTGCCTCCAACGACATCGAGAAGGCCACGCAAATCGCACGGCAGATGGTTCTGGAGTACGGCTTCTCCTCCAAGCTCGGCGCGATCAAGTGGGGCGACGAGAACGACCAGGATCAGGGCATGGACGCTCTCAAGCCCCACAAGTACTCCGAGGAGACCTCCAAGGTCATCGACGAGGAGGTCCACCAGCTGGTGGAGACCGCCCACGAGGAGGCTTGGCAGGTCATCACACAGAACCGTGCGGTCCTGGACGAACTGGTCCGTCAGCTCCTGGTCAAGGAGACCTTGGGCAAGAACGAGCTGGCCGCGATTTTCTCCAAGGTGGTCATGTCGCCCGAGCGGCCCCTGTGGCTGTCCGCCCCTGACCGGCCGGACTCCGACCTGCCCCCGGTGGAGATTCCCGAGTCCTTGAAACGCAGCGTCAATGGTCAGGGCGATCAGTCGGCCATCGGTCAGTAAATGGTAATACCGCCGCGTCCGGTCGCCCCCAAGGGTGGGCCGGGCGCGGCCCGTGGAGGGAGGTCCGCGTGGATTCCATACAATTGACTGGCATCCGCGCCACCCCCCGAGGCAGCGGGTATGGTCGCCCGTTCGCCTACATGGTCGACGTGGCGCTCCACCTCGACTTAAGCGCCGCAGGCAGCCAGGACGATTTGACCCAGACCGTTGACTATGTGCAGGTGGCGCGGCGGATCGTCACCCTGATCGAGGGTATGGACGCCCAGCTGGTCGAGACGGTCGCCAGTCGGGTGGCCGATTCCATCCTGCTGTCCCACCAGGTGCGTTCGGTCGAGGTGACGGTCCATCGTTTGGAGGCGGGCCGCCAAACAGGCGTGGACATGGACGGGGTCAGCGTCAGCCTGACCCGTCGAGCCGATTGCGGACCAGACGACCAGGCCTCTCCAGCCGCTCTGGCATCCGGGCAGGCCGGCGAACGCTCCCGACTGCGTCAATCCTTCCATGAGCACCCGTCCTCTGGCGGCCGGCGCGGCCCCAACGGTGAGGGTGGAGGCTCGGCTGAGGTCGGTGAGGTTGGGACTGCCTCCCACCGGGCCGTAGTGGCGATGAGCGGCGGCATAGGGCCCGTTGAATCAGCCATGCGCACAGCGATCGTCTCCCTGGACGGTGTGCCGGGCAGCCAGGTCATTGGCATATCGCCCCTCTACCGGTCCCAGGGCGCAGGCGGTGGTGATCTCCTGTGCTCTGTGGTGATCGTCGAAACCCCTATGGGCCCGCTCGACCTTCTGTCGGCCTTACGGGTGATTGAGAGCGCTCACGGCCGCTCCCGCAGCCTGCGTCTGGACTCCTACCCCCTCGACTTGCGCCTGATCGACATGGATGGCAGCGTATGGAGCGCGGAAGACCTGCGCTCATCTCAACCCAGCCCTTTGGCGATCGAAGGCTCCGAATCCCTCCAGTTCCTGCCAGATCAGGAAGCCTGGCGACAGGCTACGGTGCTCAAACCGTGGGCCGATTTAGAACCGCAAGCGCAGCTGCTGGGACCCCACGGCGGGATGGTGGCCGACCTGGCCCAGGAGGCCCCCGATTATGAGCAGGTCGCTCTGGTGTCCGATTCGTGGATTTTGGGAGGTTCGGTATGAAGATGGGACGCACGCCGGCCGTGTACTACCTGCTGGCGCTTGGACTGGGGCTGCTTGGCGGCGCCTGCCTGGTACAGATCGACGAGCATAGGCGGATCGATATGCTGGGCGCCCCCTGGGTGGTCCCCGCCCTCCTGCTGATCGCCGGCGTGATCATCCTGCTGATGGCCTACCAGGTCCACAAGTACGCTAAGGGGGAGCGTAAGCAGATGGATCCGCAGTTCGCGGTCAACGCCCTCCTGCTGTCCAAGGCGCTGGGAGTGGCTTGCGCCGCCCTCTTGGGCTGGTATGGGGGGCAAGGGCTCTCCTGCCTGCCCCACAGGGAGGCGCCGTACTATGAGCGCGTCATCGTCGAATGCGCGATCGCGGCCTTGGTCTGCTTAATCGACATCATCATCGGAATCGTCGGGGAGTGGCTCTGCCAGCTGCCCCCGAACGATGGGCCTGAGAGCCCTGAGGGCAAGCGGCGGGCCGAACGCCAGCGCCTGGCTGGAACCGCTCAGAAAGGCATGTCCGATCAGGGCTTTGCTGACGCCGCTGGGGCCGCTGAGGGCTGAGTCCCGGCGTGATTAGTCCGCGGCGGCAGGCTTAGGCACACGAATCATCGCTTCCTGCGCCATCGCGGAGACCAGCTCGCCCCTTTGGTAGACCTTCGCCGAGCACAGGGCCCTGCCGTGGTCCGCAACCGAAGTGTCCTGCACGAACAAGACCCAGTCAGACATGTCGATGTCCTCGTACCACCACATGGAGTGGTCGATCGAAGCGTAGGAGATGCCGGGCGTGGAGATTGACAGCCCGGTGCGGCGCAGGGCTGGTTCCATCATGAGCTGATCGCAGCCCAGGGCTAGCATGGCCCGCTGCATGGTCTGGTTCATGCGGGCTCGGCCGTTGGTGCGCATCCAAACCATCTGCCGGCCGCTATCCGCCTCCTGCGAGGTTTGGTCGGGTCCTAGCATGATCGTAGGGGTGATGTGTCGGATGTCGAAGGGGGATTGTTCAGCGTAGTAGGCGGCGAAAGCCGAATCGGCGGCATAGGGGGCCATCAGCTCCCGGGCGGAGGTCAGGCCCTCCGGGTCGGGCAGCCCCACCGGCATCGGATCGGCGTATTTCACGCCCTCCTGCCCGGTCTCTTGGAAGGAGAGCATGACTTTGAGTATGGCCCGGTCCGGCTGGCTGGCGTCCACCATCCTTGTGGAGTAGGAGCGGCCGTCGCGCAGGTTCTGCACGTCGAAGCGCACATCCTGATCCAGCAGTCCGGTGCGCAGGTAGTAGCCGTGCACTGAGTTCGGCACGCGGTCCTTGGGTACGGACCAAGAGGCCGCCATGATCGATTGGGCCATGATCTGCCCGCCGTAGATGCGACCTGTGGGGAAGGGGAGGCTGGAGCCGGTCAGGTGGAGGGGATCGTTGGCTCCTTCCTCCATATGCAGTGAAAGGACATCCACCGCAGCGCCCACGGTTGTGTTTTGATTTGACATGCCGTAATTCTCCCAACGGAATCTATTTCGCGCGCCGAGCCTGTTGCCCACCCCCCATAAGACGCTGGTGAGCAGTCTATAGGCAGGCGGAAACATACGGTCTGCAAGCACCCTGCAGGCAGCCATGCGCGCCGGCTGCCTGCAGGCTCAGATTTATGCGGTTGCCCTCCCTTAGCGGGTGAGCTTGCGGTGGAGGCGGTGGGGGCGGGAGGCCTCCTCGCCCAAGCGGGTCACTTTGTTCTCTTGGTAGGCTTGGAAGTTGCCTTCGAACCAGTACCAGGAGGCGGGGTTCTCGTCGGTGCCCTCCCAAGCCAGGATGTGGGTGGCGATGCGGTCCAGGAACCAACGGTCGTGGGAGATGACCACCGCGCAGCCGGGGAAGGCCAGCAAGGCGTTCTCCAAGGATTCCAGGGTCTCCACATCCAAGTCGTTGGTAGGCTCGTCGAGCAGGAGCAGGTTGCCGCCCTGCTTGAGGGTCAAGGCCAGGTTGAGCCGGTTGCGCTCGCCGCCGGATAGGACGCCCGCTGGCTTCTGCTGGTCGGAACCCTTGAATCCGAATGAGGCCACGTAGGCGCGGGTGGGCACCTCGATGCCGCCGACTTCGATGAAGTCGTTGCCGTCAGAGACGACCTCCCACAGGTTCTTGTCGGGGTCGATGCCCTCGCGGTTCTGGTCCACGTAGGAGATTCTGACCGTGTCGCCCACCTCCAAATCGCCGGAGGTCAGGGGCTCCAGGCCCACAATCGTCTTGAAGAGGGTGGACTTGCCGACTCCGTTGGGGCCGATGACGCCCACGATGCCGTTGCGGGGAAGCGTGAACGACAGGTCATCGATCAGCACGCGGTCGCCGAATGCCTTGTGGATGTGCTCGGCCTCCAAGACCTTGGAACCCAGGCGGGGCCCCGGCGGGATCTGAATCTCGGAGAAGTCCAGCTTCTGGTTGCGCCGGGCCTCGTCCTCCATCTGCTCGTAGCGCTCCAGACGTGCCTTGTTCTTCGCCTGTCGGGCCTTGGGGGAGGAGCGCACCCAGTCCAGCTCCGAGTTGAGCCGCTTAGCCAGTTTGGCGTCCTTCTGGCCTTGGACCTCCAGACGCTTGGCCTTGGTCTCCAGGTAAGTGGTGTAGTTGCCCTGGTAGGGGTAGAGCTGTCCGCGATCGACCTCGCAAATCCATTCGGCCACGTTGTCCAGGAAGTAGCGGTCGTGGGTGACGGCCAGGACAGCGCCCTTGTAGGTGTGGAGGAACTGCTCCAGCCACAGGATGGATTCGGCGTCCAGGTGGTTGGTGGGCTCGTCGAGCAGGAGGAGGTCGGGCGCTTCCAGCAGGAGCTTGCACAGGGCCACACGGCGGCGTTCGCCACCCGAGCAGACCGAGACCGGGGTATCCGGGTCGGGGCACTGGAGTGCATCCATGGCCTGCTCCAGCTGGGAGTCCAGGTCCCAGCCGTCGGCCGCGTCAATCTCTTCTTGCAGCTTGCCCATTTCAGCCATCAGGGCATCGTAGTCGGCGTCTGGATTGGCCATCTCCTCACCGATTTGGTTGAAGCGCTGAACTTTGTCCATGACGGGTCCGAAGGCCTGCTTGATGTTCTCGCCCACGGTCTTGTCTTCGTCCAGCGGGGGTTCCTGCTGGAGGATGCCGACGCTGTAGCCAGGGGTGAGCTGCGCCTCCCCGTTGGAGACGGTCTCCAGGCCGGCCATGATCTTGAGCAGGGTGGACTTGCCCATGCCGTTAGGGCCGACGACGCCGATCTTGGCCCCGGGCAGGAAGCTCAGGGTCACGTCGTCCAGGATGGCGCGGTCGCCGAAGGACTTACGCGCTTTAATCATTTGATAGATGAACTCAGCCAAGTGGAAACCTCACTGAAAATGTTGAAATTCTAGCCTCTTACACTACTTCCATGCTAGAGGGGGCTTGCGACGAGGTTCGCCCGTTTCCTCCTCGCGCAAAGCCTCTCCGTTCGCGCGGCACCGGACCTTGGCGTCGCGTTTACCGGGCCGGGGGAGGGACCGTTACGAATTCGATGTTCGCCGCCGAGTTCGCTGAGGGCACGCGACCCCTGTTCAGCCGGGATTCGGCAGACTAGAGTGGCTCAAGAGCGGCTCCGTCCGACGTGCGCAGGTCAAGGGGGTGCTCGCGGGGCAGTCCCGCAAAGCCGGCACTGTGCGCACGGGCCGCGCAGGGGCGCGGGTGGATCGCAAGGAGCGTCATGACAGCGAACAACAATACGAATGTGGGCGCGCCCATCCCCGTTAAATCTCACTCCCTGCGCTGGAGGCCGGTCGACATAGCGGTGGGCGCGGCCCTGGGCGTGGTCTCCGGTTTGATATACTGGGCGGCGTCGGCCCTGTCCGCCTGGGTCTTCCCCCTGATGACAGCCCTCCTTCCGGGCGCGGCCTCCCTTCTGCATGGCCTCTTCTACTTCCCGGTGACCATGAACCTGCTGATCATCCGCAAGCCCGGGGCCGCCGTCTACGCGAATGTGGTCGGCGCCCTGGTCGAGATTCTCTTCGGCAACGCCTACGGGTTGGGCATGATCATCCTCGAAGCCGTCATACAAGGCCTGTGCGCTGAAGTGGTCTACGCCATCTTCCGCTACCGTCGCTGGACCCTGTCGCTCACAATCGCCGCAGGGCTGCTGGTGGCCCTGGTCTACAACGCCTTCCTGCTGGCGTTCTTCTATCAGGGCGTCGCTTTCCTGAGCCCGCGGGGGCTGATCGGCACTGTCTGCGAGGCTATCAGCGGAATCGTGTTCGCCGGTTTCGTCAGCTGGATGCTTTACAAGGCCATTGCGAAGACAGGCGCTTTGGACCGGTTCGCCTCCGGGCGGAGGTGCCAGGCCCGATGAACGGTGTCCCCTGCCAATTAACGGTCGTATTGATAACGAAACTATGGAAAGGATCGGCTTCGCTATGCGTGCTGCAATAGTCAGTGCTGTAAGTTCGGTGACCCTTCTGACCCTGGCCCTGACGGCCTGCGGGTCCCCGTCCTCGTCGACGCGCCCGGGTCAGTCCGCCGGTCAGGTTGATTCCAACGCGATCATCACGGTCAACAACGTGGAGCCCTCTTCCGATCTGACCCCAAGCAAGGTGACCGACACGGCTGGTTGGAAGTTGGCCACCCTCCTGTTCGATGGTTTGGTCACGTTCGGCGACGACGGGCGCCTGATTTACGCGAACGCCGACTCGATCACCCCGAACCAGGACGCTTCCGCTTACACGATTAAGCTCAAACCAGGCCTGCGCTTCTCCAACGGAGAGCCGATTGGGGCGATGACCTACGCGCGCGCATGGTCGTTCGCGGCCAACGTGGCCAACGGGCAGACCGGTGGGTCGATATTCTCCACGATCGCCGGTTATGAGGACCTTCAGAACCCGCACGGGTCCAAGGACGCCATCCTGTCCGGCCTGAGCGCGCCGGATGCTTCCACCCTCCGAGTCCAGCTCAATGCGCCTGACTCGTCCTTCCCCTATAAGGTGGGCGATGTCTCCTTCCTGCCCTTGCCTTCGGTGGCTTATAAGGACATCGCCGCTTTCGGCCGCCATCCAATCGGCAACGGGCCCTACCGGTTCAAGTCCTGGACACCCAACCAGTCGATCAGCCTGGTCAAGGACCCGGGGTACCGGGGCCCCCGCAAGGTTCGCAATGGTGGCGTCACCTTCCGCGACTATCAGAGCCTGGAAGCCGCCTACGCGGATGTGGAGGCCGGCAACTTGGACGTCCTGGACGCGGTACCGGTCTCCTCGTTGGCCACCTATCGCAGCGAGCCGCGGGTCCAGGCCTTCACCAAGCCCGGACCTGCCTTCAAATCCCTGACCATCCCATCCAACCTGCCTCACTTCCAGGGGGCTGAGGGGGCCTTGCGACGGGCGGCCATATCGCGCTCAATCGACCGAGCCGAGGTGGCAAGCAAGGTGTTTCGAGGATCGGTGACCCCTGCCACTGACTTCACTGCGCCCACGATTGCCGGTTATTCCAAGCGGTTGAACGGCGGGGAGGTGTTGTCCTACGATGCCGGCAAGGCACGCGAGCTTTGGAAGCGGGCCGATGCCATCTCGCCGTGGTCAGGCGTACTCGAAATCGCATACCCTGCCGACGGCAGCGACAAGGACTGGGTGGACGCCCTGGTCAATTCGGTCCATCAGACTTTGGGCCATCCAAGCCCGCAGCAACACGTTCCCTACCGGCAAGGAGTTCAAGACCGCGGTCAACGCACGCCAGATCCACTCGGCGTTCAGCTCCGGTCACCAGTCCGACTACCCCTACCCGGAGGGCTACTTGGTCGAGGGGTACGCCTCCTCAGCGGCTGACGGCAAGGGGCTCAACTACGGTGATTACAAGAGCGCTACATTCGACGCCCTGATTGCCCAGGCAGCCCGGCAGACGGACCGGGCCCAGGCTTTCGACACTTACCGCCAGGCCCAGTCCCAGCTCCTGAACGATCTGCCGGCCATCCCCCTGTGGTACGCCAAGGTCAGCGCGGTGGCCAGCAGCCGAATCGATCACGCGGCCTTCAACTACATGGGCCTGCCCGCTTACAACGAGCTGACCCGCCGTGCCGCTTAGCGCTCGCTTTGACAAGTGCTCTTGCTAAAGTAATGCTGTTGGCCTGAGGCCAGCGTGGGGCCTTAGCTCAGTCGGTTAGAGCAAACGACTCATAATCGTTCGGTCCAGGGTTCAAGCCCCTGAGGCCCCACTCATTAAAACCTCTGCAACCACAACGGTTGCAGAGGTTTTATGATTGCCGATAACCATTGATTGGGACGGCAAATGTATACTAAATGTATACTAAAATGCTTATCTGAGCCCATGCGGGAACAAAGCGAACGTAGGACGGCAAAACAAAAGGCCCCGCTGAAGCGGGGCCGCTTATACGTGCGCCGGACCGCCGGCCTGGACGAGCGCAGGCAGGCCATGCTTAAGCTAGACTCAGCACTCAGCATTGAATAGATGCAAGAAGCTTTGCTGAAGCGGGGCTATTGAGGTGGTTTTAGTTTCGTGTTTTACCTTCTAAAAATGTGAGGTACTGCTCGTATTTGCGTAGCATCATATTCTTGGTGTACTGTTCCATGTATTCGTAATCAGGTTCGCCTGAGTCGTTGACAGGTAACATGATTCTCATGTTGTGGACACGAATGTCGTTGATTTCGCGGTTAAAATTGAAATTCGATTTTTGTTTCGCAATCACTGTAGCCATAAATAAGGATGTATACTTCGATGATTGTGCTGTTTTTAACGCTGTTACATGGTCACTTGCAACATAGTTGAATGGCTCGTAAAAAGCGGTTCCTACACTACCGCTGTTTGCAAGACTGATGCAATTTCTAAAAACACGAGTTCCGGCGCTGGCTTCGATATAGTCATCGATTCCGTTATTGCTCGCTGTTGATGAGACGTAAGGTAATTGTCCGGGAACGTGATCTGCTTTTTTCAGTCGTTTTCCACGACTAATTTCTTCAAAAATGTTTGTAAGTTTAAACGGAGCCCACTCTTTTTCGTTGAGTTTCGGAACCTTGACGTAAGATCCTATTTTTGTGATCTGTTGCTCCGCATAAGCTCCGTACTTCAGGAGCATTGCTTTTTGTTTTTGCTGTGCGTATTTCTCCATGTACTCATCATCAGGTGCGCCCGAACTATTCACCGGCAGCATGATACGGAGATTGGTCAGCCGTTTACTGCCAAGTTTTCTGCTATAGCTGAACGCCTGTTTCTGCATCGAGATGGCATGCGCAATGAATAGTTGGATTCCTGCGTCAGTGTAGTCCCTCAATATGACGCGACGGCAGTCATTACCGTACAAAGCTGGATAGGGGTGATAAAACGCTTCTCCAATGGAGCCGTTACGATTTACAGATATGGCATTAGATGTAATTGAATCGTTGTAGTTGGCCACGAAATACCCAATACCGTTATTTGCTGTGCCTGATGTTACGTACGGTGTGTCACCACTTCTACGTTCTCCCGCATAAATGTCACGACCAGAACGGATGTCTGCGATATCGCCCAAGCGAAAGGCTTGCCATGTGTGTTCCTCAAGACGTTGCATGATTGTCGCCATCCTCGAAGAGGTATTCCCGGTTTTGCATGATCATGGAGAATTCGAACGTCAGGTAATCGCCGATCGCTTTCTCAAAATCTGCATCTGTGGGTATTTCGTCATTGAAGTAGTAAAAGCTGTGGAGCCATTCGTCATCCTCTTTCACGGTTGATTCCACGCAGAATTGGGATGATGCCTCAGTCGCGCCGTTCCACACGTCCAGCAGGTGTTGTTGCCTATCCTTGGCTGCGTCATCGGCTACCAGGCCTACATGCGCATGGACCGTGAATCCGTCATCACGGAAGTCGATGAACTTGCACACTTTTTCCGTTGGATGGGGTTTGTGCGCGGTGAATACAGCTATGACCGGATTGACGCCGACGCCATAGAACGTGTCGGGGTTGCAAGTGATGACGCCTTCAAGGGTGTGTTTCGAAAGGATGCTGTGTTTGAATGCCCGCTCGGCCTTTGTTTTCCCTGTCATGCTTGACTGAGGAACGATGACAGCTGCACGCCCCCCTTCGGTCAGGGAGTCCAGCAGGTGCTCCACAAAAGAGAGCTCATACTGGTCGGGGTCCCCTGAGTTTCCTTGGGAGTATGGTGGATTCATCAATCCCACCGTCGCGGTTTTTTCCGTTTGCAGCTGGGCAGGGTTGGCTTTCAGGAAATCACTGCACTCGATGTTGCTTTTACCGTCTCCTCGTAGAATCATGTTGGTGACGGCAACAGCGAACATGTTGCTTTGCAGTTCAATTCCGTGCAGTTGTCTGGTCTTGATCCGGTCTTTGTCCGTGTTTGTTTCGGCTTGAGAGATCATCATGTGCATGGCAGCTATGAGGAAACCCCCTGTCCCGCATGTCGGGTCGAAGACCACGTCGTCTGGTCGCACTTTCACGAGCCGGCACATGAGTTCGCAAATGTGCTGAGGAGTGAGGATGATGCCGAGTGTCTGTCCATCGCCTCCTGAATAGCTCATGAATTTCCCGTAGAACTGTCCGAGGTAATCTGCTGAAGAATCCTGGTACTTGATGTTTTTGTATACCCGGTCGTTCAGAAAGTTCGTGTAATACTTCAACGGGGTCATGCCCAACGTGTCATTGACCTCGTTGAGTCTGAAACTGGTGGTGATGATGTCGAACTCCGAAAGCAGTTTGTCTCGTTTCGCGTCCGGCCCGACATTGGATCGCCTCAGTCTTGCTCGGATGGCTTTCATTATCTTGTCTCCGTCGCGGCTCTCTGGGGTCTGATCGCCATTAAGAGATTCTATGCTAAAGTTATGATTTTCTGTTTCTTCGAGAGCTAGCAAAATGCCGGCGACAACTAACGGTTTGTCTTGGTCTTTGAGACTCCCGTAGTTGCGAAGGTACTCATGGAGTTCGGTGGCATCCTTGAGGATCTGCTCGGTGGTCTTCTCAATGCGTGTCGGTTCTTCCAGCACGTAGCGTGTGTAATATTCCTGGATGTTACCAGGGGAGAACCATACGAAGGATTCAATGTCATCTAGTTTCTTCAACTCTCCTCTGTCATTGACCCAGTATGGGCTGATTTGATGATGTTTCGGATCGCCGGACACACCAACGGCAAACACCTTCTTGAAAGAGGTGTGCTTAGCTATATGTTTGGCGTAGAAGCATGCTCCATTGACTGCGTAATCGGTGATAGCCTTCACGCTGTCATCCAGAATATCTTTTCCAGTCAGTTTCTGATGTTTAGAAAGAGTGTTCTTGTCTTCGACGACCAGAACGAAATCATTAACAATGGCAACAACGTCAGGTCGTCCAACTTTTTTCGTTCCCCGCTTCGAGGCGCTTTTCAACGCTTCGTTGATCTCTTTCACGTGGCTTCCCTGAAGGTCGAACTGTATGTTGTTCTCTTCAAGTTGTCTGCCGACCCAGTAATCCGTCGTCGCCTCTTTGTTAAGCATGTCTTTCCCTTTTCTTTTCGATATAAGAATGATAACGGGTCCACTGAATCTCATGAAATGATATGCGCCGTACCTGGCTAGCAGTTGACCGAGTTTTTGAGTTGTATGAAATTCGAGCATGAGAATAAGTGAACCCCTGCCAATATTCCTGCTAGTGGCCGTTTTACAAAGACAAAGATATCTGAAAACAGACAGAGGTCAGTAAAACAAAAGGCCCTGTTGAAGTGGGGTTCCAGGATTAGAGATGTTTATTTGAAGAGGTCCCAGAGGCTGAAGCTGGTCTTGTGGTAGATCTTGTTGTAGGCGGCTTTCCTGGGGTTTTTGACCCAGCCCATGCCTTTCTTGCCGTACCCGGGGATGATCGCTTTCTTCATTTGGCGTTTGAGCCTGCCGGTGGTGCGTGCGCTGATCGAGCGTTTGACGCCGGGTTTCCTCATGCCGAATCTCATGCTTGTCTCTCTCCTTGTTAGTTCATCCAGCGCAGGCGGCCGTCCGTCGCGGTCCTGCAGGTCAGTGTAGCGCCGTTACGGTCGGATGTTCCGGTGGAGCCTGCCCTGGAGCAGAATGAGCCCCGGTGAGGCGTTCCCTGAGAACGTGTTTGTGACTGTATCTGCTGCTCTTGTGCATGCTGTTAAGCGGCCTGTTGCTGCGCGGTCTGCACGGCTATTTTTCTTCTCGGTCTGTGCCTTGTCACATAAGTCCGGTTTTCTCCATGGCTTTGTCCGCCTCGTCTTTGGCGTCCTTCAATTTCTTGCGTGACTAGTGTAGGTCGGCCTGGCTCTTTGAGCAGGCGGATTGCGGGTCTTCGCATGTTGTGAGTTCTTGTGATTGTGCTGCTGCAGGGCCCCATGCCACAGCCGATGGCCAGCAGCAGTAGCGTAGTGAGTACGGGTTTCTGGTTCGCTTTGCCTTCCTTCACGTTGGGCTTTCCCGGTTTGGCCTCGGTGCCCATATGTGGCGGTTTGGGCGGTGGAGCTGTGATGTGCGCAGCGCCACTGCCGCCGGTGGAAGCACGGTCGTTCCTCTCTCATCGCTTATAAGGACGAGGGCTTTCACTCCCCTCATCCATGCCCATGATCGCTCCTTCGCTAAATCATTAACGACGGTATTAACATATAGCAGCTGCGCTTCTACTCGCTAACGTTGATTTCGTGGATCTTGTCCGGAGCAGAGCAGCTGGGGTTGGGCTGTTTTGAAATTCTCCAGGTTCACCTTTCATCAGGGGAGCCCTTCTGCTTGTGTGTCGGGAGAATTCTTCGCCCTGCTTTCTTCTAAAAACAGCAGTACTTGATGAAAAATCTCTATCATCCGCCTGGGTAATGCACGCACGATCATGTCCTCGTGCCAACCTCGTCGGTAGGATTCACCGTCGTACGGGGCCTGGTCGTCTGGTACCCGATGGTCTTACGATTCGCAGATGCTAATAAGATGTAGACACTTGCTTCGGCGTCCGCCGACCGATTGCCCGCTAAGTGTATCCAGTGGATGGCTGGCCAGATTTTCTCCGGGCTGTACTCTATGGTTGTTCGGGCCAGAGTTCAATTCCCTGAGACCTCACTCTTTACTTTGCCGCAGCTTGCGCGGCGCTGTCGCGCTTAACGATTGTGACCGGTAAAACCACATGGGTCTCTACCGGTCGTTCGCGGCGCACATCGATAATCATCTCAATGGCCTTGCGGGCTTCGGCGTTGAAAGGCTGGTTGACGGTGGTCAGGGGTGGAGCCATGAACTCGGCTGGATAAATGTCATCGAACCCTACAACAGACAAGTCGGTCGGTATCGCCAGGTCCCGTTCGTGGGCGGCCCGGTAGACGCTCAGCGCGGTCTGGTCATTGCAAGCGAAGATGGCGCTCGGGCGCTCAGGCAGGTCCAACAACTCGCAGGCCGCTTGGTAACTGGCTTGGGGTGTCAGGTCTGTGGCGCGCTCCAAGGTGGGGTCGGGTTCGATGTGCGCCGAATGCGCGGCGGCAAGGAAGCCACCGTAACGGGCGATGGTCGACTGAGAATTCTGAGGGCCGTTGATGATGCCGATGCGCCTGTGTCCCAGACTGATGAGGTATTGCGCCATCTGGAAACCGCCCGTCCAGCGGTCAACCGAGACCCACATGGCTTGGTCGTCAATCGGGGTGATGGGGTCCAGGATTACGAACGGGATGCCCCGTGACTCCAGAAGGTCTTTCTCCGCCTGGGGGATTTGAGTGATTTGGTGGATGACCACACCTAAAGGGTTACGGTCGATAATGCCACGGAAAGAATGTTCGACCTCCTCTCCTGAGTGAATTTGGGTGATGGTCAACGCATATCCTGCTTGTTGGGCCCAGTATGAGGCGTGGTCAATCAAGGGGAGGGTACAGTCAGCGTCAACATGCTCCAGGACTAGTTCGATGGTTCGCGAAAGTTTCGTTGAAACGAGCGGCTTGTAGTAGCTGTTCTCGTTGAGAACCTGCTCCACGCGCCTTCTGGTCTCGGCGGCAATTCCAGAGCGCCCGTTGATGACTTTGGAGACGGTGGATGGGGAGACCCCGGCCAATTCCGCCAGTTCACTGATCTTCATCCCCTGCTCCTTCGGTTTTATGAGACGGCATGGTTCGCGTCATTAAGTGTATACATGTGAAGATACCTGCGATTAAGAAAACTTCCAAATCTGATTTGCAAATTTCTAAACCTTCGCTTAGAGTTCCTATTGGGATTACTCCGTTGTAACCACTTATCAAAGACGAAGGAGCCTTTTATGAGCACTATCACAAATGTCAAAACGTATGACTTCCGTTTTCCGACCTCGCAGACTCTCTCAGGTTCTGACGCTATGAACCCCGACCCTGACTATTCGACCGCTTATGTGGAGGTTGAGACCGACGCCGATGATGGCATCAAGGGCACCGGTTTCGTCTTCACGATTGGTCGCGGCAACGATGTGGTCTGCCGGGCTATTGACTCCATGTCGCACGTCCTCCTCGGACGCAACGTGGAGGAGCTGTTGGACAATATGCGCCTAGCATGGGATCTGTTCGTCGGTGATTCGCAATTGCGGTGGCTGGGTCCTGAGAAGGGTGTGGAGCACATGGCTATCGGCGCTGTCCTCTCGGCCCTGTGGGATATCAAGGCAAAGCGGGCCGGTAAGCCCCTATGGATGCTCCTGGCTCAGATGGACCCCGAAGAACTAGTTGCCACCTTGGACTTCCGTTATCTGACCGATGCCTTGCGCCCGGAGGAGGCCATCGAGATCCTGCAAGAAGGTAAAAGGGGTAAGGACGAGCGCATTGAGTACCTGCTTAAGTTCGGCTACCCGGGTTACTCCACGGCAGCGGGTTGGCTAGGTTACGCCGATGAGAAGATGGTCCAGATTGCAAAAGAGGAGACTGAGCAGAAAGGCTTCAAACAAATCAAGCTTAAGGTCGGACGGAATGTGGACGATGACCTGCGCCGCCTGGCCTTGGCCCGAGAGGCGATCGGCCCGGACGTGCGCCTGGCTGTGGATGCCAACCAGGTCTGGGATGTGCCCGAGGCCATCGAATGGATCAACAAGTTCCATGATTTCGACCTGGCTTGGGTGGAGGAGCCCACCAGCCCCGACGATGTGATCGGACATGCCACCATCGCCAGGGCCATTAACCCGATTCCCGTGGCCACTGGCGAGCAGATGCAGAACCGAATCATGTTCAAACAATACTTGCAGGCCAACGCTTTCGGCGTCATGCAGATCGACGCCACGCGCGTGGCTGGCCCCCAGGAGGTTGTCCTGGAGTATCTGATGGCTAAGAAGTTCAACAAGATCGTCTGCCCACACGCCGGTGGCGTGGGCCTGTGCGAAGCGGTCTGCCACTTCGCCATGTTCGACTACGTGGCGGTCTCGGGCACCATGGACGGACGGATGATCGAATACGTGGACAACCAGCACGAATATTTCGTCCACCCCATCCAAATTAGCGAGGGTAACTATGTGGCTCCTACGGCTCCCGGCAATGGCACCGAGATGACTGTAGAGACCGCTCAAAAGTACCTCTACCGCGGCTAATCGCAAAGCTGCGCATCGTCGCTCTCCGGCGGCCCTTCGCCCTTCAATGCGCTGTAACGGCGCTTGGCGATGGGCCGCCGGTGCACAGTACCATCATTCGCTTTGATAGTGTGAAGGACTTCATATGCATTCGCTCATTGTGGCGCTGTCATCGCCGCTCGTACAGGCGGCCTCCGAAGTGCCGAAAGTTCACCTTAGCCCCGCTGCCCTGTTGATCAGTATCGTATTGGGCGTCGCCTTGCTGATCGCCTTGGTGACAGCGGCCAAGGTTCACCCATTCGTCGCGATCATGATCGCCTCCATTTTTACTGGTATTTGCTCGGGTTACGGCATGATGAACACCATCACCGCCTTCCTCGACGGCTTTGGTTCAACAACGCAGAGCGTTGGCATTCTCGTCGGGCTGGGCGCCATGCTTGGGCAAGTGTTGATGGTCACCGGCGCCACAGGCGTGCTGGTCGATACCCTTGTGGACCACTCATCGGTCAAGATGCTGCCTTGGACCATGGCACTTATCGGCTCCCTGGTAGGTCTGCCGCTCTTCTTCGACGTAGGCCTTATCATTATGGTCCCGGTTATTATCATGGTGTGTCGGCGTTCCAAGCTGCCGATTATGATGATCGCCATGCCCGCTTTGGCCGGCTTGTGTGCGATGCAGGCCCTAGTGCCGCCCCATCCTGGCCCTACCGCTGCTCTGAAGACCTTCTCAAACGGTAGCATGGGTATCACGATGGGAATTGGTGTATTGATTGCGATCCCAACCGTAATAATCTGTGGCCCGCTGTTCGCTAGGTACGCCACTAAAATCGTGGATCGCGGCGCCCCCGACACTTTCGATATGTCCGCAATCGAGCAGCCGCCGGAGGGCACCAAGCGCCCCAGTTTCGGCCTTTCTTTGACCTGCGTAATCATGCCTGCCGTGCTTCTGCTGATCACTTCGATTGCCACGATGATTGCTCCCAAGCTCAGCACCTCCAAGGCTTTCGTGCCGCAGCTGATTCAGTTCCTCGGAAATCCTGAGATCGCCCTGCTCTTCTCCCTGATTTTCTCGACCGTAGTTCTGTTCAAGGTCACTAAATTCCCCTGGAAGCGCATCCAAGACGAAACCGCCAAGTCGTTGAAGCCTATCGCTGGCATCGTCTTCATTCTGGGCGCGGGTGGTGGTTTCAAGACTTTGCTGATTGACACCGGCATCGGCGATATGATTACTCAGTTCGTGCAGAGCTCGCACATATCGATTCTGCTTGTCGCCTGGGCCATCGCCGCCTTCGTCCGCGTCGCCACAGGCTCTTCGACGGTTTCGGCAATAACGACCGCGGGTATCCTCGAACCGGTTGCTGTTTCGCTTGGCCTTAACCCGGTTGGCATAGCCCTCTTGGTCCTTGCCATAGGTGCAGGCTCCTTCATCTTCTCGTTCGTGAATGACGCGGGACTGTGGTTGGTCAAGGAATACTTTGGTTTCACGCTGCCGGAGATGTTCAAGACATGGACGCTTATGACTTGCGTTCTTTCGGTTGTGGCGATGATTTTTGTTCTGATTCTCAGCGTGCCGCTCATGTAGGGACGGCTTCGGTTCAACGCCCAACCACTGCGCGCGAGCAGGAGAGTGGGCGTTGGGTTCGCGCATGCAAGCGAAGCATCGCGCACATGATGTGATAATGGTGATAACCGCGGTTCAAGTGAGGAGCGCAAGATGGTGACAGCGGCGTTTGAAGGGGTGTTCTGCCCGTCTATTACGGTGACGGGGGATGACGGAAGCATCGACTACGAGCTATGGGGCCGGCACCTGGACCACCTGGCCGATGCCGGCATGAACGGGGTGCTCCTGTTCGGCAGCATCGGCGAGTTCTATGCGTATTCGCTGGAGAGCAAACAGGAGGCGCTCGCATTCGCGGTGAATCGCGTGGCTGGCAGAATGAAGGTCTTCTCGGGTGTCGGCGGTACCGATATGGATGAGGTCCTGGCTTTCACCCATTACGCTGAAACAGTTGGTGCCGATGCGGTCGTGGCGGTCAGCCCTTATTATTTTGGCCCGAGCGAGCAGACGGCGAGCGTTTACTTCGCTCAGATCGCGCAGGCCACCAGCCTGCCGGTCCTCCTGTACAACTTCCCTCCCAGGACTGGCATGGATCTGAGCCCGGAATTGATCGCCCAGTTGGCGGCAGACCACAGCAATATTCTGGGGCTCAAAGATACGGTCGATACGATCAGCCACACCCGTAAGGTGATTGCCGCCGTCCGCAAGGTCTCGCCTTCGTTCAGCGTCCTATCCGGCTTCGACGAGTATTACACGCCTAACCGGATCGCTGGGGGCAATGGCGTCCTGTGCGGCTTGACCAATGTTGAGCCTGAGACCTTCGTGCGGATGCACGCCGCTTGGCAGGGTGGTGATTACACGACCGCGCTCGCCTGCGCCCGGCGGATTAACGCGCTTATGGCCGTATACGATCAAGCCGACCTTTTCATCAGCGCGATCAAGGCAGCGGTCAAGATCAAAGGTCTGCCTGTTTCCACGGCCATCAAAGAGCCGGCGACGCAAATCAGAGCCGAGCAGGTCAGGGCCATCGAAGGCATTATAACCGCAGCTGACCAACTTGGGTAGTGGTTTCCTAACAAGGGGGCGAGTTCAACGTGTCTCACCGGAAAGGGAGGGCGTTGGGGGAGTATGGTTCCCCCCCCCCTGCCGCCCTCCCCTCGCGTTGCAGAGGTTCTTTGCTGGCTTGTCGACGCCTCTGTGTGTGCTCTGGGTGCCCTTACGGTTGGTTGATTCGTGGAACCCGTGCTGCTTTCGGACCTGGTCGAGGAAAAATGAAAAAGCGGGCCCCGGCTTTGACGCCGGAACCCGCCTTTACCGCAGTCTGACTCTCGCATCCACAAACGGCGAACCGCCTGCTTCAGCCGGGGGAATAGAATCAGATCGCGTCTGTCGTCCCTTCGGACCGGGAACCCGACTCTGTCGAGTTGCGGGGCAAGATGATGGTCCCAAACATTGAGTTCTCATCCGGACGCCCCGCTATATTGCCTGGATATACCAGTCCGGGTCGTGATTCTCTGCGAATCCCCTTCATTTAGTTATGGCAACAGTCATCTCTCACGAATAAAGATAACCACGACCTTGCTGCGTGAATTGCAGGTAAGCTCCAACAGCGGTCGCCATCTCTATTTGCGGCATACATCTTTATTCAGAGAGCAAGGAAGGAAGTGGATTGCACTTCACCCCTTGCGGCTAACCGTTTTCATGCATCCCCCAATGCACGAGAGATTTCTACCTGTCCATGAATATTAGCGTAACGGTTCGAAAAATGTCAACGCGCCCTGTCTCCCGGGCAGTGGTTGAATCCTCCAGAGCGTTGGAATCTCGGTTCGTTCCGAATCGTCATCCATGGGCGGTGTGTTGTGAAACAGTCGGGAATAGGCCTGGGGTCCATGCGGTTGAGGGATGTGAGCATGGCGGAGGATGTCTTTCTAGACGTTCTTGAAAACCGCGGCGGCAGGCGGTCCTCGCTGGGGCAATCTCCCGGGCCTGCGCTATACTCGCCATTGGTTCCGGTTCACGTCGGCCATAGGGGCAGGCGACCCGGATCCCTTCGGACCCTAGGAGAAACCATGAAGCAGGGTATTCATCCCGATTACCATCCCGTCCAGGTGACGTGCTCGTGCGGCAATACGTTCGTCACCCGCTCGACCGCCCCCGGCGATCACATGACGGTTGATGTGTGCTCCAACTGCCATCCCTTCTACACCGGTAAGCAGAAGATCCTCGACACCGGTGGGCGCGTTGCCCGCTTCGAGGCTCGCTACGGCAAGAGGAACAAGAACAAGTAGCGTTTTCACGCCAGCCTGAGCCCCGGGTCATGCTTGACATGCCCGGTCGCTGAGGCTGGCGTTTTTCTATGTCCAAACGGATGGCGCACCCAGAGCCTAGTGAAGCGGAAATGCGTAAGAGGAAAGGTTGGAGATCATGGAGGATGAGCAATTCCCCGCAGCGCGGACGGCTCTTGAGGAGTACGAGCGCCTGGAGCGGGAGATGAGCCAGCCTGAGGTAGCCTCTGACCCCGCGCAGATCCGTAAGCTGGGCCGTCGGCACGCTGAGCTGGGGAGCATCGTGGAGGCCTATAAGGCATACCGCACGCTTAACGATGATTACGAGGCCGCACGGAGCATGGCCGATGATGACCCTGATTTCATGGCGGAGGCCAAGAGCTTGGGCGAGCGGTTGCCGGCGGCTGAGGACCGCCTACGTTCGGCGCTGATTCCTCGCGACCCGGATGACGCGCGGGACACGATCATGGAAATCAAAGCCGGCACTGGCGGAGAGGAAGCGGCGCTGTTCGCGGGTGACCTGATGCGCATGTACATCCGCTATGCGGAGAAGCGTGGCTGGTCCGTGGAAATCATGAGTCAGAACGCCACCGAACTGGGCGGGGTCAAGGACGCGCAGCTGGCCATTCGTTCGCGTGGGTCCGTGGCGCCGGCCGATGGCGTCTGGGCTTCGCTCAAGTACGAGGGTGGAGTCCACCGGGTGCAGCGCATACCGGTGACCGAATCGCAGGGGCGCATCCAGACCTCGGCGGCGGGTGTGATCGTCTTCCCGGAGGCGGACGATGACGACGATGAGATTGAAATCGATCCCAAGGATTTGAAAATAGACATTTTCATGAGCTCCGGCCCCGGTGGCCAGTCGGTCAACACCACCTATTCGGCGGTGCGCATGACGCATATCCCGACGGGGATTGTGGTGAGCATGCAGGACGAGAAGTCGCAAATCCAAAATCGCGCCGCCGCCCTGAGGGTCCTGAAGTCGCGCCTGCTGGCCATGAAGCATGAACAGGAGGCTGCTGAGGCTGCGGACATGCGCCATTCACAGGTGCGTTCCCTGGACCGTTCCGAGCGCATCCGCACTTACAACTTCCCTGAAAGCCGCATCGTGGACCACCGCACGGGATACAAGGCTTACAACCTGGAGCAGGTGCTCGACGGTGACATCCAGGCCGTAATCGACTCCGACATCCAAGCTGATGAGGCCGCGCGTCTGGCTGGGCGCAAGTGAGGCTTGGACGGGCCGCTGCTCCGGGCGAGTGAGGGGGCCGCTATGGCGATTAGCGGGAGCGACATGCTGAGTGCCGATGAGCGAGCCGGTGTGCAAGCGATCCTTGCTGAAGCGAGTGGCAAACTGGCCGGGGCTGGTGTGGACACGCCGGAGAACGACGCCCGGCTGCTGTTGGCGGAGGCATGCCGAGTTGATTTGCACGATCTGGACAAGGCCCTGCTCCTGGGGGAGACCGTAAGCGATTTGGCTGCTGCCGGGGTCAGGGGGAGCGCTGCTCGTGCCCAGGGTGTTGGTGACGCTGCTGATGCCGATGCGGCCACGGTCATAGTGCACATTGACCCGGACCAGGCCGGGAAGCTGGCTTTGGGTGTCTTCCGCGATTTCGTGATCCGCCGGGCAGGGCGCGAGCCCTTGCAATACATAGTGGGGCACGCCCCGTTCCGCTTTCTGGATTTAGCGGTCGGACCGGGGGTGTTCATCCCGAGGCCAGAGACCGAGACCGTGGTGCAGGCCGGGCTGGACTGGCTGGCGGGGGAGGGTATCGAGCGCCCGCTGGTGGTTGACTTGTGCGCTGGATCTGGTGCGATCGGCCTGGCCGTGGCCACCGAGGTGCCCGGAGCCCAAGTGTGGGCGGTGGAGGTATCCGAGGAAGCCGCCGCCTGGGCCCGCCGCAACGCTGACCGTTACCGGCAAGCCATCGCTAATAATGGTTCCAGCTACCAGCTAGTCCTCGCCGACGCCACCGCCGCCGAAACCCTGGCGGATTTAAATGGCCGCGTAGACCTAGTCATTTCCAACCCACCGTACATTCCCGAGCGAGAAATCCCCGCCCAGCCCGAAGTCACCCGTTACGACCCACCCCAGGCTCTCTACGGCGCCTCCCCGGATGGTACGGCCATCCCTGGGCGTATCATCGCTCGAGCCGCTGACTTGCTTCGTCCAGCCGGCTGTCTGGTCATGGAACACGATCCTTCGCAATCAGCGGTTCTGCGGGGAGTTGCCAGCGCTGCTGGCTTTACTCAAGTCAGAACTGACTCCGATATGACGGGGAAAGATCGCTGTTTGCTGACGATCAAGGGCGCTGCAGACACTAAATAGGCATAGACCATGAGCCTGTTGGCTTTGTTTACCCTCGGGTTTTGTTCGAAGATGATGAAGCGCATATACAGACTGCTGTTGCAGTTGGTGCGCTTGACCTGGTGCTTGCCGCTGTTTCTCTTTTTCTGGATGCCGGTGTTAGCGTCTAAAGCGTGTCCAAACAAATCGTGCAGGTAAAGGCGTAGGCCCATAGTATCTGCCAATTTTCTTGCATGTTGTTTGCTCCGCATTTAGCCGCACTTCGCGGATGGAAGGCCCTACTCTCGGTACGCTGGCTGCTTTAGCCTGTGGGATGAGGAAGGGGCCGAATCCGAAGGGTGGGTGTAGCGAGCCATCGCCCATAATCTCGCTCTCTGTCAGCTAGTGAAGTTTGTCGATATCGGGTGTCTTGCATCGCGGGTCTTTACGTCAATAGTGATTGGAATACGGTGTAGGGCAAGATTACTTCGAGGTGCTTAGCGAAAACGTCCCAGCCATTATTTAAGGAAGTCAGTGGTTTTCGGTGTTGACGGGTCGTGCTGGAAGTGGGTAGAGATTTGTGATGGATACTCAGCGTATAGATGAGGAACAGCGTCGTAAGGCCGATATGTGGTTCATCAGCGAAAGTTTGAATTATGAATATAGGCACTGAAGGATGTTTCTCAGAGCCGATAGAGGAACGAAATCAACATCATCCGGGTCAACGGTGGAGCCATTTTGGAGTACACGGACCCAGCCAAACCCATCAAGCCGTGCGCGGGTATGATCTCCATACCAACTACGGCGGGTACCGGCAGCGAGATGTCGAACGCGCTGGTCGTGACGGATGAGGCCAGCAGTCGCAAGATGACGGTCTTGGCTGATCCTGCGGTCAGCGAGTACGCGATTCTGGACCCTGACCTAACGCTGACCCTTCCTGCGGATATGACGATCGCCTGCGGTTTGGATGCGTTCGGTCACGCGGCTGAGGGCTATCTGTCCCGGCTCTCCAGCCCAGTCACCGATGCCGTATGCGAGAAGGTCATGTTCCTCCTTTACAATTACCTTCCTCGGGCCGTACGGGACGGCTCTGACAGAGAGGCGCGGGAGCGGGTCATGGTGGCGGCGAATCTGGCCGGCTGGATGTTGAACAACACCGGCACCATCGTCGGTCATTCAATCGCTCACGTGTTGGGTTCCCAGTACCACATCGTGCACGGCGATGCGGTGGCCTACGCCCTGCCCTCCGTAATGGAGTTCGTGGGTCCAGTCAGAGCGAACAAAGTGCGGGAAATTGGTCAGATTCTAGGCGCTGCATACCCCCAGGGCGCACCGGAGGAGCAGACGACGGTCATCGCCTGCCGATCCTTTAAGGACTTCCGGGACCGTATGCTGGGGATGCGCCTGTTTGAGTCATATGGGCTGAGTCGAGAAGAATTACTGACGAACGCGCAAGCGGTGGCCCAAGAAAAGTTTGCGGGTAATACGCCTCGGACGGTAGATTTGGAAGCCGCGGACAGTTTGCTGCGCACTTTTGGCGGTAGATGAGTGTTCGGAACACGAAGAAAGAAAGTGACTGTAATGGCAAGGAAGATAATACTGGATTCGGACCCAGGGCATGACGATGCTGTCGCCATCCTCTTGGCCGTCGGTAATCCCAACATTGACCTGTTGGGTGTAACGACTGTCGGAGGCAATCAGAGTCTGGAAAAGGTGACCTATAACGCCCGGGCGGTGTTGGAGAAGGCCCATGCCACCGACATCCCGGTGCATGCTGGCTGCGACCGCCCGTTGGTCAGGCCGTTGGAGGTGGCCGCCTCCGTCCATGGCGAAACCGGTTTGGATGGCGTGGAACTACCTAAGCCCAGCCGCCCGCTGGACCAGGGGCATGCCGTTAACTGGCTGATTGACACCATCATGGCCGCCGAGCCCAAGTCCATCACGCTAGTGCCCACCGGGCCGCTGACCAACATCGCCATGGCGGTGCGGATGGAACCGCGCATCGTCGACCGGGTCAAGGAAGTCGTGCTCATGGGTGGCGGGTACCACGTCGGCAATTGGAGCGCGGTCGCTGAGTTTAACATCAAGGTGGATCCGGAAGCGGCGCACATCGTCTTCAACGAGCCCTGGCCCGTCACCATGGTCGGTCTCGACCTGACCCACCAAGCCTTGTGCACGCCCGAGGTGCAGCAGCGCATCGAGGGCCTGGGCACTGACTTGGCGCATTTCGTGGGTGGACTGATGAACTTCTTCCGCAAGGCGTACCAGAACAACCAGGACTTCCAGGACCCGCCGGTGCATGATCCATGCACGGTGGCCTACCTGATCGACCCCAGCGTGGTCCAGACCCGACGCTGCCCGGTCGATGTGGAGACCCAAGGGGATCTGACCCTGGGCATGACCGTGGCAGATTTGCGCGGTCCTGAACCTTCCCCGGAGGAATGCCACACCCAGGTCGCCACGAAGTTGGACTTCGATAAATTCTGGGATTTAGTGACCGATGCCATTACGAGGATTGGGTGAGTGTGATGTCGCAAACCGTAACAGGAACCATGAAAGATCCGAAGGGCAAGTCCGTAGCCGCCCTGATGACGGCGCTGATGGCCGCCGTCTTCGCCTTCCAGCTCAATGCGTCCATGCTCTCCCCAGCGCTGACGACCATGCAGAACGAGCTGAATACCACCAGCTCCCAGATTGGTCTGACGCAGACCGTGTTCTTCACCGCTTGCGCCGTGTTCTCCCTCTTCCTGCCCCGGTTGGGCGATTTGGCTGGGCGTAAGAAAGTGCTGTTGGGCATGCTGGTGCTCACCGCCATCGGCTGCGTGATCTCGGCTCTGGCAGTCAACGTGCCGATGCTGATGGTCGGCCGCGTGGTCCAAGGCGTTGCTGGCCCTATCGTGCCGATGACCCTGATCATGCTGCACCACGAGGTCACTGACGACACCCGTTACGCCAAGCTCATGTCGATTCTGACCGCTGTCAACGGCGGTATCGGCGGCGTGGACGCCATTCTGGGCGGCTGGCTGGCTGGCACTTTCGGCTTCCGGTCCGTCTTCTGGTTCATGGTCGTCATCGCCGTCATCGCTATTGTGCTGGTATTCATCTTCGCCAGCGAAAGCCACGCGGCGGAGACACCGCGCATGGACTGGCCTGGCGTGGTCTCCCTATGCGTCGCCTTCCTGATGACCTACCTGGCCATCAACGAGATTGAGAAGCTGGCTGAAGCCAACTGGATGATGGTGGCCGGCGAGATCGTCGTCGCCGCGATCTTCTTCGTCGTGTTCTGGCAGATCGAGAAGCGCGCCAAGGCCCCCATGGTCACCACTCACTACCTCAAGCAGCGCCGCACCTGGGGTCTGCTGCTCACGACCCTGCTGACCATGACCGGCGTCTTCGCGATCATGAACGGCATCGTCCCCGCCTTGGCTCAGGACGCCAAGTTCGGCGCCGGTATCTCAGCCAGCGTCGTCTCCTTCGCCACCCTGACCCCGTACGCGCTGATCGGCCTGGCTTTCGGCCCGGTCGCCGGTGTGCTGGCCTCCAAGTTCGGTTATCACAAGGTATTGCGCATGGGCTTGCTGGTCACTGTACTGGGCTTGCTCTTCGGCATTTACGTGTGCAAGGCTCCGAGCGTGTGGGCTCTCGTGGTCCTCTCCCTGGTGCTGGGTGTCTCCTATGCCGGGACGGTCAACATCATGCTCAATGGTTTGGGCGTCGTGCTCTCTCCCGCCGACAACACCGGGTACCTGCCCGGGCTCAATTCCGGCGGTTTCAACCTGGGTGCGGGCCTGTCGTACGCGGTGCTGTACGCCTTCATGAACGCCTTCACTTCGTCTGGCAATGGCACCACGGGCTATGTGGCCAGCATGATTGGCGCTGTGGCGCTGCTGGCGCTCGCCTATGCGGCCTCTTTGCTCATCCCCAAGCATGCGGACGACTGATATGACGACGGTGCTTCGGCGCCATTGATTTTCGGGCCCTCCCGACTGGTTGAAGCAACCATTCGGGAGGGCCCGTTCATTGCGCAGGGGATGAGCCACTGCCCGGCGCGTTCCGAAAATCCGCTTCTTTGGCGGGGCGCAGGGGCGGTCAGCGTACACTTGATTGCGGAATGGACACCGAGTCGGAGGCGGCGATGCGACAGTGGGCCCTAGGGCTGCTCAAGAACGAAACCGTATTCGTCGTAGCCGCTGTCATCGCCATCATCTCCTGCTGTTTCGTGCACCCTGACCACCTGTACGCTAGCTACGTCCATTGGAACACCTTGGCCCAGCTGGGTTCCCTAATGGCGGTGGTCGCCGGATTCCAGCGGATAGGCCTTTTCCACCTGATTGGCTCCAACCTGCTGGCGCGCGTGCGCACGGTACGCGGCCTGGCGCTGGTGCTTGTCGCCCTGCCTTTCCTGACCAGCATGTTGATTACGAACGACGTGGCCCTGGTCACCTTCATCCCGTTCGCCATCGCGGTCCTGGTCATGGCAGGTTTGGAGGATCGCATCTTTCTGCTGGCCTCGCTAATGACACTGGGTGCCAACCTCGGTTCCATGCTCACCCCTATCGGCAACGCTCACAATCTCTACCTCAAAGCCCGGTCCGGCATCCCAACCTCGTCCTTCCTGGCGCTGATGGCCCCCTACACGCTTGCTTCGGCCGTCCTGCTCACCCTGGCGGTTTGCCTGGAGTTCCGCCCCAAACGTGTCTCATCGCTGGAGCGGATGGGGGCTTCCAACATCCAGCGCTCGGTTCTGGCGCCCGAATCCGACGGCATCCACCCCCAGGTCCAAGTGGCTCCCATCCAGGGCTGGCGCTTGGCGGTGTACAGCGCCCTGTTCCTGGTCTGCTTGCTTGGCGTGGGCGGGATTGTCCCCCAGTGGGCCATGGTGGCGATCGTGGCCTTCGGCTTCCTCCTATGCGACCGTCGGGTCTTCCTGCAAGTGGATTGGGGGCTCCTGCTCACCTTCACGGCCTTCTTCATCTTCATCGGCAACGCCCGCCGCATCCCCGCCTTCTACAACCTTGTCTCCGGACTGGTCGGCGCATATCCGCTGGTCACTTCCGTGGCCTGCAGCCAGGTGATCAGCAACGTGCCCACGGCCCTGCTGGTCTCTGGCTTCTCTTCGTCCTGGCGGCAGATCATCGTCGGCACCAACCTGGGTGGCTTGGGCACGTTGATCGCCTCGATGGCTTCCTTGATTTCCTATAAGGCCGTGGGCAAGAAATACCCGCAGTCAAAGGGCCGGTACCTGAAAATTTATACCTTGCTTAACGTCCTCTTCCTCGCCATCCTGCTGGCTATGGCTTGCCTGATCGAATAGCGTCCCGCTCCCTTCCGCTTGGCTGATCCGCTCAGGAGACGTAGGGGTTGCCGGCGATGATATAGCGGCGACGGGCGTCCTTGGCCTTGGAGATGCCGATGCGGACCGTGGCTTCCACCCGCTCCCCGGTCTGCAAGCCGCCCTGGACCAGGCGAAGAGGAGGCTGGCGCAAGTCGTGTGCGTACAAGGTCTTATCCACCGCGATGGCTTGGGAGAGCTTGGCTGGACCATTGGTCAGGTCGCGGTCGGGATGGCGGCCGTGGCGGTGGGATTTTAGCAGGCTGAGTCCGGCGACGGGCTGGCAGGCGCGAATCAGCGCTCCGGCGCCGAAGCCGTCTTGATCGCAGGTGATGTTGCAGCAGTAATGCATCCCATAGGTGAAATAGACGTAGAGATGGCCCGAAGGGCCGAATAGGGCCGCGTTGCGTTCGCTGCGGCCGTGATAGGCGTGGCTGGCCGGGTCGTTCTGGTCGTAGGCCTCGGTCTCCACGATGCGCACAATCGAACGGCCCCCGTCCTCATAATCGCGCAGGAGAAAGCAGCCTAGGAGGCGGCGGGCCGCCTGATCCACCGGCCCGTCCAGGAAATCAGGGAAAGAGCCTTGCACCACCTGGTCCTCCAGCTCTTGGGCTCGATGGAAGGCGTCCAAGCCTCGCGCGCTCGCCCCCGCCGGGTCCGCGCCTCCTGTCATGCCCCCTCCACCTCGTTCCGGGGAACCCATACGGCGCGCTGGGTCTTGGTTTGCTCCTGCACGCAGACGAACGCATCCTGCGGTGGCAGGGCTGCGACTTGGGGGTGGTCGTGGTCGTAGGGGCCGTGGGCCTGGGCGCCGCCCGCGTTGCCGACCTGGCCGAAGAAGTCGACGGCCGCGTCCTTGTACCAGGCCCAATCCTCGGGCAGGTCGTCCTCGTAGAAGATCGCCTCCACCGGGCACACCGGCTCGCACGCCCCGCAATCCACGCACTCGTCAGGATTGATGTACAGGTCACGCGGACCCTCGTAGATGCAATCCACCGGGCACTCATCCACGCAAGCCTTATCCTTCACATCCACACACGGCTGCGCAATCACATACGTCATACTCGTCACCCCACAATCGTGGACCGCCGCCCGCAAGCGGCTCGGACAGTCCACCAAGGATAAGGCGGGGGGTGGATGGGTGGAAGTTCCAGTCAGGATGCAGGCGGGCACGATGACATTCGCTGCTCGTTACCGTCACCTCGGATGTGTCAAGCCGGGCCTGCCCATTGCGGTTCTGGCGAGTCGCAGGCGGGGCTCTTAGATTAGTGGCCGTTGACCAATGTTGTGCAAGCCGGGCGCAGAGGTCCGACGGATGGGAGCAGCGGCTATGGAAACGGAAGGGCGGACCAGGCCGACTGGGAGGGCGGTGGCCTTCCCCAAAGCGCGGGTGGCGCTCCTGCTGGGTGCGGGGCTCTCGGCCATGCTTGGCTTGTTAGCCGCGTCGGTCCGCTCCGGCCTCTTGGAGGTAGGGTCGCCCTTGATTTTGGCGGACTTCCACGGGGCTTTGATGATTTACGGCTTCTTGGGCTCGGCGATCAGCCTTGAGCGGGCCGCGGCTTACAGGGGTGGCGGCAG
Organism: Bifidobacterium actinocoloniiforme DSM 22766; assembly: GCF_001263395.1. Taxonomy (NCBI): domain Bacteria; kingdom Bacillati; phylum Actinomycetota; class Actinomycetes; order Bifidobacteriales; family Bifidobacteriaceae; genus Bifidobacterium; species Bifidobacterium actinocoloniiforme. Next base: position 1,014,826 of record NZ_CP011786.1, on the reverse strand, counting down.
GCGAACGGTCAGATGGTGCTTCCTGGCTCCCGCGTTCGGGGCTCTCGGTCTGCTCGTGGTCCTGGCCTTCACTGCTACTGCCGCGCTGCCCGGTTGCGGGAGGCTGGGCGCTTGGGCCCGACCCGGCGCCGGGCTCTGCTGGTGCGCTTCCACCTTCCTCCTCTGCCTGATATACCTGGCTATCTGGCGGCGGCAGCCTTCCATTGCGGTGCTGGTTCAGTTCCTGGCAGCACTGGTGGGTTTGGCTGGGGCGCTGATGTGGACTGGCGGTGTGGAGGCTTTCATCCTGTCCCCAACTTGGCTGTCGTTCCCGGTGCTGTCGATTGTGGGGGAGCGGGTGGAGCTGGCCCGGGCCGTCTTTTCCGAGCCGAGGCTGGAGGCCGGCGTGCTGGCGCTGAGCATGCTGACCGCACTCCTGTTGCCTGGGCAGATTTCCGCCCGTCTTGGGGGTACCCCCTTCTGGGGCTGGCGCTGGGTCTGCTATTGGCTGTTATGGTCAGGCATGACGTGGCTCGCTCCACTTGGCGGCGTCGTGGGCTACCGGGCTTTATGGGCCTGTGCATGTTGATCGCCTACGCCTGGGGATTGATGGCGGCGCTGATTTGGATGGTGGGGCCCGCCGGCGGTGGCGGATATTGGAAGGACATGGCCCTGCACGCCCTGGCCATTGGTTTCGTCATGACGATGGTCATCGCCCACGTCTGCATGATAGTGCCGTCGATCACCCGCCGGCCCATGCCCTTTCACCCGGTGTTGAAGCTGGACTTGGCTCTCGTGCAGGCTGGCTTGGTCTTGCGGCTCTTGGGCACGATCCAATCGCTGACCGGGCTCTGGCAGTCCGGTGACCTCGTCAGCATCCTTGGACTCCTGTCCCTGATGGCCTCCGTTTTCCTGCTTACGGTCAGGAGCGAGGGGGTGCTGGAGCGCAAGCGCTACCTGAGGATGCATGGCGCTTCCGCTTCGAGCTCGCCTTCCGAGCGGCCGCTGGCCTGGTCGGGGTGGTTGCCGGACCGCCATAGGAAGGCTGTGATGGGTGTTTCCACGGCGGTGACGGCCTTGATCCTTTTGGCTTTCTCACTGATTGCGGTGGGACTACCGGGCGGGTTGGCCTCTCCCCTGGGCGGCGCCCAGAGCGAGGCCAATGCGGGAGCCGGACAGAAGGCTGCCGCGACGGGGTCCGGTGCGATGGTGGTTCCTACCGGACGAACCCGGAGGGTCGATGTGCGGGTCTCGGGCATGTCCTTCAGCCCTTCCACCATCCGGGTGAATGCCGGTGACCGGTTGGTTGTGGACTTCAGCAACACCGGCGACCAGCGCCACGACCTGGTCTTCGCCAGCGGGCAGGGGACCGGCGTCCTGCCGCACGGAGGCCACGCCCGCGTGGATTTAGGCGTCATCACAGCCAGCACCGGAGGCTGGTGCTCCCTGCCTGGCCACCGGCAGATGGGCATGGTCCTGACCATCACGGCTGCCGGTGGCGCGGCGCGGACCGCCGGGCAAAGCTGGGAGCCGGTCGGGAATGCTGCGGTCCCTATTGCCGCCCAAGCGAAGAAGTTCGCTGGTTCGGTCCAGCCTTTCGACGCCGGTCTGCCTGCCCTGAAACCAGCGCCTGACGGCCTGCGGTCCTGCACACTCGTCATCCGGGAGTGCCGGGAACCGCTGGCGCCGGGACTGACCCGCATGGTGTGGTCCTACGATGATGGCGATGACCCGCGTGGTGGTAAGGGCGACACGCGCCCGATGAGCCCGGGGCCGGTTCTGCGCGGGCGGGTGGGCGATACTTTCCACATGACTATCCGCAACGAGGGGAGTATGAGCCACTCGATTGACTTCCATGCCGGGCCAGCGCTCCCGGAGCGGATGATGCGGCCGATTGAGCCCGGCCAAAGCCTGGAATACACGTTCAAGGCCGACCATGCGGGCATCTGGATGTACCACTGCAGCTCCGAGCCCATGGCCTTGCACATAGCCAATGGCATGTTCGGCGCTGTGGTCGTGGATGATGGGACCCTGCCGGCGGTGGACGCCGAATACGTGCTGACCCAATCCGAGCTCTACCTGGGAGGCGATGGGGACGGCGCGGATCCGGGCAAGCTTGCCGCCATGCGCCCCGACTTGATGGCTTTCAACGGTAGGCCATACCAGTACGATGCCCACCCGCTCACAGCGCCGGCCGGCGGCAGGGTCCGCTTGTGGCTCTTGAACGCGGGCCCCAACCTGCCCCTGTCCTTCCACCTGATTGGAGCCCAGTTCGACACGGTCTGGTCCGAGGGCCGCTACCTGATCACCCAGCCAGGCCGGACTGACGCCCAGTTGGCCGCCCCCGCCACCGGTTCGCCCGCTAGCAAGGCCTTGGCCCTCCAACCGGCCCAAGGCGGCTTCGTGGAAGTGACGATCGCCCAACCTGGTCGCTACCCCTTCGTGACCCCGGCGAGACTCGAACTCGCGACCTACAGATTAGAAGTCTGGCGATTGGATTATATTTAAGGCGGCGCCGACAAACAAGAATGGCGGAATTGCAACGATTACAGCCTTACTACATCCTTACTATACCCCTACTAGCCTGTAGTAGGATGGGGCACAAATGGGGCACAAACATTTTTGGGGGAGGAATCTAGATGCCGAAGAGCCGTGGGACCGGGGCCGCCAAGCCGTACACCTACTGGAGCTCATACACCGTTAAAAAGAGCGACGGCACGATCGAACGCAAGCGGGTGCAACGCTGGAAGGTCCGGCTCGACCTCGGCTACGACGCCGACGGCAAGCGCATCCGAAAGACCTTCACCGGCAAGACCAGCGCCGAAGTCAAGGCCAAGCTCGCCGCCGCACGCAAGGAGATACGCGACACCGGCGCCATCAGCGACAAGAGCGCCAGCCTGCGCAAATACGCCGACCTCTTCCTCTCCTCCGCCCAGCAGCGCGTCGCCCCGTCCACCTGGGGCGCCTACCGCACCTGCGTGGAGAAGTACTGCAAGGACTGGATGAGTCTGCGCATCGCGGACTTCGTCCCCACCACCATCCAGCGCATCCTCGACCGCGCCAAGGAGGACGGCCGCTCCGTCAGCTACCGGCACCAATTATGGACGTGCCTGGACCAGATATTCGACCTGGCCCTGGGCGATAGGGTCATCCAGATCAACCCGGTCAAAGGCGTCAAAGTGCGCGGCCTGTCCGAGGTGGACACGGGTCGGCGGGCGTTCAGCGTGCCCGAGCTCAAGTCCCTGCTCATGGCCACCCTCGACATGCCGCCAAGCCAGGCCGCCATCTGGTGGTGGCGCCTGTTCACGGGCATGCGCCAGTCCGAGATCCTCGGCGCCCAGCTCAAATACCTCCACCTGGACGGGCAGCGCCCCTGGTACGATCTAAGGCGCTCGTTGGCGCAAATACCCCGCGACCACGGGTGCGGTCCCAAGGTCGACGGCCGCTGGCCATGCGGCCGCTCCACGGGGGGGCTGTGCCCGGACGCCAAGTGGCGCGTCCCCGACGGGTACCTCATGGAGCATCTGACCGGACGCCTGTGCTTGGTCGCCCCCAAGTCGGGCAAGGCCAGGCCGGTGCCAATCGTGCCCGAGCTCGCCCAGGTCATGTGCTTCTATTTACAGGCCACCGAGGACTGGCCCAACCCTTACGGTCTCATCTTCCGCGAGCGCGACGGGTCGCCGCGCATATGGGCCAAGGACACCCGGGAGTTCAAAGCGCTGGTCGCGGCGGCTGGCATGGACCCCCGGGAGCGCACCGGGCACGAGACCCGTTACAGCGCCGTCACCCTCATGCGCCGGGCCGGCAAGGACACCAAGGCCATCGAGGAGATGATCGGCCACACCAGCGTCAAAGTGGACGACATCTACACCACTGTGGACGCCGAGCAGCGCGCCGACGCCGTCCAAGCCATACCCCAGGCCCTCAACCTGCCTCAAACCCTTCTGCCCGCTGGCAGGGAACGCACCCAGGAGGAGATTGACGCCGAGGAACGCCAGCGGCACGACGAATGGGTCAAGTCACGTAAAGGCGTAGGCGGCAGGAAACCCAAGACCAGCGCTGGAGAGTCCACTCCAGCGAGGCCATGACCATGGCTACCGGACCGCCGGCCTGGACGAACGCAAACAGGCCATGCTCAAACTTGACAACGCGCTCGGCATCGAGTAATCGGCTGGCTTGGATTATGTAATGCGTCGCTGCTATAATTTGCTTGCGAGTAAAATTGGCCGATTGGCATAGTGGTGTGGGGGAGTTCCACGTCCCACGACTTTGGGGCACGAGAAGGTGGTGAAAAGCATGGCGAAAGCAAAGGACGTCGCCCGTTATATCCTTGAACAAAGGGATGCACAGGGTCACATGACCACGACATTCGCACTGCAGAAGCTGCTTTATTACTGCCAGTCATGGATGCTTGTGGCAAAGGACCGGGAACTGTTTGATGAACCGATCGAGGCGTGGGAGCATGGCCCTGTAGTGCCGGAGGTCTTTACGTATTGTAAGGGTCATAAGTACCTCTTCCCGCGTGAGATTCCCGACGGAGATGCCGACGGGCTGGCCTTGGAGGAGCGGTCTCTGGTCGATCGTGTCATGGAATCGTACAGGGATGTTGAGGACGGGGACCTTGGAGACAGGCTTGAGGAAATGAGCCATGCCGAGGATCCGTGGTCTGATGCGAGGAAATCCGGCGAAAAAGTCATAACGCGGGAGAGCATGCTGGATTATTATTCCGCATTGCAGGCGGATCCTTCCAAGAGCCATGCGGCACCGATACCGAACCTGGCTGATGTGTCTGACCGGACATTCATCACCCAGGAAGACGCCGACTGGCTGAAATCCTTTCTGGCAGAGTGACGCACGAGGGGGTTGCATGGGGAGCGGCGTACTGTGGGACAGGGTTGTCAAACTCGATGAAACCATAGAACTGGACAAGTTCCTTTGCGGCGAATCCGAAATCGATATCTGGCTCCAGAAGGACGCTTGGGAACAGCAGGAGCATGGAAGCTGCACCGTTTATGTCGCCTTGGGTACGGATGGTACGATAATCGGTTTTTTCTCTTTGAACATGTATTATCTGCAGTTCAGAGCCTTGCCGGAGGATGTGAAACCCGGGATGGGCATTACCGGGAACATTCCGTGCGTTCTGCTTGGAAGGCTTGGTGTTAACCAGAAGTTCCGGCATGGGGGACGAAAGTCGCTTGGATGCGATAGACAAGGTCCCCTGCTGCTGAAAGAGGCGATAATGAAAGCAAGGTCTCTGGCGGAGAACGTGGGCTGTCGCGCCATGTATGTCCAGGCGTTGAACGAGGATCTGGTGCCTTGGTATCGAGATCATGGGTTTCATTCGTTGCCAGGAAACAGCAAGAAACTGGTTCGTGATCTTCGAGCCCCCATCGATTGGTGACAGGCTGGAATCGCGGATCCCTCTTCCCTCTTATGCGAAAGCCCCGCCGAAGCATGTAGGCGCAGGGACGAAACAGACCCTTGACGTCGCGCCCAGGCAAGACGGCGTTAAATGCGCAAGCCCCGGAATGCCGGGGCTTGCGGCCGTGTGTGTCGTTGGTTTAAATGACTGGACGGATACGGAAAGGCCCCGCCGAAGCGGGGCCGAGAAGAATCATTGCAGTGGGACTTTATCCTCTTGGTGGGCCGGGCAGAATGCCAGGTCCTTTCCGTTCATGTCAAGCGCGGCGTTCCAGGTCAGGTCCTGGTCCCCAGTGATTTCCGAGGATGGGACCGAGACGTTGAGGGCGTTGTTGTTGCCCTTGTCAACGTCGAAGGTGCCGATGTTTTTTACGGACTCGTTGGAGAACATCTTCTGTACGGTGACCTTGTTGGTGCCCGTTTGCTCCGAGTGCTCGATCCTTACCTGCGTCCACGCTGACGCCCCGGCATGGATGTTGATGTAGTAGCCAACGTCCACGAGGATCATGTCATCGGCGTTCGGTATCGAGATGTTGAGCTGCCCCTCGGAGGTGGACAGGTTCACCTGGTGCAGATGATTTGGGTTTGCCGGATCTCCCGTGCATGACCCGGACAGTCCATTGGGGAGTGTCGGTTCAGTCGTGGTCTCCTGGCTTGGGGTTGGTGCTTCCGTCGTCCCTGTGGCCGTCGCCTGCCTGTGGGTCTCTCCACATCCTGATAGGCAGGCGACGATGACCGCACACACCAGCGCCGCTCTGTATTTCTTTCGCATCCCTTTACCTCCACTGTCGCCCGTGACAACAGCAGCCTATCAGTCAGGGTGTATAGCGTCATGCCCCTACGATCGGGTCCTCGCTCCAGTCGCGCCGGTAGGGGTGGACGGTTCGTTTGGCTGGGCCTTGGTATGATGCGGTTGTGAAGAAGGTTGGATACATTGTCGTAGGGCTCTTACTCGCGTGCCTGGTGATAGCGAGTCCGGTCGCGGGCATTATCGTCGGGCTGCTGGGGTTGGGCGCTTACAGCCTGGTGCGTGCCGTCAGGATGAAGGGCAAGGGCTCCAAGGGCAGGCATGACGCGTCGGGGCGGACGCCTGACGGTGAGGCTGGCCCTGGCGGGCGTCCGGGCCGGTTGGGGTACCGGGTGGAGCCGCGGCCTGACCATGAGGAGAGCGTCGAGGAGCAGGAGGCGCGGTTCCGGCGCAGCTACCGTGCCGCGTTCGGGTGCGAGCCGTGCAACGCGCGGCCGGATGGCTGCCTGATCGCTGATGTCGAGGAGTGCGCGGGCGTGGATGTGGCGAAGCGCGGGGAGCATCAGGGGCAGTTCGCCCGGTATGGCAAGGGCGCTTGGATGTGGGTGTTGGTCACGCGCGAGCACATCCGTGACGGGCGGTATGAGGGGTGGCCGACGATCGAGGTGTGGTTGGATGGCGAGTCGGCTGGTTATCTGACGCCCTTGCAGACCTCGCGCCATTATTTCCAGGTGCCTGAGGAGGGCGGGGTGACCCAGGCCCATATCCGGCAGGACAACAACACTGGCGTCTATCATATGCGGGTGGAATTGCCGCCCAAGCATGATGAAATCTTCCTGGAGCCGTTCATCGAGCGCCGGCCGGCCCCGCGGCGGGATGCGCCGACCCCGGTGGGCCCGCCTCCTCCGCCGCCGCGTCGTCGTTGACCGTTAGCAGGCGTAGAGGTCATCGCACCAACGGTTTCGCAGGGGCGCGGCCATCGCGCATTCATCAAGGAACCGTTGATAATCCTTGAGGACCTGCACGGTCACTCCAAGCTCGCAAGCCATTCTCCAGGGCTGCCCCTCATATTCCGTTTCCGCGATTTTGTACTCAAGTGTTGTTACCAGACGGCGGGCAGTTTCCCTTCTCGTCCTGCATTCGGCCTTGCGCATCAAAGTCGACTGGCCGCATCCCTGGTCGCCGTGCTCGGCGTGGATGAGTTCATGCTGCAGAGTGCACAACTGCTGCCGCTGATTCATGCGCGGGTCTAGGCAAATCATCTTCGTTTTGTCGTTATAGATGCCTTGGCAACCTGTGGGCAGGTAGACTTCCTGGACGCTGAGTCCCATCTGGTCAGCCTGCGCAAACAGATCCTCGATCTTGGGCATCGATCCCCTTCCTCTTGGGCTTGCTTAATCGTCTGGTGTGTTCGCTTCGGAGTCTTTGTCCGGGTTCATGTTGGCCGCGATGCCCAGGTCTTCGGGGCTGAAAGTGATGGGAGACCCCCATCGTTGGTTCCTCGCGGCCGCACCGTTGGCGAGGCGCCGTGCCATTTCGTCCATAAGTTCGTCATCGCTGGCGTCCCGCAAGGCCTGTTCTGTACCGGCACTGGCGGGTTCGTCGGGTCGCAGGTATCCGAACGCAACAAGAGCGGATATGGGGTTCTTGTGGTACGCGCGAGCGATGAGGATGACGTTTTCAGCGGAGAAGCCAAGTGCGTTGTTGTACTGCCTCCATGCCGTCGCCGAGGAAATACCAGCTTTGGTTGCCATCTCGTTGACACTATCGTCGCCCATTGCTTTGGCTAGCCATTCGTCTTTGTTCATGCTTTTCATTATGAAATAAACTGCTCTTCATGTCAAGACACGCGGGCGTGTTTTCGTATTGACACTTACATTTTCATGATGATATATTGATATTCAACACGAAAAACAAATCTTCATTATGAATACGAGGAGGTGGGGTTTTGAGCTACCAGATGGTTTTCAGGGACGGTTTTCTTGAAAGAGCGAAACGCATGAGTGGTCTGAAAACCGAGAGTGCATTTGCTGGTGCGTTAGGAGTCAGCGAAAGCGCGCTGAGCAAAGCTAAACGCACTGGGGTGGCATCCCCGGTGCTGATTGTCGGATTGTACAGCGCGTTCGGTTTTACGCCGGGTGAAGTTGCAACGGTCAGAGAAGTGCCTGATGTGCCAGTTGCTTCTTCTCAGCGTTTGACGGCTTAGGGGTGATGGGTATGGGTGTTCGGCTTATCGGATTCCAGGTGCGTAGGACTTTGCGTTCGCTTGAGCGGGCGGATACGCAGCTCACTGGCTTGTGGTCGGCCTTGAAGAATTCGGACCAGCGGGAGGTACGGGAGCTGAGCAACGGTCTATTGCGGTCTAACACCAAGGACCTAGCCGATGACGTGCGCGACATATGGGAACTGGTCAGGAAAAACGAGGGCTGAGGAATGGGGGGTTTGCGTTGATGCGGTTGTTGGATGCTTTGCAACATCAGGTCATGTGGCTGGTGGCGTTGCTGGTGACGGTGTGGCACCCGGAGTGGGTCAGTGGGGCGATGATGGTCGCTTGGACGTTGATGGCCATCATCGTGGAGCTGTGCTCGGACCGGGACGGCTCATGATGTAAAGCGGGATTGATGTCTTCGGCATAGTCGCTTCGGGTAAGGGGCCCATCGCAAATCCTATACACAGTTTTCTCATAAGTAAGTAAATGCCGCAGCTGCCACTGCGGCGGTGACAAAGAAAGGTGAATCCAATGTCATCTACAACAGTAACACCACGGCCTTTCGTTTTCGAGGGGCACTCGGTTAGGACGCTGACGTTCGAGACCGGGCTCACTTGGTGGGTGCTTTCGGACGTGGCCAAGGCTTTGGAAGTGCAGAATGCTTCTGACCTGGCTAAGCGTCTGGACGAGGATGAACGGTCTAGATTCAATCTAGGTCGTCAGGGCGAGGCCTGGATCGTCAATGAATCTGGCCTGTACAAGATCATCTTGCGTAGCGATAAGCCAGAGGCTAAACGGTTCCAGCGTTGGGTCACGCATGAGGTGCTCCCGCAGATCCGGCGTACTGGCGGCTACATACCGAAGGCTGAGTCGCCTGAGGAGACGATGGCCCGCGCGGTGCTGATCGCGCAGAAGACGATCGAGGAGCAGGAGGGGCGTATCGCCGAGCTGGCTCCCAAGGCCGACGCTTTGGACCTGCTGACCTCGGCCGAGGGCTCGTACTCGGTGGCCGAGGCCGCCAAGCTCTTGAGCGAAGCCGGCGGCGTGGTGCGGGTCAAGGACCTGTACTCGTGGCTCGGCTCGCACGCATGGGCCTACATGCGGGATGGGCATTGGGTCGCTAACCAGGAGCGCGTCAATGCCGGGCATTTGGAGATGCGCGCCTACAAGACCACGGGCACGCACCGTGATGGCACGAGCTTCGCCTTCCACCCGCAACTGCGGGTGACCGCGAAGGGATTAGGTCTGATAGCGCGGCGGATAAGCGAGGAACGCCTCAACACCGCCCGCTCGAACGCAGTGGAGGTGGCGGCGTGACCTGGCAGCAATGGGTGCTAATAGGCCTGTTCCTCATGGGCATGGTGAACTCCGTGCTCCGAATCGGGAGGGAGCAGCAGCCGGTCACGCCAGGCACCGCGGCCGTGGCGGTACTGATCTACGCGGCGCTCATATGGATGACCGCAAACATGGAGGTGACGGCATGAGTGAACTGAAACCATTACTACTCGATAAAAACCAGGCACGGCAACTGTTCGCGGGAATGCCCGAAGACACATTCATGAAACTAGCGCGCGACCACGGAATCTTTATAGGAAATTCCTACTATTGGCGCCCCGGCGACCTTGAAGAGATCGCCCAATCCCTGAACTACGGGAAGAAGCAATCATGACCGCGCGTGACTGGTGGCATGCGCTCGCGGCGGCCCTCGCGGCCGTGCTGAGCGTGTGGGCGATCCTATGGCTGCTGGCTGGCTTGGCGCACGGCGTCATCTCAATCCTGCACACAGCCGTCCTCCTCGCCTGCCTGCCGGCGGCTTGGCGGGCTTGGGCGCGGGTGGAGCGGGCGGAGTGATGCAGCAAGCGCTCGCGGCCCTCCTGCTGGGACTGGCCGTCTGGGTCAGCTGGATAAGCAACAAGCATTGAAAGGAATCGAATTGAGTGAATGGTATGAGGGCCTGGCGGCTGAACAGCTGGAGGGCAAGCATGTGCACGTTAAATTTTGCAACGGCTTTGGGGTAACGGACCTGATGCTGACCTCCCCTACATTAATCACCTTGGGCCCGGACTGCGACCACCGGGCGATCCTGGAGCGCGACGACACGAGCAAAGCATGGCGTCTTGCCGATTGCGTGGCATCCGTGTCCCTGCGCAAGCCGCCCACGGAGTCTGGCTACTACCGGGACCGGGAAGGTGACGTGTGGGTCGTCAGTGAGTGGGGGCGGGCGGCGCTCGTCCAGCATCGAGGGGAGCCCATTGCCGACCCGAGCCCGCTCGATCTGTGCGAAATCACGCAATATGCCCCGTTCGAGCCGGTGCACTTCGAGGACGGGCCGGACAAGATAAGTGCCGATGGAGACGTTAAGGAGGATAAGTGATGCAAAAGAGCATCCAGGATCAGATAGCGGATGGGGATCTGACGCCGTATGAGGCGGCTGAGCAGATCACGCTGGCGACGGCGATGCAGCGGGTGCTCACGGAGCGGGTGGACGCGCTCAAAGGATACATGGCTGACGTGATGGACCCGAGGGAGCATTACACGACGCATACGGGCGTGGTGACGGCCAAGCGGGGCGCTGAGCCCAAGTGGCGGGTGAAGGACCCGCGAGCGTACGCCGAGTGGTTGGACGAGCATGGCGAGACTAGCGGCGTGGAGGAGACGCTCATGCCGGTGGATGTGGTCACCAAGCATGACGCGATCGAGCATCTGATACGCCAGTTCGGAGGCGAGACTCCTGATGGCGTGGAATTGTCCAGGGGCACGGCGGACACGGTGGCGGTCAGCAAGGTCAAGTCCTGGGATGACATCTACGCCGATCAGGAGCTGGTCGGGCAGGCGCGGCAGGTGCTGGGCTTGGAGGCCGGCGACAGCGAGGACGAGGATGATGAGGAGGACGCATGGGACGCGATCTGACCGAGGCGGGCGGCGCGCTGCGCGATCAGATGCAGTGGGCCAAGCTGGCGGAGAGCAGCGACATCATCCCGGCCGCGTATAAGGGCAAGCCGGCCAACATCCTGGTCGCGGTCGGTTTCGGCCAGTCGATGGGCTTGAGCCCGGCTGAGAGCCTGTACCGGATCAACGTGATCAAGGGCAAGCCGACGATGGGCGCGGAGCTGATCGCCGCCCAGGTGCGGCGCGCTGGCCATAAGCTGCGCATCGCTAAGGATGAGGCGGCGGTGAGCGTGACGGCCACGGTGGTGCGCGCCGATGACCCGGACTATCCGATCAGCGTGACCCGTGATAAGGCGTGGGCCGAGCGGATGGGCTTGGCTGGTAACGACAATTACCGTAAGCAGCCCATGACGATGCTGACCTGGCGGGCCATCAGCGCGGTGGCCCGCGAGGCCTGCCCCGAAGCCTTGTACGGTGTGGCGTACACGCCTGATGAGATGGATGACCTGGACCAAGGGGACGCGGACGTGCAAGCGCGCGTCGAGGAGCCCACGGACCAGGGGCGGGACGGGGAGCCGGCGGCGGAGGCCGAGCTGATGGCGTCCAAGGAGCAGCGCGCCGAGATCAATCGCCTGCTCAAGGAGGGCGGCGTCTCCACGAGGGCGCAGGCGGCGCGCGCGTTGACGGCGTTGACGGGGGAGGAGACCGGGTCGACCGGCACGCTGTCGCAAGCGGCGGCGGAGGCCCTCCTGTCCGCGCCTGAGCTGGTGGTGTCGCGCACGCGCAAGGCGCTCGGAATGGGGGAGGCGGCGGCGTGACCCCTGACAGTGGGCTGTTGCATGGGGCGGTGCGGAGATGCGAGCACTGCCATAGGCCCGACATAGGCGACGACCGGTGCGCGCACGCGATCGACAAACGCTACCCCTGCCGAGACTGGGCACAACCAAAACAATTGAAGGACGCGTTGAAGAGAGGAATCTGAACATGAGCACGGCGATTGAATTGACCGGGAACGCTGGCGGCGATCCCGAGACCCGGACCTTCCAAGGCGGGAGCGTGACCACGGTGAGCGTGGCCGTGAACCAGGGCTACATGGACCAGTCGCACAATTGGGTGGAACAGGGCACCGCCTGGTACCGGGTGCGGTTGAACGGAAAGCAGGCCTTGGACCAGGCCAAGTACATCCATAAGGGCACCAAGCTCCTGGTCAACGGGGGGCTTAAGGTGCGCGAGTACACGGACAAGCAGGGGCAGGCCCGGCAGGCGCTGGAGGTGTCGGCCAGGCATGTGGGCATCATCCACTCCGAGCCCCGGCAGCAGCAGGGCCAGGCCGGCTCCTGGGGCGGCGGGCAGGGCGCGACGCGATCACAGCAGCAACCTGCCACGTCCGACCCGTGGGGCGCGCAGGACTTCGGGGGTGGCAACGGTGAGCCCGAATTCTAAGCTCGATTCCGACGCCATCAACCGCGTCCTCGGGATTGACGAGCCGTTCAAGGCCCCAGGGCGCGTCATGGAGATCGTACTGGACAAAGACGACCGTGAGCGCGTGTTCCGGCAAATGCTGGATGTGGACACGGATGTCACGCATGACTGGTTCCACTCGTATTTCGAGGAGGAGCAGGCGGACCGGCGAAAACACAAGCAGGACTTCACGCCGGACGAGGTGTGCGACCTCTTGTCGGACTTGACGGATTCGGCTTCCAACGACCCGCATCGTGGCGTCATCTCGTACGATCCGACCGCGGGCACCGGTGGGCTGCTGATCAGCAGATGGTGGTCGCACTGCCTGCAAACCGATCCGTTCCTGTACAGGCCGCAGGACTGGCTGTACGTGGGGCAGGAGATATCCGACCGCGCGTTCCCTTTTTTGGTGTTCAACATGGCGTTGCGCGGCATGAACGCCGTGCTGATACACGGGGACACCCTGACCGGCGTCACCAAGGGCGTGTTCTTCCTCCAGAACGACAAGAACGATTTCCTCGCGTTCTCCTCGGTGAACGTAATGCCGTACACGCGCGCGGTTCTGGATTACTTCCATCTGCGGGATTGGGTTGGCGAGGAAGACAGGTACGGGCCGCATGTCGAGTCGCCGGTGTTCGGCGTAAGCATGGGCCAATTAACGGAAGGAGCGAGGCCATGAGATGGGATTCGAGGCCGTTCGAGGCGGCGTGGGATGGGCCGGAGACGCCTCCCGAGCCTGACCATACGTGCCCACTGTGCGGTGGGGCTGTAAGCGCGTCAGGTCATTGCATGGGCTGCGACTGGCCCGCATGGGAGGAGTCATGAGCCGGCAGAAGCGGAAGGGCACGGCGTTCGAGACCCAGGTGCTGGGCTATGTGCGCGGCCGTATCGGGGACCCGGAGGGCATGATCCACCGGGAGGCCCTGCACGGCAACGCCGATGAGGGTGACATCAAAGGCCTCTACATCGGCGGCAAGAGCCTGGTGCTGGAGTGCAAGGACTGGACACGGTTCAAGCTCGCCACTTGGCTGGACCAGGCCAAGAAGGAGGCGTTCAACGCCGGCGCGGATTACGGCATGGTCGTGTTCCACCGTCCCGGCAAGGGCGGCAAGCAGATGGGGGACCAGTACGTGCTCATGGACCTGGACACCCTCGCCCGCCTCGCAGGAGCGCAAGAGGAGGAGTCATGAGCGCGCATGAGCGGCTTGGCCCGGTGTGGGACGCGGCCCGGCAGGAGCTTGAGCGGGCCGAAGGGGCAGCACGCTCCTGCCCGTGCCCGGAGACCGACTGGATGCTCCGGCAGGCCCTTACGAGGGTCGAGCAATTACGCCCGTGGATCGAGCGCGGACGATGAGCGGCATGTATGAAAGGAGGTGACGGAGATGACTTGGTTTAAGGTTGATGACAATCTTACGCGCAACGAGAAGATGGTCCAGGCTTCGTTGAGCGCGGTTGGCCTCTGGGTCGAAGCAGGTGCTTGGGCTTCTGCTTCGCAAACTGATGGGCGAGTGCTTAAGCGGGTGCTTCGCACTTTGCACCCCGACGCGACCGAAGAGGACGCGCAGACGCTCGTCGACGTCGGACTGTGGGAGGACCACGGCGACTACTGGCAGATCCACGATTTCCTCAAGTACAACCCTCCACGGGAGAAAGTTAAAGCCCAGAAAGAGCTCCGTTCCGAGGCTGGGAAGCTTGGTGGCATCAAGTCCGGCAAGGTCAGGAGAAGCAAACAGGAAGCAAACGCTTCAGCAAATGCGGAAGCAAAACATGAAGCAAATGCGGAAGCAAAACATGAAGCAAAAACGAACCCCGTACCCGTACCCCTATTTATATCTAAAGATATAAATATAGTCCGCGAATCAAGACCGGAAATCGTGGCCCTCTGCGAACGCCTGCAAGACTGGATCGTGCGCAACGGGTCCAAACGCCCCGACATCACCCAACGCTGGCTGGACGCGGCCCGCCTCATGATCGATACGGACGGACGGGACCCCCAAGAAGCCGCCCGCCTCATCGACTGGTGCCAGCAGGACAGCTTCTGGAAAAGCAACATCCTCTCCATGCCCAAATTCCGCGCCAAATACGACCAACTCCGGCTGCGCGCGCAAAGCAGCAGCCTCGGGAGGGCTCGTACGCAAGCCAACCAGGACGCGAACGCGGCCCTCGTGGCCCGCTACATGGCCGAAGAACAAGCACAAAACAAACCACCCCAACGAAAGGAGATCGGCTCATGAGCCTGAGCATAGCGGACAGCACGCTCGTGCTCGCCAAGATCCGCGCCCACCACGGCAACGCCGCCATCACCGACCTGGAAGCCAGGACTTTCCACGAGGAGCTGATCCCGGATGCGACCATGCGGGACGCGATGGAAGCGGTCAGACGCTACTACGCCAACAATCAGACGGGCCGGTGGATGGGCTCGGGCGATGTGAACGCGGGCATCAAAGCGGTGCGCAAGGCCCGCATCCCTGAGGACGCGCAGATCGGTCGGCTCATGGACCAGGCGGGCATCGACTCCGACCACTACACCGCCTACCGGCGGCGGCTCATCAAAGGCGTTCAGCACGGGTTGAGCGTAGGCCAGGCGCACGAGCGCGCCGCCCAGGAGGCCAAACGGCTACGCATCGAGCCCGCCCAACCCAAACCCAGGCGCAAGCCAACCGGGCACTTCATCGGCCGCAGAGTCGGCGACATGGACATCAACCGGATCATCGGACAAGGCAAGGAGGAGTGATGCTAGACATCAACAAGAGCGCCCAGGCCTACAAGGCCTATCTCACGGAGGAAACCGGCGTCCTGGACGGCGAGGACGAGACGCTGCTAGTCGGCTTCCACCTGGGATACAAGCAAGCGGAATCCGACTGCGCCCTCACCGTGGACAACATCGACGAGGCCGCGCAAACAATCTATGAGAGCCTGCGTGACAGCGGGCAGGCGCTCTGCAACGACTCATGGGCGGGCGAAGCCCCGGTCGCTAAGGACGCCTACCGGCAAGCCGCGGAAACAGCGTTACGAGGGTTCCTCGGCTGGCAAGGGCCAAACGATGGCGTATACGCGGCCGCGCAAGGGGTGAGCAATGAGTAAAGCGATGGCTGAGCGCGCACACGCGCACTTGCGTCTAAGCGACCTGCATCCGGATGCCGCGCTGCCCATGACGGACGGCGGTTGGAAGCTCAATGGATGGGTGGAAGACGACGGGTCCAAGCGCGCCGTCATCGACTACCCGGGTGACGCCGACGGCGGCTGGGACTACCCGCCATTCAGCATCGAGGCGACGGCTGGCAAGGTGAGCCTGAGCATGGCCGAGGCCGAGCGCGACATCACCATCACCCGTCGCATGGCCCGACGCCTGGGCCAGTGGCTCATGGACGCGACCAAAGAGGAGGACGCATGAGTAACGAGTTTGTGTTGGGCCTGGTGGCATGCGGCGTGGTGGTGGTCGCCGCTGTCGTGGTGGGGTTGGTCGTCCAGGCCGCCCGGCTGGCCTTCGACTGGCTCAATAGCCGCATCTACAAGTATCGGATGATCCGCACCTCCCGCCGGCCGGAGATGCACTATGCGGAAGAAGCCGAAGAACGCGCCAAGCATTGCGAGAATCTGGCCAAGGCGCTGTTCAGGGCCCCCAAATTCCGCATAATCACTGTGTGCGGCTGGTACATCGCGATCTGCCGGGACTACAAGGAGGACGCATGAGCGACCGGATTGTAAAGATGCACACGCCGGACGGCACCGGCATGGAGCCAGGACCGGAGGAGGCAAACAGTGAATGAGACAAACTGCGTGTGGCATACGGAAATCATATTCAACCGAAATGGCAGAGCAATCCCGTTTGATTCAGCGCTAGTGCATCGGATAATCACCGCGTCCACCGGTGACCCCGCGTCGCTCTGGTGCTCACCCCGGCCTGCGGTCTTGCTGGTGCAGACCCGCCGCCCACTGCATGCAGAGACCTTCCGCCGTGAGGCGGCAAGCATACGGCAGGCCAAAGCAAGCCTGTTTTTCGATTCGCGCGCACGTGTGGAGATATCCGGCGTCATCAACGCGACACGTTGTAAGGCGCACCGGCGAAGGGCGCCACTCGGCGCGGATGATATGCCAGCTTGGCTGTGCCGGCACTTGAAAGGCTGCAAGGCTGACATCGATGCGGTGCAGGAAATGTCCCCCGCGAAGGGACGGCACGGTGAACAGCCGCTCACCATCTCCCGCGCCGCGTTCCACGGGTTCGCCACCGTAAAGGACCCCGACGAGTTCGCGAACACGCTGATGACGGGGGTAGGCAGGGGCAAACGATTCGGGGCCGGCCTTGTGCTGGCGAGGAGGTCGTCATGAAAGCAGTAAGGATGATATGGGGGCTGCTGGGAAGCCCGCAACCCGAAGGGGCGGCGGCAAAACTGCTGTCCGAGTCGGAATCGGTGTGCAAGGTGTGCGGTACGCGACAGGCGGTCACAGCGGACGCAAGCAAAGCGCTTGGATCGAATTTCACCGATCGGTCGCTGTACGCCAGCCCCGAATCAGGACGAGTGTGCGACTGCTGCCTGTGGGCCTGCTCAGGCCGGGGGGTGCGCACCATCCGCATGTGGAGCGTCGCGGCGGCACCCGGCGTCACACTGCCAGACAGCCAGGAGAAAGCGGCAGCTTGGATTGGACAGCATGACGGAATCTGCCTGACATCAAGGCACGATACGTCACCAATCCTCGGTCTGCTCCTCAACCCACCTGAGAGCGAATGGGCGGTCAGCATCGCCGTCAGCGGTCAGAAACACGTCATGCCATACACGGGGCTCAACCATGGGCCCACAGGCATGATCCGCATGGAGACGGCGGACGTGCCTTACACGCAGGAAGCCTTCTCCGCAGCCTACCGGCCCGCGCTCGAATTACGGAGGATGGGAGCCAGCGCCGAAATGGTGCAGGCCGGCCAGCCACCACGCTTCGAGGGCATGGAACAGGCCAAAGCCTGGAAACGGCTTAACTCCGATATCAACCCATGGAAAGGAAGCCCGATCCTAGACCTGGCCCTATGGGCCATAACCAAACCAATCATGGAAGGAAACCACTCATGACAAAACAGCAGACAACCCCAACCGAAGACCAGATGGACGAAGCGACCATCAACCTCATCTTCGCCCTGCGCGACAGCCTTACCGACGACGGCCCAAGCCGCATCGACTTTTGGAGCGGCGGACGCGCGGCAACCGCAATACAGACCGCGGCAGCCGGATCGTCGGAATCACACCAGATGCTGACCACCGCATGCCGGAAATTGCAGATACCACAGATCACCGTGTCGCAAAGCCCAGCGGTGTTGTCCGCATGCGAGCTGATAGACGCGGACTACGCAGCATGGCAGGACCACATCGACCGCACCATCGTTTACATCATCGCCCTAGCTGACATGCGCCGCCGCCAAGCCAAGACCACCAAGAAGGAGAACTGACATGACCATCATCAATTACGGACTCACCCTGACCTCGCCCTTCCACCATGGCGCAGGCACACAAGGCAACACCAGCATCCTACGCACCCAGACGGTGCACACCCCTGACGGGAGGATCGCCCAAGTGCCCTTCCTGTCGGCAAACTCCATCCGCCACGGGCTCCGCAACGCCCTGGCCTGGGAGACCGTCAAAACACTCCAAGTCGAACCCGGGAGCCTCACCAAAGGGCAGACGGACCTGCTCTTCACGGGCGGCGCGGTCACTGAGAAAGGCGCGCAAACCGACCTTGAGGCCTACAGGCAAGCCGCACGCATCCTCCCATGGCTGACCATGCTCGGGTATGCCAGTAAAAGCGACATCATCGAAGGCACGCTCAGGGCCAGCGACGCGATCCTCGCCTGCGCGGAAAACCGGGGCCGTCTCCGCGACACCGACGACTTGAAACCCGCCGGATACTGGCGCAGCGAGGAATTCGGAACCAGGATGGACCAAGCCACAAGCCCAATAGCCGCGCTCATGGACATGGGAGCTGAAGCCGCCGGCAGCACGCAGATGATCTACAGCGTGCAAACGCTCAGCCCCGGAGCGCGGCTCGAAGGCAGCCTCGAACTCAGCGCAGCCGCCACAGACATGGATGTACGAATGCTTAAGGCGGCACTGGATCTGTGGGCCCCGGACGGCAAAACAATGCTAGCCGCCAAAACCGGCACGGGGTACGGGCGCGCGACTATCACAGCGGATACCCCATATGCGGGAGCGGCGGGTGACCTACGCGGCATAATCTCGGATAACAAACCAGACATCCTCGGCCTTTTGGAGGCTCTCGCATGAGCATGCCACTGCACGTCGCCGCCACCCTCGACAGCGCGGCCTGCGGCGTGGAAGGAAACCCGCTCCCCCTCGATGGGCTCCTGGCCTGGGCCATGCACGCCCGGGAGCATGACCCGACGCCACCAAGAGGAAGCATCAAAGACTACCTGCTGCCAGTGGAGCAATGGGAAGCCTGCGGCACCTGGGGGTGGAAGACGTCACGCGCGCACCCGCACATCCTCGCGCGGACCAGCCTCCAATTGAGACGCAGGCCACCGGACTGGCAACTGGCCGTCTACACCAAAGAGAGGAAGAACCATCACGGATTGGACGCATGGAAAGCCCGTGACCTGACGGTACCGGCATCCATCATCGACACCATCGAATGGGACCTGCAAGCCACCGACCCCGACCAGGTGGAAGACCTGCTCCACTCGATCAGCCACATCGGATCCCACCGTGCGGACGGATGCGGACACGTGGCACGATGGGACATCACCCCCGGCGACCCAGAAGCATGGAAGGACAGACCAATGCCGCAACAAGGGCAAACAGGACGATTCCGACCGCCGTACTGGTCGGATGACAGGACGGTCACATGCTGAAAGGCATGAGCACCCTGACCCCCGCCGACCTCGAAGTCTGGCGGGGGTACGGCAGATACGACCAAGCCATAGGTGCGCTCATGGAACCCCTGGAACGCAAAGCAATCCAAGAAATCCGCAAATTCCATGAACTACACCCGGACTGCATAACCAACGTCAGCTGGGGCAAGGACTCGGTGGTGGTCGCCCACCTTACATGGATGGCAGACCCGGCGATACCCATCATCTGGGTGCCAGCGGTACGGGAGGACGGCACATGCTACGAAACGGAACCCAGCTTCCAGGTGCGCGACGCCTTCCTCCGCGCGCATCCAGGATGCGTCTACGCCGAAAGGCCCGGCCTTCCACGGAACCCCCGGCGAGGGGAGCCAGGATGGGAAGACTACATGCGGCATGTCAAAGAACGCCACCAAGACATGCTCGGCGAACAAATCCATGATCCGCACATCACCGGAGTACGAGCTGACGAATCGGCCATGAGACGCATGAGCATACGTTCCCGCGGGCTCAGCTCCACAAAAACCTGCCGCCCCATAGGCCGATGGAGCGCCGAGCAAGTCTTCGCCTATCTGGCGGCCCGTGACTTGCCGGTGCATGGCGCCTACGCCGCATCGTACGGAGGTCACCTTGACCGGCGATGGCTGCGCGTCCACGCCATCCGCAGCGCCATCAGCACCAGCGCCACCCATTACCACGACATCGCGCAGTGGGAGGACGACTATTTCCCCACATTGTGCGACTACCAGCCAAGAGAAGAGAGCGTATGAGTCAATGCATGACCTGCCCGGTGTGCATCAGGGGTCCGCGCGGCCCCCTGTGCGAGGAGCATCGGCATGATTTGGCGCGCATCCTGCGCGGGCTGCGCACTGGGATGTACGAGCTTAGGGCCGTGGCCGACCGCAAGGTCAGGCTCGGCGGCGGGGGCGGGGGAGCGCGCCCCGCGTTCGCCCCCACGCCCATGGATTTGAGCGCCGCCGACCTGTACGACCAGGTGGAGGACGTGATCCAGGACGTGGCCGGCGACATCGGCTTGTGGGGAGGCCGCGCGCAAAAACTATTGCGCGAGCTGACCAACCGTCAAGGGCGGTTGTGGGACGCTCCCAACAGCGGCCGCGACTACCGTGACCTGGCCGACGCCTTACGCCAGGTCAGCGAGCGCCTGTCCACGCCAGGCGAGCGCATCGTGTACGGGCACTGCCTCAACCCCGCTTGCAAAACGGCCCTGAGCGGGGCGCCAGGGGAGCCGACGGTGGTCTGCCCCGAATGCGGGTCCACATGGAGCGTCAAAGCCCTCACAGAGGCGCGCAGGCGGCGTTTCGAGGGCAGGACCATCACCGGCACGCCCGCCAGGATCGCGTCATGGGTCAAAGCCAACGCAGGCGTGCCAGTCAAAGGGCAGGATGTGCGTAACTGGCTGCGCCGTGGACGGCTCGGCCGCTCGCGCAAGGTGGGTCGTGGCGTGTACGAGTGCGACCTGTCCGAGCTGCTGGACTGCGCGCAAGGCGTCCACCCAGGGCCGAAACGCCTCTCCTGACTTGCAAATGTCCTAATGACACGCTATTTTGAATACAGTTGCTTTTAGTGTAAGGGTCGGGCCGAGAGGTCCGGCCCTTTGTGATTAAGCCCGCAAATTGCATGCTCCGCCACCGGCCTTCCGCGTACTGGCCGAAAGCAGCGACGCTCTGCTATTAGATACCCAGCGCCTGTCTTACCTGTGCCACAAAATCCGGGGCCACGACAGACGCGACGACATAGCCGATCACAAACATCACCACCACCACGACAAGGGCCACCAACACCGCGATCCTGTCCTGCCTCTGCTGCTCACGCCGCTCCTGCTCACGGATGACAGCCATACGCTTGCGATACACCACCGGGCACGTTGTCCCCGGGCGATGACGATGCACCGGGCATTCAGGATCATATTGGCACATGGACTCAATAATAGTCGCAAACTGAAGGCCTCGAGTCCTGCCGGTCGTCGTCAGCCGGCACGGGGCCCGACGATAAATAAACCCGAGGGTCGGTGGCTCCATGCCATCGGCCCTCACCCATACCCGCCCGCAGGGTCTTTCAACCTTTCTTCCCCTGCGGGCACCCATCCTTGCGTGGACGGCCTCCGTATGCAGCCACCGCAAACCAACCAACTGCAAGGCATCGAGCGCCAGCTCACGCGCATAGCCGACACGATGGCGGGCCAAGGCATGCAAGTGGACCGCACCGAAGGCCTGTTTACTTGATGTGGATGGTGCAGCCCTCGCCGGTCGGTGATCCTGTATTCGCGTCGAGCCTTGTGAAAGTGAGTGACTGTAGAGACCCCGCCAGGCCAAGTTTGCTGATATTGGCTTTGGTGGTCATGACGGCACCGCCAGACGGTAAAGGCTTGGAACTGGACGTTGCATCGTCTAGGCTGACGGATTCGCCCCTCGCGTCGACGCCTTTCACTCCGCTGTCGGACGTGGGTATCGACCCGATGACGCTGGCCTTCCCCTTGTCGGTAGCGATATCCACCTTGATGGAGGAGTTAGGCGCCTGGGATGATGTGAAGGCAAGCTTGCCCTCGTTGAGGCCAGCCTTCGATATGTCCACGTTGGCGGTGGAGCACGACCCCTCACCAGTGCTAGTGGTGTTCACGTCATGCACCGTGCCACATCCGCCCAAACCAAGCAAACCGCCACACAAGAGCACACAAGCGGCCGTCCTACCCTTACCCATAATTCTCTCCATTCCGACGCCTCATAGCGTCATCATTCCAGACTAGCGGAGGCCATGCATGACAAGAGCAAGAGTCAGCACGCGAGCCTTCCAAAAAGCGCGCCAGCGGTTCTTCGAGCAGGGGAAGAAAGAGAACGCGCCATGCTGGCTGTGCGACCTGCCCATCGACTACACCGTAAAGCCGGGCAGCACGGACGAAAGCCATGAGCTAGACCACTACGTGCCGGTCTCCGTGGACCCGAGCCTGCAATACGACCCAGGCAACTTCCGCCACGCCCACCGCATTTGCAACATCCTACGAGGAGCCGACCCACCCAAACTCACCCTAGGCATGCATTCACGCACATGGTACTAAGCAATCATGCACACAAGTAATAGATGACACGGGGGGTAGGGGCGTTCGAATCGCTGGAAACCGCCCTGAGCGGCCTACCTCCCGCGCTCCAATACTCCCCTCCCCCCGAGCGTTGTACAGGGGGTCGCGCGCGGTATAAGAGGAGGGGCATCATGGCAGCGAAATTTGAGCTCCTGAACGTGTCTGACGCATTGGAAAGATCCATCAAGAACAGCTCCGGGCAACTTACCGCGAAGCACTCTGCCTTAGTGTCGGCCGCAAGGGTGCTGGCCAGGCGAATCGACATGCTGTGCGAAGCGGGATTCGAAAACGAGGACGGAAAAATCGACAATGTGACCATCCCAACCTTCCTGAAATACCTCCAGGCGCTCGGATTGACCGCAGAAACGGTGAAAGCGGAGGAAAGAAAGCCAAGGAAGGTCTCAGTGGATGATCTCACTGCTTTTCGGCAGCGTCATAAGGCATGAACAACGATCTTAGGAGGTCGTGAATGGCTGAAAAAGCCGTTTTCGGCGCCACTGAGCCGCGAATCTGGAGTAAACCGCTCCGCGAACTCACGCCAAAGACCTCACTAGGGTACGAAGTCATCGACTACGCCGAAACGGTGCTCCATATCAGTCTCAGACCTTGGCAGCAATGGCTGCTCATCCACGCGCTGGAGCTCAGGGAGGATGGAAGCTACCGCTATCGCATCGTCATTGTCCTGGTGGCACGCCAGAACGGCAAAACCATGCTGGCCAGTGTCCTTGCCGACTGGTGGCTCCATGTGGACTCGCAGCGTCACCCGGAACGGGTGCCTCCAGTGAAATTCAAAATCGTGGGCACCGCGCAAAACTTGGATATCGCACGCGAACCTTGGAACCAGGTGAAGCTCTGGAGTGACCCAGAGCCTGACACTGAGGAGGAGGGCACGCTCGCTGTCCCCGCCTTGCAAGACAACACTTTGAAAGTCTCCGATACGAACGGTAAGGAGTACATCAAGGCGAAAGATCTGGCCGTGTATGAGATTCGCGCCGCTAAAAGCGCCCGCGGGAAGCCTGCCGCCAGGGTATTAATGGATGAGCTACGTGAACAGTCCACCTGGGCGGCGTGGAACGCGGTGAGCCAGACGACGAAAAGCTTCTGGAGCGGTCAGCTGTGGGGTATCAGCAATGCGGGTGACGGCACGGCTGTGGTGCTGAAGAAGCAGCGTGAAGCAGGCATGGAGCAGATCAGGCGATGCGATGCCGCTTTGGCGGCTGGCGAGACCATGTCGGCCCATATCGACGAGCACCCGGAGGATGCGACGATCGGCCTGTTCGAATGGTCCGCTCCTGATGGCTGCGCCCTGGATGACCGTGACGGAATCCTGCAAGCGAATCCGTCAATCGGTTTCGGGGGTCTGACGGTGGATTCGGTCGCGTCGGAGGCGCAGGGGATGACTGAAGCAGGATACCGGACTGAGGTGCTGTGCCAATGGGTGACCGCAGACGTGGAAACCTATCTGGACCCCTCCAAATGGGAGAAGGGCACTGATTCGAAATCCGCGATAGCGGACGGGTCGCGCATCGTCCTGGGGGTGGACACCACGCCGGACGGCGATACCACATGGATAGCCGCGGCAGGATACCGTGATGATGGGCTCCCTCATGTGGAGGTGGTCGCCAGGCGTGACGGCATGATGTGGGTGCCCAAACTCATGGACCGGATCAGAACGGTCACAGGAGCCAGCGAGGTCGCCATCCAGGGGAAGGGGTGCAGGGCCTCGGACCTGATAGACCCTCTTGCCGACGCTGGATGGCAGGTTGACCGCATCGAAGGCCCTAGGCTTGGCGCCTCGGCCGGGCAATTCCGCGACCGGACACGCGAGGAGAAGCTCCGGCATCTCCCGCAGCCGGCAATCGACCAGGCTGTGAGCGCTGCAGTGGCCCGCAAGCTTGGTGATGTGGATATTTGGGACCGGAAGAATTCGATGCTTGACATTTCCGGCCTGATAGCGGAGACGAACGCTTTATACGGCCTTGAGATGTTCGAGGCTGAGCAGGGGAAGAACACGGCATCAGCGTACGCGGACCATGGGCTGATGGTCCTTTGACGAGAGGGAGGTGACCAGTGTCCATCTGGAGCCAGATCAGGTCAATCTTCCAACCGGAGTATTCCATCTCCTTCAACCTGGAGGACGCTCTTACCCATATCCAGGGGCAAAGCGAGTCCGAGCTGTACAAGACCCAGCCGCACCTGCGCACCGTCATCAGCTTCCTCGCCGACAACACGGCCCAGGTGGGGTTGAAGGAGTATCACAGGACGTCGGACACGGACCGCCCCAGGGTGACGGATGACGTGCTTATCAACCTGCTCCAGCAGCCGAACGCCACACAGACAGGGTATGAGCTGATCCGACAGCTGGTCTCGGACCTGGCCCTCTACGACAACGCCTACTGGCTAGTAACCCAGGAGCCTAACCGTGATGTGGACCGTTTCGGCGCGTGGACCATCCAGCCCATCCCGCCATCATGGGTAAGGGCCAAAGGCGAGGGAAACGCCTTCGCACCCGGATACTACCGCGTGGGCACCGGGTATGGGCAGGGGCATGTGGACATACCCGCCGCGTCGGTGGTCGCCTTCCACGGATGGAACCCCAACGATCCTTCAGCCGGGGTGAGCCCGGTGAAGGCACTTAAGGATGTCATCAACGAGCAAATCCAGGCTTGGTCATATCGGACGCAAAGCTGGCAGCGCGGAGGACGCATCGGCGTCTACCTGTCCAGGCCGAAGGACGCCCCCGAATGGGGGGAAGAGGATCGGAAACGGTTCAAGGAATCTTGGAAGTCCTTCCAGGACAAGGGCGTCAATGCCGGGTCCACCCCACTGCTTGAAGACGGCATCACCATGAACAAGGTCGGTTTCTCAGCCCGCGAGGACGAGTTCGTGGAGGTGACCAAGCTCAGCCTGCAGACCGTCGCCCAGGTGTACCACGTCAACCCGGTCATGGTGGGTGTGCTTGATAATGCGAACTTTTCCAACACCAGGGAATTCCGCAAGATGCTCTACTCGGAGACACTGGGGCCGACGATCCGCATGATCGAGGACCGAATCAACACCTTCCTGGCGCCGATGGTCGGGACGGACGAGGACAACTACGTGGAATTCGACATCCGCAGCAAGCTCTCCGGCGATTTCGAGGAGCAGGCCAGCGTCCTAAGCACATCGGTCGGGGCTCCCTGGATCACCCCCAACGAGGCCCGGGCTACGCAGAACCTTCCCGGAATGGAGGGCGGAGACAGCCTTGTGGTGCCCTTGAACGTCACTCAGGGAGGGCAGGCAAGCCCGCAGGATGGCGGGGAGCCGGCAAGGGCGCCTGACCAGTCGGACCCCGCCAAGGCAGTCATCGTCGAGTGGAAGGACAGGCTCCGCAAGTCCGTGAAGTCCAGGCTAGGTGCGGGCAAGAGTCTGGGGGACATCGACTGGCGCAAGTGGAGCGACGAGCTGCAGTCCGACCTGGTCGTCAAGGCGGGGCTTGACCTGTACACGGCAGGCATAACCGCACTAGGGAGGACCAGAGAGGCCGAAAGCGAATTCAAGGAGAGCGATTATGCAGATTAAAGAACGAACCTGCCAGGTGAAAACCACCGGTGATGATAAGGCGCTGGGGGAAGGCGAATTCAAAGCCTACCCCAGCACCTTTACCCGGATGCCGGACGCCTATGGGGATGTGGTCGCCAAAGGCGCCTTCGCCGACACCATCAAAGCGTGGAAGGATTCCGGCAAGACCTTGCCTGTCATGTACGGGCACCGCATGGACGACCCCGACTACAACGTGGCCGGAGTGGAGGACATGGGGGAGGACGATCACGGCTGGTGGATCAAAGGCCGCTTCGACATGGACTCGCCCAAAGCCGCCCAAGTGTACCGGCTCATCAAGGATGGCCGCCTGTCTCAGTTAAGTTTCGCCTTCGACGTGCTCGACGAGGGGACGGTAGAGCTTGACGACGGCACCGAGGCCAACGAACTGCGAAAACTCGACGTGTACGAAGCCAGTTTCGTGCCCGTGGGAGCCAATCAGGACACGTCAATCGTGGGCATCAAAGCGGCAGGGATGAAAGCGGGGCGTGTGCTTAGCGCCAAGAACGCCTCGATGCTGCAGGAGGTCGCCGACTCGCTGAACAAGTCCGCGACCAAAATCAAGGATTTCCTGGCTCAGGCCGCTCCTGACCAGGACAGTAACAACCAAAGCGAAGACGCGAAAGCGGACGCTGGCCAGGTCAAGACCGAGGAGCCCCACAGGGCCAAGGCCGAGGAACGGAAGCCGGATGCGGACAGCCAAGCGCTCAAGCTTGCCATCGACATCGCCCTGACGGGCGAAGGAAGCGAGGTAGCCTGACATGGCCACACTCAAGGAAAAGCGGGCCGAAGCCATCGAAAAGCTGAAAGCCTACCAGCAGCAGCTCAAAACCGGGGATGCCCTCGACGAGGACGGCACCAAAGCCGTCAAGGACCTCCTCGAAAAGGTGTCCGACCTGGACCACCAAATCAAGAAAGCTGACGAAAGCGCGCAGCTCCTGCACAGCATCGACGGGCTGTCATCGTCCGACCCGGCGCCAACAGGCAACGACGGTGGCTCTGCGGCTAAGTCGCGCACGCCTGGAGAGTTCTTTATTAAGAACTTGCAGGCTAAGGGCATAAAAGCCCGGCAGGCGTTCAAAGCCGGCATGGAGGTGTCCTTCAAGGCACCTACTGACACGCAAATGGTCGGAGGCTCCGACGGTGCGTTCGGGCCTTTCGTCACGCAAGTGGACCAGGAGGGCGTCAGCCCTTACCGCAGGCCCCTCGTGGTGGCCGACCTGTTCGCGCAGGGCGCCCTTTCAGGGTCCGCCCTCAAGTATCCGGTGTACGGGGAGCTTGAAGGCGGGGCGAAGACCGTCAAGGAGGGCGGGACCAAAGCGCAGGCCCACTTCCCCGACCCCACCTGGCAGACGGACTCCCTTGGAGAGATTGCTGTCTGGTTCGGCGTATCCGACGACATGGTGGAGGACCTGCCATGGCTGCAGGGCGAGATTACCGACGCCGCCCAATACTCCCTCGGATTGGAGGAGGAGAACCAGCTACTCAACGGCGACGGCAATGACCCGAACCTCAAAGGTCTGCTCATGCGCGGCATCCAGACCCTGGGGCAGGGGGACGACTCCGATGCAGACAGACTGTTCGCATGCCGTAGGCTGATCAGTCATGACACCGGGTTCAACCCGGACGGCATCGTCATCAACCCTACCGACTATGAGGCCATTCGCCTGTCCAAGGACAGTAACGGACAGTACTTCGGCGGCGGTTACTTCACCGGCCAGTACGGTAACGGCGGCGTCATGCAGGACCCGCCCATCTGGGGCTTGCGCACCGTGGTCACCGAGGCTGTGACCCCAGGAACCGCCATCGTCGGCGCTTTCAAAGCCGGCGGCAAGGTGCTGCGCAAAGGTGGCATCGACATCAAGTCCACTGATTCACACGCGGACTTCTTCATCAACGACAAACAAGCCATTCGCCTCAAGGAGAGGGTGGGCTTGCAAGTCAAGTACCCCAAGGCCTTCGTCAAGGTGACCCTCGGCAAGGCCGCCCGGTCCAAGTAGTCGGGAAGCGAGGTGGAGCATGGACGCACGGCAGCCTGGAATAGGCGACATCGTCAGCCCTGATTCCGAGGTAGGGCCCAATCTGTGGCTGAAAGCAGCCCAGGCCTCGGTCCGCTCGTACTGCGGGTGGCATATAGCCCCTAACGTGGAGCAGACCCTCACCCTGGACGCCGAAGGCGGCCGCACGCTCATGCTCCCCTCCCTGCACGTCACCGGCCTGTCCCGCATCACCGTGGACGGCCGTGATGTGACCGGTGAAGTGGACTGGAGCCAAACTGGCATGGTCAGTCTTCGCTCCGGGAGCTTCCCCGACCGTTTCCGCTCCGTCATCGTGACGATGAGCAGCGGGTATGAAGTGGATGAGGTGCCCGACGTGGTGTCAATTATCCTCAAACTCGCTAACCGGGCGGCCACAGGGCCAGGGGTGGTGGCCAGCCAAAGCGTCAACGGCTCGTCCGTGTCCTACCTGACGGCAGGCGGGGCGCCCTTGAGCACTCCGCTCCTGCAAATCGAGAAAGACGCGCTGGAACCCTACAGGCTGAAATGGACGGCATGATGGGAACCGCGGCAGACTATACAGGAGGCGGTCCGGACGGGATGGGCCACCGGCAGGCCTACACCAGGCTGAGACGCGGAACCGTCCCCGACCCCTACGACCCTGACCACCTGGTGTCCGGTGGATGGGGCCAGGCGGACACCAGGGCCGTCTACGGGACCCTGGCATCAAAAGCAAGCATCGAACAGCCGGACCCAGTCAGGGACGAGGCAATCTCCACGGCAGAGCTGATCCTGGACGACCCGGACTCCGACGTGCAACGCGGTGACCGTATCAAAGCCGAGGACGGCAGAATATGGGATGTGCAGGGCTACCCGCATGCCGACCGGAACCCCTTCACCGGGTGGCAACCGACACTCGTATGCGACCTGCAGGAGGTCATAGGATGAGCAAAGACAACGTCACTATGCACTTCAACGAGGATTTCTTCAAGAGCATCATGCGTTCCGCCGGCGCCGAGGAGATGTGCAGGCAGAAAGCGCAGAAGGCCCTTGACGCAGCTAAAGCCTCAGCGCCAGTGGGAGACCCGTCCAACCCTGTCTACAAGAAGCCGGGAAGACATCCGGGCCAGTACAAGGAGGGACTACACATCGAGAAGGTGGCACACGCCTCACGCGACACCTACATGGTCGTGGGCAGCGACCCTAAGACGCTCCTGGTCGAATCCAAGACGGGGAATCTCGCCCGCGCGCTGAAGAAGGCCAAATGAGCATCTACCTGCCGCCGGA
The DNA here is from genome assembly GCF_001263395.1 of Bifidobacterium actinocoloniiforme DSM 22766. NCBI lineage: Bacteria > Bacillati > Actinomycetota > Actinomycetes > Bifidobacteriales > Bifidobacteriaceae > Bifidobacterium > Bifidobacterium actinocoloniiforme. The sequence goes on along the minus strand of NZ_CP011786.1, from coordinate 985,312 downwards.
TATCGAAGATTTCCTCACGGGATGGCTTCGCGAGCGCATCCCTAATATCAGTGTAAGGAACAAAGAACCGCAGGAACTGCACGCTCCGCTGGACAAACCCCTCGTAGTCATACGCGACGACTCCGGCACCAGGACCAGCCTGGTCACATGGGACCGGTCCGTGGGGGTGAGCGTCCTGGCTGGGTCGAAATCATATGACAAGCCTGCCAATGATCTGGCACGTCTCGTGTACGCCCATCTGACCGATGACGCCGTCACGGACGCTCCCGGGTCGCCGATAGCAGCGGTCCTTGACGAAGGATGCAACGGCCCATATGCGGTGCAGGACGATCAAGATGTGGCAAGACGCTACATGACCATCGAATACTCCGTCACCGGCGAACAGCAGTGACAGGCGATAAGTAACCAAGCCAGAGGCCACCAGACGGTGGCCTTCACCATAGTTAGGAGAGATTGCATGGCAAAAGACAGCCAAGGCAATGACCTGAATGCAGTGCCGGTGCCGAAGGGAGGCGCGATAAGCTTCGCCCCCTACGCGCCGGGGAACATTCTCAAACCCGAGGACATTGGCATCAAGGTGGCGAAAGTGCAACTGCCCGCCGCGTATTTCACCGGCGGCCTGATTAAGCAGGATGGCGGGCCGGCCGACGAGTCCGGAAAGGGAGATGCTACTGAGTTCTTCCAGGAGGGCTACTCGCTGTCCAAGAGCCCGGACCTGACCACAGCCGTCTCACTCGCCGAGGACAACCCTAACACGCGGCTCCTGTGCTACGGGACGGAGCCGGACGAGAACGGTGTCTACCATGTGGATACGCTCACCCCGGACCGTAAGTGGTGCGCTTACTACGAGGAGCCGCGAAAGAACGGCACCGTCTACCGACGCGCCGGCATCGTCCAAGTCACCGAGAACAAGCCTGACCAGGCCGAGCGTGGCACGGTGAAAGGCAAAGCTGTCACCTTCACCTGGCAGCGCGACCCAGCCTACGACGGTAACGCATGGATCGACTGCGTGTATGGGGAGCAGCCGAACAGTGGGAACCAAACCCCGACCCCCAACAGCGGCCCCAAGACGAGCTGACCCATCAGCATCACCAGTACCTCCCCGTGCCGTTTCGCCTGCTTGACGGCACGGGGAACCCCTTCATACCACTCAGCAGGCACCCGCACAAAGTAGGAGAAATCAAGCATGGCAGCAGAAACCAAGACCACCGCGCAAGAAGCCGATATGGACCTCGACTTCGAGTCGTACACCGACCAAGACTGGCAGCGCGACATACGCCAGGCCGGACGCCAGCTTGCGAACAAATACATCATCAAGTTCCCCAACCTCTTCATCAGGACAATCACGGGTACCCAATATCTTTTGCCGCTCGACCTCACCCCAAGACAGCTTGACGAACAGTCCAAGGACCTCGACAAGTCTCCACTGGACCAGATCATCGCCATGCTTCAGAAAGCCAACCCCGGAAAGAAGCAACAGATCGACAATGAGATGTCCTCATCCCTCCTTGCAATCGGGGACAAGTACGGTCAGGTGATCGAGGAGGTGCATATGGCGTCAATGGGAAAATACGAGCCTTCTGCGCCCGCGTCCAACGGGAGCGTACCAGCATCAGCGCCGACTTCGCACGATGCGGATGGAGCCTCGCAGCAGACCTCGGCGGGAGACTGAGATACGGGGACGCCATAGCGCTCCTGTCATCCATCGAATCCGACCCGGCAACCCTGACAGGGGCGCAGGCTCTTGGACTCACATACCCAGCATCAATGACGGATCTGGCGATCCTGCAAACCATAGCCCCTGGCATGTCACCGGTCAAGCAAGAGGAACCAGAAGCCCCCCGGCCGAATCACGAACCCGATGATCGGAGCGCGGAGGCAGTGAACAAAGTCAACCCGCTGTTCGCGGACCTGTACTAGGAGGACCACATGGCCGGAGGGTCGGAAGTAGGATCAGGGCACGTCAGCATCTTCCCCGTGATGACGGGCTTCAGAGCGGCCGTTTCCAAGGAGATGCAGGCAGCCGGACATGAGGGCTCCGGCATCTTCGGCAAGGCCTTCAACGGGGTAGGGTCGAAGACTGGCTCCAGTCTGGGCAGGGACATGAAAAACGCCTTCACGGGCGCCTCCAAGGACATGGCCACCCCGGGTTTGAGGAAACTCGAATCCGAGGTGGCCTCGGCCGCTAGAGCCATGAGCGCGGCGCGGCTCAAGCAGCAAGATGCGGCAGGCAAGGTGCGTGTCGCCGAAGCCCAGTACGCCGAAGCCGTGAAGAAGAGCGGAGAGGGAAGCGTACAGGCCGTCAGCGCGTCGGAACGGCTTGCCAGCGCCAAACGCAAAGAAGAGTCCACCTCGGACTCCCTGACAGCAGCCGAGAAACGGCTGAAGGACGCCAAAAAGGCTGTCGCTGACGTCAAACAGGCCACCATCGAAGCACCCAAGGTCGGCCCGTTCGAGTCGGCGGTGACCCGCATCAGGTCCGCGATCCAGGGATTGAACGCACAAAGGCTCGATAAGGCCGGTGCCACCGTTAATGGACTGGGGGCGGCTTATCAGGGAGTGGTCGGCCACGTCAAGGCCAGCACGGTCGCCATTGGGTCTCTCCTGGCTTTCGGTGCGAGGGGGATTGTCAACTACGGGCGCACCGCTATAGACGCCTACAACGAAATCAGCGGCACGACAGCCAAATTCCAGCAAATCGCAAGCAACAACCACTGGGCGCAGGACCAAACCCAGGCGTTACTCGCTTACAACAAGGAGCTCGGCAGGACGGGCATCATCAGCGCAGGGACGCTGAAAGCGTCACAGGCCCAGCTCGGTACTTTCATGCTCTCCTCCCAAAGCGTCAAGACCCTCACGCCAGCTCTTGCTGACCTCATCGCCAACACGAAGGGCTACAATGCCACGACCGAGGACGGCGTACAGCTGTCAAACCTGGTAGGCAAGGTCATGACCGGCAACGTCGGCGCCTTGAGCAGGTACGGCGTCACCCTCGACGAGAACCAGAAAAAGCTCCTAGCCCACGGCTCGCAGGAGGAGAGGGCCGCGACCCTCGCCAAAGTCCTGGAGCAGAACTTCGGCGGCGTGAACAAAGCGATGGCGGCCACCCCATACGGCAAGTACATCATCATGCAGCATCAACTGTCCGCCATCAAGACCACCATAGGGGGCGGCTTCATCGATGCCATTGGGGCCCTCGGCGATATGGGCATCGACGTGGTGGACAAGATCAACGGCAAGCTTGACAGTTTCTTCAAATGGCTCCCGAATGCCGTAGGAGGGACCGTCTCCCTCCTACGCGACGGCAGGGTGTCCGGCGCCTTCGCGCAGGCTTTCCATGTGCCCGATTCCGCGCGGCACGGCATAGAGAGCACGGTCAAACATGTCCGCGACAGCGTCAAGGGCCTGGGCGACTTCCTCAAGTCCGGCACCATCTCTAAATCCTTCACCGACGGTTTCAAGGGCATGGACCCGAAGGTCGTCGAACGCTTCCAGGACGCTCTTAAGCGCGTCCGTGAACAGATTACCGGCACTACCAAGGAGATGCACCCGTTCGGCGGAGGCATGAAAGGCGCCAAGCCTGGTCTTGACCTGGCTACCAAGGGTGTGGAATCGGTGACGCTGGCACTGAACGCCCTATCACCGACCATCACCATCATGGGGACCCTTGTCAAGGCCTTCTCCTCGCTCCCAGCGCCCATACAGGGAGCCATCGGCGCCAGTATGTTCTTCGGCAGGCAGATCAAAGCCATAGAGGCCCCGATCGGTCTGGCTTTGAAAGCAGTCGGTGGACTGGGCAAAGGAGTCAAATCAGTAGGCGGCATCCTTTCGGATTTCGTCTCGGCGCGTGTATCTTCCAGCGCTGGCCTGGCACCCTTGGCAGGGGACTTCGCCGGTATCGGCAAATCTGCCTCTTTAGCAGCCCCTAATGTCTCGGGGCTGGCCAAGAGTTCCGAGGAAATGGGGTCGAAAGCCGGAAAGGCCGGCGGAGGAGTATCCGGCTTGCTTGGCCCGCTTGGCGGACTCGGCCCTGGTGGTTGGGCCGCCGCCGCTGGAATTGCGGCGGCAGTCGGCGGGGTCATGCTGTGGGCGGACCACGCGGAAAAAGCGAAAGATCGGACAACGGATTTGGAGTCTGCTCTGCAGCAAGGACAGACTGCCTACTCCGACTTCGTCGACACCGCAGCGACCAAGGGCACAGACATGGACTGGGGCTGGTTCCAGAAATTCAGGTCCGGGTACGGCTCCTTCAAGGAGGAGCTGAGCGGAGCCGGGGTCAGCATGCAGACCTTCCGAGGGGCCATTGAGGGAGACAAAGGCTCCATCGACTCATATGTACAGTCTCTAGAGCAGAGCACGGGGCAAGGAAGTAAGCATAATGGCGTAGTCGAGGAGGGTGTACGCAAGCTCGCGCAAATGAACCACGCTTACAACGACGCAGTCTGGCAGCAGAACCAGATGGCCGGGAGCGCGGAAAACCTGAGCCGCATACAGCAGGACCTCAACAACAAATTGTCGGGACTATCGACGACCGTCAAAGCCAACGGCGGTAGCCTTGACGCCAACACCCAGTCCGGGCAGCTGAACCGGCAGGCCATGCAGAACATGGCGGATCAGTCCATCGCTACTGCCGCTGCCGTGATGCAACAGGGACAAGCGACCGGCAATCTCGGACAGGCGTCACAGGATGCCAGGAACAACATCTACCAGGCACGTCAAGCCATGGTGGACGCGGCCCAGCAGTGCGGCATGAGCAAGGAGCAGGCCGAGCAGTATGCGGATCAGCTTGGGCTCATACCCTCGAATGTCGGGACGAACATCAGCCAGAACGCGCCGCTGAGCAAAGGCCAGGTCGAGCAGTATCTCAATACTCTCAATCTCACGCCTGCGACAAAGGACACCGTGATGAACGCCTTCAACTCCGGGGCGATCAAGAACATCGGCGACGTGGATAATGCCATTAAGAGCGTGCCGAGGCAAAAGGATACCGATTTGAACGCTCACGACCATGCGAGTGGCGTGGTGCAGAACATCCTGGATTGGTTCAAGCGGATCCCTGGGGAAGTCGTGACCTACTTCACCGGGAAACCATCAGGGAAATTCGCCGGAGGCGCTGTTAGCCGCGCGAATGGTGGCCCTGTAGGGTTCTCGGCAGGCGGCGGGCCTTACGGTCTGGTACGCGGCCCTGGAACCACTACGAGTGATTCGATCCCGGCTTTGCTGTCGGACCAGGAGTATGTGGTCAGGGCATGGGCGGCGAAGAGGATCGGGCTTGCCGCTTTGGACAGGATGAACCGGACCGGGAAAGTGGAACAGTCAACGTCCACCGTGGTGTCTCCCACCGTGATCCAGCCCGTGAACATCACCAACAACGGCGTCAAAGACCCGTTCGTGGAAGGAACAATCATGGGCAGGCAGATGGCATCGGCCGCGAGGATGGCTTTGAGGGGGATGGCATGAGCATGTTCGAGGCATCAGCGCACCTGTATTGCGATGACAACGACATCCGCTTCTACAGCGGATTGGCCAGCCCCCCCGAAAAGACAGGCATCATGATCGCAAAGGACGGCGTCGAGGGGTGGCTCTCCACGCCTCCGGTGAAGCTCAGCCTGACGGAAAGGGCTTGGGGGAACGGCGCCCATGATGTGTCAAACCCGGACATTACATACGCAGCCAGGACAGTCACTATCCATCTTGACGCGGTCGGGATGACACGATCAACGATCATCGGCTTGGCTTCGCGTCTTAACTCGATGATGGGCAAAATCGTCAAATTCCGCGTGATTGATGACGGGCAGGACACGTATGTGGAGGGATACCTGCACAGCGAATACGGGTCGAATTGGTCTCGGCAGCTCCTGGAAGGCACCTTGACCCTGGTCTGCCCGCGTCCTGAGCGCTTGTCTTGGGATGCGCAGTCAGTGCAGCTCATGGCTCCGAGCGTGTCGGCTGGCGGCCTCTCTTACGGCCCTGACGGCAAGGGGCTGGCGTATCCGCTGGATTATGGGGCGGCGTCGGTGGATCAGAGTCAGGCGCTGTTGCGTAATCGTGGCACGGCTCGTGCGTATCCGGTGTTGACCGCGTCGGGTGATTGGCCTGATGGGGTGCTGCTCGTGTGGGATGGTGGCGAGTCTTTGGAGTGGCGTGGCCGTGTGTGGCCTGGCGTGCCCCTGGTGCTGGACTGCCGGTCGCGGACCGCGAGCATGGGTGGCGTGGATGTGAGCCGTGGCCTCACGCGTCGTGGCTTCCCCCGGATCGAGCCGGGTGGGGACATCATGCTGCGCTGTCTGAGCGCGGGCGGCGGCTGGGTGGACGCGCAGACGCGGGACACCTACATCTGATTACTTATTTGGCTGTGAGGAGGCTCTTATGGTGACAGCTTTGGGCGTGGCCCAGGACGCGGACGGCGTGGGCATGGACGCTTTGACCCACCGGCGCGTCATTGGCGCGCATTGGGAGAACCCGGGCGTGGTGGCCGGCTTGGAGGTGTCGGGGGCCGCGGGCTTGCGGTACCAGGCGTCGGCCGGGGTGGCGGTGTGCTCGACTGGCGGGTCGGACGGGTCGGTGGAGGCGTACTGGCCCGGCGGGCTGACCCTGGAGGCGGTGACGGCGGGTGACGGCGCGTACCCGCGCATCGACACGGTGTATTTGCTGGCGGATACGCGGGCCGGCGGGCAGGTGTCCTTGCATGTGGCGCAGGGCACGCCGTCCGCGTCGCCTGCGCACCCGGTAGTGCCGGCCGGGGGGTTGCGGCTGAGGGACATGACGATGCCGGCGGGCGCGTCCGCCACGATCTCCGCGTCGCCCATGGGGAGCGTGGATTACGCGATCCCCTACGGGGCGAAGATGGGGCGGATCGGCTACGGGAGCAACACGTCCAGCGTCTTGCAGGATTGGAGCACCAAATGGTGGTCGCAGGCTCCCGCTGAGACGATGATGCTGGCCACGGATCGGCTGGTCACGGTCAAGTTCACGTGGCGGGCGAGCGTGGATGGCGAGCAGGTGGGCAGCTTTTATGCAATGCCCGTGGTTGACGATCAGGACATGGGTGATGGTTTGGACGAGTGCCTGGTGGCGCATGTGTGGGCCAGGCAGTCCGTGGAGTGGCGCATGGTCCTGGAGGGAGGCCGCCCGCACAGGGTGGATGTGATGGCCAAACCCAATCTGGGGCGGCCACGGTTCACTTGGCGCGGCCTGCGTACTGTGGAGGTTATTGACGAGGGGGTCGCCCGGTGAGTTGGCGGCATTGGATTTGCGACGCGCGCGATGGGCGGATCGTCTGCCTCATCGACATCCCCAGCTTCTCCTGGGACATGGCGATCGGGGATTTCAGCCTATCGACGACGGGGCCGGCGGATAAGGGCGCGGGCAGTGGTGATGAGAGCGGTTTGACGCTGCCGTGGTCGGCTCTCCCGGCGCGCACGCCGGCTGATCGCAGCCTGCTGCTGGACCCGACCCGGCGCGCCTTGTGCACCGCGTGGGTGGGCTCCGACGAGCCGAGCGACTTGGGCGACCCATTGCTGTGGGGCGTGATCGGGGACCAGGAGGACCACCAGCTGGACACGACGTTCGGCCTGGTGTCGCCTATGGCTTTGCTGGCTGACCGGTACGTGATCCGCGACGGCGCCTACCAGGACGGGCGCAGCACCGACATCATCGGCGTGCAGGGGTTGTCCTACCGGGGCATCCAGTCGGAGATCGGCGCGTGGGCCACCGAGCGCAAGCAGGGCGGCACGCTGCCCATAGACTGGACCTACCTGGGGGAGCGCGGAAACCATCAGAAGACCGAGTACAAGGCGTGGAACGCGCAGAACGTGGGCGCCCGCAAGCTGATCGAGGACATCAGCAACCTGCAAGGCGGCCCGGATTGTGATTTCGAACCGTACTGGACGGAGGACGGGCAGCATGTGCGCTGCCGCTTCTTGGCGGGCTCGGACGCGGACGCGTACCTGCACGAGGACGCGGCTCCCGTCCACTTGTCATGCTTCCCCGGGGGCGGCGATTTGGAAGACGTGAGCGTGTCCCACGCCTCGCCCATCCAACGCTGGTACGCGACCGGCGCCGGGTCGGATGAGAGCGTGCTGACCGCGCTGGCCGAGGACCTGGGGCCGGTCATGTCCGGCATGGACCCGCCCATCCTGCGCGAGGGCGTCTACTCGGACACCGATACCGACAATCTGGACGTGCTTAAACGGCACGCCCAGTCCCGCTTGGAGGGCGGCAGGCGCAAGCTCATCCAGGTCAGCGGCACCGTCCATTTCAACGACCATGACGAGTCGGGCGCCCCTTTGCATACGCCGTCCGGCTTGCGGCCGGGGCGTCGCTGCGTCCTGCACTTGCAGGGCTTCCCCACCTTGCCGGATGGTGAGTACGGGACCCGGATCATGCGCCTGTCCGGCGACCAAACCGATAAGGGCCAGGTCGTGCTGGACGTGATGGCCGACCCGTACCAATGATTTTTAAGGAGTGATTAATCGTGGTATACCATCCCAGCATCATCCGCCGCACCGCGTTTGAGGACGTGGCTCTGGCGGCGGGGTCGGCCTTGGACATCGCGACCCGGCAGCAGACCGGGGCGACCGGGACCGGCACCTGGCATAACGTGGACGGGACCAAGACGATCCAGGGGCCGGGGGCCGGGCCTGAGGGTGTGGTGCATTGGGTGGGGGATACGACCCCCCCGGGCAGGCCGACGGGTGTGACGGTGGGGTCTGGCGCGGGCATGATCCTGGTGGCTTGGGATGGGGGGTTGGAGGGTGGCGTGCCCCCGGACTTCGACCATTTGTCGCTGATCGTGGATGGCCTGGAGGCGGGCAGGGCGCTGGCTAAGGGCGTGTACCCGTTGGGCCCGTATGAGCCGGGCAGCGTGCATGAGGTGAAGGTGGTGGCGTGGGATGACGCGCACGCGCAGGATGGCAGTCCGGCGCCTAACGGTTCGTCGGCCTGGGGGCCGGAGCGTGTGACGGTGTCGGGCGCTGACATCGACCCGGAGAGCTTGGGCATCCTGGTCACCAAGGCGGCCACCGACCCTGAGGGTGCTGGCAAGCATCGGGGGGATTTGTGGCTGCGCTATGGGGAGGGCGAGCGTCCCGCCGTAGCGGCCGAATGGTGGTGGGACGGGGATGCGTGGGTGCCGATCCCGGTGGCCGTCTACCTGGATCAGCTGGCGGCTCGTGATGTGCAGGTGGACGCGGCGGTCATTGGCCTGATCTGCGCGGGCATCATCAGGTCGGGCCAGTTCAGTACGCCGGATGGGCTGGTGGGCTTCGACTCGTCGGGTTTCTGGTCCAAGGGCGTGGACGGGAAAACCCTGTTCAAGGCGTCCGGGAACGGTGTGCAGGCGGTGGGCGGCTTGCAGACCGCGGGCGGCGGCGACCGCATCCAGTTGAGCCAGACCCTGATCCAAGGGACCACCACGGGCGGCCTGCAGGGCATAGGGGATGACCCGACGCACCCGTACTGGCTGATCTGGGGCGACCATGACGAGGACGGGCTGGTCAGCCGGCTGATGATGGGCACCAGCACGCAGCAGCCGGAGATCTCCATCGTGAGGGGCCAGCAGGGGCGCAACAATGTCGGCCTGACGGCCGACAGGGTGGATATCGTAGGCCGTCAGATTGTTGGGATTGAAGGGGATGTCGCCCTGGATGGCAGGTCGATCTACGCGCCGGACCGTCGCGTCTACCAGTGGGTGTCTTCCTGGACAGGCAGGCCAGGCTATCCGGGAGGGACCTGGTATACGGAGAACACTGCGTCTTTGACCGTGCGATCCCCCGGTCAGGGCCGCTGGTATGTGCTTGACATGGGCGAGCGTATCACGGGCCCGGGCGAGGGTTTCCTGCTCGCCGTGATCCGCAAAAACGGTGAAAACATCGCCACGCATGTGGTCAGCAGCAGCGCGACTCCCGGGGGGCAGACGGATAATTATTCGGCTTCGCGCCGGTTCTGGCTGCCGGACGGCGTTTATCAGATCACCGTGTATTTCAAGTATTTCGGCGACTGTCAGGTGTCCGGCGGTGATGTGTATTTGTGCTACACCGACCCGCAGGTCAGCGGGTGGTTCGCCCGGTACGTGTTTCTGACCGAATGCTAGGGGCTTCCGAGTGTCTGACGTGCTGATGACCCTGGTAGAGGCCGTGATTCCCATGCTCTTGACCGGTATCGGCGGCATGTGCGGATGGCTGCTGAAAAGCCACCGCAAGGAGGAGGCCAAGGACCAGGCCATGGAGGCGGGCCTTCGTACGCTCCTGCGGGCCGAGCTGCTGGAGATCCACGCCGAATACGTGCCGCTCGGCCATATCCCGGTGGCGGTCATGGAGGAGGCCGAACGCGTGTACCGCGCCTACCACCTTCTGGGAGGCAACGGGACGGGGACCAAGCTGTACGAGGAGCTAAAAGCCCTGCCATCCGTGGACTGATCGGCCCGTCAATTGCCTTTGCCACCCATCCCGGGTGGCTTTTTTCATGCCTACACAAAGGAGGGTGTATGCGTTTTTCTCATGCGCGTCACGCGCGCGCCAAGCCCCGGTATGCTCGTATCGGCGTGGGGGTGGCGGCGGTAGTGGCCATGCTTGTCCCTGGTGTCGCCCACGCGGACGCCGGCTTCGACAATTCCAGCTGGCAGGGTTGTTATAACGCGCAGGCCGCCAAAAACTCGGGGGCGTCTTTCTCGATCACGAAGATCACCGAGGGCGTCAATTACGTGAACCCCGCCGCGGACTGTCAGCTCCAAGCCAACCGCGCCGCGGGCTTGCGTATCGGCGCTTACGGGTACGCGCGGCCCGAATACGGTAATTCGCCGGAGGCTGAGGCCGACTTCTTTAATGCCCAGTCGAATGCGCGTGGTCTGGTGCATGCGGGGGTGATCCCGTTTTTGGATTGGGAGCCGCCCGCATCCCATCGTGGTGACACGGAGTGGGCGAAGCGCTGGTTGGACCGGGTGGCCTCCTATTGGGGGGTTAAGCCGATCATCTACATGTCCGCGTCCACAATCAGCGCCGGGGATTGGCGCGCGGTGGCGGGCGCGGATTACGGGCTGTGGGTGGCCGGGTATCCGCGCGGGTACGCGGGGGAGCGGCTGCGCGACCCGGGCGCCCCACCCTACTCGGTGGCCCCCTGGCCGTTCGCGGCGGCCTGGCAGTACTCCTCCTCGGGGCATGTGCCTGGCGTGGGGACCGCCGTGGACGTCAACTGGTGGTACGGGGACGCGGGCACCTGGGCCAAGTACGCGAACGCGCCTATAGGCACCCGGCCGAACCCGGTCGCCCCGTCGCTCACGCCCCAGCAGGGCGCGCCGGTCGGCGATGCTGCCAGCATCGCCTCGGCTGTCATCCGCGGCGACTACGGCAACGACCCGCAGCGGCACGCCCTCCTGGGCAACCGCTACAACGAGGTCATGGCCGCGGTTAATGAGCGGCTGCGCGGTAATACGGGCGGCGGCACGGGGTCGGGCGTGTACGTGGTGCGCCCAGGCGACTGCCTGAGCGCCGTGTTCGGCGGCTCCTGGCCGACCGTGGCCAGGCTCAACGGCATCCACGCGCCGTACGTGATCCACCCAGGGCAGAGGCTCTCCACCGGTGGCGGCGGCGCTGGAGGCAGGTCCGTGACCGTGCGCCGGGGGGACACGCTCTCCGGCATCGCGGCCAGGCTCGGCGTACCGCAGGGCCAGTTGCACGGCTACCGGTCCGGCGACCCGGGCCTCATCTACCCGGGCGAGGTCCTCTCGTACTGAAGGAGGTGATAATCATGCCCGACACGACGCAACCCGACCAAGGTAAGGGTTACTTGCTGCCCGGCAAGGTGTACCAGACGCTCAAATGGGCGGCCCTGGTCCTCCTGCCCGCGCTGGCCGTCTTCGTTGGCACGGCGGGACCCGCGCTGGGACTGCCGCACGTGGACGCGATCGTGACCACGCTCAACGCGCTTGGCCTGCTCATCGCGGCCTGCATCGGCGCCAGCCAAGCCAAAGCCAGCTACAGCAAGCAGACGACCATATAACCCAAGCGCCCCCGCCTCCGGTAATCGGAGAGCGGGGGCGCTTTTCGCGTTTAGCGACAGTGGGGAGACTGCATCGTAGATGATGCTCTTATGAGCTCGGCGGGCCGTAGACGGCAGCCCGCATAGGACGCCAGCGGTCTCCTTGCGCGCCACGGATCTCCGGGGATGGCGGCGCCCCCCTCCCCGCCTTGCGACACGCCCGGAATAGATACCGGTTGCGTCATGCATCCAGTTTGGTATCATGGTAGTCATGAGCGGTCAGCATAAGGCCCGACCGCCGAGCGAGGAAGGCTCAGATCATGACCACCAAGACCGAGTACACGGACGGCTTCGCTTCGATCGTCAGCGCCGAGGCCCCGGGGATGGACTGGATCCTCGAGAACGCCGCCGGCGCCGACGCCGGCGACTACGACCTGGACGCCGCGCTGGACGACTACATGGACCGCGTCAACCAGGTCGTCAACCCCTTGGGCCTGACGGTGTCCAGGTCAGGCGTCGCCGTCTGCGACGCCGACGCGGAGATCGACGACGAGGCCGTGGCCGAGGCCGCGCGCGGGGTGGACGTTTACGAGGTCCTCGCCCGGCACGACGTCTCCGGCAAGCGGTAAGCGGGCCGCGCGGGGGCGGCGTCGGCTCGCGGGCCGAGCCGCCCCCCGGCGCAAGAGGACGCAAGGAGGAAGGGGCGCGCTTATGACGCCAGCTGAGTTCAAGGCCACGCGGGAGTCGCTCCACCTCCCGCTTGAATGGCTCGCCGACAGGTGGGGCGTCCTGAGGCAGAGCGTGCAGCGGTGGGAGCGTGGCGACCGGAGGATACCCGACGGCATCGCCTCCGACCTCGAGGCCCTGGAAGCCCAGGCCGACCTGCTGGTCGAAGACGGCGCGGACCGGGGCGACGACGTGCTCCTGGTGCCCAGGACCGACATGGCCAGGGAGGACGGCATGCCCGCCGCCTGGTCACGGGCCATAGCCAAGCGCGTCGCCGCGCGGACCGGGGCGGCCATCGAGTATGGGCCCGGGGACCGGTAACATTTTTCTAAATTCCGCACACATTGGGCGCTCATTGTGGTACAATAGTCGATGTAGGGTAGTGGACCATCCAAAGAGGGGAGTCATTATGACCATAGAGGAGTTGGCCCAGCGCATGGCGGACAAGTACGACCTCGTGCCATCCGCCGCGCTGAGCATGTCAAAGGAGTTCCAACGGCAGGCGGCGCGCGTCGACGGCCTGACGGCCGACGAATCCGACGTCAGCGACGACCAGGCCTATTGCATCGAATACATGATCTCGGAGCCCGACGAAACGCTCTTCGACCAAGACCGGGACCGGATCGAAACGGCGGCCGCCCAGGTCATGAAGCTGGTGGACCGGGTGCGCGACGAGGACGGCGACCTCTCCTGGATGATATACAGCGACTCCGATTTGAGGCGGGCCCTGCGCCACGCGGCCGAGGACTCCATGAGCGTCAGGGAGCTCGCCCAGGCGTCGGGCCTGGACAGGGACGCCGTCCTGGAGATCCTCGGGGCGGAGGACTGATGCCCGGATACGATCTGCTCGAAGAGCCTTGGATACCCGTCATCGACGCGCGGGGCGGGTCCCATGAGTGGGGCATCCGCCAAACATTGCATGAGGCCGGGAGGGTGCGGCTGGCCGAGCCCAGGGCCGAATACCGGATCCCCACGCTGCGGCTCCTCCTGGCGTTGACCTACCGGATCCTCCCGGCGCCCGGCGGGTCCGCCGACGGGCGGGACGCATGGCTGGGCCTGTACGCGCGGGACGGGTTCGACCCCGCCCAAGTGGACGCCTACCTGGACCGGTGGGCCGGGCGGTTCGACCTCTTCGACAAGGACCGGCCCTTCCTCCAGACGCCCGGCCTGGCCACGGCGGCGGGCCCGGTCCCCCTGCGCGAGGCGGACCCCGTGGAAAGCCCGCCGCTTTTCGGCGCGCGGGCCGCATCGGACGCGCCGGTGGACCCCGCGCGGGCCGTGGCGGCGCTGCTCGCCATCCAAGCGTGGGACACGGCGGGCATCAAACCCGCCGCCCTGGGCAGCGCCACCGCCAAGCGCGGCAAGGAGTACCCGCCGCGCGGCGTCCAGGTCATGGGCCTGTGCGGGAGCATGGACATGGCATGGCTTGAGGGCCCGGACCTGTACCATACGCTGATCCTGGGCTGGTCGCCCGACTGCGCCCGCCCCGGCGACCTGCCCGTATGGGAGCGGACCGCGCCCCCGTCGCCGGACCCCGTGTCCGGCCGCGCGGCCACCGGCCCGGCCGACTGCCTGGCCTGGCCCTCGCGCCGCGTCCTGCTCGCCGGAGGGCCCGCCGGGGTGACCGGCGCGACCGTCACCTACGGGGACGCCACCGACCCCACGACCCTGCACGGCCTGGAGCCGATGGGCTGCTGGCGGCGCGACCGCGCCCACCGGTGCGTGCCCAGTAAATCCCCCTCGCGCCAAGGCCTGCCGTCCATGATCGGCCGGGCCCTGCCCGGGCCCTCGGCCGGCCCGGGACCCTCCGCGCTGTCCTGGGCCCGCCGCGCGCTGCCCGCCACCGGCATCGACCTGGGATGGCGCCTGTGCACGGCGTCCATGACCTACGGCAAGCAAGCCAGCGCCATCATCGACCTGGAGACCCACAGCGAGCCGATCCTGCCCGACTGGCTGACCGGCCTCGGCGGCCGCGTACTGGACAAGGCCGTCGCGGGGCTGGGCGCCATGCGCGACGCCTGGCGCTCCTACCGGCTGAGCATGGCCACGGCGGCGGGCTCCATGACCCACAGCCACCGCGCGCGGGCCGACGCCCTGCGCGCCGACGCGGCCGACGAAGCCGAGCAAACCTTGGACACGGCCATGAGCCGCATCCTCTCCGGGAGGCTGGACCCCGTGCATGCGGCCGCCGAAGCGGCGAGCGAGATCAGCGCCTGGCCCTCACCGGACCAACCCTCCCCCTTCGCCCCCCACAACGGCGTCATCCCCGCCCTCCGACGCCGCGCCTTGCTCGAGGATCTCTCCGCAGCGGTCCTCGGCCCCGACATGTCGTATTTAACGGACGTGGCGCGGGCCATCGCCCAGGAAACCGAAAGCCTGGACCACCTGGCCAGGACGGCCCTGGAGCAAGGCTGGCCATCCACCGCGCTGGCGCACGCCTACGGCAAGAGCGCATCAAGCGTCAAACGCCTCCGCGACCACGCGCGCGCCACCACCGTGTCAGCGCCAGGCCCCGACCCCAGGCCCGACATGATGGACGCCAGGATCCGCATCCAAACGCTCTCCCAACTGCTCATGGACCTATGCGCGCAAGCCGAAGCGCAAGGCAAGAGCATGGCCAGCATCGAGCAAGCCACCGGCGTCAGCCGAATGACCCTGTACCGCAGGCGCGGCCACACCGACGACGGCCTGTGGCAGGTCTGGATGCCCGAGGACACCTGGGCCGACCGGCACACGCCCAAGGCCACGGCCCACGCCGTGCTCGCCGCCATGCCGGAAACGGGGCCGGCGCAAGACCGGATGGAACGGACCCTGAGCTCATGGTCGCGCGACCCACGCATCCTCACCGACCGCGCGAGCGGGCTGAGGATCCTGCCCAGCGCCACATGGGACATACGCCCCGACCCCCCGCAGGACACGGACAGCCAACCCGCCGAACACAAGAAAACCCAAGCGCGGCCTAGGAAACGACGCGCCCGGGTCACCACGCAGGAAGCCCAGCGGATCCAGTCCCTCTACAACGCCAAGCAAGCCAGCGTCAAAGAGCTCTCCACCCAATACGGGGTGTCGGTATCAACCATCTACAACATCATCCGACGCGGGCGGGAGTAATAGATGCCACCGAGAAGACCCTCGCCCAGGCGTGTCGCGTTTTGCGGTGAGCCAAGCCTTGCACCCCCCTGCTAGCCTCGATCGCATGGCATATGATGACCCGCAGGATGTAAGCATGAGGCGGCATGGCTATGACAGCGTCGACCAGGCCACAGCCCGCCACCTCCAAGTCAAGACCCTCCTGGAGCGCCGCAAGGACCAGATCATCGACCGGCTCCAGGACCCCCGCCTCACCCCAGGGGAGCGTGAGAGGCTCCAAGCGGCCAAGGAGGAGGTCAAGCGCGACATCGCCTCCATCCGCGTATGGGGCAGCGAGGAGGACTTCGACCGGATGCGCCGCAAGTATGGGCGGCGGGGCTAAGCGCGATTGCGAATCTGGTTTGCAAATTGCGAATTTGGTTTTGCAAATTATGGGGCACAAATGGGGCACAAACTTTTTGCTTACAGGCGCCCCTCTGGATAGATGAACCCCCTACATCTCTTGCGGGAGTAGGGGGTTGTCTGGTGACCCCGGCGAGACTCGAACTCGCGACCTACAGATTAGAAGTCAGTTGCTCTATCCAGCTGAGCTACGGGGCCGAACTTCTTTATTCTAGCCAACCGCGCGCGCGGTTGGCTAGCGGCGAGTCAGGGCGGAGGAACGCGAGGGGAGAGGGGGGCGTGAGTCTTACGCCCAGGGCTCACGGGGCGTGTCCTTACCGTGGCGGATGGGGCCACTCCTGCGCTATGGTGGCAAACGTAGGAGCGACGTGCCCGTCGGGGCTTGGCGGGCGGACGGGGGAGGAGACCATGACAGAGCGGAACTCACGGCAGACCAGGCAGAAGGAGGCCGTCCGCCGGGTCCTGCGCGCCCAAAGCGAGTTCGTCTCCGCCCAAGAGCTGCATGAGCTCCTGGTTGAGGCGGGTGAACCAGTGGGCCTGGCCACTGTCTACCGGCAGCTGTCGTCCCTGGCGAAGAACGGTTCCGTGGACACCATCGAGCACAAGGGTTCCCAGCTCTACCGCCTCTGCGCCGCCCAGCGCAGGCATCACCACCACCTGGTCTGCGAGTCCTGCGGCAAAACCGTTGAAATTGAGCCGCCGCGGGAGGACTGGCTGCGTGCCGTGGCCGCCGCGCAAGGCTTTACCGTCGCCTCCCATACATTGGAGGTATACGGCCTGTGCTCGGATTGCCAGCGCAAGGAACGGCAGGCAGGGGATAGCGGCCGCCCGCCGCAAACGTTGAGCCTTTTACCGTGAATCGCAGAACCGTACTTTGTCAGCACGAGGGCGTCAATGCACGAAAGCCCCGATTTACGGCGACGATTTGGGGCCTCGTCTAGTTTCGGACAAATACATCATGCCCAATAGGCAGGGAGGGGTTGGAGCCCGAACTGAGCGGGCCCGGCGCAAGCCCGGAAATGCCCTAGCGTATTCGGGTGGTGGTCATCTGGAAGGGTGGCGGCGCGGTTGGCAGGGGAGCTGCGCGCGAAGCGGCATCCCATGCGGTCTGTGACAAAAAATGAGGGGGGGGGGGGGGGACATCCGCGCCCGGTAACGGGTTGGGGGGGGGGGTATTCCTTCTTGGCGTCAACCTCGGATGGTCCCGGTTCTTCGGCGGTGATGCCAGCGGAGGTTTACGAACCGAATGCGCTTTGCTCTGATTCGTGGCACCGCAGCCGTGACATGTGTACGTTTCGATTTTTCAGGTATCAAGACATCGCATATACGACCGGTGGCCGGGGCCTGTGATAGGCCCCGGCCACCGCTTCGCGCCGTGTTGAGGCTAATGACATTCCGTGAGCTCAGCTCGCGTCAGGCCTATCCACCGTCTCGTTCGCTGGCCCGGCAGGATTCGGTTTCGCAGGCTCAGGCGCGGATGCGGCTGGTGCGCTCGGCGCTGGCTTGGTGGAGGGCTTGCTCTCCTTCGGCTCGGCGGATTCTTGAGCGGTCCTGCCGTGAGGACTGCTGCTCTTAGGGCTGCTGCCTTCAGATTTATCGCCCTTGCCTTCTTTGCCGTTCCTAGGGGCCTCGTTCTTAGCTGGGCGCAGGGATTTGAGCGCGTCGAGGGCCTGGGATGCTTTGAGGTCGGGCAGATAGGCTTGGACCACGGACAGCCCTATCTGCACCAGCTGGGCCGGGTCCGGGTAGCAGATGTAGACCGGGTTCTCGGCGGGCTGGAACTTCTTCTTGAAGAAGAAGAGGGAGCGGAAACCGTAGGCGGGCTCCATCAGGTCGGCCACCAGCTGCAGAGCGTGCTGTAGGATTTGCGGGGTGTTCTCGCCCTGGTTGTCCCGCTCCGGGTTCATGCCAGCCAAGGGGGCGGCGGATAGGCTCATGAACTCCACCTGGCCCTCGTCGCGCAAGCGTTCGGCCATGCGGGCGATCAGGAACTCCATGATTCCGTTGGGGGAGTCGGTCCGGTGACGCATGAAGTCCAGGGTCCAACCGATGATCTTGCCGTCGCGATAGGTCGGCATCCAGGAGGTGACGCCCAGGACAGTCCCTTCGGCGTCGATGGCGTAGAGGATGGCCACACGCGGGTCGCGCAGTTCGTCCAGGCCACCCAGCGTGAACTTCATCTCGGGCAGGGCCTTAAGCTCGGCCCACTGCTCGGAGATGGCCACGATTTGCGACTGCACGTCCCAGGGCGCATCGTTAAAGGTGGACAGCTCATCGCGGTAGTTGCTCTTCTTGGCCTTGTTGATGGCGGTGCGGATGTCCTGCCACTTCTTGCCTCGGGTCTCCCACTGGGAGGGGATGACGACCATCTCGGAGCCCACCTCCAGCGAGGCCCAACCGTGGGCGACCAAGTCGTCGCGCTGGGGCTTGTGGATCGAGTAGAAGACCGGTGACCAGGAGTGCTCCGTGCAGTAGCGCCAGAACTCATGCAGGTCGTCCTGGTACTCGTGTGGGTCGCCGAAGGGGCCGGTGGTGGTCAGGGCGATGCCATGCAGGACCCTGTAGGCGATGGCCGAGCGCCCGGAGGGGGAGAACCAGTAGTTGTTGCCCTCCCAGGTGGTCATGAAGGACATGGACTCGCCTCCGGATTCGACCAAGGCGTTGGCCTTGAGCCGTTCGTCCTCATTCTGCAGGACCGAGCTCCGCATCCACAAAAGAAGAACGACCAGCACGACCAGCCAGAAGATGAAGCCGACGGAGTTGTTGATTACCTGACCGGTGAGGGTGCGTGGCACGAAACGGGGCTTGAAACGGCTGGCCACCCCGTTGGTCAGGTAGCGCGCGGGCAACTCGGCCAGGGCCATGCTCAGATTCGGACGGGGCTTGAAGGAGCCGGGGGAGACGGTGACGGCGGCCAGGTAGAGACCGGCGGTAATCAGCCAGTCCAACAGGATGGCCAAGCTGCCGGCGCGCAGGAGGCCGGCCTTGGTGCGCACGGGGAAGTAGCGCATGTAACGGCATATGAAGTAAGCGAAAATCAGGGGCGGCAAGGCGATCGCCAGCAGGGAGGGCACGGCTCCGTGGCGTACGGCCCGGGCCAGGCCTTCGCCCAGGGTAAGCGGCACGACAAGGTAGTAGACCAGGGCCAGAACGACGGTCAGGCCGTTCAGGACCAGGCTGGTCATCGCCGCCACGCGCCGGCCGTGGTAGATGCCCCAGGAGACCACCAGCATGACTGCTGTGGGCACCAGGAGGCCGATGAACGTTGCGGTGGTGACTGGACGCGACAGGCCGTATTGGGTGTAGCAGGAGGCGGCCGTATTGGTCCTCAGGCAGTCTTGCAGGCGGGCGGCCCCGGTGGGCCCAGGGCCCATGAACATGCCCAAGGGGGTGAAAATGCCAGCCTTGACCTTGGAGGAGGCGGTGACGATCGGGCCCAGGGCCAGGACCGCGGAGATGGCGCCCAACAGGTGCCGGGTCTCGTAGTAGGAGCGGTGGCCGGGCAGGGTGCGGTCGGTGATGGGGCCATGCCAGATGCGCCCGGTCAAATGGCCGATCAAGGCCGCCGCCAGGGCGCAGTAGTTGCCGGGGTTGCCGGTGTAGAGCACGAGCAGGATCAGTGAGGCGTAGCCAATCAGGTGGATGCGCCGCCTCCACAGGAGGTTGCTGAAGGAGCTTGCGGCCATCAGAGCGCCGATGACCAGGATCACGGGGTTCAGGGCCATGGGAATGCGCACGAACCAGGTCCAGTGGGACTGGAGCTCATTGATGGCGTAGCAGATAGCCAGACCTACGGCGGCTCCCGAGACCGCGGAGATCAGTGAGGCCAATACCGTGCGCCGCCTGCCCAAGCGGGGTTCGGCTATGCACAGGATCAGCAGGACCAGGGCTGCGTCCACAATCAGTTGGAAGGGGCTGGACGTGATGAAGAGGGTCAGCAGGAGCTTTGCAAATTGGCCCGGGAGATCGCTCTGGAGGGGGGTGCTCGGCTGGGCGGCCATCGGGGGGTGGGCCAGGAAGTCGGACAGGGGCATGCCGGCCTGGTCGGCCTTGGGTACGCGCAGGAGGGCGTAGACCAGCCAGGCGAATAGGTTGACGACCACCAAGACGAGGGTGGAGGTTACAGCCAGCGTATGGATGCGCAACCAGTGCTTCAGATCGTCGCCCAGGACGGCCAAGGCTGACTTGCCCATCGTGCTGGGTCCTTTACCTGTCTCGCTCATGCTTGCTCTTTCCCCTGCTGTTGGCTGATGTCGATTAGTTGGATGGCCGTATACTGGTCCATGCTCTTGGTCATAGGGCCCAAGCCCATGCGTTCGCCGAGCCACTCCAGGGCCGGCTCCCAGGTGGAGCGGACAGCGTGCCAGTCGTGTCCGGAGCCTTGGGCCGTGGCTGCCACTACGTCCATGCCGGCCTCCCGCGCTGCCTTGGCAATGGTGATCATATTGCGGATGGAGCGGGGGTCCCTGGAGCCGGCGCCGGTGAAGAGGACCTGATTGCTGGGGGCGTGGCGAGCTATCGCGGTGGTCGGCACCTGCTCCTGGTAGGCCTTGCGGTCACCGTGGAAGTAGTCGCGGATCATGTCGTCCTGGGAGCCTTGCTGGGGTGCCAGCTCGCCGTCGACCGGCAGTATGGCACCGAAGAGGTGGGGGTGTCGGGGGGCTAGCTGGGTGGCGCAGGTGCCGCCTTGGGAGAAGCCGCCGATGGCCCACATCCTCGGGCTCTCGCTCACGGGCAGCTCGGACTTGATCCAGTCCGGCACATCCCGAGTCAAGTAGGTCTCCGCGTTGCCGTAGACCGGCGAATCCACGCACAGGCTGTTGTGCGTGGTGGCGCCGTTCTGGTCGGGGGAGACGACGATTGGGGCCAAGCCATCGTGATTGGCTGCGTATGCGTCCATCATCTGCTGGAGGCCGCTGGCGGTGAAGAGCCGGTCGGGCGAACCGGGCTGTCCAGCCAGAAGGACGAAGACCGGGAGGGCGGGCGGTTTGGAGGACAGGGCCGCTGGCGGAAGGTAGATATCGGCGGCGCGTGCGCTGAAGTGCGAGGCGGGGTTGGGGATGCGGACTGAATAGGACTCGCCTTTTGCTGGGTGTTTGGGTAAGTGCCCCTGGGCGGCGGAATCGCGCCACTGCTCCAGGCTCATCTGGGCTGTGGTGGTCTTGTTTGGCTCAAGACGCGGGTAAATCGGGACGGAGAAGATGGAACCGAACGTGGTGTATTCGCCGTAAATCATGTCGATGCGCAGGGCCGTGGCCAGGATGACCGGCACAATCATCAGTGATGACAGGATCCGTTTGAACCCCCGGTCCGCGACCAGGCAGGCGATGACGAAGCTCAGGGCGCCGATGCCAGCGGCGACTGTGAGGATGACCATCCATCCGAGGCTCACCTCGAAGAGCATGAAAACGTCCGAGACCAGCCAGGTGGCCAGGAGCCCCGCAGCGGCGGAAATCAGCGCCACGGCCAGGCGCTGGCCCAGGGCTTTCCATTGACGGGCCAGGCAGTAGCCGACCGCCAGTGCGACCAGTCCCAAGCCGGTTATGGTGAAAACGGTGATGGGGAGCCATCCTACGATCAGATGGACGCGGCCGAACCTCTTGAACATGAATACCTTTCTTCCTCATCAGTGCCTTTAGTGTATATCGAGCCATAGCACTCACGATGAGATCTCATGATGGGAACGGGCCATGCTATAGTTAATGATAACTAATCTCATTAACGACTGATAATGAAGGTCGTCGGATGCTTTGCCGACATGGAAGGACGAGTCTGTGATGCTGACAGATCTCATGATGGAGCGAATCACGACCGCGCATGGCCCGCTGCGGCCGGTACTGGCCGCGCTGCTGGCTCTCGCGCTCCTGCCGCTGTCGGCCTGCGGGCCTGCGGGCGGCGGGTCCGGAGGCCTCATCCAAGTGGTAACCAGCATCGGTCAGTGGTCATCCCTGGCCTTGGAGCTGGGCGGCGACAAGGTACAGGTCCACGCGGTTATCAACAATCCCAACGCCGATGCCCACGATTATGAGCCCACCACCAAGGACATCGCCGCGATCAGCGGCGCCGACCTGGTTGTGGTCAATGGGGCGGACTATGACACCTGGGCTGGTAAAGCCGCGCGGGACAATGGCCGGCGGGTGGTCGATGTGGCCGCTAGCAGCGGCAAACGCTCGGGCGACAACCCCCACCTGTGGTTCTCCTCTCAGGCGCGCGAACACGCCGCTCAGGTCATAATGCAGGCCTACAAGGAACTGCGCCCCGGCGACAAGGGCCACTTCGAGCGGTCCTATAAGCTCTGGCATGAGCGCGAGCAGCGGCTCGAAGGGCGCATCGCCGCGGCATCCAAGAAGATTGGCGGCGGCTCGTATGCGGCCACCGAATCGGCTGCGGATTACCTGGCCTACGACCTGGGGCTCAATGATCTCACACCGATCGGTTACCTGCGGGCCACCTCTAACGAAAGCGAGCCCTCTCCGGCCGACATCCACGATTTTCAGGTCCTCATAGGGTCAGGTCGGCTCAAGCTCTTGATTTACAACGATCAGGAGGACACCGAGGTCAGCCGCGGGCTGGTCGCCGCAGCCGACAAGGCCGAGTTGCCGGTCGTGAAGGTCAGTGAGCAAATGCCGGCTCAGTACTCGCGCCTGGAGGATTGGATAGGGGACCTGGCCGATTCGTTCGGCAGGGCCTTGGGCTAAGGCGGCACAGGTTCCCTGCTGCGCTGAGAGTGGGGCCTTGTCGGGGATGACGGGGAGAATAGGCCATTATGCTTGAAAAACCAGCGGCTATATCAGACCAATCTGAAATGGGAGACGCTGAACGCGAGTTGACCGGCGCAACCGTCGACGGTGGGTTAGGCGACCGGGGGACCCGTACGCCAAGCGGCCGTCAAAGCCGCCACCGCAGCAGGGTCGGCTTTCTCCTGCGTGGTTCGATGGCGTTGCCCACCTGGGCTTACGCCCTCCTCTTCGTGGTCTTCGACGCCTTGGCTGTGGCCATGCTCCAATGGGGCGTGACGCTGGAGTCCTCCCGCGTGGCCTTGTCCAACCCCCTGATCGGCTTCTGGGGATTCGTGTCGGCCATGTGGACCGATCGGCGCTTCGTCTTCGTGCTGAACCTGTTGGCCATCGGTTTGGTTTACCTGGCCCTGCTCTTCCTGACCAACCGTTTCTGGGCGGCCACCCCGATCCTGCTGGTGGCGTCCGCCCTGATCGCCGTCATCGAGCACTTCAAGGTGGTTTCCCGCTACGAAACCGTGCTCCCCTCCGACTTGGACTTCCTCCATGCGGATGCCGGCAACATCGTGACCTTCCTGCCCGCTGGCTCCCTATGGACCATCGTCTCGACCGTTATCGTCATAGCCCTGGTGGTCCTTGTCTGCATCCTGCTGGGCCGGGCCGACCGCTGGAAGGGCCGGGTCGTGACCTGTGGCAACAAGCGCTTGGGCGCCTCCCTGCGCCTGGCCGGGGTTCTGGCCCCGGTGCTGGTCCTGGCCTTGTTCATGTCGGCCGTGGGGACGTATGGCAGTTGGGCCAACTCCTTCGCCCGTTGGATGGGCGACCAACCCTCCATGTGGGATTCGGTCTACGATTCCCAACGCAACGGCACCTTTGTCTCCTTCTCCCGCCAGCTGAACCCCAAAGTCATGGACCGGCCCGCTGATTACAGCGAAGCCACGATGAAGTCCCTGTCGCGCCGCTACGCCAAGGACGCGGCCGCGATCAACGCCGATCGGTCCGCCTACATGAACGAGAGCACGGTGGTCTACATCCTCTCTGAATCGTTCTCGGACCCCACGCGTGTGCCTGGCCTCCAGGTGAATATGGACCCGATGCCGAAGATTCGCTCGATCAAGCGCAACACCACCTCCGGCTACATGCTTTCCTCCGGCTACGGCGGCGGCACGGCCAACATGGAGTTCATGGCCCTCTCCGGCCTGTCTATGGCCAATTTCGACCCGTCGCTGACCAGCCCCTACCAACAGGTGGTCCCCGACCTCAAGTGGATGCCGACGGTCAACCAGGCCTGGGGCGCGCCGGAGAATTCGCAGGCCTTCCACCCCTACGAGCCCTCGATGTACTCGCGGGCCCAGAACTATAAGACCTTCGGGTTCTCCCGCTTCTACTCCCTGGCCGGCCCAGACGTGATCGACCACCAAGACAAGATCGACAGATCCCAGTACGTCTCCGACAAGTCCGCCTACGACTCGGCCTTGGAGGAGATGCGCTCGGCCAAGTCCGACCAGTTCGTCGAAGTCATCACGATGCAGAACCACATGCCCTACAACGACTGGTACAACGGCAATACCTTCCAGGTGTCCGCAGCGGACGGGGCCCTGCCCTTAGGCGACGACGAGGCCAACTCCATCCGCACCTACGCCAAGGGGGTCAACCTGACCGACCATGCCACCCGAAGCTTCCTGTACTCGATTGACCAGTTGAAGAAGCCGGTCACAGTCGTCTTCTACGGCGATCATTTGCCCGGCATCTACAACACAGCCGGCGCTGACCAGAGCAACTCCCTGGCCCTGCACCTGACCGATTACTTCATCTGGTCCAACCAGGCGTCGCCCGCGCGTGACGTCAACCTGTCGGACTCGCAATACACGTCGCCGAACTTTTTCGCGACCCAGGCCGCCGAGCATATGGACGCCAAGGTCTCCCCCTACCAGGCCTTCCTGACCCGCCTGCGGGGCAAGGTGTCGGCTATGGAACCGCCGGTGGTCAACCAGGTCCAGGGATGGGAGCGGATCCCGGAGGGGCAGACGATCTACCTGGACGCCCAGGGCAAGCCCATGGACGCCCGCGGTTTCGATGAGAGCACCAAGCAACTCTTGCATGACTACCAGCTCATCCAATACGACATCATGGTTGGCAAGCAATACCTCAAGGGCACTGGGTTCATGACTACGCCGACCCGCGCCGGGGATGAAGCCGTGGCCCGCAAAGCCCAGCAGCAAGCCCAGAAGCGGGCTCAGCAACTCGCTCAGCAGCTGGCCCGGCAGCAGGAGGGCGCCGCCAAGCCTCAATCCGCTGAGCAGGAAGCTCAGCCACCGGCGGCGAAATCCGCGCAATGAGATTGCAGCGTCCGCATAGTGGACGCTTAGCCGGGGCGCGAGGGTCCCAGGACCAGACCAGCGTCGCCCGGCGATAGGGATGCATAGATTTCTTCTATAACCCCTGGCTTGCCGCTGTCCGCCGCTCCGCCCTAAGCTGACGGGCAGTCACAGGACGGTCCACCGGGCGGTTCGTAAACCTAAAGGAAAAGAGGGAGCGTGGCTAGGCAGGAGATGCAGGAGGGGCGAGCGGTCATCGCACTGTCCCACCTCAGCAAGACCTATCACTCCGAGGAGGAGGGCGACCGAACGGCCCTGTCCGACGTGAGCCTGCGGATCGACAAGGGCGACATCTTCGGCATCATCGGCCTGAGCGGCGCTGGCAAGTCCACGCTGGTGCGCTGCCTCAACGGATTGGAGACCTACCAGGGCGGTTCGGTCAAGGTGCGCGGGCAGGAGGTGGCCGATCTGAGCCCGCGCGAACTGCGCTCCCTGCGCCAACGCACCGGCATGATCTTCCAACGCTTCAACCTGATGCCTTCACGCACTCTCTTAGGCAATGTGGCGCTTCCCTTAGCCAATTCCGGCCTGAACCGCAAGGAGCGGACCGACCGCGCCCGCGAGCTCCTGGAGTTGGTCGGCTTGGCCGAGCTGGGGGAGAGCTATCCGGCCGAGCTCTCCGGTGGCCAGCAGCAGCGGGTGGCGATCGCGCGCGCGCTGGCCAACCGCCCCGACATCCTCCTGTCGGACGAAGCGACCTCGGCCCTGGACCCGAACACCACCAAGTCCATCCTGGCGCTCCTGCGCCGCCTGCACGACGAGCTGGGCATCACCGTGGTCATGATCACCCACGAGATGGCTGTGGTCCGTCAGATCTGCAATCGCCTAGCCGTCATCGACCAGGGGCGGATCGTGGAGGAAGGCCGGGTCTTCGACGTGTTCGCCAACCCCCAGGCCTGGCTGACCAAGTCTTTTGTGGCCACTACCTCGAACCTTGACAAGGTGGGCGACCTGATCGAGGCGGGCTCGCCGCTCATCCAGCTCAAGCCCGGGCAGGTTCTCCTGAGGATGCGCTTCACCGCCAAGACCGTCGACGAGGCCATGGTCTCCACCATCTCCCGGCGTTTCGACCTGGACGTCAACATCATCTTCGGCGATGTCGACGTGGTCGAGGGCTCCCAGCTGGGCGGGCTGGTGGTGCGTCTGGAAGGCTCGGGCGAACACATACGCGCGGCCCTGGAATACATGCGCTCGAACGAAATCGGAATCGAGGTGTTGGACCGTGGCTGAACTGCTGGAATCCTGGTTCCCGAATGTGGCCAGCCGTCTGCCGGAGTTTTTCGACTCTTTCATGCAGACCCTGGTCATGGTCTCCGTCTCCGGGGTGATCTCCTTCCTGCTCTCGATTGTGATTGGCGTGGGTCTGACGGTCACCCGGCGCGGGGGGATCAAACGCAACGGCCTGCTGTTCAATGTATTGGACAAGCTGATCGATCTCTTCCGCTCGATTCCCTTCATCATCCTTGCGGCGGCCCTGGTGCCGGTCACCCGCATGATGATGGGTACGGCCATAGGCCCTAGGGGCGCCATCTTCCCCCTGGTCGTGGGCATCACCCCTTTCTTCTCCCGGCAGATCGAGTCCGCGCTCGCCTCGGTGGATGCCGGGCTGGTCGAAGCCGCCGAATCCATGGGGATGACCACCTGGCAGGTCATCCGCCACGTCTACCTGCGTGAGGGCGTGCCGTCGATCATCCGCGTCACTACGATCACGCTCATATCGCTGATCGGCGAGACCGCGACCGTCGGCATCGTCGGGGGAGGGGGTCTGGGGGACTTCGCGATCCGCCTGGGCTATCAGCGTTACATGTACGACGTGACGTGGGCCACGATCATCGTCCTGGTGGTGCTGATCGCGGTCATCGAACTGTTCGGCCGCTTGCTGGCCGAGGTCATCGAACACTGAGGGAGCCCGCCGGGCTGGTGCGGCAGGCGGGGAAACGAGCGGAAAGGGAGCATCGTGGGAACAGTCAAGTCGGCGCGCGGCAAGCGCAAGGCCAAGGTGGAGCTGGCGGTCCTGTCGGCCCTGATCGTGGTGGCCCTGGTCGCCGTCTGCGGGGTCTCCTACCGCCTGCACGGGGGCGGCCAGGACGAGACCGAGGTCAAGATCGCGGTGATCGGGTCGTCCGACGACCAGATTTGGAAGGCCGTCCAAGCTGAGATGGACCGCAGGGGCGACAAGATTCACGTCACCCTCAAGCCCTTCCAAGACGCCATCTATGTAAACCAGGCCCTGAACAACCGCGAAGTGGACCTGAACGCGGCCCAGCACTACGCCTTCCTGGAGAACGATTCCAAGACCAACGGCTACCATCTGGCCGTCTTGGGCGACACCTACATCTCGCCGATGAACCTGTACTCCAAGCGGTACAAGCGAGTCAGCGACATACCTGAAGGCGCCAAGGTGGCGATTCCCAACAACGCCACGAACATGGGGCGGGCCCTGAAAGTCCTGGAACGGGCCGGGCTGATTACCCTACGCGACCCCAACACCACAACGCCGGTGCCCGAGGATGTGCGCGACAACCCTAAGCACCTGACGATCGAACAGACCGATCCGGCTGGCATCATCAACCTCTTGCCTGACTACGGCGGCGGTGTCGTCAACGCCAACTTCGTGGTCGACGCGGGGATGAAAGTGACCGATGCGATCTTTCAAGTGCCCTACGATTTGAAGGACCCAGCCAACCACCCTTACGTGAATATCATCGTGGCCAACGCCGATCGCAAGGACGACCCGGTCCTGCGTAAGGTCGTCGCCGCCTATCACACCAAGGCTGTGGCCGACACGATCAACAGCATCTACAAAGGGGCGGCGGTCCCCGCTTTCACCGCATGAACGAGCCGCTTCGCCTGGCGGGGCCCTGCTGGACGTGATCCCTGAGCGCGGGTAGGGCGCGCCCTTTGCATAGGCCTTGGGGCACAATAGGGTGGTGAATGGTGCGCCCCCGGGTGCGCCTAGTGTTCGGGTTCGAGGACGGAGAGGCGGGAGCGCATGGGCGTGATAGCGGCCATCAATCAGGATTCCCTGGCTGAACTCAGGCGGGTGATCCGTTCCGGTGGCCTGGCGGTCATCCCCACCGACACGGTTTATGGCATCGTCTGTGACCCATACAGCGATGCGGCCATCGACACCCTCTTCGCCGCCAAGGAGCGGCCCAGGAGCAAGTCCCTGCAGGTCCTTTTGCCCTCAGTGGCCGCCATCGACCAGCTGGGGCTGGACCTGCCTGATTCCTTGGCCCGCCTGTCCAGCCGTTTCCTGCCTGGTGCCTTCTCTCCCATTTGCCTGGCCAGGCCCGACTGCCGGCTCAAGACCTTGCGCCAGGAGGCCGCTGGCCTCACCCAGGCCGTTCGCGTGCCCGACAGCGACGACTGCCGGGCTGCCCTCGCCGCGGCTGGGCCCCTTGCCGCGTCCTCGGCTAACATCTCCGGTCATCCCAGCGTCCAGAGCGTCCAGGAGGCCTACGACCAGTTGGGGGACCGGGTCGCGCTCTACTTGGACGGCGGATCCACCAAGGGCCCAACCCCCTCGACGGTTGTCGCGGTCCAACCTGACCAACCCGGTGGCGTGACCATCCTGAGGCAAGGTGCCATCGGCTCCGATCGGATTTTCGAGGCCCTAGGCATGGGCAGGCAAGGCGGGCGAGGATGAGGGTCTACCTGTTCATCGCCGCCATCGCAGGCGGCGCCACCTGGCTTCTGACGCCATTAGTGCGGCATCTGGCCATCAGGATCGGCGCGGTGGGAGAGGTCCGGGCCCGCGACGTGCACACGGTCCCCACCCCGCGAATGGGGGGCCTGGCCATGCTGCTGGGGTTCGCCACGGCCATGTTCTTCGCCGCGCGCATCCCGTTCATATCGGGCTTGTTCAAGACGGGCCACCAGGCCTGGGTGGTCCTGGGCGGAGCGGTGGCCATATGCCTCTTGGGCATGGCGGACGACTTGTGGGATTTGGACTGGATGCTGAAGCTGGCAGGCCAGCTTCTGGTCTCGGTCTTCGTCTCCTGGGGCGGGTTGCAAATCATCTCCCTGCCCTTGGGCTCACTGGTTACCGCCTCGCCCTCGCTGTCGATGGCCATCACGGCCTTCCTGATCGTCGCCTCGATCAATGCGGTCAACTTCGTGGACGGCTTGGACGGCTTGTCCTCGGGCATCGTAGCCATAGGCGGCATCGCTTTCGCCATCTACTCCTATGTCATCTCCCGCTTCTCGCCCTCCTACGCCTCGATGGCCACCCTGATCGACGTGGCCCTCGTGGGCATTTGCGTGGGCTTCCTGCTGCATAATTGGCATCCGGCTAAGCTTTTCATGGGCGATTCGGGCTCCATGCTCCTGGGCTACTTGATTACCTGCGCCTCGATTGTGGTCACCGGCCGCCTGGACCCGGCCACCATCCACACTTCGATATACTTGCCTGCTTTCATGCCCATCCTCCTGCCGATCCTGGTGCTCTTCCTGCCGGTGCTCGACATGTGCCTGGCCATCGTCCGCCGCTTGAGCAAGGGCCAGTCGCCTATGCACCCCGACCGCATGCACTTGCATCACCGGATGCTCAGGATCGGCCACTCAGTCCAGTCGGCGGTGCTGATCCTCTGGGGTTGGGCGGCGCTCTTCTCCTTCGGCTCGCTGACCATCCTGTTCGTGCCGGTGCGCTACGCGATGCTGGGTCTGGCAGTCGCGGCCGCCTTGCTGACCATCGCGACCCTCTTCCCCTACTATTTGCGAAGGCTGCCTGAATTGCGCCAGGAGAACGCGCAACTGGCCGAAGCCAGGCGCGCCCAGCAGGGGCCAAGCGCAGGAGGAAGCGGGCAGGGGAGGGCCCGGCAGTAGGGTTTGCGGGCCCATCCCACGTCTGCGGCAGTCTGTATCATGTTGTTATGTCTACTGAGCATTCTTCCCCAGATCAGTCCATCTACCAGCCTGTGCCCCCTAAGTTCGAAAAACTTGGCTTGGCCTATGATGATGTCCTTTTGCTGCCGAATGAGTCGGATGTCATCCCCTCCGAAGTGGACACCACCACTCACCTGACCCGTCGCATCACGATGAAGTCGCCGATTTTGTCGGCGGCCATGGACACCGTGACCGAGGCGCCCATGGCGATCGCTATGGCACGCAACGGCGGCATCGGTGTCCTCCACCGCAATTTGAGCATCAAGGATCAAGCCAATCAAGTGGACATCGTCAAGCGTTCCGAGTCGGGAATGATTTCCGATCCGCTGACCGTGACCCCTGACGCCACCTTGGCCGAGCTGGATAAGCTCTGCTCCACCTACCGGGTCTCCGGCCTGCCGGTCGTGGACGAAGACCAGCGGCTGGTCGGTATCATCACCAACCGAGACATGCGCTTCGTGGAGCCTCAGGATTACAACCGCCTGCGGGTGAGTGATGTGATGACCAAGGAGGGGCTGATTACCGGCCCGGCCGACATCACTAAGGAGGATGCCCACCGGATCCTGGCCAAGTACAAGGTGGAGAAGCTGCCTCTGGTCGACGGCGCGGGGCGTCTGGCTGGTCTGATCACCGTCAAGGATTTCGTCAAGACCGAGCAGTACCCGGACGCCACCAAGGATGAGCGCGGCCGCCTGCGTGTGGCTGCGGCGGTCGGCTTCTTCGGGGACGCCTGGGAGCGGATTTGCGCTTTGCGCGACGCTGGCGTGGACGTGCTGGTCGTGGATACGGCCCACGGGCACGCCAAGCTCATGCTGGATATGATTCGACGGATCAAGTCCGATAGCGCCTTCGACGGGGTGGATGTGATCGGTGGCAACATCGCCACGCGCGAAGGGGCGCAAGCCCTGATCGACGCTGGCGTCGACGCGGTCAAGGTGGGCGTGGGCCCTGGCTCGATTTGCACCACCCGCGTGGTGGCCGGTGTCGGCGTGCCCCAGCTGACCGCCGTCTACGACGCCTCCCTGGCTTGCAAGCCCGCTGGTGTGCCGTTGGTGGCCGATGGCGGCATTCACTACTCGGGTGACATAGCCAAGGCGATCGTCGCCGGCGGCGACACCGTCATGCTGGGCGGCCTGTTGGCGGGGACGGCCGAGGCACCGGGAGAGAAAGTCCTTCTGCACGGTAAGCAGTACAAGATCTACCGGGGCATGGGCTCCTTGGGCGCTATGGCGCCGCGCGGCAAGAAGTCCTACTCCAAGGATCGCTACTTCCAGGCGGATGTCAGCTCGTCCGACAAAGTGGTGCCCGAAGGCGTGGAAGGCGAGGTGCCCTTCCGTGGACCGCTCAACTACGTGCTTTACGAGCTGGTAGGCGGCCTGCACCAGACCATGTTCTATACCGGCGCCCGCACCATTCCAGAGCTTCAGGAGAAGGGCCGCTTCATCCGCATCACCGATGCGGGCCTGCGCGAGTCCCACCCTCACGACATCGTGATGACCAAGGAAGCCCCCAACTACTCCGGTTTCCACGACTGAGGGCGGCGGGCGGCCTGAGACCGGTCGCCCTTGGACGGTAAGCTGATGGGTTCGGCGCGGGGCTTGGCCTCCCGCGCCGGACCTGAGCCATGGAAGCAGCGGAAGGAAACGGACGGATGAGCGATACGAGCGATGTGACCTTCACCCCGGAAGAGTCGAGGATGATTTGGATCGACTGCGAGATGACCGGATTGGACATCTTCCATGACGAGTTGTGCGAGGTGTCGGTCGTGCCCACGGACTTCAACCTGAACGTGCTGGACAAAGGCATTGATTTGGTGATTAAGCCCTCCGACGCCGCCGTGAGCCACATGGGTGATTTCGTGCGCCGGATGCACACCTCCTCCGGCCTGATTGATGAATGGAACCGTGAAGGCCTGAGCCTGGAGGAGGCCCAACGGCAAGTCGTGGATTACGTCAAGCGTTTCCTGCCGAAGCGGGGCAAGGCCCACTTGGCTGGCAACTCCGTGGGTTCGGACAAGAAGTTCCTGAACCGCTACATGCCCGACCTGATGGACCTCCTGCATTACAGGGTCATTGATGTGTCCACCTTGAAGGAGCTGGCGCGTCGCTGGTATCCGGCGGTGTACGAGAATAAGCCCGCCAAGCACGGTGGCCACCGTGCCTTGGCCGACATCATCGAATCGGCCGACGAGCTGCGCTACTACAGGGACATGTTCTTCGCCCCCGCTCCCGGACCGGACGCCCAGGCCGCGAAGGTCGGCGCCAGGCGGGTGGAGGATACCTCCCTCCTGCGCGCTTATGAGGCCCAAGGCCAGCCTGTGGAGGACACCGCCACCCCGCAAAAAAAGGACTATTAGAGCCGGGCGCGGCCTGTACCGCCTGCGAGGGAGCATGGAATCATGCAGCAATCCGAAGCCCTGACCATCCTGGACGCGGGCGCCAACGTCTTCATAACCGGCGCTCCCGGCGCAGGCAAGACCTACGTGCTCAACGAATTCATCGCCCGAGCCCGCCGACGGGGGGCCAAGGTGGCCGTCACCGCCTCGACTGGCATCGCCGCGACGCATATCAATGGGCAAACCATCCACTCCTGGTCCGGCGTGGGCATATCCAAGGTCATGACCGACGGCTTGCTCAAGCGGATCAGGAGCCGGCGCAAGCGGCAAATCAGTTCCGCTGACATCCTGGTCATTGACGAGGTTTCGATGATGCACGCCTGGCTTTTCGACATGGTGGACCAGGCCTGCCGGGCTGTGCGCCACAGCCCTGAGCCCTTCGGCGGCATCCAAGTGGTGCTTTCGGGCGATTTCTTCCAATTACCGCCAGTGTCCCGCTCCGTGCGCGATAATGACCTGGTCGCTGCCAGTCCCGAGTTCCAAACCTCCCGGGCCGCCTACGCCCAGGCGGGCAAGGACCCGGAGGGTTTCGTGACGGAATCCTTGGTCTGGGATGAGCTGGAGCCTGTGACCTGCTACCTGACCGAGCAGCACCGCCAGGATGACGGCCAACTGCTGACCGTCCTGACCGACATCCGCGAAGGTTCGGTCAGCCAGGAGGACCATGACGTGCTCTCCGGCCGCATCGGCATCCAGCCCCAGCCAGGCCAGGTGGCCGTCCACCTTTTCCCCGTCAACCGCCAGGCCGACACGTTGAACGACCTGCGCTTGGCGCAAATCACCGAGGAACCCCACGAATACGCCTCCACGCAGACCGGGGAGCCCCGACTGGTGGAACGGCTCAAGAAGAATATGCTGGCCCCCGAAAGGCTCCAGCTCAAAACAGGCGCTGCCGTCATGGCCCTGCGCAACGACCAGGACCACCAGTATGTCAACGGTTCAATCGGCACGGTCTGTGGTTTCGCGCCCCTGGCCAAGGGCGGCTGGCCGATCGTCGCCTTCGAGAACGGCAATACCGTCACGATGAAACCTGCGGCTTGGGAGATGATGGACGGTGAGACTGTGCTGGCGGCGGTCAACCAGGTGCCCCTGCGCTGCGCCTGGGCCATCACCATCCACAAGTCCCAGGGCATGACCCTGGATCGTGCCGTCATGGACCTGCGCCGCACCTTCGCCCCGGGCATGGGTTACGTGGCCCTCTCCCGCGTGGAGGCCTTGGACGGGCTCTACCTGGACGGCATCAACGAGCACGCCTTCCTGGTTTCGCCCGAGGCCGTTATCCTTGATTCCGAGCTGCGAGCCAACTCCCAAATCGCCTGTTCACGCCTGGCCGACGAGGGTTCGGGCTCCTTCGCCAAGCAAGCGATAGGCCAAGAGGAGGATGAATTCGGCCAGGACGCGCTCTTCTAAACGGCTTCGCCCAATTCCTCTCCTTGGTTCTCTGGGGGTTTTCCGGGGTCTGGGATAGCAGGGTCGGGCGCATCGGTCCAGCCGCGCGGTGGTGCCGTCCTCAACGGACGGTTGGGGGCGGGGCCCACACGGTGACCCCTACCGGTTCAGTCCGTCTCGGATCAGCATTTGGCCCGGAATCGGTGGGTCTCATACGCTGCACGCATCCCCCACCCTGGCGCCAAGGTGGATGAAAGTTGAGATTGGATGGTCCCCTGCACAAGGTGCTGCGCTAGGCCCATCCGCGCCACAGACATGGGGGCACCCCTCCCTTCCCCGTCCTAGAGCATCGCTTGTGGCCTGAGCGGACTGCCTCCGTCCTGGTGGGAGGAATCGAAATCCGCGGCCTGTCTGACCGCCGGTCTTGTCGCTGAAAGCGCATATTCTGAGGCTTATGAAAGCCACTGCATTACGTATGTCAACCCTCTTTTTGCGCACCCTTCGTGAGGATCCGGCGGATGCCGACGTGGATTCGGCCCGGCTCCTGCAAAGGGCGGGCTACATTCGCAAGGCCGCGCCCGGCATCTGGACCTGGCTCCCGTTGGGCCTGCGCGTGTTGAACAAGGTCGAGGCCATCGTCCGCGAGGAGATCGACGGCATCGGCGCCCAGGAGGTGCACTTCCCGGCCCTGCTTCCGCGCGAGCCCTACGAAGCCACCCATCGCTGGGAGGAGTACGGCGACAACATCTTCCGGCTGAAGGACAGGCATGGGGCCGACTACCTGTTGGCTCCCACACACGAGGAGATGTTCACCCTCCTGGTCAAGGACATGTACTCGTCCTACAAGGACCTGCCCGTCACCCTCTACCAGATCCAGACCAAGTACCGTGACGAGTTCCGACCGCGGGCCGGTCTGGTGCGTGGGCGCGAGTTCATCATGAAGGACGCATATTCCTTCACCATTGACGAGGATGGTTTGAAGCAGGCCTACCAGGACGAGCGCGCCGCCTACGAGCGCATCTTCCAGCGGCTGGGTCTTAACTACGTCATCGTCCGCGCGGTCTCCGGGCCTATGGGGGGCTCCGAGTCCGAGGAGTTCCTGGCGCCGCTGGCCATTGGCGAGGACACGTTCGCGCTCGCCCCCTCCGGCAAGGCCTGGAACGTGGAAGCATTGACCACGCCGGCCGTGGAGGATGTCGATTGCTCCGCAACCGCCGCTATGGAGGCCCTGGAGACACCTGACTCGAAGACCATTGAAAAGCTGGTGGACCAGGCCAACGCGCTGCACCCGCGCCAGGATGGCCGCCAGTGGACCGCCGCCGATACCTTGAAGAACCTCATCATCGCGGTCAAGCACGCCGAGGATGACGAGCATGAGCGGCCCTGGCGCGAACTGGTGGCCATTGGCCTGCCCGGCGACCGACAGGTGGATATGAAGCGCTTGGAAGCCCAGTTCGCGCCGGCGGAGATCGAGGAAGCCAACGAGGACGACCTGAAAGCGCATCCTGAGTTCGTCAAGGGCTATATCGGTCCGCGAGTGCTGGGTCCGCAGGCGGAGGAGAAGGAAGGCATCGCCGAGCCGGTGCACTACCTGATGGATGCCCATGTGGCCCGCGGCTCCGCCTGGATCACCGGGGCCGACCAGGAGGGCTTGCACGTCTTCAACGCTGTGTACGGGCGCGATTTCGAGGCTGACGGCACGGTTGAGGCGGTCGAGGTGCGACAGGGCGACATGAGCCCGGATGGTTCCGGCCCACTGAGCTTTGAGCGTGGCGTGGAGATTGGCCAGGTCTTCCAGCTGGGGCTCAAGTATTCGAACGCCTTGGATCTGAAGGTCCTGGACCAGAACGGTAAGGCCGTCCCGGTGTGGATGGGCTGCTACGGCATCGGCGTCTCCCGGGCCCTGGCTTGCATTGCCGAATCCCACCACGACGAGCACGGCCTGGCATGGCCCGCCGCTGTGGCGCCCGCCCAGGTGCATGTGCTGGCCACCGGTAAGCAGGCCGAGGTCTTCGAGAAGGCCGATCGGTTGGTGGCCGAGCTGGAGTCGCAAGGCATCGAGGTGCTCTACGATGACCGGCCCAAGGTCTCTCCGGGCGTCAAATTCAAGGACTCCGAGTTGATTGGCGTCCCCCTGGTCGCCATCGTGGGCCGCGACACCATGTCCAACGGCACCGTCGAAATCCGCAACCGCGACGGCTCCGACTCAGTCGCCGTCCCAGCCGCCGAAGCCGCCCAAACCATCGCTGAGAGGGTAGCCGCTTTAGCCTAGTTCCCAGTTATGGAAGCCCATCCTATGGCAGATTGCTCTTGAGAGTGGTCTGCCATTTTGTTTTCTCATGCGCCACGGTCCGCTTGCCCTGTGCGCCGGGAATCGAGTTGCGCAGACTATGACGCGCCCGGGCATATACGATGCCAAGACTCGTCGGTGGCGCGTGCTGTTCATAGTCAGAATCACTCAAGAGGAGCAGCGGTCGCGCGCCGCATCAGAGATTGACGGTGAGCTCTAGGGGGAGGTGGTCCTGGCGGGTGCCGGTGTCCAGTGGGTGGCAGGCGGTGATCGAGTCGGCGACTCGGTTGGAGGCCAGCCAGTAGTCGATTCTCCAGCCCGAGTTGTGGGCCTTGGCGGTGGGGACGCGCTGGGCGAACCAGGTGTAGATGGAGCGCTCGGAGTCGCCGTCGCGGAAGGTGGGGGCCGCATCGCCGTGGAGCTCGCGGAAGGAATCGGTGAAGCCAGCGTCCAGGAGCTGGGTGAAGTCGGCGCGCTCCTCGTCGGTGAAGCCTGCCGAGTGGTGGTTGGTCTGGGGGTTGGCCAGGTCAATCTCCTCGTGGGCCACGTTGAAGTCACCACCAACGAAGACCGGCAGGCGCTTGTCGAGCTGGTGGATGTAGTCGCGGAAGCGCTCGTCCCAGACCTGCCGCGCTTTGAGCCGTACCAGGCCGTTTCCCGAATTGGGCGTGTAAACCGTGACGACGAAGAAATCAGGGAATTCCAGCGTGAGTATGCGGCCCTCGCTATCCATCGTATCCGGGGCGCCGATTTGAGGGCGGTCCACGTCCGGCGAAGGCAGGGAGCGCTTGTAGAGCATCATCGTGCCCGCATAGCCTTTGCGCGCCGGAGGTTCAGAGGTGTTATACACCACTTCATACTCGGGGAAGCGGCTGCGGAGCTGCTCGATCAAGGCATCGGTCTTCTTGGCCTGACCGCTGTTGAGCTTCGTCTCCTGGATGGCGAAAACGTCGGGTTGGGCGGCCTCCACCCCCTCCACGACCTGCCGGGACAGGGCTGAGCGCTCGCTGGAACCAGCCAGGGCCGCGTTCAAGGAGTCGATGTTCCACGAGATGAACGTGTAGGCCATGTAAGGTCCTCTCTGCTGGCTTGAGCGGCTGATGCAGCCTTAGTTTAAGCGGCGCAGCTGACCTGCGCCTTCAGAAGATTTATCCACGATCGGTTATCCACATCGGCTTGGCGGGAGCCACATTCGACCACAAGGCCGGGAATCGCCAGCTTGAACGGACGCTGCGGAGCATGATGGGAGCACCGCAGGCCTTGGGCCGTATGGGGCTGGCGGCGTCGGGCGGAGGTGAGCGCAGACGCTGTCCGTCGACCGGTCAGGGCCTGCGGTCCACACTCGGCCGCTTCGGGTGGGCGGGGAAGGACCATCGACCATAGGATTCAGGAGGGCAGCAGGCATGGCCATGCACCAGACGAGGATGACGATAGCGGGATTCGTGGGCAAGGACCCCACGCGGGTGGGGCAGGAGGGCGGCACGCCGGTGTGCACCTTCCGCCTGGGGTCGACCGACGGTTTCTACGATGCCAGGACCCAAGCCTGGCGCGAGTTTCCCACTACGTGGATTACGGTCAAGGCTTTTAAATCCCTGGCTAACAACGTGCTTCAATCGGTGCGCAAGGGCGACCCGGTTCTGGTGACGGGATCGGTGTCCACCGAGGAGTGGGTCAAGGACGGGCAGAAGCGCTCGTCCCTCGTCCTAGAGGCGGACGGCGTGGGGCACGACCTGAACTTGGGGGTCTCCATCTTCCAGCGGGTGAAAGTCGGTTCGTCGTCCGCCAGGGGGACGCGGGGCATGGAGGGAGGCCAGCCCAATCATCCTGCAGGCGCAAGCGCGCCGGCAGTGGCGGCGGTGGTAGGTCAGCGGGATAGAAGGAACCCCGGTGGAGCCATCCAACTCGCTACCCGGGGATCCATTCAAGCAAAGCCCGTCCGCTGATCCGGGCGAGCAGGTGGACAGCCCGCCGCCGCTGGTCATGGACCCTTTTTAGGCCGTCGCCCGTCGACCGTCGCCTGCTCGTCCATGACGACCGTGCGCAGGCAGCCGCCACAAGCCAGTGGGACCGCCCGCGCCGATTCGTCATTGGGTCACCAGATGCTGACCCGCTGGTCAGGGGCGCGCCACATGCCGTCCCCCTCGCTTACGCCGAACGCCTCATAGAACTTGTCGACGTTCGAGGCGATGCCGTTGGTGCGGAACTCGGCCGGAGCGTGCGGGTCGATTTGCAGGTACTGCTCGGCCAGCTCGTCGCGCTCCTTGGACCGCCAAATCGAGGCGTAGGACAGGAAGAAGCGCTGCAGTCCGGTGAAGCCATCGATCCGGGGGGCCGCAGCCAGCGCGGCGCTGATGCCCTCCGGGCTGGCGTCCCTAGGTTGGCCCTCCGCCTCCTGCAAGGCGAATGCGTAGGCTTTGAGCGAGATGTTCATTCCGCCCAGGTCGCCGATGTTCTCACCTATGGTCAGGGCGCCGTTGACGTGTGGTGCCTGGCTGGGGTCATCCGCGTGCTTGTCTGCTATCTGGCGGGGGACGTAACCGTTGTATTGGGCGATCAGCTTGGCCGTGCGCTCCTCGAAGTTGGCGCGGTCCTGCTCGGTCCACCAGTCGTTGAGGCGGCCATCGCCGTCGTACTTGCTTCCCTGATCGTCGAAGCCGTGGCCGATCTCGTGGCCGATCACCGAACCGATGCCGCCGTAGTTGGCCGCGTCATCCGCCTCAGGGTCGAAGAAGGGAGGCTGGAGGATGGCTGCGGGGAAGACGATCACGTTCAGGGAGGGCTCATAGTAGGCGTTCACCGTCTGCGGGTTCATTAGCCATTCGTCCTTGTCGACGGGCTGGCCGGCCTTGCTTAGCTCGTAGCCGGTCTCGTACAGGGACGCCCGGCGCATGTTCTCGGCTAGGCTCGCTTCGGCTGAAGGCCGGAAGGCGCTGTAATCGCGCCATTTTCGGGTGTATCCGATCTTTGGCTCGAATTTGGAGAGCTTATCCAGGGCCTTGGCCTTGGTCTGCTCGCCCAGCCAGTCGGAAGAGGATATGGAGGCCCGATAAGCGTCGATCAGGTTGGCGACCAGCTCCTCCATGCGCGTCTTGGAGGATTCGGGGAAGTGGCGCTTAACGTACTCCATGCCCACCTCCTCGCCGCAGATCGAGTTGACCAGAGAGACGGCGCGCTTCCAGCGGTCCCGCATGCGCTGGGCCCCGGAGAGCACTTTGCCGTAGAAGTCGAAGCTGGTCTGGTCGAAATCCTGGCTCAGGTAGGAGGCCTGACTCATGATCGTGTGCACCCGGGCCCATAGCTTCAGGTCATCCAGTTCGCTGTCCCGCCAGAGGGCATCCAGGCCGGTGAGGAAGCTGGGCTCGTGCACGATCGTGTGTTCCAAGGCCCCGAGCAGGTCCACCGGTTGGGTGTCGGCGCCTTCGGCGGCTGAATAAGCGTCCTGCCAGGCGTGGGCCCAGGCCTCGATGTCCAATTGGGGCAGGGCCGCCTTCAGGTCGGCGAAGGTGGTGGGGTTGTAGGTCTTGTCCTCGTCGCGGGTGGCGACATTGTCCCAGTGCTGCGCTGCGATTCGGGTTTCGAAGGCCATGAAACGCTCCGCCTGCTTGGCCGCCTGCGCCTGGTCAGCGGCATAGCCCGCAAGTTGGAGCATCCGTCCCACCATGACCAGGTAAGCCTGGCGGATGGGCTCGTAGCGGTCCTCGCGGTAGTAGGCTTCATCGGGCAGGCCCAGGCCGCCCTGGGCGATGTGAATCACGTTATGCTCGGGGTCGCCAGGGTCTCCGTAGACGCCCATGTCGAACAGGTCGGGGCCGCCAGCCGGGCTCATTGAACCCAACAGGGCGGTCAATGCCGGTTTGTCGGCCACTTCGTCGATGGCCCGCAAGCTGGGGCGGATGGGATCGAGTCCGGCGCGTTCAATTGCGTCGGTGTCCAGAAAGCTGCTGTAGATGATGGCCGACTTGGTCGCCGGGCTGTCCGGGTCTTCCAGGATATCGCGGATCTGGCCTTCGGCGTCCTCGGCCAGCTGATCGAAGGAGCCGAAGCGGGAACGGTCCTCGGGTAGGTCGTAGGTGTCGATCCAGGGGCCGTTGACGAAGCGGAAGAGGTCGTCCTGGGGCTTGATGACGGAGGAGAATGATGCCGGGTCGAGCCCGGACTTGCGCTGTGTATGATCCATACCGTTCAAGCGTAAACCCTGCCCCTGCCGCCTGCAAGGAGGGCCATTTTACTCTCGAAGTGCCTGTGGCGCGTGAATTTACCGCCATGCGCAATGTCGGCGTAAGTCTTCTGCCGCCTCTTTCGGACGCATACACTAGGAATGATTATGGTACGCAGCCATGGAACAGTACGAGGAGATTCACTATGAATGACGAGAGCCAGGGGCCATACGGGCCTGACCTGTACCAGCAAATGCCCGGAGGGCCTCAGCGGTCCCGAGATCCCTTCAGGCTAATCGTCGAAGATCTGACGTCCAAGTCGGTGAACCTGGTCAGGGCCGTGTTCGGCATTGTCGGCGCGGTGGCTCTGATCATCGGCCTGGCCCTCCTGATCGTGCCAGGTAAGACGCTGACCGTCTTCACCGTGGCCTTGGGCGTCTACTTCATCATCACCGGCCTTGTCCACCTGATTACCTCGATCGTGGCCCAGGGGTTGCCGGGCGGCTGGCGGGTGCTGAGCGTACTGATTGGAGCCCTGCTGGCTATTGGCGGCGTTGTGATTGTGAAGAACACGACCGTATCCGCTTCCACTCTGTTGGTTTTGGTCACCTTGATCGTCGGCATCGGCTGGATTATGGAAGGCGTCATGACCCTGGCCGAATCCTGGGCCGTGCCCCACTCGGGTTGGGCCATCTTCAGCGCGGTAGTCTCGATCATCGCCGGCGTTTTCATCTTGATCAACCCGATGGGCTCTACCGTCGTCCTTGTCATCTTCGGCGCCTGCGCGCTCGTCGTCCTGGGTGTCGCCTCCCTGATTCGCGCGTTCACCTTCGGTCGCCGGCGCTGAGTCTGGCGCACGGGGAGCCCCGGGCTTAGAGTGGGGAGGGACGCTCCGCTGTGAAAGGACCGATGAACGGTGATTGAGATCAAGACCAAACAAGAGATTGAGCAGATGAAGCCCGCTGGCAAGTTCGTCGGCTCCATCCTGAAGGACCTGCGAGCGATGGCCAAGCCTGGCGTCAACTTGCTGGAGCTGGATGACTATGTCAAGCGCCAGATCGAGTCGCGTCGGGGGGCTGAGTCCTGCTACGTGGACTACGCGCCCGATTTCGGCACCGGCCCCTTCCGCCACTACATTTGCCTGTCGGTCAACGACGCGGTCCTGCACGGCGTGCCCTTTGACTACTCCCTGCGCGACGGCGACCTCCTGTCGATGGATTTGGCGATTAGCGTGGATGGCTGGGTGGGGGATTCAGCCATCAGCCTGGTGGTCGGCGAGCACGCGGACCCGGAGGACCTGCGCCTGATCAAGGCTACGCAGGACGCCCTGGAGGCCGGCATCAGCCAGGCCAGGGCCGGCAACCGTCTGGGCGACATCTCCGCTGCGGTCGGCGACGTGGCGCATGAGAATGGTTACAGCGTCAACGTGGAGTTCGGCGGCCACGGGGTGGGTCACGTCATGCACGGCGACCCCATTGTGCCGAACGACGGCTCCGCCCACCACGGCTTCAAACTGCGTCCAGGTTTGGTGATCGCGATTGAACCCTGGTTCATGGCCGGCACTGACGAGATTTTCCAGGACCCTAAGGATGGTTGGACCTTGCGCTCCGTCGACGGATCCCGAGGTGCCCACAGCGAGCACACAATCGCCATCACCGAGGGCGACCCGATCATTCTGACCGCTAGGGACGAGTGATGCATGCCCGGTTCGGCCGTTTCGCCGAACCGGTGCTTGTGAGGGGCTCCAGGTAAACTGGGCTTACGATGAATACGCGCAAGAGACGAGGCATCACCGCCATCACGCACGACCTTTGACGACCGGCGGGAGTTTTCGAGTCGGCGGAGCCAAACAGCATCGAAGCGGAGGATGACGGTAAGCATGGCGGAGTTTGATTTCTCCCAGGCCTTGAGCGAAGCCCAGGCCAAGTACAACATGATCGAGAAGGCGTTGGACCCTGACGCCTTGCGAACGAGGGTCGGCGAGCTGGAGCGGGAGGCTTCCGCCCCCGGGCTTTGGGACGACCAGGAGCACGCCCAGGAGGTGACCAGCCGTCTCTCGACCCTGCAAGGCCAGTTGAAACGGCTGGACTCTGCCCGCAGCCGGCTGGATGATGTGGCGACCCTGGAGGAGATGGGGCGCGAGGAGAACGACCACGATACCCTGATCGAGGCGCAGAACGAGGTTGAATCCATCGGCAAGGACCTGGCGGACATGGAGATCCAGACCCTGTTGGACGGCGAGTACGACGAACGTCCGGCCGTGGTGACCATTCGCTCCGGCGCCGGCGGCGTGGACGCGGCCGACTGGGCCCAGATGCTGATGCGCATGTACCTGCGCTGGGCCGAGCGCCACGGCTACAAGACCAAGGTGATGGACACGTCCTACGCCGAGGAGGCGGGCATCAAGTCCGCGACCTTCCAGGTGGACGCGCCCTACGCATACGGCCGCCTGTCGGTGGAGGGCGGCACCCACCGCCTGGTGCGCATCTCGCCCTTCGACAACCAGGGCCGCCGGCAAACCTCCTTCGCCGCGGTCGAGGTCATCCCGCTCGTGGAGCCTACGGACCACATCGACATCCCCGACTCGGACATCCGGGTGGACACTTACTGCTCCTCGGGCCCCGGCGGACAGGGCGTCAACACCACGTATTCGGCCGTGCGCATCACCCACTTGCCCACCAACATCGTGGTGACCATGCAGGACGAGCGCAGTCAGATTCAGAACCGGGCCGCGGCCATGGCCGTGCTCCAATCCCGGCTTCTGGTCCTGCGCCACGAGGAGGAAGCCAGGAAGAAGAAGGAGCTGGCCGGCGACATAAAGGCCTCCTGGGGCGACCAGATGCGTTCCTACGTGCTTCACCCTTACCAGATGGTCAAGGACCTGCGCACTGGCTACGAGACCTCGCAGACCCAATCGGTCTTCGACGGCGACATTGACGGTTTCATTGAGGCGGGCATCCGTTGGCGCCACCAGCAGCGTCAGCAGGAACGCGCCGAGGCTGAGGGCAGGTAGTTCCGGGCTTCAGATGGC
Organism: Bifidobacterium actinocoloniiforme DSM 22766; assembly: GCF_001263395.1. Taxonomy (NCBI): domain Bacteria; kingdom Bacillati; phylum Actinomycetota; class Actinomycetes; order Bifidobacteriales; family Bifidobacteriaceae; genus Bifidobacterium; species Bifidobacterium actinocoloniiforme. The sequence goes on along the minus strand of NZ_CP011786.1, from coordinate 941,854 downwards.
GGCGGAGCGTGAGGCTTCTGCGAGGAAGGGCGCGGTCCGGGGCGGACTGGGCCCCTCTCCGCTAGGCTGGTTGTTCGGGGGGTTCGAGCTTTGCAAGGATTGGAGAGCGCATGGCGCTGATTTCGCTCAAGGATGTGACCAAGATCTACCCAAAGGGCACCCGTCCCGCCTTGGACAGCGTGAACTTGCAGATAGACCGGGGCGATTTCGTCTTCCTCGTGGGCGCTTCGGGCTCCGGCAAGACCACTTTGCTGCGCCTGCTCCTGCGCGAGGAGGAGGCTACGGAGGGCGAGATCCGCGTTGCCGGTAACGACTTGCGTCGTCTGAAGAACCGCCAAATTCCCCTCTACCGGCGTTCGATAGGCTTCGTTTTCCAGGATTACAAGCTCCTGACCAACCGCACGGTCTGGCAGAATGTGGCCTTCACCCTGGAGGTGATCGGCGCGAGGCGCTCCACCATTAAGACCATGGTGCCCCAGGTCCTGAAGACGGTCGGACTGACCGGCAAGGAGGGCAACTACCCGCACGAGCTCTCAGGCGGTGAGGCCCAGCGTGTGGCCCTGGCCCGCGCTTATGTGAACCACCCGGGCATCCTGCTGGCCGATGAGCCGACTGGTAACTTGGACCCGACCACTTCCTTAGGCATCATGGAGGTCTTGGACGCGATCAACCGCACGGGCACCACAATCGTGATGGCCACCCACAATGAGGAGATCGTCAACTCCATGCGCAAGCGGGTGGTGGAACTGCACGGTGGCCACATCGTACGCGATGAGCGCCAGGGTTCGTACGATTCCGCCAAGTTCTTCCCCGACGCCGACGTGGAGGCCAGGGCCCAGCGCGCGCTCGGCAAGGAGCCGCAGCAACGGCAAGTGCAGGCTGCGGATATGGCGACCGACGGTCAATTCAGCGATGCCGGCATAGCGCGCTTGGCCTCTTCAGTGCACTCGGGCCGCACCGGCCGCTACGGTGAAGCCTTCGCCCCGGTCGAAGAGACCCTGACCTGGGGTAAGGGGCTCCGCTTGGACGAGGAGGCCGTCCGGGAGCAAATCGCCCAGGGGCAGGCGGCGGACGTGGAGGCCGCACAGGTTTCGGAAACCTCTGAAGGCGATGAGGCGGGGGAGGCGTCCACGACGCAGGAGGCCCAGGCCGCCGAAGAGGCCCAGCGACCCTCGGATGCTCCCGAGGAAGGTAAGGCCGCGCCACCGGTGCCCCCGCAAAAGCCCCAAGGGACTGATGAGCGGACGGATGGCATCCAGCAACAAGCGCGGGCCGCGGCTGAGAGGCCCGAGAGCGAGGGGGAGCAGGCATGAGACTGCGATTCATACTGTCCGGCACTTGGGACAGCCTCAAGCACAACGGTTCAATGATCTTGTCGGTCATGCTCGTCACCTTCATCTCCTTCCTTTTCATCGGCGCTTCGGGCCTGATGCAGGCGCAAATCGCCAAAGCCAAGGGCGACTGGTATTCCCAGGTGGAGGTGGTGGTCTGGCTATGCCCGGACGGCGCATCCCAGGCCGCCACCTGCGCGGCTGGCAAGGCTCCCTCCAAGGCGCAAATCGTCCAGATGGAGAACACGATCCACAGCGAGCTGGGTGATTCCGTCTCCAAGATTTCCTACGAGAGCCGGGAGGACTTCTACAAGGACACCTTCCTCAAGCAGTATCCGAATGGCGTCTACCAGGGCCGCACCCTCACCGCCGCGGATATGCAGGACTCCCTGCGGCTCAAGTTGACCGACCCGACCAAGTATCAGGTGGTCTCGGAGGTGCTCTCCGGCCGTGACGGCGTGGAGGAGGTGCAGGACCAGCGCCAGATCTTCGATCCGGTCTTCAAGATATTGAACCGTGCCACGGTCGTGACCGTGGTCTTGGCCGCGGTCATGGTGTTGGTGGCCATCTTACTGACTGGGACGACCATCCGCATGTCGGCGGCCTCGCGCAGGAACGAGACCGAGATCATGCGCCTGGTGGGCGCTTCCAACATGACGATTCGCATGCCGTTCATCTTGGAGGGCATGGTCGCCTCGTTGTTGGGCTCCTTGCTGGCGGTGGGCGCCCTGTCGGCGATTGTTAAGCTCTTCGTCACCGATTGGCTGGCCCAGACGGTCCAGTGGATGCCTTACATCAACCAGAGCACGGTCTGGCTGATGGCCCCCGCCCTGATTCTTGGCGCGGTGGCCCTCTCCGCCCTGGCCTCCACGGTCTCCCTGCGGCGCTATTTGAAGGCTTGACGGGGGTTCGCCGGGGAGCGGACGTGATGGTCGCGCGAAAATACACGGTCCCGTCTGGCTCCCTCCAGGGTCTTCACATAGAATGTTGGCTTATCAGTGAGTAAGGGAATCGCGTTTAGGGAAGGGTGTGAAAGCTTGATTCGAATGAAGCGGATGCGGGCGGTCGTAGGCTTCGCCTTGGCCAGCTGCGCCCTCCTAGCGGGGGCGGTGACCTCCGCGGTCGTGGACGCGCCCAAAGCCCAGGCGGTCAGCTGGAGCGAATACCAGCAGAAGGTGAACACCAACGAGTACCTGAAGAACAAGTTGGCGGGCGTCTCCTCCGAGCTGGCCCAGCAGATTGAGGATTTGAACAACCTGAACAACACCGAGATTCCGGCCGCCCAGGAGTCCTTGACCCAGGCCCAGCAGAGCGCCGAGCAGGCCAAGAGCCAGGCCCAGGCGACCGGTGAGCGACTGGAGGCCGCTAAGAAAGACAAGCAAGCCCTGGAGGAGAAGATCAAGCAGTCCGGGATCGACTACGACGACGCAAAGGACGCTGTGGCGCAGATGGCCCGTAAGGGCTTCCACGGTTCCGACGCCTCGGATGTGATGAACCTGGTGACCAAGTCCTCCAACACCCAGGAGTTCGTGGGCAAAATGCAGTCGGACGCGGCCGTCAGCCGAAGCGAGGCGAATGCCGCCTCGGACGCGGCGGGCAGCATGAACACCTCCATGAACCGCAAGGACCGTTTGGAGGCCATCGAAAAGCAGATAGCCACCCTGAAGAAGCAGGCCGACGAGGAGGCCGCCTCGGCCCAGAAGGCGGCTGAGGACGCCCAGACCAAGCAGGACCAGCTCAAGGCGCTGCGCGATCAGGGCGCCCAAGCCAGGGCCAGCCTGGAGGCGCAGAAGGGGAGCCTGAGCTCTCAGTCCGCTCGGGAGGCCGCGGACATCGCGACCATGCAGTCGCAGATTGACTCGTGGAGCATACAGAACGCCAGCGCAGGGTCGTACAACCCCGGCTCCGGTGGCGCCCAGCAGAGCGGCGGCGGAGCAGCGCCCTCCGTCGGTGGTGGTGGTGGCGGCGGTGGCGGTGGCGCCTTTGGCATGAACTACGCCGTCCCCGGTTCCTGCCCCTCCGGCTCGGGCTTCTGCTACGGGCACCCCACGGGCAACAGCGTGGGTGGTTCCGCCTATCCCCCCCGCCAGTGCACCCTGTGGGCCTACCTGCGGCGCTCTCAGCTGAGCCTGCCCGTCGGCTCGTATATGGGTAATGGCGCGGATTGGGCCAACACGGCTCGTGGCTTAGGCTACGTGGTCAACAACACCCCGCATGTGGGAGCGGCCATGGTCTTCGCCCAAGGCCAGCGGGTCGGTAGCTGGAACGCTGATCCCCAGTACGGCCATGTCGCGGTGGTGGAGCGTGTGAATGGTGACGGGTCGGTCCTCATCTCCGAGGGCGGCACGGGATTCGCCACGTTCCCGGCCTCCGAGATCGTCTACAATGCCGGCGCCTACCAGTACGTGCATTATTAAGTTAAGCGGTACGCCTGGCTGAGCCGAGGGCGTCATCCCAACCGGGGTGGCGCCCTCGTGCTATGGTCGAAGCCAGTTCGAGAAGGCCATTCCACAAGGAGCAGCGCATCCGGCAGAGGCGCGGGAAGGGGGTCGCATGGCCAAAGAGACGGGCATTCAGACGATCGCCCAAAACCGCCGTGCCAGGCACGACTACACAATCGAGGACGAGTACGAGGCCGGCATCGCTTTGACCGGCACCGAGGTCAAGTCCCTACGCGAGGGCAGGGCCTCCTTGGCTGAGGCCTTCGTCTCGATTGACCGCTCCGGCGAGGTCTGGCTGGAGGGGGCGAACATTCCCGAGTACCTTAACGGCACCTGGAACAATCATGCGCCCAAACGCAAGCGTAAGCTCCTGCTCCACGCTAAGCAGATCGCCAAGCTGAGCCGGCAGATCGATGCCAAGGGTTACACGATCGTCCCCTTGAGCCTGTATTTCAAGGATGGGCGGGTCAAGGTGCAAATAGCCCTGGCGCGCGGTAAGCGTGAGTACGACAAGCGCCAGGCTCTGCGCGAGGAGCAAGACAAACGCGAGGCTCAGCGGGCCATGCGCTACAAGAACCTTAGGGGTCGGGCCTGACCCGCGTGGTCTGCCTGCTCGTATGGCATACGGCGGCAATGGATGCGCCGTCTCCTCGCTCATAGCGATTCACATAGCCGCGACACGCCGGAGAGGTCCGGGCTGCGATGAACGCCGCCAGGCGCTGGTTCCTTTGCGGTTCCAGGGTTTTGGGGCTCTCGCCCGGGTGGGCTGTGGAAGGTTCGCTAGGGCACGATGCATAAAAATACAAATTGATGCATAATAGTACTAGTGGATGAAGGCCGAGGCGTCGCCGCGGCGAGAGAAAGGACGCGATTATGAAGTCAATCAAAGCCTTGGGGGCAGCGGTCATCAGCCTGGCGCTCCTGGCCAGCCTGGGCGCCTGCGGCACCACCGATGAGCCCTCCAAGTCCGGCGGTTCCGGCAAGGACTCCTCGGCTCTCTCCCACCCCACGCCTTACGACGTGTCCGGCATCAAGAAAGACGACGCGATCGCTTCCCTGGTGCCCCAGTCCGTAGCCGGTGACGGCAAGTTTAAGGTCGGTATGGAGACCACTTACGCGCCGGGGGAATTCGTGGACGAGGACGGCAAGACTCCGATTGGGTACGATGTGGACCTGTCCAAGGCCCTGGCTCAGGAGATGGGGCTCAAGCCCGAGATGGTCTCCGCCTCCTTCGATTCGATCATCCCCTCCATTGGCTCCAAGTACGACGCTGGCATCTCCTCGTTCACCATCACCAAGGAGCGGGAGCAGGCCGTCGATTTCGTCACATCCTTCAAAGCCGGCACCGCCTTCGCGGTGAAGAAGGGCAATCCCAAGAAACTCCAGGACAGCGACCTGTGCGGCTCCAAGGTGGGCGTGCAGACGGGCACGATGGAGGAGCAGGGCGCGGACAAGCTCTCCAAGGAATGCACCGCCAAAGGCAAGAAGGCCATCGATGTGCAGTCCTTTAAGTTGCAGACCGACGCGGCCACGGCGGTGATGACCGGCAAGATCGACGTGTTCTACGCCGATTCGCAGGTGACCGGCTACGCCATTAAGCAGACCGGCCGCAATCTGGAGCAGCTGGGCAAGGACTCGGACGTGGTCGTGCAGGGCATCGCTCTCAAGAAGGGCGATACGCAGATGGTGGAGGCCACGCAAAAAGCCATGCAGAAGCTGATTGATGATGGCACCTACGGCAAGATCATGGACCACTGGGGCGTCAAGTCCGGTGCCGTGGATAAGGCCGAGGTCAACCCCGAGGTGGCGGACTGATTCGAGCCACGTGGATTCGAGCGGGCCTGGGGGTGGGCCCGCCCGGGTCCGTGCGGCGGTGATCCGAATGCGAGGCTAAGGAGCGAGCATGTTGGGACGGGACAAGGGCGACAGGCTGGATATTCCAGGGAGGATCCACGCCAAGCCGGTCAGGAGGCCGGGACCGGTCATCGCGGCGGTCATCGTGGCCGTTTTCGTGGCCATGCTGATCCACGGGATGGTGACCAACCCTAACTTCGACTGGCCCACGGTCTGGAAGTACCTGTTCAACGAGCACGTGCTCGATGGGATCAAGTGGACCCTCCTGCTCACGGTCTACGCGATGGTCCTGGCCACCATCCTTGCCGTGATCCTGGCGGTCATGCGTAAGTCGGCCAACCCTGTCCTGCGCTGGGTGTCCTGGTTCTTCATCTGGTTCTTCCGTGGCACCCCTGTGTACACCCAGCTGGTCTTCTGGGGACTGTTCGCGGTTCTGGTGCCCAGGCTGGCCATCGGCATCCCTTTCGGCCCGGAGTTCCTCTCCTTCAACACCCAGGATGTGCTCAACGCCACGATCGCCACCGTGCTAGGCCTGGGTCTTAACGAAGCCGCTTACCTCTCCGAAATCGTGCGCGCTGGCATCGAGGCGGTCGACACCGGGCAGACCGAGGCCGCCCAAGCCCTGGGCATGCCCCGTTCGATGATCATGCGGCGGGTCGTTCTGCCCCAGGCCATGCGCATCATCGTGCCGCCCACCGGCAACGAGACCATCGGCATGCTCAAGACCACCTCTCTGGCCCTGGCCGTGCCGTTCACGCTCGAACTCCAGTTCGCGACCAACGCGATCGCCAACCGCATCTACAAGACCATCCCGCTCCTGATCGTGGCCTGCATCTGGTACCTGCTGATCACCTCCGTGCTGATGGTCATCCAAGCCCAGTTGGAGAAGCACTACGGCAAGGGCTTCGACGCGCGGCCGTTGGCCGGGCGCAAGGGCCCGGACGCTAAGGAGGCCGTCGATCCGGCGGCCAAGCAGGAGACGGATAAGGTCAATCAAGTGATGATGGCGGGGTTGAACGCATGAGCGGGCAAATGAACATGAGCGCTGATACGAACGCGGAAAAGGAGGCGACTGGCCAGGAGCCGGCCATCATTATCCGGGGCGTGCACAAGGCCTTCGGCGACCTGCACGTGCTCAAAGGCATTGATTTGGAAGTCATGCCGGGCACCGTCACCGCCATTCTGGGTCCTTCCGGCTCGGGCAAATCCACCCTCTTGCGTCTGATCAACCAGTTGGAGGACCGCACCGCGGGCGAGATCATCGTAGGCGGCGAGCTGACCGGCTACAAGCGCATCGGCCCCGACGGCCAGGGCTTGCAACGTCTGGACGATAAGGCCATCGCCCGACAGCGCGCCCGCATCGGCATGGTCTTCCAACGTTTCAACCTCTTCCCGCACATGACGGCTCTGGGCAACGTGATGGAGGCTCCGGTCCACGTGGGGCATGTGCCCAAAGCGCAGGCCAAGGAGGAGGCGATCAAGCAGCTGGAGCGCGTAGGTCTGGGCGATCGGCTGGACTACTACCCCTCCCAGCTCTCCGGCGGCCAACAGCAGCGGGTGGCGATAGCCCGTGCCCTTGCCATGCATCCTGAGATCATGCTCTTTGATGAACCCACCTCTGCCCTTGACCCGGAGCTGGTCGGGGAGGTGCTGGCTGTCATCAAGCAGGTGGCGGCTGAGGGCATGACCATGGTCGTCGTGACCCACGAGATAGGCTTCGCCCGGGAGGTCGCCGGGCAGGTCGTCTTCATGGATGGCGGCGTCGTGGTGGAAAGCGGCGGCCCTGACATCATCGATCACCCGGAGAGCCGGCGCTTCCAGGAGTTCCTGCGGACCGTGCTTTAAGGCGCCGGGCAGGGGGCGTATCGATGGATTCATGTGGACATAGCGCTAGGGAAGACCCGCCCAGGGCGTAACGGCCCCGCCCTGGGCCTAGACTGGTGAGTCATGTGTGGAATAGTTGGATATGCCTCATCTACGTTAACCGCTTGCGGTAAGCCATTGGAGGTCTGCCTGCAGGGTTTGGAGCGCTTGGAGTACCGGGGTTATGATTCAGCCGGCGTGGCCCTGGTGGCCCCTGGTTTGGACACCGTGGCCTGGCGCAAGCGCGCCGGACGCCTCAGCAATTTAGTTGAAAGCTTGGAAGCGCACCCCCTGCCTGAAGCCACGGCCGGTATCGGTCACACTCGCTGGGCCACGAACGGCGAGCCTTCGGATGTGAACGCGCACCCGCATATGAGCCAGGACGGCAAGATCGGGCTGATCCACAACGGGATCATCGAGAACGCCGCCCAACTCAAGTTCGACCTGCAAACCGAGGGTTACTCGTTCGTCTCCTCCACCGACTCCGAAGTGGTGGCCAAGCTGCTGGGCAAGGTCGCCAATGAGATCATCGAGCGCACCGGCCAGCCTGACCTGTTCGAGGCCATGCGTCGCACCGCCCGCATGTTGGAAGGCGCCTTCACCCTCCTGGCCGTGGATAGCCGCCAGCCCGGCATCGTCGTCGGCGCCCGGCACGATTCCCCGCTGGTCGTGGGGTTGAGCGAGGGCGAGAACTTCCTGGGATCGGACGTGGCCGCTTTCGTGGCTTACACCAAAGAGGCCATGGAATTGGGCCAGGATCAGGCCGTGTGCGTCAGCGGCGATGCAGTGGAAGTCACCGACTTCGACGGCAACCCTGTCACGGACTCCAAGCGCTTCACCGTCAACTGGGACGCCTCCGCCGCGCAGAAAGGCGGCTGGGACTCCTACATGGATAAGGAGATTCACGAGGATCCCAAGGCCGTGGCCGACACCCTGCTGGGCCGTTTCGGCCCGGAAGGCGAACTGAACCTGGACGAGCTGCGCATCGATCCCGAGGACATCCGCCAGGTGGACAAAATCATCATCGTGGCCTGCGGCACCGCATCCTACGCAGGAATGGTCGCCAAGTACGCCATCGAGCACTGGGTGCGCATCCCGGTGGAGGTGGAGCTGGCCCACGAGTTCCGCTACCGAGACCCCATCCTCACCTCGCGCACGCTGGTGGTCGCCATCTCCCAGTCCGGAGAGACCATGGACACCCTGATGGCCTTGCGCCATGCCCGCGAGCAGGGCTCGCGCGTGCTTGCCATCTGCAACACGCAAGGCTCCACCATCCCGCGCGAATCCGATGCCGTGCTCTACACCCACGCCGGTCCTGAGATCGCTGTGGCTTCCACCAAGGCGTTCGTGGCCCAGATTGTGGCCGCCTACCTGCTGGGCCTGTACCTGGCGCAGGTCAAGGGCACGCTCTTCCGCGACGAAATCCACCAGACCGTGGACAGCCTGCGCGCCATGCCCTCCAAGATCGAGTGGGTGCTTGACACCCAGGCCGATACCGTGGAGCGGACCGCAAGCAGTCTGGTCGACGCCAAGTCCTTCCTCTTCCTGGGCCGCCACGTAGGCTACCCGGTGGCCATGGAGGGCGCGCTCAAGCTCAAGGAGATCGCCTACACCTTCACCGAGGGCTTCGCGGCGGGCGAGCTCAAACACGGGCCAATCGCATTGGTCGAGCCCGGCGAGCCGATCGTCGTGATCGTGCCCTCCGCCCGTGGCCGCGGCACACTCCACAAGAAGGTCGTCTCCGCCATCGAGGAGGTCAAGGCCCGGGGGGCGTTCGTCATCGCCGTGGCCGAACAGGGGGACCCGGACGCCGAGGAGTACGCGGACGTGGTGTTCTGGCGCCCCGCCTGCCCCACGCTCCTGAGCCCTCTGGTCGACGTGGTGCCCCTCCAACTGTTCGCGCTCGACATGGCCAAGTCCAAGGACTTGGATGTGGACAAGCCGCGCAACCTGGCCAAGTCGGTCACCGTCGAGTGACGGTTCGCTAGCGACATGACGGTGGCGCTGTGATGGCTGGTCCTTTCGAACGGCACCGGTGGGTGACCAGCGAGCCCGAGATTCCCTTCGAGTTGGGCGTGCTCTACGAGGACGAGCGGATCATAGTAGTGGATAAACCCCACTTTCTGCCTACCACTCCTCGCGGCATGTGGTACCGCAGCTCGGCCCTGATGCGCCTACGCGAGCGGTTGGGCGAGCCGCAAATCACCCCCGCCCACCGCCTGGACCGAGCCACCGCCGGAGTGCTGGTCTTCGTGCGCGACCCCTCCGTACGGGCCGCCTACCAGATGCTCTTCCAGAGGAGACAAGTTGACAAAGTCTATGAATGCCTGGCTCCGGCCCGCCCGCTGACCACGCCCGCCACCGGCACCATCGCCCGCCTGGCCCCACCGGCCCCCTTCCCCCTCCTGCGCCGTTCCTATATAGACAAGCACCCCGGCCACATGCAGGCCAGGGAGCTGCGCGCCCAGCCCAATGCCTCCACCTTGATCGACCTGGCTGGGGAGCTTCCCGCCTTCAACCTTGCCGGTGGGCGCGGAAACGCTACTTCCTCCGGCCCAACCTTCGCGCTCGACTCGTCCGGCGGCTGCCTACCGGGGGAGGGGACGACCGGCAGGGCCTCCACCCCTTACCGCGCATACCGTCTCCACCCATACACCGGCAAGACCCACCAACTGCGCGTGCACATGGCCAGCCTGGGCTTGCCTATCCTGGGCGACGACCTCTACCCAATCGTCATCAACCGCCCTTACGATGACTTCAGCCACCCCCTCCAGCTGGTAGCCCGCTCCCTCTCCTTCACCGATCCCATAACCGGCCAACCCATGCGCTTCCAATCACGAGTCCCCCTCTGTCTTTGAGCTGGGACCGTTTCCTAGCGCTTGCGGACTGGCGGCCTGTCTACTGGGGATAGTGTCGGGCCGCGGAGCGGTAGGATCGAGGGGTATCGTGCGGCGCTCGTGTGTTTAAGGTGCGGCCCGGGTGGGTTGGGGTGGGCCGCACCGCAGGCCTTGGGTTGGTTGGTTATTTGCTGGTTGTGGTGGGTTGGTGGGTGTGGTGGTGTTTGCGGGTGATGTGGTGGCTGGTGAGGGTGAGTGCGGTGAGGGTGGTGAGGGTGAGGAGGGTGGCTCCCGCGAGTTGTTGGGTGGGGGCGCCGCCTGCTTTGGGCAGGGTGTAGAGGTGGTAGTACTCGTAGGGGTTGATGGGGTAGTCGGTTTGGGTGACGCCGTCGAGGGTCCAGTGGATGGTGACGGTGGCTTGTCCTTCGGGGTGGGTTGGGCTGGTGGTGTCCCAGGTGTGGGTGGTGGGGTTCCAGGTGGGTGTGGGGGCGTTGGTGGGCTCGAAGGTGGCGCCGGTGACGGTGATCTTGTGCCCTATAAGCGCGGGCGTGCTGCGGCCGTAGATGCTGCCGTCGCCGAGCTCGCCGTGCCAGTTCCATCCCCAGCTGTAGGCGTGGCCGTCGCTGCCGGTGGCCAGGCTGTGGTAGCCGCCTGCGCTGATGGTTTTCCATGTGTTGGCGGGGTTGCCGCCGTTGGTGGGCGCGTGGACCTGCTCGGGCCTGTTGCTCCTGGTGTTGCTGCCGTCGCCGAGCTGGCCGTAGTCGTTGGCTCCCCAGCTGTAGGCGTGGCCGTCGCTGCCGATGGCCAGGCTGTGATCGCCGCCTGCGCTGATGGTTTTCCATGTGTTGGCGGGGTTGTCGCCGTTGGTGGGCGCGTGGACCTGCTCGGGCGTGCTGTGGGGGTTGTCGTCGCTGCTGCCGTTGCCGAGCTGGCCACAGTAGTTGGCTCCCCAGCTGTAGGCGTGGTCATCGCTGCCGATGGCCAGGCTGCGTGAGCCGCCTGTGCTGATGGTTTTCCATGTGTTGGCGGGGTTGCCGCTGTCGGGCGCGTGGACCTGCTCGGGCCTGTTGCTCCTGGTGTTGGTGCCGTTGCCGAGCTGGCCGTAGTCGTTGGCTCCCCAGCTGTAGGCGTGGCCGTCGCTGCCGATGGCCAGGCTGAACTGGTCGCCCGCGCTGATGGTTTTCCATGTGTTGGCGGGGTTGCCGCCGTTGGTGGGCGCGTGGACCTGCTCGGGCCTGTCGCTCACGTCGTTGCTGCCGTCGCCGAGCTGGCCGTAGCCGTTGGCTCCCCAGCTGTAGGCGTGGCCGTCGCTGCCGATGGCCAGGCTGTGCCAGTAGCCTGCGCTGATGGTTTTCCATGTGTTGGCGGGGTTGTCGCCGTTGGTGGGCGCGTGGACCTGCTCGGGTGTTCTATGGTAGGTGGAGGTGTCGTTGCCGAGCTGGCCGGAGCCGTTGTATCCCCAGCTGTAGGCGTGGCCGTCGCTGCCGATGGCCAGGCTGAACTCGTTGCCTGCGCTGACGCTGGTGAACCGCACGCCGGCTGGCGTGTGCACCCGCACGGGCGTGTTGCGGTCGGTGCGGGTGTCGTCGCCGAGCTCGCCGTAGTCGTTCCGTCCCCAGGCGTAGGTGTTGCCGTCGGTGCCGATGGCGAGGCTGTGGAAGCTGCCCGCGCTGATTTGGGTGAAGCGGAGGGGTTGGGGCGGGTCGGGTGGTGTGATGTGGACGGTGGTGCCGCCGGTGTCCGGGCCCCGGGTGGGGGTCATGGTGAACCGTGGGGTCCTCCATGTGGCGGTCAGGGTCAGGTCGTTTCTGACGGGTTGGGTGAAGTCCCAGGGGCTGCCGTCGGGTTTGGCCCACCCGTCGAACCAGTGGCCCGCCCAAACCGGGTCGGGGACCGGCCAGTTGATGGGCTGCGGGTCGTCCGGGTACGAGTACTGGCTGGCGGGCGGGGTTCCCGGCGCCCCGCCCAGTTGGAAGCTGACGGTGTACGGGGTGGCGTACGTGTAACGCAGGGTGACCGTGCCGGACTGGTATCTGGGGTTGGCGATGTTGCCGTTCACGTCGAGGCCGTCGAGATGGTAGGCGACGGTCACGGTGACGGCGCCCGGGGCATGCGTGGGCACGTGCATGTCCCAGGCGCCGGTGGCGGGGTTGACGGTCTTCCGGGTGACGCTTGCCCCGTCGAACGTGACGCCGTCGATCACATACCGGGGCATGAGCACCGGCGCGGGCCTGCTGTGGGTGCCGTAGTCGCTTCTGCCGTTGCCGAGTTGGCTGGAGTAGTTGCTTCCCCATGCATAGGTGTTGCCGTCCGATCCGATGGCCAGGCTGTGCCAGTGGCCTGCGCTGATTTGGGTGAAGCGCACGCCGGTTGGCGTGTGCACGCGCACCGGTTTGTTGCTGTTGCTACCGGTTTCGTCGCCCAGCTGGTTGTAGCCGTTGTATCCCCATGCGTAGGCGTTGCCGTTCGAGTCGAGGGCCAGGCTGTGATAGCTTCCTGCGCTGATTTGGGTGAAGGTCACGCCGGTTGGCGCGTGCACGCGCACCGGTTTGTTGCTGTCGCTACCGGTTTCGTCGCCCAGCTTGCCGGAGTCGTTGTCTCCCCAGGCGTAGGTGTTGCCGTCGGAGCCGATGGCCAGGCTGTGATCGTCGCCTGCGCTGATTTGGGTGAAGGTCACGCCGGTTGGCGTGTGCACGCGCACCGGTTTGTTGCTGTTGCTACCGGTTTCGTCGCCCAGCTGGCCGGAGGTGTTGCGCCCCCAGGCGTAGGTGTTGCCGTCGGAGCCGATGGCCAGGCTGTGGTTGTCGCCTGCGCTGATTTGGGTGAAGGTCACGCCGGTTGGCGCGTGCACGCGCACCGGTTTGTTGCTGTCGCTAGGGGTTTCGTCGCCCAGCTGGCCGAACGCGTTGTTTCCCCATGCGTAGGTGTTGCCGTCGGAGCCGATGGCCAGGCTGTGCCAGTGGCCTGCGCTGATTTGGGTGAAGCTCACGCCGGTTGGTGTGTGCACGCGCACCGGTTTGTTGCTGTCGCTACCGGTTTCGTTGCCCAGCTGGCCGAACGCGTTGTATCCCCAGGCGTAGGTGTTGCCGTTCGAGTCGATGGCCAGGCTGTGATCGTCGCCTGCGCTGATTTGGGTGAAGGTCACGCCGGTTGGCGCGTGCACGCGCACCGGTTTGCCGCTGCGGCTGCCGCTACCGGTTTCGTCGCCCAGCTGGCCGGAGTCGTTGTCTCCCCAGGCGTAGGCGTTGCCGTCCGAGCCGATGGCCAGGCTGTGCCACCAGCCTGCGCTGATTCGGGTGAAGCGCACGTTGGTTGGCGGGGCTGGTGGTGTCAGCGTGGCCATGGCGTCTTGGTTGGCGGGGCCTTTGGTGGGGGACAGGGTGAAGCCGTCCACGGTCTGCGAGGCGGGGGCTCCCGATCGGGTCAGGTGGTTGGGTTCAGCGTGGGCGGGACGGGCCGCCGAATTACCCCCCCCCCCAGGAGGATCATGGCCAGGGCCGCGAATGCGGCGCTGGCGGCGCGGAAACGACTCATTGCCCCCTCCAAAACAGGCTGGCGGAAGAGCGCACAGATGCGCGCTCTTCCGTGAAAACAGTGTGTTGTTGGTATTCGGGTGGTGCGCGGCAGAACAAAACTCTCCAGCCAGTTCAGGGCCGCGAACCCCCATGTTATAGTTACTGAGTCTAGCACCGCCAGCAGCAAGCGCGCACCTCTCCTAGGATGAGGCGGATTCGGTTGGCTACGTCGGAGGTGTATTCATGCTAGTGCGGGTGACTATGGACCAGGGGGGAATGGGAAAGGCCATAAGGCGGCGAAGACCGGCTCGGATGTGAGTGAAGGAGGAGGCTAGGCTGTCTGATTGCTGCTGGCGCAACTTCGCGGTTTCCGTATCATCCGCCCGCCTTGCCCCGTCTTGCGCCGCCGTCCTATTTCGCGGTGGGGGCGGCCTGCATGGTGCGGCTGTAGATGGTGGCCATGCCTCGGAAGATGAGCTCGGGGTCGTAGTGGTCGATGAGGTCGGTTTCGGAAGCGAAGATGCGGCCCAGGCCGCCGGTGGCGATCACTTGGAAATCGTTGTCGATCTCGCGGCGGAACTGGAGGATGATGCGCTCCAGGCCGCCTAGGAAGTTGTAGTAGAGGCCTGCCTGCATGGCATCCCTGGTGCCGGTGGTCAGGATGGAGCTGGGGCGGGTGAGCTCCACCTCGGGCAGCTGGGCGGTCTGCGACCACAGGGCCTTGGCGCCCGAGTCGATGCCCACGGTAATCAGGCCGGAGCGGATGGAGCCCTGGGCGTCCACATAGTTGAAGGTGGTGGCCGTGCCGAAATCGGCCACCAGGAGCGGGCCTTCGTAACTCTCATGCGCGCCCACGCAGTCGGCCAGGCAGTCCGCGCCCAGGGACTTGGGGTCGTCCAGGCGGATGTTGACGCCGGTCTTAACGCCGGGGCCCACCACCAGCGGCTCCACCGACAGGTAGCGGACGATGGCGGCGGGCAGGGAGTGCATGACTTTGGGGACCACCGAGGCGATGATGACGCCCTCCATGTCCGCTGGCTCGTAGCTCGACAGGCGGAGGAAATCGGTCAAAATCATGCCATACTCATCAGCGGTGCGGCCCGCCCTGGTGGCGATGCGGTAGGAGGCGCGGACCCGCCGGCCCTCCATGAAACCAATCACGGTGTTGGTGTTGCCAATGTCGACCGCCAGCAGCATGCCGACCTCCTCGCTGTCTCGCTACGAGCGCTTTCCTGCTTCATTCTACGGCCCTGCGCGCCACCGGGCGGGCGGTGTCCTAGACTGGTGGACGGTGGTCGACCCCTATGGCGGCCAACCAGACACAAGGTGGTAACGCGATGAACTCTTCCCAGGAGGGCGCGCACGCAAGCGACGGCGCGACCCCGGATGCCGGGCCTGGACCCAGCACCGACCCGGTGCTCAATGCCATGCTCAAACCCGCCCGCGCGCATTCGGGCTGGGGATGGAAGCCGCTGAGCCTGCTGCTGGCGGTCGCCCTGGTCGTTTCGCTGTGGGTAGGCGGACGAAGCAGGGGGGGCGGCGCGGCCGAGCGGACGGCGGACTCAATCTCCATTGGCCTCAAACTGGCGCCGACCAATCTGGACATCCGCAACCAATCCGGCTCAGCCCTGGACCAGGCCCTGGTCGGCAACGTGTACGAGGGGCTCGTGGCCCGCGGCGACCACAACCAAGTCACGCCCGGACTGGCCAAGAGCTGGAGCCGGAGCGCGGATGGCACCACCTACACCTTCCGCCTGCACGAGGCGATGGCCTTCTCCAACGGGGACCGGCTGGACGCGGAGGATGTGGCCTGGTCAATCAACGAGCTGGTCCAACGCGGCTACCATGACGCCGACCAGCTGCGCAACTTCCAATCGGTCAAGGCGCTGAACCCGAGCACCGTGGAGCTCAAGCTGACCGCCCCCTACGCGGGCCTGCTCTGGGCGCTCACCGGACGACCCGGCCTGGTCTTCGACAGGCGCGCTTACTATGACCCCAAGAGCCAAGCCCTGGGCTCCGGTCCCTACACAGTCTCATCCTTCAAACCTTCCTCCTCGCTGACCCTGAGCGCCAACCCCCGCTACTGGGGCGAGCGCAAAGCCCGGACACAGACCGTGCGCCTGCGCTACTTCGCGGACGACAACGCGGCGGTCAATGCGCTCAAATCCAACGACGTGCAAGCCCTGGCTCCAATCACCGCCACGTTGGCCGAGCCCTTCAGGAAGGACCCGGACCACTACCAGGTGCAGGCTGGGGATGGCACGGACAAGTTCGTCCTGGCCTTCAACTCCAAGGGCGCCAAAACCAGCGATCCGCGCGTCCGCCAGGCCATCCGGTACGCCATAGACCACCGCCAGCTGATCGTCGCACGGGGCGGGGCCGACACAGCGCTGGGCGGGCCGATTCCCATCCTGGACCCGGGCTACCAGGATCTGACCGGCCTTTACCCGCATGACCCAGGCAAGGCGCGCGAGCTCATGGCCCAGGTCGGCTACAGCCCGCAGCGGCCCCTGAAACTGCGGCTGACCTACGCCAACACCTACGGCAGCGAGCTGGGCGACCAGCTGCGCTCCCAACTCAAGCCCGTCGGCATCGACCTGAACGTGCAAGTGGTTGAGTTCTCCACCTGGATGCAGGACGTGTACACCAACCGCGACTACGACATCTCCCTGGTGGACCACTCCGAGAGCCATGACTTCAACCAGTGGGCCAACCCCAAGTACTACTACGGCTACGACAATCCGAGAGTCCAGGAGCTCTACCGGCAGGCTATGGCCGAGCCCAACGAGCAGGAGAGCGGGCGCTACCTGGCCCAGGCCGCCCGCGTGGTCAGCCAGGACGCGCCGGCCGATTGGCTCTTCAACTACCGGATTACCACCGCTTGGGCCGTCGGGCTGCACGGCCTGCCCCTGAACTTGAACCAGACCCTCCTGCCCCTGGCTGGGGTCTACTACACGCCGGGAGGCGCCGCAGCCAGCGGCTCTTCCGCTCTGGCGGCACGTTAGGGGAAGGCCATGCGATTCCTGCTTCGCCGGCTCCTGCTTTTCGCCGTGGCCCTGCTGGCGCTCTCCCTCCTGGTGTTCGCGGCCCTGCGCATCCTGCCCGGGGACGTGGCCTCCATCATGGCTGGAATCAACTCGCCGCCCGAGCGGGTAACGGCCCTGCGCTCGCAGCTGGGCCTGGACCGGCCGCTGCCCCAGCAGTACGCCTCGTGGATGGGCGGCCTCCTGCGCGGCGACTTCGGGGTGTCCATGCTGACCGGCCGCTCCATCTCCAGCCAGGTGGCCTCCCGGGCCGCTTTGACCTTCCCTCTGATTGGGTTGGGGCTGGCGGTCGCCCTGTGCATAGGCATACCGCTCGGCTGCTACTCACTGCTGGCCCGCAGCCCCCGTGCGCGCGCCTTGTGTCAGGTCGTCGCCATCGTGGGCGGCTCCATACCTGCTCTGTGGGGCGGGCTGCTGCTGATCGTGCTGTTCGGGCGGGGCAGCGGGCTGCTGCCCATCCTGCCTTCGCAAGGCTTCCCCGAGGCGGGCTGGCGTTCCGGCGCGCAGGCGTTTCAATCCTTGATATTACCGGCCCTGACCCTGGGGATCATCGTGGGCGCTGGGCTCATGCGTTACACCCGTGCCGCATTGTCCGAGCTGGCTTCGTCCGGTTGGATCGACATGGCCATGGCCTGCGGCATGACCCGCTCCCAGGCCCTGATCCGGGTGGGACTGCGCCTGGCCATGCCCCAGCTGGTCTCGGTCGTCGGGCTGACCTTCGCGGAGATGATCACCGGCGCGATGGTGGTGGAGAACCTGTTCGCCCTGCCGGGGCTGGGTTCCGGCTTGGTCACCGACCTGGGCAACCGCGACCTGATCGCGGTGCAGAGCGAGTTGTTCATGCTGGCGGCCTTCTTCCTGGCGGTCGGCCTGGTCGTCGACCTCCTCCACCGGGCCCTGGACCCGCGCCTGAAAGCGGCTAATTCGATTGGGGAGGGGGTCTGATGATGGATGAACAAGCGGCTTGGACGGCGGAGCCCGGTCCTGGGAGCTCGGGGCACGCGGTCCGGTCAGCCCGCCCCTGGCGCTGGTTGCGCACGGTGATCGCCAGCATGTGGAACCGGAGGGAGGGGCGTTTCGCCCTGGTCACGCTGGGCTTATGGGTCCTGACGGCCCTGGTCTGCCTGGTTTGGACCCCCTGGCCTCTGTGGCGCACTGACGGCTATCAGGTCTGGCAGTCCCCCTCCCGGGCCCACTGGCTGGGCACCGACGGCACTGGGGCGGACGTGCTGTCCTGGCTCCTGGCCGGGTCCGCGACCAACCTGTTGATCTGCCTCCTGGCCGTCGTCTTCGCCGGGGCCTTGGGCACCCTGCTCCTGGCCGCTACGGTCAGCCGTTCCAAGGTCCTGTCGTCCGGCTCGATTGTGCTGGTCGACGCTCTGATCTCAATCCCCACCGTCCTGCTCGCCCTGCTCCTGGCTGTGCCAATGGGAGCTTCCGTGGCGGTCATCATCGTCGCCTGCGGGGTGGGTTACGGGCTCAACCTGGCCCGGGTCGCCCGCCCTCAAGCCCTGCTGGCCGCTGGTTCGGACTACGTTCAGTCGGCCCTGGCGTCCGGCGCTTCCGGCTGGCGGATTCTGACCAGCCACATCCTGCCCAACGTCGCTCCTCCGATGGCCGTCCAGCTCTCCTTGTCCGCCGGCACGTCCGTCTTGGCTGAATCCGGCCTCACCTACCTGGGGGTCGGCGTGCCCTCGGGGGTGCCCTCCTGGGGGCATTCGCTGACCACCTCGGTCAAGTTCATCAACGTCTACCCGTTGACGGTCCTGTGGCCGGGGCTGGTGGTCACGCTGGTAGTCGTCGCCCTGAACGTTTTCGGCGATGTCCTGCGCGAGGCCATAGACCCCGCTGCCAACCCCGTCCTGCGGAAGGGGGAGGCATGAGCCTGAGCATAGAAGACCTGACCATCTCGATCGGGGGCCGTCCAATCGTGCGCCAGGCCAGCCTGAGCGTGGCCGATGGCGAGCGGGTGGGGCTGATCGGCCCGTCCGGTTCAGGCAAATCGATGATCACGAAAGCCCTCCTGGGCATCCTGCCTCCGGGAGCCCAGGTCTCAGGCTCGATTCGCTTACGTGGCGCGGAGCTTCTGGGCGCCAGCGACGAGGGCCTGGCTGGGGTTCGCGGCGCATACATAGGCGCGGTTTTCCAGAATCCCACAGCCTCGCTCAACCCTGTCCTGTCCGTCGCCCAGCAGGTGGCCCTGCCCCTGCGCTTGCACTATCGGCTGAGCCGTGCCGAGCGGGCGCAGAGGGTCCAAGACATGCTGGAACGGGTGGGTTTGGGCCCTGAAATAGCGGGCAAGTACCCCAGCCAGCTCTCCGGCGGTCAGCTCCAGCGGGTGGCCATCGCCACGGCCCTGGTCACCGCCCCTAGGCTGATTGTGGCCGACGAGCCTACGACCGCCTTGGATGCGATCACCCAGCGCGCGATTATCGACTTGCTGATTCGCCTGGTGGACTCCAGCGGGGCCTCCATGCTCTTTGTCACCCACGATTTCTCCGTGCTGGCGCGCGCCTGCCGGACCTCCTACGTGCTCGACCAGGGGCAGGTCGTCGAGCACGGTCCTACCAGCAGACTGCTGGCACATCCGCAAGCCGAACGCACCCGCAGCCTGGTCCGGGCCGCCGCGCAATTGAGCTTGGACCCAGTTCTCGGGGGAGTGGATGGAGGCTTTGGCGCGGGCGGGAACTCAGGCGCAGACGCGGACATGGCCGTGCGGTTCAGCGCCGGGCGAGGAGGCAGGCCATGAGTCAAGGCACGGGCCATGAGCGGCGGATCGTCATATCCGGCCAAGGCATCCGTAAAACCTTCGGCGGTCGGCAGGGCGGCAGCCAAGCTTTGCAAGAGGTATCGGTCAGCCTGGGGCAAGGGGAGTGCCTGGCCTTGGTCGGAGGCTCAGGCTCGGGCAAATCCACGCTGACCCGCATCCTGCTAGGGCTTGAAAGCCGCGATGCCGGGAGCGTGTCCTACCAGGGCCAACCGGTGGACGGCCCACGCAGCAGCGGCTACCAGGCGTTGCGGCGGGAGTCGGGGCTGATCTTCCAGAACCCCTTCGCCTCCCTCGACCCACGGTGGAACGCCCTGCGCTCGGTCAGCGAACCTCTGCGCATCCACGCCCGTGAGCTGGGCTTGGGCCGGGCGGCGATCCGCAGCAGGGCCATGCAGGCTTTGGCGGACGCCGGCCTGGATCCGGGTGAATTCGCCGGGCGCTATCCAGCGGACTGCTCGGGCGGACAAGCCCAGCGCATAGCCATAGCCCGCGCCCTGGTGGCCGACCCCCAGCTGATCGTGGCCGACGAACCCATGTCCTCCCTGGACGTCTCCGCACGTCTGGGCGTTCTGGAGGCCTTCAAGACGGTCCGCGCCCGCCGGCCACGGACGGCCATCCTGATGGTCTCGCACGACTTGGGCGTGGTCCAGCATATGGCCGACCGCATCGTGGTCCTCCACCAGGGCCAGGTCGAAGAGGAGGGGCCCGCCGACCGGGTGCTGTCCCAGCCCGGATGCGCCTACACGAGGGAGCTGATCGCCGCCGCCTCCGCACCCGGCTCCTCAGGTTCGGCCTCTTGAGAATCGCGCGCCCTTCGGCCCCTTGTGAATGCGACTTGTCCACAGGCGCGCCTGGGACCCATGGTTGCGCACATCGCGGACTGGGGGCGCGCCTGGGTGGTTAGGGTCATAGACTCGTGAAGTATGACAGACATGGATCAGGCTCTCGCTGCGCTCAAGCAGTATTTTGGCTACGAGTCCTTCCGACCGGGCCAAGCGGGCATGGTCAAGGCGATTCTGGAAGGCCGTGACTGCCTGGGCGTCATGCCCACCGGCGCCGGAAAGTCCATCTGCTATCAGATTCCCGCCACCCTGTTGGATGGCATCACGATCGTCGTCTCGCCGCTGGTCTCGCTGATGCGTGACCAGGTGGACGGGTTGGAGGACGCTGGCATCCACGCCCATTTCGTCAACTCCACACAGACCCCGGACGAGCAGGCGCAGGCGCTCGCCCAGGCCGCCCAGGGCCGCTGCAAGCTCCTGTACGTGGCGCCCGAGCGGCTCAACGCACCACGGTTCGTCGCCTTCGCGGCCCAGGCCAGAATCGACCTGCTGGCGGTCGACGAAGCCCATTGCGTCTCCCAGTGGGGGCAGGATTTTCGGCCTGCGTACTTGGGCATCGGCGACTTTATAGCCAGCCTGCCCGTCCGGCCCCGCGTGGCGGCTTTCACCGCGACCGCCACCGAACGGGTGCGGCGCGACATCGTCTCCATGCTGGACTTGCGCGACCCCTACCAGGCGGTGACCGGCTTCGACCGCCCCAACCTCTTCTTCGACGTGGTCAAGCTGGAGACCAAGGCCAAGGACCGTTGGGTGACCTCCTACGCCAAGGAGCACGGCCAAGAGTCAGGCATCGTCTACTGCGCCACCCGCAAGGAGACCGAGGCCCTGGCCGCAGAGCTGAATCAAGCCGGAATTCCTGCCGCCAGCTACCACGGCGGCATGGCGCCGGCCGCCCGAGACGACGCACAGGCCGCGTTCGTCAACGACGAAGTGCAAGTCGTGGTGGCCACCAA
Organism: Bifidobacterium actinocoloniiforme DSM 22766; assembly: GCF_001263395.1. Lineage (NCBI taxonomy): Bacteria > Bacillati > Actinomycetota > Actinomycetes > Bifidobacteriales > Bifidobacteriaceae > Bifidobacterium > Bifidobacterium actinocoloniiforme. Next base: position 920,404 of record NZ_CP011786.1, on the reverse strand, counting down.
CGCCTTCGGCATGGGCATCGACAAGTCCAATGTGCGCTATGTGATTCACCACAACATGCCCGAGTCGATCGAGGCCTACTACCAGGAGGCCGGCCGCGCCGGGCGAGACGGGGAGCCGGCCCGCTGCACCCTCTTGTGGAACGAGGCGGACATCGTGACCCGCCGTCGCCTGCTCGACATGGATTCAGGCAACGACCAGCTCACCGGCGAGGAGGCCGAGGTAGTGCGAGCCAGCCGCCGACGTCTGCTCAACACCATGATTGGCTACTGCCGCACCACCGATTGCCTGCACGCCTACATGCTCCGCTACTTCGGTGAGGAGATGGAAAATGGAGCCGCGGCGCAGGTCAACAGCCAGGCGGACGAGCAGGCCAAAAGCGGCTGCGGCAACTGCTCCAACTGCCTGTCCACCTTCTCCACCGTGGACGTGTCCGACCTGGCTCGTGCCATCTCCCGTTGCGTGCACGACGTGGGCCAGCGCTTCGGCTCAGGCAAAATCGTGCAGGTCCTGGCAGGTTCCAAGTCCCAGGACCTGCTCAGCCGGGGGCTGGACCGCTGCCCCTCCTACGGCGCCTTGGAAAACGTGGGCGCGGCCCGCATCCGAGACGTGCTCAACCAGATGGCCTCGGACGGTTACCTGACCATCACCGAAGGCCGCCTGCCCCTGGTCCAGTTCGGCCCCAAGGCCGGCGAGACCGTGAGCCCGGACTTCCACTACGAGATCAAGCAGGTGCGCCGGGCCGAGCCCAAGGGCGCGGCCAGAGCGTCCGGCGCAGTGTACGGCCGCACGACCGCGCTGGCCGAAGGGGAACCGGAGCCTAGCGAGGAGGAGGGGCGTCTCTTCCAGGCCCTGCGCCAGGTGCGCACGCGGATAGCCCGCGAAATCGGCAAGCCGCCCTACATCGTCTTCTCCGACAAGACCCTGCGCGACATGTGCAGGCGTCGCCCGGTTAGCGAGGAGGCCTTCCTGGAGGTCACCGGCGTAGGCGAGCACAAGCTGGAGCTCTACGGACAGCAATTCCTGCAAGCCCTCCGCGAGTTCTCCTGACGGTTTCGCGGGCTCGCGGGCGGCGCAGGACCGGGCGTGGGTCCAGGGCTGGCGGGGCGCGTGCTTAGTATGGAGTTAGGGAACCCGGCGAGCAGGTGGCGCCGGCGGGAACGAAGATGAGAACATGCACGGAAAGGACTGCATCATGGCAGAGAAACCGGTAGTTGAGAGCTTCCAGCTGGATCATACCAAGGTAAAGGCGCCTTACGTGCGCCTAATCGACGAGGAGGAGGGGCCCAAGGGCGATGTCATCTCCAACTACGACCTGCGTCTGGTTCAGCCTAATGAGCACGCGATTCCCACCGCTGGACTTCACACAATCGAGCACACGATCGCTGTTTTGCTGCGCGAGCGCATCCCCGGTTACATCGACTGCTCGCCTTTCGGCTGCCGCACCGGTTTCCATCTGCTGGCCTGGGGCCGCCACTCCACCGAGGACGTGGCCAAGGCCCTGAAGGAGTCCCTGGAATTCATAGCATCGGAGGCCACTTGGGAGGACGTGCCGGGTACCGAGATCACCTCTTGCGGCAACTACCGAGACCACTCGCTCTTCTCGGCCAAGCAATGGTGCCGCGACATCGTGGATGCCGGCATCTCCTCCGACCCCTTTGAGCGCAAGGTGGTCTGAGGCTCTTGCGCTAGGCGGGCGCCCCTGCGAGCCAGGGCGCCCGCCTTTCGCATACTCTGGGGGCATCCTAGGTGCGATCACCGGGATTTATTCCCCGGTTCGCTTACTGCGGACGGGCACCGGCAGGCCATGACGGTCACTAGACTTTTATGTTCGGCGCGGGCCGACCACAAGGGACGGGCGGCGCCGGCAGGACTCTACGATTAAGAAAGAGGTGCCCCTTGCAGGTTTTCAACCCCGCGCAGCGTTGGCTGCGTCACGCCGGCATGGATGATACCGCGTCGATCGAATCCGTCTTCGCCCGGGCCCGTCAGGCTATGGTTGAGGCTGGCAACCCTAATCAGTGGGGGGCCAAGTATCCCTATCCGGACACGATCAGCGGCGACATCTCGGGCAGGCACGCCATGCTTCTGGTCGACGACATGGCGGACGGCGCTCAGGCGGCGCCGGGAGCGTCGGTCGAGCGCCCCGAGTTGGAGGAACGCCGGGGCGAGCATGAGCGCGTGATCGGCGTCTTCGCCCTGTTCGACGGTGTGGACCCTGCCTACGGGCAGATTGAGGGCAGTTGGCTCGATGACGACCCTTACATGACCGTCCACCGGGTGGCCTCCTCAGGAGAGGCCAAGGGCGTCGCGGCCGACATTCTCTCCTGGTGCATGCGTCACCACAGCAACGTGCGTGTGGACACCGGGCTCCAGAACCACGCCATGCAGCACATCCTGGAATCCAACGGTTTCACCCGCTGCGGCCTGATCACCATGCATGACAGCCGCGACCCGAGCACGGAGCACACGCGCATAGCCTACCAGCGCCACGATAGGCCAGGCGCGCAGGTCTGATCGGGGCCAAACGTGCCGGTATCGTCACGGTCTAGGGGCCGGCGGCATGTCAGCGACTCGCTTGTCGCACAATGAAAACCATGAGTTTGAACGCGGCGCCCCAGTGGGATTTTTCATCCGAAGAAGGCAGGGAGAACTATCAGCGGGCTCTGAAAGCCTACCCAGGGCAGGCCATCGTGGACCTCTCCGCCCTCAAGGCGAACATGGCCAAGCTGGTCAGCTGGGTCTCCGCTTCAGGTTCGGGCGCTCAAGTCATGGGCGTGATCAAGGCCGACGCTTATGGGCACGGGCTCATTCCCTCGGCCTTGGCGGCCTTGGCGGGAGGAGCCACCTGGCTGGGATCAGCCCAGCCCCGGGAGGCGCTGCTGGTGCGTCGCGCGGGCATCGGGCCCGAGCGCTGCCGGATTCTGGTGCTCATGTACAACGGGACCACAGCCCCCCTGGGCGAGTTGATTGCGCACGACATCGACATCTCGGTGGGCTCCTTGACCGGTATCGCGCAGGTGGCTAAAGCGGCCGAAGAGCTGGGTCGTCCCGCCCGCGTCCACGTGGAGGTCGATACCGGTTTCGGTCGCAACGGCTTCGCCCCCGACCGGTTCGACGAGGCTCTGACCGCCCTGAAGACGCATGCTGGCAGGGGCGAGCTGGAGGTTGTGGGCCTGTGGAGCCACCTGGCCGTGGCCGACATGCCGAATGTACCAGGCTTCGTCGCTTCCACCGATGCTCAGGTCAAGGCTTTCGAGGACTTCGACGATCGGATGCGGGCCGCCGGTCTGGAGCCCCGGGTGCGCCATCTGGCGAACACGGCCGCCACCCTGTCCCGGCCTGAGATCCACTACGAGCTGACCCGGCCCGGCATCGGCTTCTACGGCTATGAGCCCGACCCCTCGATGGGCGTCCCCGGTGACTACCAGCTCCAGCCGGCTATGACCCTCCAGGCCCAGCTGGGCACGGTCAAGGACCTGCCAGCCGGCCACGGCATTTCCTACGGGCGCACCTACCTGACGCAGGGCGCCACTTCCACCGCCATCCTGCCCCTGGGTTACGCGGACGGCATCCACCGCTCCGCCTCCGGCTTCGACCGCTCCGGTGCTATGGGCCGTGAGCACCTGGGCGGTCCGGTGCGCCTGATGACCAAGCAGGGGCCCAGATTGGCGCGCGTCAGTGGCCGCGTCTGCATGGACCAGTGCGTGCTCGACCTGCGATCCCGGGCCCGAGACTTGGGCGTGGCCGAGGGCGACACGGTCGTCTTGTTCGGTCCGGGCCGCGGTGAGGCCCAGGTCGAGCCCACCGCCGACGACTGGGCGCGCAGCGCGGACACGATCAGCTACGAGATTTTCACCTGCCTGCGCAATCGCATTCCCCGCCTCTACCTGCACGCGGCCCAAGCCCTGCCAGCCGAGGACCTGCGCCTGCTGGACCCGCGCGCCCTCCTGTGAACGCTTGGAGCCCGGAGGCGCGCTTAGCGCCTGCTGGCGTAATCGGCCGCCGACCCCTTGCATTCAAGGTCGAAAGGTGGTGGACTGAAGGATATGAGCACATATACAGGTAAAGAACTAAGCACCATCTCCTACACCGCCGTCGCCGAGGTGGTCGGCGGCCGCAACGGCCACGCCGAAAGCCACGAGCCCGACCTTTCCCTCGACCTGGACACCCCGGTGGCCATGGGCGGCAAGGGCCAGGGCACCAACCCCGAGCAGCTCTTCGCAATCGGCTGGGGCGCCTGCTTCCAGGGCGCTATGGGCCTGGCTGGCAAGGAGCTGCGGGTGGCGGCCACCAAGCTGGCACGCAGCAAGGTCAGAGTCTCGATTTCATTTGGCGATGAGGGCGAGTCCTTCGGCATCAAGGCCAAGATCGAAGTCAACCTACCAGGAGTGGACCGCGACCTGGCTGAGCGCCTGGTGGACCGCACGCAACAGCTGTGCCCCTACTCCAAGGCCACCCAGGGCAACGTGCCCACTGAGCTGGTCGTTGTTGACTCGCTGGACTGACCCGCCGGCCCGTCGCCGCTAAGCTGGAGTAAAAGCCATGGCGGAGCTGTGGCGCTGGAGGGGCCTGAGTCGCAGGAGGCGTGTCGATGATTACCACCGAGGACGGCGAGCAGGTGCTGGTCGCTGAAGGCTATAGCGCCCAAGACGAGGAGCGCTGGGCCCCTGAGCCGCCTAAATCACAGACCCGCACAGCCTTCGAGCGCGACAGGGCCCGTCTGGTTCATTCCTCGGCCCTGCGCAGGCTGGGCGCCAAGACGCAGATTTTGGTGGCCGGTTCCGACGATTTCGCCCGCACGCGGCTGACCCACACGCTGGAAGTGGCCCAGATAGGCCGGCAAATCGGCGAGATGCTGGGCTGCGATCCTGACGTGGTGGACTGCGCTTGCTTAGCTCATGATTTGGGTCATCCACCTTTCGGCCACAACGGGGAGCGCGCCCTGGCCCAGATTGCCAAATCGATCGGGGGGTTCGAGGGCAATGCGCAGACCATGCGCCTGCTGACCCGTCTGGAGTCCAAGATCTTCCATCCAGATGGTCGGCCGGCCGGCGTCAACCTCACTAGGGCCGCCCTGGACGCGGCGGTCAAGTACCCCTGGACCCTAGCCGAGGCCTCCCAACACCCCAAAGGGGAGCGGAGCCTCAAATACTGCGTTTATCCGGACGACGAGGATGTCTTCCGCTGGCTCAAGCAGGGCGCGCCCCTGGGCGTCACGCCGATGGAGTGCCAGGTGATGGATTTGTCGGACGATATCGCCTACTCGGTACACGACGTGGAAGACGCGATCGTCGGCGGCTCCTTCAATCCGCTGGCCCTGGCTGACCCGCGCGTTATGGACGGAGTGGTCGAATCGGCCCGCTCCTGGTACGGCACTCAGTGGGACCCTGACCTGCTGCTGGTGGCTCTGGAACGGCTCAAAACCAAGCTTCCCATCCATTTCAACGGCTCCAGGCGGGCCCTGGCACAGCTCAAGAACCTGACCTCCTGGCTGATCGGGCGTTTCGCCAGTTCGGTGGAGCGCGCCACCCGCGAGCGCTATGGACCGGGTCCGTTGACCCGGTACTCGGCCACGGTCGTCATTCCCGAGTCCACCTCATACGAGATCGTGGCCCTCAAGGGCATCTCGGTCTACTTCGTCATGGCCCCTCGTGAGCGCTTGCCCATTGACGAGGAGCAGCGGCGGATCGTCACCGACCTGGTGGATGTGATGATGGCCGACTCACCCCGCCCTTCGGATGCCCTGGAGAACTCCTTCCTGGAGGACTGGGTCCAAGCCACTAACGACGACGAGCGCCTGCGCGTGGCCATCGACCAGGTAGCCTCCCTGACCGACGGCTCCGCACTGGCCCTCCACTCCCTGGTTTGCGCTTAAGGAGCGGACCTTCCTCGCTCGGTGGAACGCTCTTCCGCGCTCGCAGGTAGGCTGGAGCGTATGGCCGGTATCATCAAGAAGGAAGACATTGAGAAGGTGCGCGCCAGCGCGGACCTTTACGAGATCGTATCGGCGACCGTGACCCTGAAAGCCTCGGGGTCGGGAACCTACATGGGTTTGTGCCCCTTCCACAACGAGAAAACACCCTCCTTCTCAGTGCGGCCCTCCCTTGGCGTCTGGCATTGCTTCGGCTGCGGCCTGGGCGGCGACGTTTTCGACTACATCGAGCAGACCGAAGACGTGCAGTTCGGCGACGCGATCGAGATCCTGGCCGACAAGTACCGGATTGAACTGCACTACGAGAACGCCCGCCCCTCCAGCCACCAGGGCTCGACCCGCTCCCGCCTCCTGCAGGCCAACGAGGAGGCCCAGCGCTACTTCGTCTCCCAGATCATGACTAAGGAGGCCCTGGCCGCCCGAAAACTCCTGGCCGGCCGCAACTTCTCCCAGGCTGACAGCGCCCGTTTCGGCTGTGGCTACGCCCCGCGCGGTTGGGACAACCTGGTTCGTCACTTGGCCGCTAAGGGCTTCACCCAGCAGGAGATGATCGACGCCGGCTTGGCCCGGCGGGGCCCGCGAGGGGTCTACGACTACCTGCGCGGCCGCGCCACCTGGCCCATCCGCGACTCGGCTGGCCGCACCCTGGGCTTCGGCGCCCGCCGCCTGTACGAAGACGACAACATATCGGCCAAATACTTGAACACGCCTGACACCGAGCTCTACCACAAGAACCAGGTGCTCTACGGGATCGACCTGGCTAAAAAGTCCATTGCCAAGAAGCGCCAGGTGGTCATCGTCGAGGGCTATACGGACGTGATGGCGTGCCACCTGGCCGGAGTGGACACCGCAGTCGCGACATGCGGCACGGCCTTCGGTGAGGAGCACGCCAAGATCATCCGCAGGCTGATTTCCGATGATGCGCTCGGAGGCATCCAGTTGGTCGGCCCGATCCAAGGCTCCCGCGTCATCTTCACTTTCGACGGGGACGCGGCCGGGCAGAAGGCCGCCTTGCACGCCTTCAGCCTGGACGGCTCATTCCTGACCCAGACCTTCGTGGCCGTAGCCCGCGACAACCTGGACCCCTGCGACCTGCGCATCAAGCATGGCGACGAGGAGGTGCGCGCCCTGGTGGCGAACGCCACTCCCTTGTACGATTTCGTGATCAACGCGGCGGTCAGCATGTTCGACACCCAGTACACGACCGGGCAGATGGGGGCGGTTAAGGCCGTCGCCCCGGTCATCGCCCAGATTCGAGACCGCTCCCTGGTCGGCATGTACACCCGTAAGACCGCCCGTCGCATAGGCGTGGACCTGGACCTGCTCACCCGCGAGGTCCGCCAGGCCCGCCGGACCCTGCAAGTGCGTGACGAGGACGCCTACGCCCCCGGCCGCCGCAACTATCAGGAGGATCTCCGTCACCGGCCCAAGCCGGACCCCTACGCTGACCCGACGGCCCGCCATGCCCTGGTCAGCGGCGACGCGGCCAGGCAGGACTACTACCGGGTGGACGATTCGGTCTTCATCTGCGAGCAGCAGTTCATGGGCCTGCTCATCCAGATTCCCCGCGCGATCGACCCGGCTTTCTTCGACAAGCTGGGTGACGACGACTTCGACGTGCCCCTCTTCCGTTCCCTCTACCACGCCATCCAGGCGGCGGGCGGACTGCCAGGGGAGGATGTGCCCCAGGGCCTATGGATGCACAACCTGTCCAAGGCCGCCGGCCCCATGCTCCAGTCCGCGATCAACGAACTGGCGGTCATGCCCCTGCCTCTGCCCCAGGCTGAGGGCCAGGAACCGGCGCCTTCTGGAGGTTTCGGCGCCCGTGGCGACCAATCCGGCCAAGGCGCCCCGGGGCCGGGCAGGCAGGAGGGCCAACCGGCTCCCAACCCGGCTGCGGCCCAGCTGCGCGCCGCCACCCCGGAGGAGAAGCAATACGCGACCGAGCTGCTGGTGCGGCTCCTGGACGCTGGCTACATGCGCCGGATCGCGGCCAGTAAGCACCGGATGAACCAACTACCGGACGGGCAGGAGAAGTTTGAGCTGCTTGGACGAATCACCCAGTTCGAGGCCGCCCGCAAGGAGCTGCAAGACCAGATCTACAACAACTCATTATGACGGGCCCTAGTTTCGGACCAGAGAGGCCTTTACCATGGAGGATATGAGCGAACAGCAGCGAGAGCAGGCCCCCTTACCCAAAGCCGTCTTTTGGGACATGGACGGCACTTTGATTGATTCGGAGCCGTACTGGCACGCCAGCGAGCAGGAGCTGGCCCGGGAGCACGGCGGTGACTGGAGCGAGGAGGACGGCTGGCGGTGCTCGGGCAAGCCCGTCGTCCAGGTGGCGGAGGCCATGCGCGAGCGGGGTGTGGATTTACCGGTCCCGCGCATTCAGGCCCTTATCGAAGAAGGCGTCGCCCGGCGCGAGCGCGAGCGGATGCCTTGGATAGACGGGGCGGTTGATGTGTTGAAGGCCCTGGCCGCGGCTGGCGTGCCCTCGGTCCTGGTCACCTCCTCGCCCCGACGCATAGCCGAAGCGGTCGTCGCGCAGGCGCCGGCTGGCGCTTTCGTTGGCTTCACCTGCGGGGATGACGGTCTGCCCATGAAGCCCGACCCAGCCCCCTACCTGCACGCCGCCGAGGTGGTGGGCATTGACCCGGGGCGGATGGCGGAGTGCGTGGCCTTGGAAGACTCCATCACCGGGCTGAATTCGGCCGCTGCGTCCGGTGCGACCACCCTGGCCTTCACTGGCGCCAGCCCTGGAGGCGCGCCCGATGGTCCCCAGTTCGCTTCCTTCGACTCGTACGCCGGGATTACGCCGCAGGTCTTGGGGGAGTATGCGGCTCGGAGGCAGGCCGAGTAATAAGCGTTACCGTGCCGCTGAAGGATGAGGGCGGGCGCCGGACGCTGCCGGGGTCGGCACCCGCCCGTCGCATAAGCGGCGCCTCGCGGCTCCCGCAGTTTGCAGGGCCAGGCCGTCACAGCTCCTTATCGCGGATAATCAAGGCCGAGCCCATGATCGTGAAGGCAAGCACTCCCACCGACACACCGATGTAGGGCCACAAATCCCCTATCTTAATGGTGGACAAAGCCACGTTCGTGGCGACCGTGACGAAATCAACATACTTGAGCCAGGTCCAGTGGGCGAATTCCGTCAGCATGGCGACGGCCAGCGGCCAGGCGACGATCACGATGGCCGGGATGATCGTCGAGCCTGTTGCCACCAGGAGGATGATCCCCAGGCTGAAGATAACCGAGATGAAGAAGACGACGGCAACGGTCACGACCGCCATGTCGCCGGCCAGTCTCCCAGCGCCCTCGCCCAGGCCGCGACCGGCCGCCAGGCTGGCGACCAGACCGGTCAAGTAGTAGACCAGGGTCAGGCAGAGCATGTCGACGAGCATGACCGTGTACTTGGCCCCGATGAACTGCAGGCGGGAGATGCCGGAGATCAAGGTGTTCTTGTAGGTCTTCTGGGAGAACTCGTAGCCGATGACGATCACGAAGAGGGCGATGTAGGCGTAGAGCAGGACAGAGGTGGACATGGTCAGCGCTTTGACGCTGGTCAGCGCCGACCAGTGGGAATGGGTGATCTGCTCCATCTGCTGGGCGCTGGATTCATCCGAGACCATCATGCCGCCCACCTGCTGGGTCAGGGTCAGCAGGAGGCTGAGCCCAATGGTCAGGGCCAACAGCGCGTAGCAGCCGATTGTGCGCGTCTGCCGGTAAAAGTCCGCTCTCATCTGGTTGATCATCATTGCGCTCCTTCCTTGTCCGCCTGCCGCTGCTTGGCCAGGAGGTTCAGGTAATACTGCTCCAAAGACCCCTCCCGCCGGCTGAATCCTTCGACCATGACGCCCCCCTGCACCAGCATGAGGTTGATGCGGCCCGGGTCGGCCCCGTCCGAGCGGATGAACAGGTGGTGGTCGTCGCTCACTTCGAAGGGGCCGATGCCTGCCGTGTCTAGAATCCGCGCCGCCAGGGGCGCCTTGTCCACGCTGACGAGGAGACCGGCCTGGTTGGCTTCGTCCAGTTCAGAGCGGCTGATTTCCTTGACCATACGGCCCTTGTGGATGATGCCGAAGCGGGTGGAGACCTGGTAGAGCTCGCTGAGGATGTGGCTGGAAATAAGGATGGTGGTCTGCCGCTCTTCGTTCAGCCGCTGCAAGAGCCGGCGAAATTCCATGATGCCCGAGGGGTCCAGCCCGTTGATGGGCTCGTCAAGAATCAGGAAATCAGGGTGGTGGAGGATGGCCATGGCCAAACCCAGCCGCTGACGCTGACCTAGGGAGAGGTGCTTGGCTTTGGTTCTCCGTTTTTCGCCCAACCCTACGAATTCAATGGCCTCGTTGATGTCCGCCGAGCCGGGCAGGCCGTGCTGGATGGCGGCGACTTTGAGGTTTTCGTCCACGGTCAGGGAGCTGAATGCGGCCGGGCTTTCGATGACGGCGCCAATCCGGCTCAGGGCGCGTCGGCTGGCCCCGCCGCTCTCCCCGAAAAGGCTGATTGAGCCGGATTGCATGGGGCTCAGGCCGCAAATCAGCCGCATCAGCGTGGTCTTGCCTGCGCCGTTCTCGCCGATGAGCCCGTAAACGTCGCCCCTGCGGACGCTCAGGCTGACGTGGTCCAGGGCCGTGAACCGACCGAACTTCTTGCCCACGTCGTGGATGTCGAGCGCTGTCTGCGTCATGCGTTGTCCTCTCTCTTGGCCTATGGGACCAGACTAGGGGCGGTTCCTCAAGCGCTTGGCTAAGAAAGCATTAAGGAAAGCTAAAGTTTCGCCACCCTCCATCCGGCGGGTTAGAATGCCCGTGAGTCCCATACGAGCGGAAGGAAGGCCCCGATGACGAGGATTCTGGTCGTGGAGGATCACCGGGACATCCAAAATCTTCTGGCGGACGTGCTGGGCGCCGACTATGAGCTCTCCCAAGCCCTGAGCGGGCCGGAGGCCATAGCCAAGTTCAGCGAGAACGAGCCGGACCTGGTGCTCCTGGACCTGATGCTGCCCGGTGTGACCGGCGAAAGCGTCCTGGGCTGGATTCGTAAGGTGTCCGCGGTGCCGGTCATCGTCCTGACCGCCGTGCAAGACAAGAGCCGGACCGTGGCCCTGCTCCATAAGGGCGCCAACGATTACCTGACCAAGCCTTTCGACATCGACGAGCTGCGGGCGCGGGTCGAGGTCCAGCTGCGCGGCAGGTCCGATCCGGGGCAGCGGGAGGGGCGGTGCCTGTCGTTCGAGGACCTCACCCTGGACTTGGACGCCCACCAGGTCAACCTGGGGGATTCGCCCGTGCCCCTGCCGAAGAAGGAGTTCGCCCTGCTGGCCTTGATGATTAAGCGGCCCCACCAGGTCTTCGACAAGGCCAGCCTGTACGAGGCTGTTTGGGAGCGGTCGTATATCAATGCGGAGAACACGCTCAACGTGCACCTAAGCAACCTGCGCACCAAGCTGAACGAGGCCGCGGGCCGCCCGAGGTTCGTCGTCTCGGTTTGGGGGATAGGGGTGCGCCTTGTCTGAGGACTTTTGCCCGCATGGTGCGTTCGATCCGATGCGCTGGTCGCCTGGAGGGGGAGAGGGCATCGGCTTCGGTCGGCTCCGGGAGCGGGGAGGCGCACGGTGATTGAGGCTATGCTGCTGGCGTTCGCTGGGGTCATCATCGTCGCCCTGGCGGTCGCTCTGGGGCTGCTCGTCGGCGACCTGCGCAGGATTGTGCGGGATTTGGAGTACATCAATGGCGCCGCGACCAACGCCACAGTCACCGCCAACACGGGGTTTGGGCTGACCCGGCGGCTGGTGGGGGCGGTGAACGCGAACCTGGCCCAGACCCGCAGGCTGCACGACCAGCGTTTCAACCAGGAGTTGCGCATCCGCCGTATGCTGACCAACCTGACCCACGACATCAAGACCCCGTTGACCGTGGCCCGGGGCTACGTGCAGCTGCTTGGCGAGCGCAGCGTGGGCGCATCCGCCGGCGCAGGTGGGAACGCAGGCCCGGGCCCTGGCATGGCGGCTGTCGCGGATGTCTGCCATAAGGCATCGTCGAGCCTGGATTCGGTGGACTATTACCTGCATTATTTGATGGACTTCAACCTGATCCAGGAGAAGAGCGAGGGTCTGAGCCTGAGCCGGGTGGATTTGTCCTCGCTGGTGCAGGAGGACCTGTTCGCCGCCTTCGACCACCTGACCGGGCGGGGGGTCGTGGTGGAGCCCGACATCGAACCTGGGCTCAGGCTCACCAGCGACGAGACCCTTCTCCACCGCATCATGCAGAACCTGATCGGCAACTGGCTCAAGTACGCGGTCAGGACCGCCAGTGTGAGCCTGCGCCGGCAGGGGGACGGGTGCATCCTGCTGCGCATGACGAACGAGAGCGAGCAGCCCTATGTCGGCGCCAACCAGCTGCTGAAGCGGTTCGGGACCGCGGAAGCTGGGCGCTTGCGCGAGGACAGTTCCGGCCTGGGTCTGAGCATCGTGCGGGACCTGGCGGCCACCGTGGGCGGTAGGATGGAGGTCGAGACCCAGCCTGGCGTCTTCAGCGTATCCATCCGCCTGCCTGACCAGCTGCATCCAAGCGTGACCGCGTCCGAGGCCAGCGATTAGGCGTTTGCCGGATTGTGCCGGCTGCTGGGCTGGTGGCGCGTCGCCGGTGGTGGAGGGTTACAGGAGAGCGGCCAGGGCTTGGGCGTCTTCGGTCTTGGTGGCCCAGGAGGTGGCGAAGCGTATGACCGTGTGGTTGGCGTCACGGCGCTCCCAGAAGTCGAAATTGACCTGGTGCCTGAGCTCCTCCATCTTGGAGTTTTCCAAGACCACGAACGTCTGGTTGGTGGGGGAGGCGTTATAGAGCTCGTAACCCTTGCTGCGCAAAGCCTGGCGGATGATCTCGGCCGTGTCGATGGCCTGGTGGGAGATGCGGGTGTAGAGGCCGTCGGTGAAGAGGGCGTCGAACTGGACGCCCAGCAGGCGGCCCTTGGCCAGCAGCCCTCCCCGGCGCTTCATCATGGTTTGGAAGTACTCGGGCGCGTTGGCCTGGGGGAAGACCACCGCCTCGCCGCACAGGGCCCCAACCTTGGTGCCGCCGATGTAGAAGACGTCGGCCAGGTCGGCGATGTCCTCCAGCGTCACGTCCGCTCCGGGCGCCACCAGACCATAGCCCATCCGGGCGCCGTCGATGTAGAGGGGGATGCGGTACTCGTGGCAGACGTCGCTCAATTCGGTCAGCTCCGCCTTGGAGTACAGCGTGCCGTATTCGGTGGGCCAGGAGATGTAGACCATGCCGGGGAAGACCATCTGCTCGTGGTTGGCGTCCGCCCAGAAAGTCTCCAGGTACTCACGCAGGGACGGGGCCGGCAGCTTGCCGTCCACCTGGGGGATGGTGAGGACCTTGTGGTCGCTGGCCTCGATCGCGCCGGCCTCGTGCACGTTCACATGGCCGGTGGAGGCCGCCACCACGCCCTCGTACTGCTTGAGCATGGTCGAGATGACGATCTGGTTGGTCTGCGTGCCGCCGGAGATGAAGAAGACCTGGGCGTCCGGCCTGCCGCAGGCCCGTGCGATTTTCTCCTCGGCCGAGCCCGTGTACCGGTCCTTGCCGTAGCCAGGCAGCTGCTCCCTGTTGGTCTCCACCAGGCGCTGCAGCACCTCAGGGCAGGCCCCTTCAGAATAATCGTTGACAAAGTTCAGCATTTTTGAGTCCTTTCGGCAGCGCCTGGCGTGGCGCGTGGCGCTCGCTGCGACCAGTCGGCGCAGGGGTCGGGCGCGCTTGTGCTTCCTATCATTCTACTTACAGGCTTCAGCCAGTATGGGTTCGAAAATTTGTTCTACTATTGGTAATGCGTGCGTACCTCAACCCATCTGAAGGGAGCTTGGCGTGAATGCCATAATCTTCCACGGATCGACGCCGTATGCCTCCGCCGATAGGTACTGGTATTGGTGGCTGGCTGGTGAGCTGGGGGAGCGTGGAATGGATGCGGTCGTTGCGGATTTGCCAATGATGGACAGGGAGCCTTTGGGGGATACGTTGTTCGCTGCTCGTACCATGGACTTGCGGATCGACGCCGGCACCATTCTGATCGGGCATTCGGCGGGCACCAATCGTATCTTCTCCATACTGGAACAGGCGGATGTGCAAGTACGCGCCACCTATCTGCTCGCTGGGTACTGCACGCCTAAACCAAACCGATGCCTGACCTTGAAGGACTCTTACGACTGGAGGAGGATCAAGGACCATGCCGGCGAGGTCTACCTCTTCAACTCGTTTGATGACCCATTCGACTGTGACGAGCATCAAGGCCAACTGTTGTTCGACCACCTTGGCGGCACCTTGATCCTCCGCTCCGACGGCCACTTCTTCCAACCGACCCAACCCCTCCTGCTCAAGCAGCTGGAGCAGCCCGACCAGCCCTCTGCCGCAGCGCAGGAAACCCAGGGGTGATGCGGCGTGAGCACGTGCGGCGAAGTTAGGCGCGCGCGAATATGGTTTTGCAAATTATGGCACACAAATGGCACACAAGAGTTGGTGCCCGAAGCTGGATAATAGGCAAAGCGAAACCCCCTAACCCGTTGCGGGAGTAGGGGGTTTGTGGTGGGGTGGCTAACGCGGCTCGAACGCGCGACCTCCTGAACCACAATCAGGTGCTCTACCAACTGAGCTATAGCCACCATGTGCTCTCACGCTTAGCTGCGGTCGAGCGACAAGAAACTACTGTACACGATGGCTTGACATAGCGCGCCGGAGCGTCGCGATTGGGAGCGGACAGCCTTACGCGGGCAGCGAACGTGCCGGCTTTCATGAATCGAAAAAAGCGTCTAGCGTGATTACCGGGGAGCTGTGTTGCCACTGGGGGCGAGGAGGCGGATGTTGCGGGCAGTGGATTTATGCAAACGGTTTCTGCGGCACCGTAAGGCCGTTGCGGCCGTTTTCGCCCTCTTTACCGCCCTGTGCGCCCTCTGTTATCCGCTGGTGAAAGTCAACTACTCGATGGTGGACTACCTGCCGAGCCAAGCGCCTTCGGTCGTGGCGCTCAAAGACATGCGCTCGGCTTTCGGTTCGGGCATCCCCAACGCGCGGCTCTACGCGGAGGGCCTGGACCCTTACCAGGCTGACCGCCTGTCGCGGGATTTGGCCGACGTCGAAGGGGTCACCCAGGTCATGTGGCTGGGGTCTGCCGTCGATAATAAAGAGCCCGTCCAAGTCCAGGATGCGCGCGTGGTCAAACCGTGGAAGCGGGGCGACGGCTACCTTTACCAACTGACCGTGGACGCGGCTCGCGCTGTGCCCGCCTCCAGCGCCATCCGCCAAGTCGCTTGGAAGGCCGGCGCCAAGCAGGTCAGCCTGGATGGCGAGGTGGCCACAGCGGCCGACACCGAGGTCTCGACCTCGAAGCAGGTGGTCCAAATCATGCTGGTCGCGATCGCCATCGTGATTCTGATTCTCCTGCTCACCTCCCACTCCTGGTTCGAGCCGGTCATCTTCCTGCTGGTCATCGGCGCGGCCATCATCATGAACATGGGATCGAACATCCTCCTGCCCGACATATCCTTCGTCAGCCAGATCTGCGGCGCGGTCCTCCAGCTGGCGGTTTCGATGGACTACGCGATCGTGCTCCTGCACACCTTCCGAAGGCAGGAGGCCCTACGCGCCGACCCGGAGGAGGCGATGGCCTACGCGATGGTAAAGGGGTTCTCCGTGGTCCTGTCCTCGGCGGCGGTCACCTTCTTCGGATTCCTCTCGCTGACCGTCATGCGCTTTGGCGTAGGCGTGAACATGGGCCTGGTCCTGGCCAAGGGCATCGTCTTCAGCTTCCTGTCGGTGATGCTGCTCATGCCCTGCCTGATTCTGCTCATGCTCAAACCGCTCAAGGCCTTGGAGCACCGTTATCTGATGCCCTCTTTCGGGGGTTTCGCGCGCTTGTGCCAGCGGGTCATGATTCCCGCCGCCCTGGTGGTCGTGGCCCTGGCCCTGCCCTCCTACCTGGCCCAGAGCCGGACTAATTTCGTCTACGGGTCGTCGGACTTCATCAACCCCGCCAGCCAGCAGGGCCGGGAGTCGGCGCGGATCAGTCAGGTTTTCGGACAGGAGGAGACCTGGGTGGTCATGGTGCCCGAAGGCCATTGGGCGAAGGAGCAAGCCACGCTGGACGACCTGAAAGCCATGAACCATGTCAACTCGGTCACTTCTTACATCACGGTCGCCGGCCGCGCCACCCCGGTCCAGGTAGCGCCTGAGGCCACGCTCAAGCAGGTGATGAACCACGGCTGGTCGCGCATGGTGGTCTCCCTTGACGTGGAGTCCGATTCCGACACGGCCTACGATATGGTCTCATCGGTCCGCCGCCTGCTGGCCAACCGCTACGGCTCCGACTACCGTCTGATCGGCTCGACCGTCTCCTTATACG
The DNA here is from genome assembly GCF_001263395.1 of Bifidobacterium actinocoloniiforme DSM 22766. NCBI lineage: Bacteria > Bacillati > Actinomycetota > Actinomycetes > Bifidobacteriales > Bifidobacteriaceae > Bifidobacterium > Bifidobacterium actinocoloniiforme. The sequence goes on along the minus strand of NZ_CP011786.1, from coordinate 904,076 downwards.
ACCTGCGCGATACGGTCCGTCAGGATTCCTTGAAAGTCTCGCTCTTCTCAATCGGCTCGATCGCTTTGATCCTGATGTTCATGACGCGCTCGTTGACCATACCCCTGGTTGTCCTGTTGGCCATTGAGGCTTCCATCTGGATGAACCTGGCGGTTCCATACTTCACTGGGCAGACCATTAATTACATCGGCTACCTGGTCATCGACTCAGTCCAGTTGGGCGCGGCCGTCGATTACGCGATCATCTACACCCGCGAATACTTGGAGCGCCGGGCCCAGGTCGGCGCCAAGGACGCCAGCCGCCAAGCCATCCAGGGCTCGGCCATCACGATACTGACCTCCTCGTCAATCCTGGTGTGCGCTGGGGTGGCCGTCCGGCTGATCGCCACGAACGGCGTCATCTCCGAGCTTGGGACCCTCCTGGCCCGGGGCGCTTTCTTCGCCATGGTCCTTATGTTCCTCCTCCTGCCCTGCCTGCTTCGCGTTTTCGACGGACTTATTCGGCACACCTCGATCGGGCTGCGGTTCGCGACGGCCTCCGGGCAGGGCGGCGAGGCGGGTGGGCGACTGCCTGACCCTGGTGAGCCCGGACGGCTGGGGACCCTGGGAGCTGCGGCGGTACCACAGGAAGGAAGGCAAGGATGATGAAGTCAATCATTTCGGTGCGGCGGGCCTGGCGGGCGGGCGTGGCTGCTTTGGCCGCTTGCCTAGCCTTAGCGACCGCCCTGTTCGCGGCGGCGCCGACCGCAGGGGCCCGCTCCGGCGGGGGGCAAGTGGCGGGGCAACCAGCTGTGCAAGAGGCGGGCGCGACGCGGTCCAGCGGCTCTGGTGGCAAGGATGAGGTCATCTATGTCAAGGCTTCGTCCACAGGCCAGACCCAAGGCGTCTATGTGGTCAACTCCTTCAAGCCCGGCAAGGCCAGGAGAATCAGCGACCTCGGCTCCTACCAGTCTGTCACCAACCTGACCACCGACGAGCGGCTGGCCGTAGCCGATGGCGCGGTCTCCTTCACGCCCGCCGCCGATCAGCCCTTCTACTACCAGGGGAATCTGCCCGCTTCCACGCGTCTGCCCTGGCGATTGCGCGTGGACTTTCGGCAGGGCGGTAAGGTCCTCAAACCCAGTCAGGTGGCCGGGGTGAATGGCGACTTGGACCTGACGTTGACGGTCAGCGGCGAAACCGGGGCCGGACCCGTCTCCGACTTCGCGACGGGCTACGTCCTGCAAGCCCAGGGGACCTTCCCCCAGGACGCCTTCGAGGTCACGGATGACGGTGGTGCGACCTTGGCTCACGCTGGCGGCAACACGGTTCTGGCGGCGATGGTCCTGCCGGGCCAGTCCAAGGCTTTCCACATCTCAGGTAAGGCCCACGATTTCCACTACTCAGGTTGGCAGGTCTCGGCCATGCCTTTGAACATGGCCCTGAATGTGAGCGATGAGGACACGACCCAGCTTAGTGAGCAGACGGGCCAGCTGGAGGGGGCGACCAGTCAGTTGGCAGGTGGCGCCGGCAGCCTGGCGGCGGGCGCTCAGGCCCTCCAATCGGGCGCGGGGTCTCTTTCCCAAGGTTCCGGAGCTCTGCGAGCCGGGTCGAAGCAGCTGGCAGGTGGTATCTCCAGCCTGGGCGACGGCCTCAAGAGCGCGGGTCGGGGAGCCGGAGCCCTAAGCGAAGGCTCGTCGGCCCTGGCCCGACAGCTGTCAATGTCGAGCGGTAACCCCGCGTCGCCCACTTTCAGCGACGGCTGGAGGAGCCTACGCTCCGGCATCGTCGCAAGCCAGGGCGGAGCAGGCTCACTGGCCCAAGGTCTGGCCCGCTTGAATGCTGGTTTGAACACGGGCGATCCCAACAGTGGACAGCCATCCCTCGCTGCGGCCGGGCGGACTCTGGCAACCGGCAGTGGGCAGTACCAGCAGGGGCTCCAGCAGGAGCATCAGGCCCAGGTGACCGCTGCCCAAACCGCCGCCGCTCGGCTGACTGCGGCCCAGGGAGCATATCAGACCGCCTTGTCCGCCTTCGCCGCCTCTCCGAGCGATCCGACAAAGCTGGCCGCGCTCAACGCTTCGGTGCAGGCTCTTTCCGCCGCTTCGGCGCAGGCGGGCGCGGCCACGGGAGCCAGCCAGGCGCTCGCTCAGGCATCCAACCAGTACGGCCCGTTGGCCACAGGCACAGGAGCTTTGAACGCTGGAATCCAGTCGGCTGCCCAGGGTGCGGCGACCGCTTCGCAAGGCGCCCAGGCGCTTTCGCGGGGCATGGGGCAGCTTGCTGAGGGTTCGGCCCGTCTGGACGGGCAGTTCGATGCCAGCCGGCCCGGAAGCCTGGCCTCGGGCGCCGTCCAACTCGACCAGGGTCTGGGCGCTTTGAGCGGTGCTTTAGGACAGGCCTCGGGCGCGCCCATGGATGCCTTGGGAACCGGGGCTGGGTCGCTGGCAGGGGGAGCGGCCCAGGTGGACGCTGGTGTCAAGTCCTTGAATTCGGCTCTGGGCGCCGCTGGAGTTGGCGCGCAGGCTCTGGCCGATGGGTCTGCCCAGCTGGCACAGTCGGTGCAAGGGATGGACCGGAAGGTCCTGGACGGCATCCAACAGGCGATTGACAAGAAACTGGGGGTCGGGTTCAAGCCCCACTCCTTCGTGGCGCCTGAGAACACGAATGTGAATAAAGTACAGTTCACCTACCTACTGGAGGGTGTGGAGCGGCAGGCGTCGAAGGAAGGGAAGGACCAGCAAGCCCGCCCAGCCAAGGACCCCAATGGGCAGTCATTCATGGCCAGGGTCAAAGGCCTCTTCGCCAGTAAGTGAATGCGTGGCGCTCGCGCTCAAGCAAGGGCCGAGGCCAAGGCCAGCGCCAGCGCGAAGACCACTAGCGAGGCCACGGCCTCCACGGCCCCTACTCGAGCCGGTTTCCAACCTTGTGGCGCCAGCGGCGGTATCGCTGCGGCGCGCGCCAGCAGGAGCAGTGCCACCAGGGGAGGCCAGGGTCCTAGGATCCGCGTCAGCGGTAGGCTGGCGGCCACCAACAGGATATTCCATCCTACCGAAGCCAGGTAGTAGGTGCGCTTCCCGCGCTCGCGGATCATGGTTTTAACGAACAGTACGGAGCCGAACTCACCGAGAGCGAAGACGATGGCGGCAACCAGGCCTGCGGCCGGCAGCGCCTGCCTGGTCAGCGGGCCATCGGCGAAGCAGTAGACCGCCGGATTGCCCTGGCAGGCCCAGTAAGTTCGGCCCGCGCTTCCGCTCGCTTGGAGCGTGGCGGCCGGGGCGTCGGTGAGCGATGAAGCCATCAGACAGGTGAGGGAGGCGGCGATGACCGCGTCCGCGTCATTCCATAGGGAACGCTCCCGACGCAGGTAAGCGGCCAGGAAAGAGACGACGGCCAGCAGCAGGTAGACGGGGATCCAGCGGGATAAACCGGGGGCCGCCACCAGCAGACAGATGCCAAGCAGGGCCGTCGCCCCCGCGTATGTCAGCGCCGGGGCCTGGTAGCGGCGGGCCAGGCGGGAGGCGATCCAGCGGGCGACGGTGAACTGGGTGCAGTAAGCCAGGGTCCAAGCGAGCAAGAGCAAGAGGCTGTGCCAACTCAAACGGGCTATCAGGCAGCCGCCCAGGGTCGGTAGGAGGGCCATGACCCAGGCTCCGGGTTGGGCGGGCAGCCACAGGCGGGAGCGCCGCGCCCGCGCCTGACCGGAAGTCGATTGATGGGATGAAGTGACCATGCTGCCTCCTCGCGGTGTGGCGGATGGGTCTGCTTCACACTGTAGGTTCGCGTGATTGAGCTGGCAAGGGGTGGGGGATGACTGCCCGGTCGGCGCGTCGCGGCGCTGGTGGGCTCTTGGCTGGCGCCGTCCCGGGCGTTACGATGGGCCGTAGGAGGCGGGCTGACATGGGCGAAGTACGGATTAAGCGGGTTTATGAGGCCGCGGACAAGGCGGATGGGTTCAGGGTGCTGGTGGATCGGCTCTGGCCCCGAGGCCTGTCCAAGGCTAAAGCGGGCTTGGACTTGTGGCTCAAGGAGGTTGCGCCTAGCGCCGATTTACGCCGGTGGTGGCATCATGACCCGGAGCGCTTCGACCAGTTCGCCCAGCGCTACCAGGCAGAGCTGGACGCCAACCCCCAGGCCGTAGGGCAACTCCTGGACCTGGCCTCATCGCAACCCACTCTGACCCTGCTCTATGGGGCCAAGGACAAGGAGCTCAACCAGGCCATCGTCCTACGCGCATACCTGGAGCGACGCCTGGGCTGATGGGCCGTCCATGGTTTGATTCGCGTCCGTCGGCGGGTCTTACGGCGGTGGCGGACGGGTGACGCGATCGCCGGATCGCTCTATGACTTCATAATGGGGGCTCGCTCGCCCTGGGTGAGTCTGGGGCCAGGTGGGAGATGCAAGGCCGCCATCGTGTCGTCGCCCCGGTTGATGTCCAGGTCCCCCTACGGGAGCTGTCGTCTCCGGTCAAGCCCAGAATGCCTTCGCGCTTGGCCCGCCAGCGGCCGTTCCAAGGAGCCGATAAGCGCGATGAGCTCGCTGGATGCGGTAGGTGGGGGGACGTGCTATATTAAATATTGTGTGTGCCAGCGGCATGCCTTATGTGACAGGGGTGGACGCTGGGATATTCCGCCAATCCGTATGATCGCGCGCAGCAATGCGGCCAGCGAGAGGGTTGCGGACCATCGGGCCGGTGGACTGTGGCTGCTTTTACTCCCCGAACGGGTTCGGTTGGGTCGGAGCTGCAGGGTGGCGGCTTCACGAACGGCGAACAGGTAAGAAATCCAGGAATCGGAGAGAATCAGTTGCCAACAATTGAACAGCTCGTCCGTAAAGGACGCAAGGCCAAGAAGAGTAAGTCAAAGACTCTGGCCTTGAAGGGCAGCCCGCTGCGTCGCGGCGTCTGCACCCGTGTGTACACCACCACCCCCAAGAAGCCGAATTCGGCGTTGCGTAAGGTCGCCCGTGTGCGCCTGAGCTCCGGCGTCGAGGTCAGCGCCTACATCCCCGGCGAAGGCCACAACCTGCAGGAGCACTCCATCGTGCTCGTGCGCGGTGGTCGTGTCAAGGACCTGCCGGGTGTGCGCTACCACATCGTGCGCGGAGCGCTCGATACGCAGGGTGTCAAGGATCGCAAGCAGGGTCGTTCCCTGTACGGAGCAAAGAGGGCTAAGTAAGCATGTCACGCAAAGGACCAGCTAAGAAGCACCAGCTGCTGCCCGACCCGATCTATGGTTCGACGGTCGTCGCGCAGCTGATCAACAAGATCCTCCTCGATGGCAAGAAGTCCATCGCCGAGGACATCGTCTACTCGGCTTTGGAGCAAGTCAAGGCCAAGACCGACCAGGAGCCCGTCGCGGTGTTGAAGCGCGCCCTGGACAACATCCGTCCCTCCCTGGAGGTTCGTTCCCGCCGAGTCGGCGGCGCCACCTACCAGGTGCCTGTCGAGGTCAAGCCCAACCGCGCGAATACGCTCTCCCTGCGCTGGCTGACTGACTTCAGCAGGGCCCGCCGCGAGAAGACCATGGCCGAGCGTCTGGCCAATGAGATCCTGGACGCCTCCAACGGCCTGGGTGCCTCCGTCAAGCGGCGTGAGGACACGCACAAGATGGCTGAGGCGAACAAGGCCTTCGCCCACTATCGCTGGTAAGCCAAGAGAGCGAGAGAACTAGGATTATGGCACAAGACGTGCTCACGGACCTCACGAAGGTCCGCAATATCGGCATCATGGCTCACATCGATGCCGGCAAGACCACCACGACCGAACGCATTCTGTACTACACGGGCGTGAACTACAAGATCGGCGAGACCCACGACGGCGCCTCGACGATGGACTGGATGGACCAGGAGAAAGAGCGCGGCATCACCATCACGTCCGCCGCCATCACCGCCTTCTGGAACCGGCAGTCCCACGACCCCGAGAACCGCTACCAGATCAACATCATCGACACCCCCGGCCACGTGGACTTCACGGCCGAGGTGGAGCGCTCTTTGCGCGTCCTCGATGGCGCTGTGGCGGTCTTCGACGGCAAGGAGGGCGTGGAGCCCCAGTCCGAGACCGTCTGGCGGCAGGCCGATAAGTATGGCGTGCCCCGCATCTGCTTCATCAACAAGATGGACAAGCTGGGCGCCGACTTCTACTACTCGGTGGACACCATCAAGGAGAAGCTGGGCGTCAAGCCCCTGGTCATGCAGCTGCCCATCGGCGCGGAGAACGACTTCCGCGGCGTCGTGGACCTGGTGCGCATGGTGGCCTACTACTGGAAGGACGGCCAGGATCTGGGCGCCCACTACGAGACCATCGACATCCCCGATGACCTGAAGGATCGCGCCGAGGAATACCACACCCAGCTGATCGAGGCCGTCGCCGAGTCCGACGAGGCCCTCCTGGAGAAGTACCTGGGCGGCGAGGAGATCAGCCAGCCCGAGATCCGCACGGCCGTGCGCAAGATGACGATCGCCCAGGAGGCCTTCCCAGTCTTCTGCGGGTCCGCCTTCAAGGACAAGGGCGTGCAGCCCATGCTCGACGCTGTGGTGGATTACCTGCCCAGCCCCGAGGATGTACCCGCGATCAAGGGTTACAAGGTCGGCGACGAGTCGGTCGAGATCGATCGTAAGCCCACCGTGGACGAGCCCTTCTCCGCCCTGGCCTTCAAGGTCGCCACCCACCCCTTCTACGGCAAGCTCATCTACGTGCGCGTCTACTCCGGCAGGGTTGCCCAAGGCGATACCGTCCTGGACTCCACCAAGGGCAAGAAGGAGCGCATCGGCAAGCTCTTCCAGATGTCCTCCAACAAGGAGAACCCGGTCGACGAGGCCATCGCGGGCAACATCTACGCCTTCGTCGGCCTGAAGAACGTCACGACCGGCGATACCCTGTGCGACGAGAAGGACCCGATCGCGCTGGAGTCCATGACCTTCCCGGATCCTGTGATCCAGCTGGCCGTGGAGCCTAAGACCAAGGCCGACCAGGAGAAGATGGGCATCGCCCTCCAGAAGCTTTCGGAGGAGGATCCCACATTCCAGGTCAAGACCGACGAAGAGTCCGGCCAGACCCTGATCTCCGGCATGGGCGAGCTCCAGCTCGACATCCTCGTGGACCGCATGCGCCGCGAGTTCCACGTGGACTGCAACGTGGGCAAGCCTCAGGTGGCTTACCGCGAGACCATCCGCAAGGCCGTCATGAACCAGGAGTACACCCACAAGAAGCAGACGGGTGGCTCCGGCCAGTTCGCGAAGGTCCTCATGAACTTCGAGCCCCTGGACACCGCCGAAGGCGAGACCTACGAGTTCGAGAACAAGGTCACCGGAGGCCACATCACCAAGGAGTTCATCCCCTCGATCGATGCAGGTGTGCGCGAGGCCATGGAGTCCGGCATCCTGGCCGGCTTCCCGGTCGTGGGCGTCAAGGCGACCGTCACCGACGGCCAGATCCACGAGGTCGACTCCTCCGAGATGGCCTTCAAGATCGCTGGCTCCATGTGCTTCAAGGAGGCCGCCCCCAAGGCCAAGCCCGTCATCCTGGAGCCGATTATGGCCGTTGAGGTGCGCACCCCCGAGGAGTACATGGGCGATGTGATGGGCGACATCAACTCCCGTCGTGGCTCCATCCAGTCCATGACCGATGCCACCGGTGTCAAGGTCATTGATGCGAAGGTGCCGCTGTCCGAGATGTTCGGCTACATCGGCGACCTGCGGTCCAAGACCCAGGGCCGCGCCATGTTCACCATGCAGATGGACTCCTACGCAGAGGTTCCCAAGACGGTCTCCGATGAGATCATCAAGGCCCAGCGCGGCGAGTGAACCTCGCCTGAGCCCAGACAGGGGGCGGGCTTGAACCCGCCTCCTGTCACCGGTTGGCGCTATACTCTGTAACGCTGACTGGGCGGAGGGCATAAGTGGCGAACATCCCAATTACCCAGTAATATGTAGCGAGTGTCTTGTGCGTGGTTCGCACAGGCAAACTACGAAACGTCCAGGAGGACAAAACACAATGGCAAAGGAAAAGTACGAGCGGACTAAGCCGCACGTGAACATCGGCACCATCGGCCACGTCGATCATGGTAAGACCACTCTGACCGCGGCCATCTCCAAGGTGCTGCATGAGGAGTACCCGGACATCAACCCCGAGTACGATTTCGATCAGATTGACGCCGCGCCTGAGGAGAAGAACCGCGGCATCACGATTAACATCGCGCACATTGAGTACCAGACCGAGAAGCGCCACTATGCGCACGTCGATTGCCCTGGCCACGCTGACTTCGTGAAGAACATGATCACCGGTGCCGCTCAGATGGATGGCGCCATCCTCGTGGTCGCCGCCACCGATGGCCCCATGGCCCAGACCCGCGAGCACGTCCTGCTCGCCCGTCAGGTCGGCGTGCCGAAGATCCTCGTCGCCCTGAACAAGTGCGACATGGTCGACGATGACGAGCTGATTGAGCTGGTCGAGGAAGAGGTCCGCGATCTCCTGGACGAGAACGGCTTCGACCGCGATTGCCCCGTCATCCGTACCTCCGCCTACGGCGCCCTGCACGATGACGCCCCCGATCACGACAAGTGGGTCCAGACCATCAAGGATCTGATGGATGCGGTCGACGATTACATCCCCACCCCTGTCCACGATCTGGACAAGCCCTTCCTGATGCCCATCGAGGACGTCTTCACCATCTCCGGCCGCGGCACCGTGGTGACCGGTCGTGTCGAGCGCGGCAAGCTGCCCGTCAACTCCAACGTGGAGATCGTCGGCATCCGTGACACCCAGTCCACGACCGTCACCTCGATCGAGACCTTCCACAAGCAGATGGACGAGGCCGAGGCTGGCGACAACACCGGTCTGCTCCTGCGCGGCGTTGGCCGTGAGGATGTCGAGCGTGGCCAGGTTGTGGCCGCTCCCGGCACCGTGACCCCCCACCACAAGTTCGAGGGCGAGGTCTACGTGCTGACCAAGGATGAGGGTGGCCGTCACTCGCCGTTCTTCTCCAACTACCGTCCGCAGTTCTACTTCCGCACCACCGACGTCACCGGCGTCATCACGCTGCCCGAGGGCGTCGAGATGGTTCAGCCCGGCGACCACGCGACCTTCACCGTCGAGCTGATTCAGCCCGTCGCTATGGAGGAAGGCCTGACCTTCGCAGTCCGCGAGGGTGGCCACACGGTCGGTTCAGGCCGTGTCACCAAGGTGATCGAGTAGTACCAGGACAGTAACGGCTGACGGCCTAGCGGCCGTCCAAGGCCCCGGAGCGCTCAGTGCGCCCGGGGCCTTGTTTCGTTTGGAGGAACGGCTCCGCAGTGGTGTTCACCTGCCGTGGCATAATGAACAGGTATGCGCGCCGGCAGCCCTGCGGGGCCCTGAGGCGTTTCCAGAAAAGCGTTGCAAAAGCGAGAAAAGAGAAGGTGGCAAGCAGTGGCGCAGACTTCCAATGACATCAAGAATGGGTCGGTCATCAACCTGGACGGCAAGCTGTGGACCGTCATCAAGTTCCAGCACGTCAAGCCCGGCAAGGGTCCGGCTTTCGTGCGGACGACGATCAAAGACGTGCTTTCAGGCAAGATCGTGGACCGTACATTCAACGCGGGCATGAAGATGGAGTTCGAGACCGTCGACAACCGCTCCATGCAGTACTCCTACCGGGACGGCGACGCCTTCGTTTTCATGGACATGTCCACCTACGAGCAGGTGAACATCCCGGAGGCTCTGATCGGCGATCAGGAGCGGTACCTGCTGGAGGGCACCGACTGCGTGATCTCCTTCCATGACGGCACCCCGCTGTCCGTGGAGCTTCCCGCCTCCGTGATTCTGACCGTCACCCAGACCGAGCCCGGCGTCCAGGGCAACCGTTCCAACGCCGGCACCAAGCCCGCCACCGTCGAGACCGGCGCCGAGATCCAAGTGCCCCTGTTCGTGGGCGAGGGCGAGAAGGTCAAGGTGGATACCAGGGATGGTTCATACCTGGGCCGCGAGAACTGAGGGCCCAACTTAGATGGCACGATCCACGGCCCGTAAGCGGGCGTTGAACACACTGTATGAAGCGGATGAGAAAGGGCAGGACATCGAATCCCTGCTCCAGGAGCGCATCAAGCGCCCCGGGGCCCAGACGCCACTGCCTGAGTATGCAATCCAGATCGTGCACGGCGTGGCCAAACACTTCGACGACATCAATCGGATCCTGAACGAGCGCTCGACCTCCTGGCCGGTGCGGCGGATGGCGGTGATTGACCGCAACATCCTGAGAATCGCCTGCTGGGAGATGCTCTATAACCCGGAGATACCCAGCAAGGTGGCCATTGACGAGGCGCTCACCCTGGCCAAGACCCTTTGCGATTCGGATACGCCGGCCTTTGTGCATGGCTTGCTCTCGGCCGTCGAGCGCGATCAGCCGTCCCTGGAGGAGGATGCAGACGCGGCCCGGAAACGCGCCGAAGAGGCCGCTCGCATCTCCGATTTAGCCGAGGCGGAGGCCGCCCAGGCTGAGGCCAAGCAGTCCGAGGCCGCAGAATCTGAAACTGAAGGCTCCGATCCTGGCCGGGCGGAAGGCGCGCAGGCCGAAGCTTCCGGGCCCGCCGCCAGCGAGACCGCGGCAAGCCAGGCTGAAGATGCCGAGGCGCCGGCCGAACGGCCTGACGAGGCCGCCTCCCCCGGTGCCTCCTTGGATGATCTGAGTTTGGAGCTTCCCCCCGAACTGGGCTGAGATCCCAGCGTCCCGCCCGGGCTTCCAAGCTGCTGGTCCGGGCCGAGCCTGGGAATCGACGGGAGTTGGCTGCGTAATAGGGGATGGTCGAGTCATGACAGGTTCAGCGCGAGGCTTCAAACCCCTCCTGCGCCGTGGCGTCGCCCTGCTGTCCTGCCTGCTGGTGGTGGGGCTGCTGAGCGGTTGCTCGCTGGGCGGCATCGAGATCCGCATGGGACGCTCCAAGCCATCCGACGGCTCCACCATGCGGTTGCCGGAGAAGGTGGCCATGACCCCGGTGCAGGACTACACCGGTGGGGGCTTCAAGCCTGAGGACTCGGATAGCATGCGCCAGCCGGTCCAAGACCAGCAGGAGGAGATCAAGCGGATGGTGGTCTCCTATATGCACGACCACTGGAACACGGAAGTGAAGGTGAACGCGGTGTGGCCTACCAGCAGCGGAGCCCAGGTGAACGTGTCCTGCGCCGACCCGCAGTTCACTGTGGCGGTCCAGGTGAAAATGGACAAGCAAGGCCACATCAAAGGCGATCCGGAGGATCTCTGGCAGAACATCAAGGCCTCCATCATCAGCGGCCTGTACTACCGGGCCTGGCAGCAGGAGTACGACCAGTTCAACGCCTTCCTGGGCGGCGAAGCCAAGGCGCTCGGCCTGCTCGGCCTGCGGCCTGAGGCCATTTCCAAGACCCGCTCAGCGGGATACGAGACGCCCTGGCTCTATTTGCAGTTCGAGGGGCCCGACTTTGACGACATCATCAACGCGTACACGAGCGGCGAGAACCTGAGCGCGCAAAGGCTGCGCCCCATGTTCGAGCAAGACATCCTCAACACCGAGCAGAGCGACAACCTGGGGGAGCGGGGCAGGGTCATGGAGACCTCCATCCAGATGTACGCTCCTACGAAGAAGCTGCCGCCGCAGTCGAGCGTGGACCGGGTGGAGCGGGACCTGACCGTGTGGGCGAAGTCGCACACCCTGCCGCCCACCGGTTACACGATCAAGATTTTCGGCAATTCCATAGCGAACTGGTCGGGGATGCCGGACGGCGACAGCGTCAACACCGGCGAGGAACAGAAGGCCAACGGCACCCTGGACACCAGGTACCTCTACTTCAACGGCAATCACTGATCCTCGCCTGCCTCTCCGCGTTCGTCGCATGCGCGCGAAAGCCTGGCATTCGGCCGTTCATCGCCTGATCCAGGGCCCACAGTAAAGTTACTGCGAACATCCGCTGCGATTAAGGGGTTTGGGTGAATCTACAAGATGCCAAAGCCATTGCAGCCGATCGTCATCTCAATCAATTGGCCCTCTTGCTCCTGGAAGACGGTCAAGCGTACGCAGGTGACTCTTACGGCGCACTGGGCCAGACATACGGTGAAATCGTGTTTACTACGGGGATGACGGGGTATCAGGAAACGCTGACGGACCCCTCCTACGACCATCAGATCGTGGTGCAGACCTTCCCCCACATAGGAGATACCGGGGTCAACGGGCAGGACGGTGAGTCCGGCCGGATCTGGGTTTGCGGGTACGTGGTGAGGGAACCCTCGCCCAGGGTCAGCAATTGGAGATCCGAAGGCTCCTTGGACGATGATTTACGCGACCAAGGGGTTGTGGGCATCAGCCACATAGATACGCGCCGGCTCGTGCGGCACCTGCGTTCAGCGGGCGCCATGCGGGCCGGTATTTTTTCCGGCCCGACGCTCCTGGCCGAGGATGGCCGGCCGCTGACAATCGCCGAACTCCTGGATCGGGTGAGGCGGGCGCCCAAGATGGCCGGCGCCCACCTGACCGATGAAGTCAGCGCCGCCGCAGCCTACACGATTGAGCCCAGCGGCCAGTGGCAAGGAAAGTCCCCACGTTGCACGGTGGCGGCCATGGACCTGGGCATCAAGGCGATGACGCCCCAGCTTCTGGCTGAACGGGGCTGCCGGGTGCACGTGCTGCCGGCCAGCAGCAGCCTGGGGGAGATCGAGGCCCTGGAGCCGGACGGCGTCTTCTTCTCCAACGGTCCGGGCGACCCCAGCGCGGCCGAGCGGGAGACGGCCCTCCTGCGCCAGGTCTTGGACGCAGGCCATCCCTGCTTCGGCATCTGCTTCGGCCACCAGCTCCTGGGGCGGGCCCTGGGATTAGGGACCTACAAGCTCAAGTTCGGGCATCGGGGAGTCAACCAGCCAGTCATGGATCTCAAGACCGGCAAGGTGGCGATCACGGCCCACAACCACGGGTTCGCAGTGCGGGCCCCGATTGGCGAGGCCTTCCAGGCCCCGTATGATTCCGGCCGCTACGGACGGGTCCGCGTCTCCCACGTGGACCTGAACGACCAGGTGGTCGAAGGCCTCGAATGCCTGGACATACCGGCCTTCTCCGTGCAGTACCACCCGGAGGCGGCGGCCGGCCCGCACGACGCCGGCTACCTGTTCGACCGTTTCGTGGATTTGATGATCAGCTCAAAGGGGGACGCGGCCCATGCCTAAGCGCGAAGACATCCATTCAGTCATGGTCATCGGCTCCGGGCCGATCGTCATCGGCCAGGCCGCGGAGTTCGATTATTCGGGCACCCAGGCCTGCCGGGTCTTGAAGGAGGAGGGCATCCGGGTGATCCTGGTCAACTCCAACCCGGCCACCATCATGACCGACCCTGAACTGGCCGACGCCACCTACATCGAGCCGATCGACCGCGACATCCTGGAGCGGATCATCGCCAAGGAGCGCCCCGACGCCCTCCTGCCCACGCTGGGCGGGCAGACGGCCCTGAACGCCGCGGAGGAGCTGGGGCGCGCCGGGGTCTTGGAGCGCTATGGGGTAGAGCTGATCGGCGCCTCACTCCAGGCCATCGACCGAGGCGAAGATCGGCAGATGTTCAAGGAGGTGGTCGCTGCCGCAGGCGCTGAATCAGCCAAGTCCCGCATAGCCCACAGCCTGGAGGAGGCGGACGCTGCCGCCGCCGAGCTGGGCTTCCCGCTCGTGGTTCGTCCCTCCTTCACGATGGGTGGCCTCGGTTCGGGCATAGCCCACGACCATGAGGAGCTTCATCGGATCGCCGGGGCCGGCATCCACTATTCGCCCACAAACGAGGTCCTGCTGGAGGAGGGCATCGAAGGCTGGAAGGAGTACGAGCTTGAGCTCATGCGCGACCGCAAGGACAACGTGGTCGTCGTCTGCCCAATCGAGAACGTGGACCCTGTAGGGGTGCACACCGGCGACTCCGTGACCGTGGCCCCGGTCTTCACGCTGACCGACCGCGAGTACCAGCGGATGCGGGACATCGGCATCGCGATCATCCGTGGCGTGGGCGTCGAGACCGGAGGCTGCAACATCCAGTTCGCGCTCAACCCGAGCAACGGCCGCATCATCGTCATCGAGATGAACCCGCGCGTCTCCCGTTCATCCGCCCTGGCTTCCAAGGCCACCGGTTTCCCGATCGCCAAGATCGCCACCAAGCTGGCCCTGGGTTACACCCTGGACGAGATCTCCAACGACATCACCCGCTCCACCCCCGCCTCCTTCGAGCCGGCCATCGACTATGTGGTCACCAAGGTGCCCCGCTTCGCCTTCGAGAAGTTCCCTGGCGCCGATGACGCGCTGACCACCTCGATGAAGTCGGTGGGCGAGTCCATGGCCCTGGCCGGTTCCTTCCAGGAGTCCTTGGGCAAGGCCATGCGCTCGGTCGACAAGCGCAACATGGGCTTCTCCTGGGAGGGCGAACGACCCGACCGGGCTGAGGTCGACAGGCTCCTGGAAGCCATGGCCAGGCCTACGGAGCGGCGCTACCTGTATATTCAGAGGGCCTTTTGGGGCGGTGCCAGCGTCGACGAGGTCTTCCAAGCCACGAAAATCGACCCTTGGTTCCTGGAGCAGATCAGCCAGATCAACCAGCTGGCTTTGGCGGTGCGCGAGGCTGACTTCCTGGACGATGACTTCATGCGCCGGGCGAAGAGGGCGGGCCTGTCCGATTTGCAAATCTCCCGCCTGAGGGGGATGGGCGAGCAGGGCGAGACGGTGATCCGTGAACTCCGCTGGAACTACGGGATCCGTCCGGTCTACAAGACCGTGGACACGTGCGCGGCCGAGTTCGACGCAGCCACCCCTTACTACTACTCGACCTATGCCGAGGAGAGCGAGTTGAAGCCCCGCGATCGCGAGGCGGTCATCATCCTGGGTTCGGGGCCCAACCGGATCGGGCAAGGGGTGGAGTTTGACTACACTTGCGTGCACGCGGTCCAGGAGCTGGGCCGGGACTACGACACGATTATGGTCAACTGCAATCCCGAGACCGTTTCGACCGATTACGATGTGTCCGACAGGCTCTACTTCGAACCGCTGACCTTCGAGGACGTGCTGGAGATCTACCGGGCCGAGCTGCGAATGGGTCCGGTCAAGGGGGTCATCGTGCAGCTGGGCGGGCAGACGCCCTTGTCCCTGGCGGCCCGGCTCAAGGAGGCTGGCGTGCCGATCCTGGGCACCAGCCCCGAGTCGATCGACCTGGCGGAGAACCGTGAGCTTTTCGGGCAGGTCTTGGAGCGCGAGGGCCTGAACGCCCCCCGCTACGGCACGGCCATGTCGCTGGTGGAGGCCCAGCACGCGGCCCACACCATTGGCTACCCGGTGCTGGTGCGGCCCTCCTACGTGCTGGGCGGGCGCGGTATGGAGATCGTCTATGACGACGCCCAGCTGGGCAAGTACGTGGAGCGCGCCCTGAGTCAGGCTCAGGCGGATACGGTGGTCTCCGGCCGGCTGCCTTCGCCCTTGCTGATCGATAAATTCCTGCAAGACGCCATCGAGATAGACGTGGATGCCCTTTACGATGGGCGCGAACTCTACATCGGCGGCATCATGGAGCATGTGGAGGAGGCCGGCGTGCACTCGGGCGACGCCTCCTGCACCTTGCCTCCTTCCACGCTTTCGGACAAGCAGATCACCCGCCTGCGCGAGGCCACGCTGGCTATAGCCGAAGGCTGCGGGGTGAGGGGCCTGCTCAACGTGCAGTTCGCTTTCATGGCCAACACCCTGTACGTGATCGAAGCCAATCCGCGCGCCTCGCGGACCGTGCCGTTCGCCTCCAAGGCCACCGGCACGGCCCTGGCCAAGGCCGCGGCCCGGATCATGGTGGGTGAATCGATTGCTGACCAGCGCGCCCGTGGCCTCCTGCTGCCCAGCAATGACGGAGGGACCAGCCGACCTGGGCAGCCGGTGGCGGTCAAGGAGGCGGTCCTGCCCTTCAAGCGCTTCCGCACGCCGGTGGGCAAGAGCGTGGACGTGCTGCTGGGGCCGGAGATGCATTCGACCGGCGAAGTCATGGGCTTCGACCGGGACTTTCCCCACGCCTTCGCCAAGAGCCAGCTGGCCGCCTACCAGGGAGGGCTGCCGACCTCCGGCAGGGTCTTCCTGTCGGTCAACGACGCCGACAAACGCCAGCTGCCGATGATCGCCAGCCGCCTGCACGAGCTGGGCTTCTCCATCTGCGCCACCCAGGGCACTGCTTCAGTCCTGCGCCGATACGGGATCGACGTGGCCTTGGTCGGCAAAATCAGCGACAGCCCCGAGGCCCGCGAGCCCCAGGATCCTTCGCTCAAGCGCCTGGGGAGCAATGCGGTGGAGCTGATTGAGCAGGGCGCGATTGACATGGTGCTGAACACGCCTTCGACCCGGGACTCCCGCTCCGACGGCTACCTGATCCGCGCGGCCGCAGTGGCCGCCGACCTGCCGCAATTCACGACGGCCACCCAGTTGTCGGCCGTTTTGATGGCGATTGAGGCGGTCAAGCAGGGCGACTACCAGGTCATGAGCATCCAGGAGCATGCCCGCCTCCTCTTCGAGTTGGAGAAGGAGCAAGGCTAAGGGATTGCGCCGCCCCACGCCGGTTCGCTGGCCCAGCGTAGTCTTGAGGTAAGGCCAAGCGGGGCCACCGTCGGGTTGTAAACCTGGCTGTGGCACTGCGGCCGTTAAACAAAGACACATACGGCGGGGAGTGAGCAGTGGCGATGGGCAGGACGGTGTCGACGAGGACGGCAGGCGGCGATCAGGCGGCGCAGGCCCCAGACCTGGGGGACGAGCAGGGCTCTCATGCCCGTCGGCGCCTGGTCGTGCTCACCGGCCCCACAGCCGTGGGCAAGGGTACCGTTGAGGCCCGCCTGCGTCAGGTCCATCCGCGGGTTTGGGTTTCGGTGTCCGCCACGACCCGGGCCCCACGCCCTGGTGAGCGTGACGGCGTCAACTACTGGTTCATGAGCGAGCAGGAGTTCGCCCGTCGTCAGGCGGCGGGGGAGTTCCTGGAGACCGCGCTGGTCCACGGCATGTCTCACTACGGCACCCCCTTGCAGCCGGTCCTGGATCACATGGCCCAAGGCGTGCCGACGATTCTGGAGATTGACCTTCAGGGGGCCCACCGCGTCCGCCAATGCGCGGAAGGCCTGGGGCTGGACGTGGTCTACGTCTTCCTGGCGCCCCCCTCCTTCGACGACTTGATCAAGCGCCTGGACGAGCGCGGAACCGAGGACGCCCAACAGCGGCGCAAGCGTTTGGAGACCGCCCGGGTGGAGATGGCCAGTCAGGGCGAGTTCGACGTCGTCATCGTCAATGACACGGTCGAGCAGGCGGCGGACGCCCTGTGGAGGGTCATCGCGGGGGAGTATGGACTGGACTGACTACGCCGAGCGCACCAGCTGCGCATAAATCGAGGCGGGGCGGTAAAATCGTCGAAGTTGAACAGACATGCACCCACCGCATAGGAGAATCATTTCATGGCATCTTTTGGCACTGAGCCGCAGCCCCAGGGTTTCGCTAACCCCTCTATCGACGAGCTGATGGAGCACACCGACTCCCAGTACGCGCTCTCGATTTTCGCCGCCAAGCGCGCCCGGCAGATCAACTCCTACTTCACCCAGCTCAACGAGGGCCTCCTGCAGAACGTGGGTCCCTTGGTCGAGTACCAGAACCAAGAGAAGCCTTTGTCCATCGCCTTCCGCGAGATCAACGAAGGGCTCCTGGAGGAGACCCTGGGCGAGGATGACCTGACCGAAGGCAACTAAAGCCTGGCAGGCATTGGGGGCAGGCGGGTTAGGCACGCCTGCGGACGGGATGTGCAATAGAAGGAGTGTGGGGTTTCACATATGGCAGAACGACGGTTGATTACAGCTGAATCGGTGACCGAAGGCCACCCGGACAAGGTCTGCGACCAGGTTTCGGACGCGATTCTGGATGACCTGCTCGCCCAAGACCCGCATTCGCACGTGGCGGTCGAGACCTCCGCAGCGACCGGTCTTTTCTTCGTGTTTGGTGAGGTCAGCTCGGCCGGCTACACGGACATCCAGCAGCAGGTCCGTTCGGTTCTGCGCAGGATCGGATACACCAGCTCCCGGATCGGCCTGGATGCCGACTCCTGCGGTGTCACCGTCTCGATCAGCGAGCAGAGCCCCGAGATCAACCAGGGCGTGGCCCGCCTCCAGGGCGCTGAGGAGAGCGTCGCCACCCGCGAGGAGCGCTACGAGGTGCAAGGCGCCGGAGATCAGGGCGTCATGTTCGGTTACGCCTGCGACGAGACCGACGTGCTGATGCCCCTGCCTATCTACCTGGCCCAGCGCATGGCATACCGGCTGGCCCAGGTGCGCAAGGAGAACATCGTCCCCGGTCTGCGCCCTGACGGCAAGACCCAGGTGACGATTGAATACGACGAGAACGACCGGCCCGTGAGCGTGGAGACCGTGCTGATCTCCACCCAGCACGACCCGGACGTCAAGCGCGACTGGCTGGAAGAGCAACTGCGGCGCGAGGTCATTCAGCCGGTCCTGGATGAAGTATGCGGACGGACGGTGGAGCACGGCAGCTACAGGCTCCTGGTCAACCCGACCGGTTCGTTCGTCCTCGGAGGCCCAGCGGCTGACGCTGGTTTGACGGGGCGCAAGATCATCGTCGACACCTACGGTGGCGCGGCCCACCATGGCGGCGGCGCCTTCTCCGGCAAGGATCCGACGAAGGTGGACCGCTCCGCGGCCTACGCCTCCCGCTGGGTGGCCAAGAACATCGTGGCCGCAGGCCTGGCCCACAAGGTCGAGGTGCAGGTGGCGTACGCGATTGGCGTGGCTGACCCGGTTTCGGTCAATGTGGAGACCTACGGCACCGAGCAGGGCGTCACGCGCGAGCAGATTCAGCAAGCGGTGCGTAAGGTCTTCGACCTGCGCCCGGCGGCCATCATCGACGAGCTGGACCTCTTGAGGCCCATCTACTCCAAGACCGCCGCATACGGACATTTCGGCCGCACCGACCCGGACTTCACTTGGGAGCGTACCGACAAGGTGGACGAGCTGAAAGCAGCGGTGGCCGAGCTCGCCTGATCTTATGAAGGAGGGCCTTGAGCCAACCTCAAGCCGAGCAGCTGGCGCTTGACGGGCTGGCGCCTCCGCGCCGCCGTCCTTCGCGCAAGAGGGTGCCGCACGCGGCCGCAGGGCTTCCTATCGCCCGGGTGGTCCTGGACGTGCAGGCACCCCACTTGGGGCGGACCTTCGACTACCTGGTGGATGAGCGGGACGACGAGGCCGCCAAGCCTGGTGTCTTGGTCCGCGTTCGCTTCGGCAGGCAGCTGGTGAACGGTGTCATCTGGGCCCGCTCCCAACACAGCGACGCCCCTACCGAGGCGCTCAAATTCATCGAGCGGGTGGTGGCCAAGCAGGTGGTGGTCTCCGCCTCCATGCGCCGGGACATCGCTGCCATCGCCAAGGCTTACGGGGGAACAAGAGCTAACATCCTGCGTCTGGCGCTGCCGCCCAGGGTAGCCCGAATCGAGCAGGAGCAAGAGGCCCTCGCCCTTGCGGCGGGCGACGGGAAGCCCGCGCGGACCCAGCGCCCTGGGGATGGCCTGGAGACCCTCGGCAGACGCTTGCAGGAGGCTTACCCGGGGCTGACGGGTTTGGACGATGCGCTGGGCTTCCCTGGTTTCGCGTCATTCGTCTTAGACGCCCTGCCTGGCCTCGGAGGCCGGGAGCGAGTGATGGCTTGGGCG
Source organism: Bifidobacterium actinocoloniiforme DSM 22766 (assembly GCF_001263395.1). Classification (NCBI taxonomy): domain Bacteria; kingdom Bacillati; phylum Actinomycetota; class Actinomycetes; order Bifidobacteriales; family Bifidobacteriaceae; genus Bifidobacterium; species Bifidobacterium actinocoloniiforme. The sequence goes on along the minus strand of NZ_CP011786.1, from coordinate 884,414 downwards.
TTGGGCACGGCTCTGGGAGCGGGCAGGCAGGCAGTGGCCGTCTTACCTGATGCCCGGCACATGGCAAGCCTCTCTCAAGCCTTGCAATCATTGGGCTTGAAGCCATTCTCCCCAGACCCGGACGGCCAGGGGGGCTGGTCGGGAGACTTCGCCCTGATGGGCTCGTCCATGCCTCCGGCGGAGCGTTACCGCTCCTACCTGGCCCTCGCCACCGGGCAGGTGCCCTGCATCATCGGCTTGCGGGCCGCCATGTACGCTCCGGTCGAAGGCCCGGCCCTCTTCATGATTCTGGACGATGCGGCCTATCAGAGCGCCGACGGGATGACCCCCTACGCCAACGCCCGCGGCGTCCTCCGCTTGCGGGCGAAAGCCCATCGGGGCGTCTTTCTGAGTTTGGGGCACGCCCGCTCAGCCCGTTCCCAGTGGGAGTGTTCGCCGGAGGCGTGGGAGGCCGCATCCGGCGTCACCGGTCCCATTCAAGCCATCGAACCTGAGCGCCGGGCAGTCGACGCGCGGATGCCCTGGGTGCGCTGGCTTAATCGCCAAGAGCTGGCCAGGCTTGCCGACCCGGCCATCGGCGCCCGCGTCCCCCACACAGCGGTCGCCGTGCTCGTCAAGGCCTTGGAACTCGGTCCCGTCCTCCTTTCCATTCCCCAAGACGGCGTGACCCAGTCCCTCTCTTGCGCTTCCTGCCACCTGCAAGCCCGCTGCCCGCGCTGCGCGGGACCCCTGTCCGCCGCAGGCCGGGGGCGGGCGCCCCGCTGCTCTTGGTGCGGCGAGGCCGCCGTGAACTGGCATTGCAAGACCTGCGGCTGCGAACAGCTGCGGACCGTGCGGGTAGGCGCGGCCGGCACAGCTGCGGAGCTCCGCCTCCTCCTGCGCGGCGTTCCCATCGTCATCTCCACGCCCAACCAGCCCCGGGGCATCGTCGAATCCATCGACCAGCGCCCCCGGCTGGTCATCTCCACGCCCGGGGCTGAGCCAGTCATCACGGCCCCAGGCTCGATTCCGGGGTCGGTCGGCTACCAGGCCGTCGCGATCCTTGACGCTTGGACCTCCCTGTACGCGCTTGGCATTGATGCCCGTTTGGACACGCTGACCGCGTGGATGCGCGTGGTAGCGCTCTGCAAGCCCCGAGCCGAAGGCGGACAGGCTTTAATCCTAGGGGAAAGCGACCCGGCCCTGGCGCAAGCCTTGATCACTTGGCGGCCGGACCTGCTGGCGGCGGCTGAGCTGGATGACCGCTCCCAGGCTGGACTTCCGCCTAAAGTCGCCACGGCGACGGTCTGGGGCGGTCGTGACCCGGTCATGTTCGCCTTGGACGCGATTGGGGCTCTCGCCGGTGGTGACCTGCCTCCGATCCTCGTGGGGAAGGAGGAGGTTCCCGGTCTGATGGGGCCGGTCCCGATACCAGCCGAGTCCAAACTCACGGACCGGGCCCTCGATGGAGTGGGCGACCGGGTGCGCGCCCTGGTGCGCGTGCTGCCCGAGCGTCGTGACGAGTTGGCAGAGCGTCTGCGGACCGCAGTCAGCGCTTTCGCGGCTTCCAGGGGGCGTGGCGAGCTTCGCTTCCGCATGGACCCCAAGGATCTGACCTGAGCCTGCCGTATCACATGGCCTTAAGCGTCGAGGGCGCATGATTGCATGAGGGCATTGCGGCTTCGAGGACCCCATCGTTCAGAACCGCGCTAATCGAGATGGGCGCGGGCATCCCGCAGGCCCGATGAGCCGCCGCCAAACCCAGGGGGCGGAGCGGCGCATAACTATACATGAGAGGGGTATGGCAATGAGTGAACCCTTGAGCATCCTATTCGCAGGCACGCCGCAGGTGGCGGTGCCGGCCCTACGGCTTCTGGCCGGGGACCCCGAGCACTTCCATATGGCTGCTGTCCTGACCCGGCCTGATGCGCCCCAAGGTCGAGGCAGGAGGTTGGCGCCTAGCCCCGTCAAGCAGGCGGCCCAAGAGCTGGGGATTCCCGTGCTGGAGTCCAACCCGCGTGACCCTTCATTCCCCGAAGAGGTCAAAGCGACCGGTGCCACTTGCGGCGCGGTCGTGGCTTACGGGCGGATTCTGCGGCAGCCGGTCTTGGACGCCCTGGACTATGGCTGGTACAACCTGCACTTCTCCCTCCTGCCCTTGTGGCGGGGGGCCGCGCCGGTCCAGCGGGCGCTCTGGGCCGGTGACCGGGTGACCGGAGCGACGGTCTTCCGCCTGACGAAAGGTATGGACGAGGGGCCGATCCTGGCTCAGTCGACACTGGAGATTGGCCCCAGGGAGACTTCCGGGGAACTCCTGGGGCGGCTTTCCGAAGATGGGGCCCAGCTCCTGGCCGCCAGCCTCCAGGCGGTCAGCGAGGGCCGCGCGCAGCCCCAGCCACAGCCCCAGGGAGCCTACGAGACGGCTGACAAGATCAGTGGCGAGGACGCGCATATCCGTTTCGACAAGCCCGCTTTCGCCGTGGACCGGCAGATTCGTGCCTGCACGCCCGAGCCCGGCGCCTGGTGCCTCCTGCACGAGGGGGAGGGCGACCAAGGTCTGACCCTGCACGTGCTGCAAGCCCGCCCGGCCCAAGCCGACCAGCGGGCGCCCGAAGGTCTCGGGCCCGGCCGGTTGGCGCTGGGTAAGAGGGCCGTCTGGGTGGGCACCAAGAGCGAACCCTTGGAGCTGCTACAAGTCAAGGCTGCGGGAAAGAAGGCCATGAAGGCGGCGGACTGGGCCCGTGGCGCCCGGCTGAGCGGTCAGGCTTTCTGCGACTGAACCAGTCGCGCTTGCGGCCTCGCCGGCCCTGAGTAGGATTCCAAGTATCACCCAGGCCCAACCTTGGCGCGACAGGCCGCCTCCAGCGACGCCAGCCGGCGCAGGCAATAAGAGAGGCTTTCAGCATATGGAATTGCGTGAGTTGACCATGCGGACCGCGCGCATAGCGATCGAAGCGGGCCGGCATGCCCTCCAAGACCAGATCAACCCCCACGATCTGCGCAATCCTGTGGGCGCCGACGGCGGCTCCCGCTTCGCCTCGGAGATCGACGAACGGCTCATCCGCTATTGCCGCTCCAAAATCGTCGCCTCGGACCCCTGCGACGGCTTCTGGGAGGAGGAAGGCAGCGACCGCAAGCCTGGTGGCCGTTACTGGTGCTTGGGCCATATCGATGGCTCAATCAACTACGTGCGCAACATGGCTGAGTGGACGATCACGGTCTCCCTGTTCGAGGTCGGCGAGGACGGGCTGGCCAAGCCGATTCTGGGCGTGGTCCACGCTCCGGTCCTGGGCTTGACCTATCTGGCGGCGCAGGGCCAGGGGGCCATCCGCGTGCGGAGGACCGCCGTCGGTGACAAGCGCGAGAAGATCATGCCTTCCACGAAGCGTGAGCTTAAAGGCTCGGTCGTCAGCTTCGGCATGTCATATTTTCCCAAGGAGTCCGAGCGCGCCCTGAAAACGGTCGCGCAGATGGCGGGCCGCCCCGCCGACATCAAGCGCGTGGGCCCCACCTCCCTGGACCTGTGCCGGGTGGCCGACGGCTCCTACGACGCTTACTTCGAGCCCATGCTCCACTCTTGGGACATCCCGGCGGTCTCGGCAGGTGCGGTCGTCGTCTGGCAGGCCCAGGGCAGGCTCAGCCAGTGGAACGGTCAGCCGGTCTCCTGGGAGCACAACAACGATGTGGTCGCCTCCAACGGGCTGATTGACCGCGAGCTCTCGCGCTACCTGCGCTGAGCGCGAGGGCCCGCACCGAGGGCCTTGATGAGGGGGAGGGGCGACGGCGTGGGCGCCGCTCTTCCGGCAGGAGCATAGTAAAAGCGCCCATCCCCCGCGAGGAGGGTGGGCGCTTTGGCTGAACTGTGAAGGTTACTTGTTGGACACAGCCTTCTTCAGCAGGGAGCCGGCCGAGATGCGCACGCCATAGGAGGCGGGGATCTTGATGGTCTCGCCGGTGCGCGGGTTGCGACCCGTGCGGGCGGCGCGCTTGACGCGCTCAGCGGAGAAGAGACCGGTGAGCTTCAAGCCCTCGCCGGACTTCATGGCCTCGACGAAGACGTCCTGGAAGGCGTTGACGGCGGCCTCCGCCTGAGCCTTGGTCAGGTTCGACTTCTGCGCGATCTTGGAGACCAGATCAGACTTGTTGTATGCCATAGAAGTATCCTTCTTGTTCAGGGGCCCCACAATTTTGACCGGGAACCCAACGTTCATGTCTGATATTAGCGCAGTTTGGTCGGGAATGCCGTATTTGCGCGGTTTTTGCTGGTATTTTCACGACTGCTGCGCACAGTCGGCCTCGGAAAAAGGCGCATCAAATCAGGTTTCGTTTGCCGAGCCAACTCATGGCCGTCGCTCCCAGGGGGATGCGCAGCCAATAGGTGACCAGGCGGAAGACCAGGGTGGCGGAAATGGCCACGGCGGAGGGGACGCCGGCCAGGCGGAAGGCCGAGAACAGGACCGCCTCAATGGCGCCTAGGCCGCCGGGCGTGGGCACGGCCGAGCCCAGCGTGTTAGCCAGCAGGAAGACGAAGGTGGTTTCAAACACATTGGTATGCCATCCGAAGGCCATCAAGCTGGCCCAGAAGCTCAAACCCAGGGAGGCGGATTGGATGACCGCGCCCAGGGCGGCGAGGGCCAGGCGACGGGGCTGCGTGAGGACGTCAACCAGCTGCCGGGCGTAGGAGGCCACAATCGGCAGCAGTCGTTCGACAATCATCCGGCGGGTGTAGGGAATGGCCATGGCCAGGGCGGTTACGATGGCGACCACGCCAATCACGATGACCAGGGTGTTGGTCGGAATCATGCCAGAAAGGGTGTTGCGACCGGTGAACAGGCCGATTACGACCAGAAGCAGGAAGGTGGTGGCGAACTGGACCGCCACTATAGCGCTCATGATCGCGGTGGCCAAGGTGTTGTTGTATCCGTTGCGGCGCAGGTATTGGAGGTTGACGAAGGCGGGGCCCACGCCAGCCGGCATCGAGACCGAGGTGAACGAGGAGGCCACCTGCGAGATCAGGATGGTCAACGGGTGACGCTTGTCACGGTCAATGAAGACGCCCAAGGTCAGGGCGCAGCCGACCCAGGTCAGGCAACCGAAGCCGAAGGCCATGCCCGCCATCCAAGGATCGGCGTTGCGCGCCGCTTCGATGACCTGCTGGAGGTTGAGTTGGGTGATGACGACGACGACCGCGACGACCAGAAGGACCAGAGCCAGGAAGGAGCGCAGGCTGAAACGGGAGAGGACCACCGGCCCATCCTGTGCCGTGGTGTCGGTCGGGGCCAGGGCGCGCACCGCCTCCCTGAGTCCGGTCAGGGTCTGCTTGCTCCACTCGCCCTGGGCGCGGGTGGCCTTGGGCACAGCCACCATCTGGATGAAGGGAATCAAAGAGATCAGGGTCTTGTCCCCCCAAGCGCTCCGGGCGGTTTGAATGGCGGTATCAGTGCCGATGCGGGAGGCGGCCAGAGCCAGCAGCTGGACTTTGTCCAAGGCCATGTTCGCGGAGGACGAGGCGGGGTCCCCGTTCTGCCAGCCGGCCAGCAGGGCGCGCCCCTCCTGATCGCGGGCCAGGGCGTCAGGGGTGATGCGTCGATGGGTGTAGCCACGGGCATGGGCCTGGGCTAGGTAGTCCATCAGGGATCGGGCGTCTTCCTGGCTCATCTGGCCTGGTCCGATCGGATTCAGGCGCTCGTCGTCGCGTAGGACGAAGACCGAGGATTCACCGTTCTCGGCTAGGCCGTAGGGGTGCATGGCGGGCAGGCCTAGCTCACGGAGGCCGAGGAGCATGGCCATGTGGTGCTGGTTGGAGTCGCGTACCGAGCGGTCGCGGCGCATGGAGACGCCGGAGAGTTTGATCCACTGCCACAGCTGCATCAAGTATCCGGCGGTATGGAGTTGCCCGTCTAGGACTGAAACCGTGTACGTCTGACCTTGAACGGTGCGCGCTTGATAGATGCGTGAAGACTCCACCAGGTCATCGTCAAGGGTGGGCTCCAGGAGGTTGCCTTCTTCGCTGGCTGAGGCCGTGCGTGTCAGGCTGACCACTTCGAGACCGATCGACTTGAGCGTCTGGACCAGATCGGCTCCCCAGACGCCCTTGTTCTGGGTACCGGCGGCGAAGCGGATCACCATGCCGACCGACCGGCCCAGCAGGAGGGAGACTAGGACGGCGCTGATTGAGTTGGCTGAGATGACCACCATGATCAGGGCGACGATATAAAGGGCGTTCCAGCCCCACTTGACCGATGAGCGCATGCGCTGGGGTCCGGCGGCGCTTAGGAAGGCCGCCAGGCCCGCGTACATGTCCGGCAGGAGGACAGGCGAGCCGATCGCCGACTGGGAGCTGAAGGCGTTGATCAGCTCCAGGGAGGTGGAGTGGACGATGAGGGTGGAGGCTATCCAGATGATCCCGTAACCGCAGAAGAGGGCCAGCGGGGCGGTGATGGACTGGAGCCATTCGCGGCTGAAAAGCAGATGGACCAGCACGGCGATGACGACGGCGACGGTGACCGTCTGCTGGAGCAGGGCGGTGGGCACGTCGGCCAGCCAGTCCATCCGAGAGCCGGCCTTGTGCACGTCGGATTCGACGCCGGAGGCCACGCCGCGCAGGTAGACCGCAATCAGGCTGATTATGGCAATCGAAACCAAGCCGGCCGTGGCCCGGATCAGGTCGCCTAGGTCGTGAACCCGGCGGGGGGGCGTGTCCTCTATGTGCGGGGCTTGGTCGGTCCGTGTTTTGGGGCTGTCCTTCATAGGCGCTCGAAATCCACCAGCTCGTCGGCCAGGCCCGTGTAGGTGGCCGGGGTCAGTTGGGCCAGCCGTTCTTGGGCTTGCGAGTCCAAGCCCAAAGCCCGGATGAAGCCCTCGACCTGGGCTTTGCCAATAGTCTTGCCCCGCATCAGCTCCTTGACCCGCTCGTAGGGCTGGTCCATGCCGGGCCGGCCTTCCAGGGCGGCGGCCCTCATCGCGGTCTGAATCGGCTCGCCCAACACCTCCCAGTTGTCCTCCAACTCGGCCTTCATGGCCTCTTGGTTGGGGTGGACCGATCCCATGCCGACGGTCATGTTGTCCAGGGCCAACAGGCTGTGTGCCAGGGCCGAGCCGATGTTGCGTTGGGTGGAGGAATCGGTCAGGTCACGCTGCCAGCGGCTCTCGCTCAAGCTGGTGGCCAGGCTGTCCAGCAGGGCGCAGGAGACTTCCAGGTTGGCCTCCGCGTTCTCGAAGCGGATGGGATTGACCTTGTGGGGCATCGTGGAGGAGCCGGTGGCCCCCCTCACTGGCTCCTGGGCGAAGACCCCCCGCGAAATGTACATCCACATGTCAACGGCCAGGCCATGCAGGATTCTGTTGGCGTGGCTGATGGTCGAGTAGAGCTCGGACTGCCAGTCATGGGATTCGATTTGGGTGGTCAATGGGTTCCAAACCAGGCCCATGCGGCCAGTCACGAACGCTTGGGACAGGGCGATCCAGTCCACTTCGGGGGCCGCCGCCTGGAAGGCACCGTAAGTGCCGGTGGCGCCATTCCACTTGCCTAAGTACTCCTGGCTCTGGATTTGCTTGAGCTGCCGGTGCAGGCGGTGGGCGTAGACAGCCAGCTCCTTGCCCAGGGTGGTGGGCGTGGCCGGCTGGCCGTGGGTCATGGCCAGCAAGGGCAGGGACCGGTGCCGCTGGGCCATGCTGGACAGAAGGTCGACCAGGCCTTGGGCAGCGGGCGTCCATACCCGCTCCACAGCGCCTTTGATCGAACGGGCGTAAGCGACGTTGTTGATGTCCTCGCTGGTGCAGCCGAAGTGGACGAGGGGCTTGAGCCGGCCCAGCCGCTCGCCGCCCTTCAGGCTCTGCGGGGCCTGGTCCAGCTGGAGGTCGATGTAGTATTCGACCGCCTTGACATCGTGCCGGGTCTTGGCTTCGATGCCGGCCAGAGCCTTGATGCCATGCTCGCCGAAGTCCTCCGGTATGGACCGCAGGTAGGCCTGTTGGGCCGGGCTCAGGGGTTCCAGACCTTGCAGGACAGGCTGGAAGCCGTTCTCCTCGCAACCGCAGGCCAGGAGGATCATCCATTCGACCTCGACCCTGATCCGCTCCCGGTTCAGGGCCGCTTCGCTCAGGAATTCAACTAGGGGCGCGGTCTGCCGACGGTAACGCCCATCCAACGGGCTCAAGGGGATTGCTGGTTCAATGGTGGTCAAGTCCATGCCCCCTAGACTACGCGAGAGCCTCAACCGCTGCGACCCTCACGTCGCGCCCGGCTGGCCGTTTCCGGGAGGTTTAATGGCCCATCCGGCCCTGGTAGTACATGGTGCCCTCAAGACTGCCTTGGGTGATCTGCCTGAAATGGCGGTCATGCCGGTTCAAGGCCGGAGTGCCTTGGCTTGCGGCATTCTGCCAGGCCGCTCGTTGGTAGCTCATCCCATGCGTTAATTCGGCCTGCGTGCCGCTATGGGGGACAGGGGTGCCGCTGGCACCGGAGCTGCCGCGCACGGTGAGCCAGCTGTCGCGTTGGGGGTTGCGGGAACCGTCGAGGCTGGAGACCAGCTCATCATCCATCTCCACGGATGTGACCCAGGTCTTGGAGGGCACCGGGTGGTTGGCGATCGGCGAGCCGGCGGTGACCACATGGCTGATGTTGTAGCGCCCGCCCAGGTCCGACGCCACCGCCGCGGCCACGATCCCTCCCTGGGAGTGGCCCACCAAGGCCACCTGGTCCTTGCTGCCCACGCCGGCCCGCTCCAGGGCTTGACTGACCAGGCGGGCGGAAGCGGCCCGTTCGCGCTGGTCACCCCGGGAGCTCATCAACTCCAAATTCTGCTCCCAGCCCATCGGCGAGTCGGGCTTGCCGTCGGTGCCGGGGATGGTGACCACCCATCCGATGCTGCCGTCCGTGTGCCGGTACTTTTGGACCGCGACCGTGCCGTAGCCGATGCCTTTGCCGCCGTCGCCAAGCGTTTGCAGATTGGACAGGGCTTCGCTTATTGAGCTGGACCGACTCAGGAATCGCCCTTGCGGCTCGACTTGGGTGACCGTCAGTTTGTCGCCCTGCACCAGGCGGGTCAGCGCCGAGGTCAGGATGGAGAACTTGCCTGAGATCGCGTTTACGCTCCCCCTCGGCCCTTGATCCTTGTCGTCGAGGATGACGCCAAGGGGCGAGGAATGTTTCAGCCAACCCGCCAGACCGTTCAGGAAGCGCTCCTGGCTGCCTCTGGTGCGGTGGGACACGTCGGCCCAGTTGATGTGGAGCCCGGTTCCTGCGCGCAGGCTGCTGTATGCCGATCCAGCGATAGCCATCGCGGCGGCCGAGGAACCGCACACGAGGGGTTCGGCTTGGAAGGCCAGGTCCAGAAGTTTGGAAATAAGCGAGCTCGTCCGATCCTCGGCGCTTGAGTACAGGGAGTAAGCCGTGATCAGCCCATCCGCGATCGACGACAATTGGTCCGACAACCGATGGAAGGCGACGCTGTGGTCATCGCCGCGCTGGGAGAGGAGGACGAAATCGAAGTCGGCGTGGCCGGGGGGAGTGGGGGCCAACATGCGGCAGGGGGCAGACAGGAGCCTTCCGCTCTGGGTCATCATCTCGCTCCTGAGCGAACCCCAAGCGCTGGCCGCTGCCTTGAGGTCGTCGCCGCCGGCGCACAGGGCTTTCGCCGCTGCGCAGAACTCAGCCAGGTCGGCTTGGCTCAGGCCATGGCCGCTGATCGTGGACGTGATGGACTTGCTCATGAGCGCGCCCTGCTCGCAGCCGCGGCCGTGCCTTCCAGTAAGCCCTCCTGACCGCGGGCCGATTCGGCCGCTCGCCCCAGCGCGGCTCGGAAGGCTTCGCCCGCCTGCCCCTGCCAGTCCAGCGCCTGGGCTGAACCTATGGCGGTCTCGGTCAGGTTCAGGGCTTCCTGGCTGCGACGCACGGTCTGGGTCACGATGTCTTGGCTGTCCTGCACGATGCCGTGGCAGGCGCAACCGGCTGCGCCCTGCTCAAGGGGGTTGGGCCCGGTTCGATTTATGAATCTCATGGTCCCATTCCACCCTGCGGGAGGGCGCAGGGCGACCTCGCCCGGACAATGTGGTCGAATGTGGCGGTCAGCGCGCTCAGGGCCTGTGGTCGAACGTGCGGGAGGGGCGAATCACCAGGGTTTGGCCTGCTGGCCGCTAGGGGAGGAGGGCTTGCTCGTAGGGGCGGGAGCGGCGGATTGAAGGTCCTGGTTGCGCTTGAGCATCTCTTCGACCTTCCGCCTTTGCTCGTCGCTCAGTCCCTGTTGCTCTTGGCTTTGCTTCCTCTTGGCTCCCGAGGCGTTCTGTCCCTGCTGGGCCTGCGAGCCGTTGGACTGCTGCTGGTCAAGCTGGTCCAAGGCGGCGGTCAGCTGACGGGAGAGAGCGGCGTTGCGGTCGATGGCCTGCCTGGTGCCGGGAAGGAGGATTGCGCGGCCCTGTCCTGCCTGGCCGAAGAGATCGTCCACTTGCCCCTGCGCGACCTTCAATTTGCTGGCATCGGCGGTGGGTTTGGCCGCTTGGCTCAGGTTTTCGCTCAGGGCTGCGGACGCCTGGTTGTAGGAGCTGACGGCCTGAGCGTTCCATAGGGCGATCCCGCTGACGACCAGCAGGGCCAAGGCTAGGACGCCGAGGATGACCCGGAGCCTGAAAGTGGCGCGGGGTTCGGGCCCGTTCCCGGTCATCGCGCGGAGTGAGGATTGATGGCCGTCGTTCATAAGAGCCTCCTCGACGTGCGGATCCAGTCGACCATCTCCCAGGCCAGCAAGGCCAGGAGAATCAGGGCCAGCGGCCAGACGCAGGGCGTGACCCGGGTTCGCTCGCCGTGGGTCACCTGCACCCGATAGCGTTGAGCGGTCTTGACCGCAGGGCCGTCCTTGAGCGTATGGCTGGCGTCAATCGGCAGGTAGTGACCGCTCATCTCGTCGGCCATCGCTTTGAGCTGCCCCTCATCCATCTTCGAGATGCCCGGTTGCCCGGTGGCTGGGTCCTTGACCCAGTCCTGGGCGCCGGTCTGGGCCCCCTGCCTGGGCGTACGCGAACTGACCGGCACCTTGCCACCCTGTGCGGAGCCGACTCCCAGCGTGAAAGCATCATCCAAATAAGCCCGGAGCGTGGAGAATGAGCGTCGGCTCTTGGCGGAGGTCTGCTCTCCATCGGTGATCAGGTAAAGCACGATTCTGTCATCGGGGTGACGGTCCTTCGTCTCCTTCAGACTCAGCACCAGCGGGTCGAGCGGCGCATCCAGGCTTGAGCCGGCCGACAGGTCGGTGGGCTCGGTCGTCAGGTTCCTGGCCCAGTTGCCCAAGGCGCGGCCGTCCGGGGTGAGCGGCAGATCCAGGGTGCCTGAGGAGCCGAAGCGTACGGCCGCGAAGGAGGCGTCCGGGTAGGACTGGGTGATGTCGGAAACGGCCCGCTTCGCGGCGTCCAACCGGCTGATGGTGTCCTGGGAGCCGTAGTGGGCGTCTTGGACGGCCATTGAACCAGTCACATCGACCGCTACATAGACGTCGGTTGCGTTAACGGCCTGGTTCCTGGTCGTTTGGACCTGGCTCGGCGTCAGTACGATCAGGGCCATGACCAGGGCGATCAGGCTGCGCCGGCCCACAGTCAGCCAGCTGGCGTCGTAGCTGGCGCGCTGCCTATAGCGGAGTATGGGCCCGCAGACCGCAGCCGCAAGCAAAAGGGCGGTCAACACGCCGCCGGCGATCCAGCCCAGGGAGGGGGCCAGCGTCCATCCGTTCATCGCTTCAGCCTCCAAACCGCGATCAGGTAGGCGCCCAGGGCCAGGCTCAGGGCCAGGGCCCACCAGCGCGGGGTGTCGACCAGGCTTGAGCGTCGGATGGATTGCAGGTCGCCCCCATGCCGACGTTCAATGCGCTCCACCAGCGAGGCGATCGAATCAGCGGAGCCTTGCAAGAGGAAGACTCCACCTTGCCCCTCGATCAAGGCCCGCATCTGCTGGGTGGGGGGGTCGCCCTCGCTCTGCTTTGGCCCCGAGTAAAGACCGTCCACTCCGATGCCGGCGGCGTGGGTGAGCTCCAGGGCCTCCTGGAGCGTGTAGGTCGGATTGCCTGAAACCACGTTGTCGGTGGCCAGCACGATCGAGGACGAGCGGGTCTTCGCGGCGGCGCCAGCGCCATTGACGCTGGTGGAGAAGCCGGGCAGCATGGCCGCGCAGGAGACCAGGCCATCCCCGATCAGGGAGGTGGTGTCCTTGCGGTCCTGCGTGCCTTCCAGCCAGTCCGAGATGGCCTGGTACTGCTTGTCGCTCATCTTGTCGATGTCATCCTGGCTTTGCACTCCCTTAAGGATGGTGTCCGCCTGCTTGAGCTGGCGGGTCACCAGGTCGTAGTCGTCGGTCAGCGGGAAGACCGTGCGCGAGGTGGAGTTGAAGATGCTCAGGGCTATGCGCTCGCCGTGGAAGTCGTTGACCAGGTTCAGGTAGGCTTCGATCACTTGGCGGTCGTAGGGCAGGGTGGAGCCGGAGACATCCAGGCAGAGCACGATGTCGCGGCTTCTGCCGGTCTCCCTGTTCCGGTCCACGTCGGAGGGACGGGCGGCCAGCAGCGTGGTAAGGACCAGGCTCAGGGCGAGCAGGAGCGCGCCTAAACGGTTCATCCTCCGCCAGAGCCGGACCGCCTTAGCCGCGGTTTCGGTCTTGAGGTCCTCGTCAAGGCTCCACACGCTGGCCGTGCCTTGCCTGGGATGGTCTTTTGCGCTCGCCGCCCCCCGCCTCCGGGTCAGAAGGAGCGTGGCTGACGCAATCACGATGAGGGCCAGGCCCAGGGCCGCGATGAGCCAGGGCCAGCGCCAAGTCAGGTTCGCCATACCAGTCACCGCCAACCTTCCACTAGGGCCGAAGCCCACTGGGCGGCCTGGGGCACCTGGGCCTCATAGGCCTGACGGTTGACGCTGGGGTCGGCGAATTCGGGCGGATAGAGAGCGGCGATCGTCTGCCGCAGGAGGTCGAGCTGCCTTCGGTTGCTCCGGGTGCGGGGCTGTCGGCTTAATTCGGCCAGGGTCCGGGCGGTCAGGTCCTGGCCGCTGGCCTCTGAGGCGAACGCGCGCACGATCTCCGCCAGCTGGCTCATGGCTTGGGATTGGTCGATGCGTCCCTGAGCGTGGTCGGTCACCACCTGGTCGATGCGTGTATGCCAGCGTTCCTTGCTTGGGGCTGTCACATGCTTGGCCTGGGGGGTGGGCGCGGCCTTGCGCGGCTTGGAAAGGACGACAATCAGCGCAGCAAGGCCCAGCGCCAGTAGCAGGCACAGGCCTCCCGCGACCAATAAGGGCCGCCAGGTGTCCAACGGAGGCAAAGGCTTGCCCTGGGGAAGGGCGGCCGTAAAGGGGCCCGCCTGGGCGGCTAGCAAGGCCGGGGTCATAGGGCGCCTCCTGCCGTCAGCCAGCTGGGCGCAGCCGAAGGGCCCGAGGCCGCAAGGGCCGTGGACAGGAGGCGAACGAACTGGTTGAACATGCCTTGGCTGGAGCCGGAACGAATCAGCGTGGCGCCCGACCGGGCCAGGTCGCGTTTGAGTGCCAGCGCCTGGTAGTGCCGGTGGGTGTCCACATCCTGACCTTGGCGGGCCCCGCGCAGGAAGGCGGGCACCTGGCGGCTGCTGGAGGCGTCCACCACCCGCGGGAAGCCGGAGGCAGGGGACAAGGGGTTCACGGTGGCGACGCTGACCACGCTGAGCGGATGGGTGCGGCCGAGGGAACGGATGGCGTCCATCTGCCCTTCGCCAATCGCCGTCTCGTCAGTGGCCAGGACCACCAGGGCGTTCCGGTCGCGCACCCGCAGGGCGTAGTCGAGGAGGGCGTCCAGATTGCGTCGGGCCTGCATGGGTTTGCATAGGGCTTGGTCGAGTGTCCGCTCAAACATGGCGAATCCGCCCCGGCTGGGCAGCCTCCTGATGGATTCGGCGTCTGCCATGACCAAGGAGACCTCGTCCGATCGACGCAGGGAGAGGGCGGCGAACATCCTCAAGGCATTGGCAGCGACGGTCGCCGCGCTCTCTCCGGAGGGGGTGGTCGCCCCCATTTGCGCGCCAGCGTCCATCAGGAGCCACACGCGGCTGGTGGTCAGGCGCTCGCGCTCGGTGATCATAGGCCGGCCCATGCGGGCGGAGGAGCGCCAATCAATCAGCCGGGACTCGTCCCCGGGCTCGTAGGGCCGCACGCCCAGGTAATCGTAGCCGGAGCCACGCTCGCCCGAAGGATGCTCACCTTCCAGGATTCCCAAGGCCCGTCGCACGGTCGGGAGGCTCAATTGGGTGCTCAGGGCCTCGATCTTGCGGCGGATGGGGTCCTGGTTGGGTGCGGGCCGAATCATGGGGCGGGCACCGTTTCCAGAATCGTATCAATCACTTGTTCGCTGGTCACCCCATCCGCCATGGCCTCGAAGGTCAGTAGGATGCGGTGGCGCAGGACTTGGTGGGCGAATTCCTTCAGGTCCTCGGGTATGACGTAGTCGCGGCCGCTTATCAGGGCGTGGGCTTGTCCGATCCTGACCAGGGCGATTGAGGCTCGGGGGCTTGCACCCAGGCGGACGCGGGAAGACAGGCCCTGGATGGGCCGGCTCCCGGCGCCTCGGCTGGTGGCGGCGATGTCGACCGCGTACCTCATGATCGGCTCGGCCACATGCACCCGGCGGGCAGCCTGGCGCAGGAAGAGCACGTCATCCAGGGACAGCATGTTCCGCTGGTCCGCCTGGGGCATGTCGGTGCCTCGGCTGGTCAGCATGTGCAGCATCCGCGTCTCTTCATCGGCGTTCGGATAGGTCATGACCGCTTTCATCATGAACCGGTCCATCTGAGCTTCGGGCAGGTTGTAGGTGCCTTCCTCCTCGATGGGGTTCTGGGTGGCGATGACCATGAAGGGCTGGGGCAGGGGGTAGCGCTGGCCGCCGATCGTGGTGGCCCCCTCGGCCATAGCCTCCAGCATGGCGGACTGGGTCTTGGCGTTGGAACGGTTGATTTCGTCCAGGAGCACGAAATTAGCGTGGATGGGCCCTAGCTGGGTGGAGAAGGTCTGCCTGGAGAAGTCGAAGACCTGTGTGCCTACCAGGTCGGATGGCATCAGGTCGGGCGTGCACTGCACCCGCTTGAAGGAGCCCGAGACGGAGGAGGCCAGGGTCTGGGCGGCCGTGGTTTTGGCCAGGCCTGGCACTGATTCAATCAGGATGTGGCCGGAGGCGGCCATCGTGACCAACAAGGCTTCGCGCAGGTCGTCCTGGCCTACCAGGGTGGAAGCGAAGCGGGAACGGATTTGGTCGGCTAACGCGCTGGCCCTTGCTAAGTCGTCCCGGCTCAAAGGAGTGGGCGAGGCCGCTGCTCGAGGCATGGCGGCACTGGCCGACGTGGGAGTGCCGGTGTTTTGTCTGGGAGGGAATAAAGCCATAGGCAGTACTCTAGCGGTCTTTCTTGACGAAAGGGACCCCGCCGATTCCTAGCGCAGCCGCCAATCCACGGGCTCAGCCCCCATCGAGCGCAGGGCTTCGTTGGTCCGTGAGAAAGGCTTGGAGCCGAAAAAGCCATAGCGGGCCGACAGGGGTGAAGGGTGGGGCGATTTGATGACGTAAGCGTTGGTCAGCAGGGGCTCGAGGCTTTGCGCCTGCCTGCCCCACAGGATCGCGACCAGGGGTTTGGGCTTGCCATGCGGGTCCTTGCGGGCGTTCAGGGCCCGGATGGCGGCGTCGGTGACTTCCTCCCAGCCCTTGCCTCGGTGGCTGGCGGGCTTGCCGACGCGCACCGTCAGGCAGCGGTTGAGCAGGAGGACGCCCTGGTGGGTCCAGGGGGTCAAATCGCCGTTGGTGGGACGGGCTACGCCGAGGTCGGAGACCAGTTCGGTGAAGATGTTGCGCAGGCTTCCGGGCACTGGGTCCACATTCGGCTCCACGCAGAAGCTCAGTCCCACCGGATGGCCGGGGGTGGGGTAGGGGTCCTGGCCCACGAGCAGGACCTTGACCGAGTCGAAGGGAATCGTGAAGGCCCGAAGGATGTTCTTGGAGGCCGGCAGGTAGCGGTGGCCTTGGGCCAGTTCGGAGCGCAGGAAGTCCCCCATCCGGTGAATCTGAGGCTCAACGGGGGCGAGCGCCCGCGCCCAGCCTGGTTCGATGAGCTCGGACAGGGGCTTACGATTGGCTGCCGGGCCACCTCCCGTCGTCGATTCAGTGGTTTGCTGGTCCTGCGTCTTCGGGTCTTCGGGCTCGTTAAAGAGCCCCGCTTGTTCCATCGGCTCCATATGCTGTAACTATAATGTGTCCAATCAGCGATTGCCGGGTGGGCCTTTCGGACTGCTGACCGGGCTGACTATTAGACTGTGCCTTATACGTGTCCGGAGGATGCACGCCTTGGTGCATGGCGGACGGACGGAGGAAGGTCGGTCTATGGCAAGCAAACGCGACGAGAACGCCGGTTACCAGCCGTACACGCCGGACGAGTTCGATGACCCGCCGGAGGGGCCGGTCGGGGTCCACCGTGGCCCGCGCTCGCTCGCCGTTCGGGTGGTCCCTGTCATCGTCATTATCCTTTTGGCCGTCTTGTGCGGCTTGGGCGCTTGGACCGTCGTCTCTGGTGGCAAGATGCCCTGGCAGCACCAGCAGACCAGCTCCGCCAAGGTTGACCAGGTCCGCCGTAAAGTCGAAGCCGGGCGGGCGAAGAGCAATGGGGCGCAGGGCCAGCAAGGCAACGAAAGCAAGTCCCCGAGCCAAGCAGCTCCCTCCCAGTCGGCCCAGCCTTCGCCTGCGGCCAGTCAGACTCAGCAGCCAGCGCCGGCTCCTGTGGCCAATAAATCGGCTCAGGTGCGGGTGATCAACGGAACCTCAATCACCGGTTACGCCGCTAGCAGACGCCAGGCCTTGGTCTCCGCCGGCTATACGAGCGTCACCGCGGACAACCCGACAGGGCAGCTGCCCCCGGCCAGTGTCGTCTGGTACCAGAACGAGAGCGACAAAGCGACCGCCGAGGACGTGGCGAAGACGCTGGGCATCGCCAGCGTCCAGCAAGTTCCAAGCGCGTCGGCCCCTATCGTCGCGGTCCTGCGCAACTGAACCGGGAGCGGTGGGAGAGTGGAAAATCGCGGTCCCGCTTCGGCGTTTCTTCCTACTGGTCGGATAAACTGAAAGAGCTGATTTGGCAGCTGCGGTCAGTTTCGTATCTGCTGTGACACAGCGATTTATATTAAGGAAGTTAGTTATGGCACAAGGAACTGTGAAATTCTTCAGCGATCAAAAGGGATATGGTTTCATCACCCCCGATGATGGCAGCGAGGACATTTTCGTCCACTACTCTGCGATTGACTCGCCGGACTCTCACAAGCTTCTTCATGAGGGCGACAAGGTTGAGTACGAAGTCGAGAGGAGCGCGAAGGGTCTGCAGGCCACGACCGCTCGCGTGATCTGATTCTTTAGCAACGGGCCCTACTTGGGATTCCCTGCAGGCTCCGGCTGGTGCCGGGGCCTTTTTCGTGCCCGCGGACGACCCCGGCTCGGTCACGGTCGTGTCTTCGCCTGGACTCTGGATATGCCGTTG
Organism: Bifidobacterium actinocoloniiforme DSM 22766; assembly: GCF_001263395.1. Taxonomy (NCBI): domain Bacteria; kingdom Bacillati; phylum Actinomycetota; class Actinomycetes; order Bifidobacteriales; family Bifidobacteriaceae; genus Bifidobacterium; species Bifidobacterium actinocoloniiforme. Next base: position 866,928 of record NZ_CP011786.1, on the reverse strand, counting down.
CGGTGGGTGCGGGTTTTCGGGCTCGGCGTCGAACCCCTGGAGTGAGGCCGTGCTTTTCCGTGGGCTCGGGTGGACGGAGCGGCGGACGGGCACGTTTTTCTCGGATTTCCGACAGCTTTGGCGCGAAAGCCCATCCAGATGCGCCGCCCCGGGTTTGGGCCGCTCATTGAGGTCAAAGGTGATGCGGTGCGACCGCGGTTCTCGCCGCAAGCGTATTCGACTGGGCGGGGTTGGCACTCGGAGTCGTCGAGTGCTAATCTCGTGCTTAGCACTCGAAGCGTGAGAGTGATAAGTCGGCAGCTGACGGCTGGCCCTTCGCTCCCGCCCAGGGTGGACATGAACACTCAAGCCATGTTGGAGGATTACAGATGGCAAAGATCATCGCGTATGACGAGGAAGCCCGCCAGGGAATGCTCGCCGGCCTGGACAAGCTGGCCGACACCGTCAAGGTCACGCTGGGCCCCAAGGGCCGCAACGTCGTGCTGGATAAGTCCTACGGCGCTCCGACCATCACCAACGACGGCGTTTCGATCGCCAAGGAAATCGACCTGGAAGATCCCTACGAGCGCATCGGCGCCGAGCTGGTCAAGGAAGTCGCTAAGAAGACCGACGACGTGGCCGGCGACGGCACCACGACCGCTACCGTCCTCGCTCAGTCCCTGGTGCACGAAGGCCTGAAGAACGTGGCCGCCGGGTCCAACCCGATCGCCCTGCGTCGCGGTATCGAGAAGGCCGCTGACGCCATCGTCAAGGAACTGATCGCCGAGTCCAAGGATGTCGAGACCAAGGAGCAGATCGCCGCCACGGCCACTATCTCCGCCGCTGACCCCGAGGTCGGCCAGGAAATCGCCGAGGCCCTGGACAAGGTCGGCCAGGACGGCGTCGTGACCGTCGAGGACAACAACCGCTTCGGCCTGGACCTCGAGTTCACCGAGGGCATGCGTTTCGACAAGGGCTACATCGCCCCCTACTTCGTGACCAACAACGACGACCAGACCGCCGTGCTCGATGACCCCTACATCCTGCTCACCTCGGGCAAGGTGTCCAGCCAGCAGGACGTGGTTCACATCGCTGAGCTGGTCATGAAGACCGGCAAGCCGCTGCTGATCGTGGCCGAGGACGTGGACGGCGAGGCGCTGCCCACCCTGATTCTGAACAAGATTCGCGGCACCTTCAACTCCTGCGCGGTCAAGGCCCCTGGCTTCGGGGATCGCCGGAAGGCCATGCTGCAGGATATGGCCATCCTGACGGGCGCCCAGGTGGTGTCCGATGAGCTGGGTCTGAAGCTCGACTCCATCGACACCTCCGTGCTCGGCACCGCCAAGAAGGTCATCGTCTCCAAGGATGAGACCACCATCGTCTCCGGCGGCGGCTCCAAGGAAGAAGTCCAGGCTCGTGTGGCCCAGATTCGCGCCGAGATCGAGAACACCGACTCCGATTACGATCGTGAGAAGCTCCAGGAGCGTCTGGCCAAGCTGGCCGGTGGCGTGGCCGTCATCAAGGTCGGCGCCGCCACCGAGGTGGAGGCCAAGGAGCGCAAGCATCGCATCGAGGACGCCGTGCGAAACGCCAAGGCGGCTGTTGAGGAAGGCCTGCTGCCCGGTGGTGGTGTGGCCCTGATTCAGGCTTCCGCCAAGGTGGAGTCCACTGTCAAGCTCGAGGGCGATGAGGCCACTGGCGCCGCTATCGTCTTCCGCGCCATCGAGGCCCCGATTAAGCAAATCGCAGAAAACTGCGGTCTGTCCGGCGATGTCGTCATCGACAAGGTTCGCACCCTGCCCACTGGTGAGGGCTTCAACGCCGCCACCAACGAGTACGTGAACATGCTGGACGCCGGCGTGGCCGACCCGGTCAAGGTGACCCGTTCCGCCCTGCAGAACGCGGCCTCCATCGCCGGCCTCTTCCTGACCACTGAGGCTGTCGTGGCCAACAAGCCTGAGCCTGCCGCTCCGGCTGCCCCGGCCAACCCTGACATGGGCTACTGAGCCTGAAGCTTCCTGCATAGGGCTTAAGGGGTCGTTCCTAGACGGCCCCGTACACGACCCCGGTCGGATTCGCGAGGCCAACGCGATGGCGCTGGTCCGGCGAATCCGACCGGGGTCTTCTGCGGCTGCCGGGCTCGTCCGGCGACCGGGGGGTGAAAAACCGTAGGGTCTCAGGAGGATGCGAAGAGCCGGGCCGCTTGGGCTTCGGCGTCCGAGTAGACCGAGGAGGCCTGGGTCAGAGCGGATTGCATGCCCTCCAAGGCCTGCTCCATCTGCTGTTGGGCGCTGCGCCACTGGGCCGCGACCGCGTTGAACTGGCTGGCCGCTGCGCCGGTCCACACCGATTGGAGATTGTCCAGGTTCGAGTACATCCCGCTGACTGCGTCCCTGATTGACGCGATCGAGGAGGAGACGGCGGAACCCGCGGACTGGATCTGTTCTGAATCCACTTGATACTGAGGCATGAAGCCTTCCTTTCTTTTGTGACTTTCGTTCGTACGCTGGGCGGCCTCCAGCCCTTCCATATCTGCCGCTACAGTGGACCCTATGACGTGTGAGGACGGTGGATGCGGTTTGCGGGAGCATGTGGTCGAATGTGGGACTCGCGCGGGCGATGTGGATAAGCGTTCGCCCCGGGTCAGGGGCAATCAGCTCTTCACGGCCTTTTTCGCCTGCCTTCTGGTCGTGTTCATGGTTTTGCTGTCCCTGGTTGTCCCAACTGCTTCCGCTAGGGCTGCTGGCTCCACCGGCGAGAAGGGGGAGGTTGGCGCCCTGACCGACCAGATAACCGATACCCAGAACCTTCTGGGATCGAACGTCGGCGCGGTCACTGACGCTATTAATGAGACCCAGAGCAAGACCGGCGTCCATGTTCGCCTCCTTTACCTGCCCTCCTTCTACCCGGGCAGCAACCCGGACAAGTGGGCCAGCCAGGTCTTGGAATCAACCAAGCCACCAGCGAACACGGTCCTTTTGGCGGTGGCCTCGAAGGACGGCAGACTGGTCGTGGCGGTCTCCGCCAACTCCGACGCTTGGCTCAAGGAGCAGTCCACCGTCGATGACCTCTCCCAGGCGGCTTTGGGTCCCATCAGCGACAAGGATACGCCGGACTGGGTGGGTTCCGCCCAGGCGTTGATGCGCCAGGTTGATCGCTCCAAGAGTGACCATGAGCGGCGGACGACCCTGCGTTGGGTCGCTGTCGGCGGGGTGGTCTTGGCCTTGTTGGTGGCAGCGGCGGTCATCTGGTGGTTCCGTCGGCGTCGCCAAAGGAAGCGGTTGGGACGTCACAGTGAATATACAGGAAACGCTCAGGAGCAGGCGGCACGCTAGAGTTATGAGCAAGCCTATTGAAGCATCCATCGTTGTGGTGGACGACGAGCCATCCATTCGGGACCTTCTCGTCGCTTCCCTGCATTTCGCCGGTTTCGAGGTGACGACCGCAGCCTCGGGATCCGAAGCCATCGAAGTGATCGAGCGCACGCAGCCGGACCTGATTGTGTTGGATGTCATGCTGCCCGACATCGACGGGTTCACTGTGACCTCCCGCATCCGGCAAGAGGGCGTCTCCGCCCCGATTCTCTTCCTCACCGCGCGCGACGACACGCAGGACAAAATCATGGGACTCACAGTCGGTGGCGACGATTACGTGACGAAACCCTTCTCCCTGGAGGAGGTGGTCGCCAGGATTCGCGCCATCCTGCGGCGCACCCACGAGCAGGCTGAGGATAGTCCGATCCTGCGCGTAGGCGACCTGGAGATCAACGAGGACTCGCACGACGTGACCCGAGCTGGTCAGCCGATTGAACTGAGCCCCACTGAATACAAGCTTTTGCGCTACCTGATGGACAATGAGGGACGTGTGTTGTCCAAGGCGCAGATTCTCGACCATGTCTGGCAGTATGACTGGGGCGGCGACGCCGCGATCGTCGAATCCTACATCTCATACTTGCGCAAAAAAGTGGATGGCGTCACAGTTACCGGTCCGGACGGCCGATCCAGCAAGGTTGAGCCGCTGATTCAGACCAAGCGCGGCATTGGTTACATGATTCGCGGCCCTAAGGGCTCTATGGACGAGCGATGAGCGCTCAAGGCCGCGATTCCTTGCACGCCTCTCCGGTCGCCTCGACCGCCGCGCCGGAGGGCCAGGGCACAGAGGAGGGCCAGTCCCGTCAGAGGCTGCTGGATTCCATACCCCTGACCACCAAGCTGATTGTCTCCATGTTGGTCCTGCTGGTTGTGGGCACACTCGGCATTTCCCTGGCCATTCGCCAGATGGCGGGCACCTATCTCCTGCAAAAGACCGACACCCAGCTGATTCGACAGGCCAAACTGGGCATCCGCAACGCCACCCTGCTCAACCGCGAGGACTTAAGCAAGCATGGGCTGGGGCCCACTGACTACTTCCTGCAAGTGCGCGACAGTAACATGGTCATCATCTCCGACGACCTGAACCCCATGCGGGTCAACGGCGTGGTGTCCGTCCCCAAGCTGCCGGCCGACGGCCAGGATGGTGGCGTGCAGATGGGGCAACCATTCACCACGCCGGCGGTGATCAGCAAATCCACTGACGGGCCCGTCGACCGAGACGGCCTTAAACGCGCCAACGCCCCCTGGCGGGTGGTGGCCATGCGCTGGAGCCTGGACGACCCGGGCGGCATGGGCGTCAGCAAGGGGGTCTTGTTCATAGGCCTGTCGTTGGGCGACCAACAAGACACGATCCATGCTCTGACCCAATACTGCTGGATGGTCGGCATCCTGATCGTGCTGTTGGGGGCGGTGATCGCGGCCCTCCTGATTCAGAATACGCTGGCCCCGCTTAAACGCATGGAGAAAACCGCGGCCAAGATTGCCGCCGGCGATCTTTCCAGGCGCATCCCAGCTGGTCCTGTCAACACCGAAGTCGGGTCCCTGGCCGCCTCCCTCAACGCCATGCTGGCCCGGATCGAGCGTAGTTTCCGTGAGCAACAGGCGACCACGGAGAAGATGAAGCAGTTCGTCTCCGACGCCAGTCATGAGTTGCGTACCCCCTTGGCCGCCATCCATGGCTACGCCGAGCTCTACCGGATGCAAAGGGAGCTGCCTGGCGCCCTGGAGCGGGCCGACGAGTCGATTGGGCATATCGAGGCCTCTTCCACCCGCATGACCGAGCTTGTCCAGGACCTCCTCTCCCTGGCCCGGATGGATGAAGGCAGGGGAGTGGATACCAGCCTGGACGTCAACCTGACCTCCTTGGTCAACGACGCGGTGGATGACCTGCACGCCTTGGACCCCGACCGCGAAATCACCCGTGGTTTGCTGGACCTTCCAAAGGGCGGCGGCAACGCATTCGTCTTCCGTAAGGCTCCTTGGGAGCGCATCGACTTGGTCGGCGACCCCACCCGTCTGCGGCAGGTGGTGACCAACATCATCGGCAACGTCCACCGCTACACCCCACCGGACAGCCCGGTCGAAATCGGCTTGGGCCGGATTTCGCTGCCCTGGGAGTCGGGGCGGTTGACTTTCATGCCGCCCAGCGAAGACTCCTTGGACGCCCTGATCCAGGCAGCCGGTCCTGCTGGTGCCGACAACGGTGGTGATTACGTGATCATGCGCTTCAGCGATCACGGGCCCGGCGCTAGTCAGGAGGCCTTACCTCGCCTGTTCGAGCGCTTCTACACCGCCGACCCGTCCAGGGCTCGACTTAAAGGTGGCACCGGACTGGGACTGGCAATTGTGCGCTCGATTGTGAAGGCCCACCAAGGCCTCATCTGCGCTTCGGCCACGCCCGGCGGTGGCCTGACCTTCACTGTGGTGCTGCCGCAGGGGCGAGTGGATGCCGCCACGCCACAGGGGGACGCTGACTGAGTTAGGCCCGCTGAGTGGATCCAGAGGCTGCTTTGGCGGGTTTCTTATACGGCCATTCCGCCGTTCACTAGAGAGTAGGAGGCGCCCGCCGTGGTCTTGTTACCGCGGCGGGCGCTTTGTGAGGGATGCCACCGGAATAAATGCCCCCCTGCTCAGCGCTTGCCGGTTTTGCCCTTCTTAGTAGTGCGTGACTTGTGTTTCTTGCTGGTGGGACGGCAGACGGGGAAGCGCTTGATGATCCACGCGTACAAGGGCGGTATGCGCACCAGGCCGACGCCGGCGATCATGGCGATGATGAGAGCCCAGGAGGCGGCGTCTTGGCGGGTCAGGATGAGTGCCAGCACGCCGCAGAGCCCGATGAACCCGGTCATCTGTTGCATGCGCTGCTGGCGGTCGCTCAACTGCTCCTGCTTCCAGGGTAAGGCCCCGAACAGGCCACCGATGACCAGGCCGGCCATAGTGGAGCAGATGATGATGGTGAGGTCGAAAGTGGACATATGGCGGTTTCCTTACGATCGGTGGTAGGAGGGTGGATGGGCGGCGCGCAGTCTCTCTGGTCGGTCAGCCACCCTCCCCGGTCCGGGATATGGCGGCTTTGACGCGCATACTCCTGTCGATCAGCATGCGCCCCTGATGGTCGGTCCGCTTGCGCTTGGTTGGATGGGCGCCGGGCCCCTCGCCGTCGGTGTCGACGCCAGCGATTTGGGCGATGATCTCTTCGTAGCTGGTGTCTTCGGTGTTGTGCACGCCGTTGATCCGGCCCTGGCGCAACACGACGATGCGGTCCGCCACAGCGAACACGTCCGGGAGGTCGTGGCAGATCATCATGACCGAGCGCCCCTCGGTCCGCAGCCGTTTGATGTAGGTGAGCACCTCGGCGGTTTGCATGACGGATAGGGAGGCCGTCGGTTCGTCCAGCAGCACCAGGCTGGGGTTGTTGAGCAAAGTGCGGGCTATGGCCACCGTCTGACGCTGCCCGGTCGAGAGGGAGGCGATGGACTGCCCGATGCCAATCGAGGAAGCGAAGGTGTCCAGAATCCTGCGTGAGCGTGAGCGCATGGCCTCGTCGTCACGGATGCCAGCCCTTCTGGTGAGTTCTCGGCCCAGAAAGAGGTTGTCCGAAACGTTGAGGTTCTCGCAGAACTCCTGCCCTTGGAAGACGGTGCCGATGCCCATGGAGTCAGCTTCATGCACATTGCTGATTGTTACCGGCCCGCCCCGCCAACGGATATCGCCTTTCGTGGGTTGGTACAGGCCGGCGATGACCTTCATCAGTGTGGACTTACCGGCGCCATTGTCGCCGACCACAGCGACCACCTCCTGGGGGAAGATGGTGAAGTCCACTGATTTGAGTGCTTCGATGAACCCAAACCGCATGGTGATGTCGCGGAGTTCCAAGAGTGGTGTGTTAGCTGTTTGTGTCATGTTCCGCCTCATCATTGGCACGCCATCCACCGTCGTCTCATGCTGGTGGCCTGTCCTCTCTGTCCATGACGAGCAGGGCGGCCCCCAGTGCCGGCGCATCCAGTGGATATTGAGAGGATACCACTTGTATAGGGGTCAAAGCGTTAGGGAACAGCAAGCGCTGGAGCGCCTCGGCCAGGGGGTCCAGGAACATGTCGCCGGCGGTGGCCAGCCTGCCGCCGACCACGACGAGTTCGGGGTCCACCGATATGCACAGATCCGCGGTCACCGTGCCGATGCGCACGGCCGCGTCCGATATGACCCTGCGGCAGCCGGGGTCGCCGGCCAGTGCGGAGCCGACCAGGTCTTCCAAGGTCATGTTGCCGTGGGTCACGCTGAGCAGGGAGATCAGCCGTTCCTCGCCAACGACGGTGTTCAGGCATCCGCGGTTGCCGCAGGCGCAGATTGAGCCCAGGGGGTCGACCTGGATGTGCCCGATCTCCCCGGCCAATCCGGTCACACCGCGCATGAGGGAGCCGTTAACCATGATTCCGGCCCCAACGCCGCTGCTCGCGTCAACGTAGATGAAATTGCCTTTGCCGACCGTGGCGCCCATCCTGAACTCGCAGATGGCGCCCGCATTCGCGTCGTTGTCCACCACCACCGGCACTTGCAGCGCAGTTCCGAACGGACCGGCTAGATCGATGCCGTCCCAGCCGGGGAGGATGCCGGGGACGGCGATGACGTGCCGGATGGAGTCGACCGGGGCGGCGACGGTCAGGCCCACGCCCTTGATTTCGTTGGGTGAGGCGCCGATGCTGTGCACAGTCTCGTTGATCAGGATGATAGCTCGCTCGATGGTGGTATCGGCCTTGTGGCTGAAGGCGAGGGGGAGCCGGTGGCTGGCCAGGATGGTCTTGGAGTAGTCAATCACGTCGATCAGGAGTTCGCGCTCACCGATGTGCACGCCTACGAGTAGCCCGTCCTTGCGGGCTGGCGCTACCAGCGTGGCCCTACGCCCGTTCCGTATGGTGTTCTGCGTCTCCAGGCGCCGCTCGTCGACCAGTTGGCGCACCAAGGTGGACACAGTGGCAGTGGACAGCCCAGTGGTCTCTGCCAGTTCCACTTGCGTCATGGCGCCGAACCTGGTGATCGCCTCCTGGATCAAGGCACGGTTGCCCTCCCGTAGGGAGCTTTGAGAACCGAATGCACGTGCCATGACACTCAAGTGTAGCGCTTTCGCGGGCGGTTGTTGGGGTTGCCTAGGTGCACAGGATATCGCGGGGGGAAAGGGGCAGCGGTATTGTATTTGGTTTTAAAATGCAAAACCAGTTTATAGGCGTTATTGAGTTTGACAACTTAACATAAAGCGATACTCTTATCTTTATGCCCGCCATCTCATCGGGGGGCTGGCAAGCGCAGGTGCTTGTCCGAACAAGATGGGGAAAGAGAGTACAAAGATGCACTTGACCAAGAAAGCGTTCGCGGTGGTCGTGGGTGTCGCCGCCTGCCTGTCGTTGTCGGCTTGCAGCCACACCCGTGGAGGCCAGTATGCGGACGGGGCCCAGGGAGGCATAGAGAAGGGCGCCACCATTGGCATCTCCATGCCAACCAAGTCCGAGGAACGTTGGAACAAGGACGGCAACAACCTTAAGAAGAAGCTGGAGGCGGCCGGTTACAAGGTCATCCTCTCCTTCGCTGACGATAAGCCCGCCCAGCAGAACGCCGACATCGAGAATATGGTAAACAACAACGCCAAGATCGTGGTCGTGGCCTCCAAGGATGGCACCGCTGTCGGCCCGGCCGTGGAAAAGGCCCACGACGCCGGCGCCAAGGTCATCGCTTACGACCGCCTGATCATGAACACCAAGGCCGTCGACTACTACGCTACCTTCCAGCTGGAGCAGACCGGTGTGTTGGAGGCCAACTATCTGATCGACAAGCTTGGTCTCAAGACCGGCGCCAAGGGCCCCTTCAATGTGGAGCTCTTCTCTGGCTCGCCCGACGACAACAACGCCAAGTACTTCTTCAAGGGTGCCTGGCAGCTGTTGCAGCCCTACTTCAAGTCCGGCGTGCTGGTGAGCCCCTCCAACCACGGCGGCGGCGTAAACAAGGACTTCAAGCTTTCGGATTGGCAGAAGATCTCCGTGCAGTCGTGGAAAGCCGAGCAGGCCCAGAAGGATATGGAATCCATCCTGGATTCCAGCTACGCGCATGGTGAGAAGCTGGATGCGGTTCTCAGCCCCTACGACGGCATCTCCCAGGGTGTGATCAACGCCATCCAGTCCAAGCGCCCCGACATGCAGCCTGGCGGCGCCAACTGGCCCTACATCACCGGCCAGGACGCTATGGAGATCGCTGTGGCCAACATCGCCAAGGGCACCCAGGGCCAGACCGTGTTCAAGGACGTGAACAAGCTGGCCAACGCCGTGTACGACATGGTGATGGAGATCGCGCAGGGCAAGAAGGTCACCGGCCTGAACGGTAAGTTCAACAACAACACCATCGACGTGCCCTCCGAGTTGCTCGACCCGCAGAACATCACCAAGGACAACCTGCCCGACCTGGTTAAGGCGAAGTATCTCACCCAGGATCGATTCGACAAGCTGGTCTCGGGCGACGTCGCTGCCCAATAGCCGCTGAGGCGGGGCGGTCTGGGATGGAGGCCGCCCCGCCATCCCGGCCCCGCGGCGCGCATCGCGTCAGGTGCCGCCGCCGGGCGTATTCAGACCAACAAGGAGTGATGAAATGTCTGATTCAGACACCATTTTGCATATGGATGGCATCACCAAGACATTCGGTCAGGTCACCGCCTTAAGCCAGGTGAACCTCTCCGTGGAGCGTGGCGAGATCCACGCGATCTGCGGTGAGAACGGCGCGGGCAAGTCCACCCTGATGAATGTGCTTTCTGGTGTGTATCCGTATGGAAGTTACACCGGCACGATCAGCTTTGACGGCAAGACGTGCAAATACCGCAACATCAAGGACTCCGAGGCCGATGGCATCGTCATCATCCACCAGGAGCTGGCCCTGAGCCCCTACCTGTCGGTGGCCGAGAACATTTTCATCGGCAACGAGCAGGCCAAGGGCGGCGTAATCGACTGGAACGCCACGCGTTCCGAGGCCAAGCGGCTGATGGAGCGGGTGGGGCTTCCCGACGACCCGGACACCAAGATCATGGACATGGGTGTCGGCAAGCAGCAGCTGGTCGAGATTGCCAAGGCCCTGTCCAAGAACGTCAAGTTGCTCATCTTGGACGAGCCCACCGCCGCCCTGAACGACGAGGACTCCGCCCACCTGCTGAGCCTGGTGCGCCAGCTGCGCGACGAGCACGGGGTGACGTGCATCATTATCACCCACAAGCTCAACGAGGTGGCCCAGATAGCCGACAACGTCACGATCATCCGAGACGGCTCGACCGTGGGGACCATGTTCGTGACCAAGGAGACGCCGCTGGACCAGGACGAGCTCATCCGCAAGATGGTGGGCAGGCCTCTGACCAACCTGTATCCCGACCATCCAGCCAACAAGCCCGGTCCCGAGTATTTCCGGATCGAGGATTGGACGGTCCACCACCCGCTCGACTCCAGCCGAGTGGTGGTCGACCACGCCAACATAGAGGCCAGGTCCGGCGAGATCGTCGGTCTCGCCGGTCTGATGGGCGCCGGCCGTACCGAGCTGGCCATGTCCGTGTTCGGGCGCTCCTATGGTTCGGGCATCTCCGGCTCGGTCTACATCAAGGGCAAGAAGGTGAATCTGCCCAATGTGCAGGCCGCCATCGACGCCGGACTGGCCTACGCCACCGAGGACCGCAAGGTCTACGGGCTCAACCTGCTGCAGAACATTCGCGAGAACGCCTCCATGGCCTCCCTCAAGCGCATGAGCAAGAACGGCGTGATGGACGACAATGAGGAGGTCAAGGAAGTCGAGAAGTACCGGCGCGAGTTCCGCATCAAGTGCCGCGACATCGACGAGGGCGTGGACACGCTCTCGGGCGGTAACCAGCAGAAGGTGGTGTTGTCCAAATGGGTGATCGCCGACCCGGACATCCTCATCCTCGACGAACCCACCCGAGGCATCGATGTGGGCGCTAAGTATGAGATCTACGAGATCATCGACCAGCTGGCCGATGCCGGCAAGGCCGTCATCGTCATCTCGTCCGAACTGCCCGAGCTGATCGGTATATGCGACCGCATCTACACCGTCAGCCAAGGCGTAATCACCGACAACGTGGATAAGAATGGATTTACCCAGGAATACCTGATGAAGGGTATGACCAAGGAAAAGGAAGTGGCAGTATCATGAGCTCGGCAACCGCAAGTCCGGCCAGCCCGGCCAAGCAGAAGCAGGAGGGCAATGGCCTCCTGGCGACCATTGCCAACAACGCCCGGCAGTACGGCATCGTGGCGGCGTTGCTGGTCATCGTGGTGGTGTTCGAAGTGCTGACCAAGGGCGTGCTTCTCAAGCCCAACAGTTTCGTCTCGCTCATCCAGCAGAACGCTTACGTGATCATCCTGGCCATCGGTATGGTGATGGTCATCATCGCCACCCACATCGACCTGTCCGTTGGATCGCTAGTGGCCTTCATCGGCGGCGTGTGCGCCATCCTGATGGAACGGCAGGGCGTCAACTGGATGCTGGCCATCGTGGTGTCGCTGCTGGTGGGTGTGATCATCGGCATGTGGCAGGGCTTCTGGGTGGCCTACGTGGGTATCCCCGGCTTCATTACCACCTTGGCTGGCATGTTGATCTTCCGTGGCCTGGCCACTGTCATCGTTGGCGAGTCTGTCCCGATCACCTCCGATGCTTTCCGCGGTATCGCCCGCAACTACTTGCCCAACATCTTCGGATTCTGGGGGCAGTTCGACGGTCTGACGGTCGTGGTCGGTCTGCTGTGCATCGTGGCCTACGCCTGGAGCCAGCTGTCCAAGCGCCGCAGGGCCGAGAAGGTTGGTCTGATTCCCGAGCCCATGAGCCTGACGATTATCAAGATCGCCGTAATCTCCGTGGCCATCCTGTTCGTCACCTACCTGCTGGCCTCCTCAGGTAACGCCACTCAGGGCGGCATCCCAATCATGCTGGTCATCGTGGGCGTGCTGGTGCTGGTCTACAACTTCATCCTGACCCGCACGGTCTTCGGCCGTCATGTCTACGCCGTGGGTGGCAACCGGAAGGCCGCCATTCTCTCCGGCATCAACACCAAGCGTGTTGACTTCATCCTTTTCGTCCACATGGGCTTCCTGTCCGCTGTGGCCGCCATCTGCATGCTCTCCCGCCTAGCTTCGGCCACCGCCCAGTCCGGTATGGAGTTCGAGATGGATGCCATCGCCTCCTGCTTCATCGGTGGTACGGCCGTGGCTGGCGGCGTCGGCACCATCCCCGGTGCTGTGGTCGGCGCTTTCGTGATGGGTGTCATCAACCAGGGCCTGTCGATTATGGGTGTGGACACAGCCATTGTGAAAACCATCAAGGGCCTGGTGCTCCTGCTGGCCGTAGCGGTCGACATCATCTCTAAGCGCAAGAAGAGCTGAACCGCGCCCCGAAGGCGCCGCTAGCGTCGATGCTCGGGTCTGGAGTGGTGACACCGGTCCAGACCCGGCCGGTCGGGGCAATGGATTAGGTGCATGAGGAAAGGAACGCACATGAAACTTAATGAGCGATCGCGGGCCAGGCTATACGGTTTCACCGCTGTGGCCTGTGCGGTCTGGCTGATCCAGTCCTTATGGGAGGCGTCTCGTGACGGTACTCTCCTTACCTGGTCCACGGCCGTCTTTTCCCTGTGCCTGCTGCTGGTGACCGCCTACACGGCGTATGAGGCAGTCAAAGGCTGGGGCGCCCCGGCAGCCCGTAGTGAGGATGACGAACGGCGGGAGGACGGGGAACGGTGACGCTCTGAGTCCCTATTCACGTTGGCCGCCGTAACCCCCGGGTTGCGGCGGCCAACGCATCTGTAGGGGCGGGAGGCCCGTCGCTTTGGCGAGTGGGGCGCTTACTCTATCAGGGATACTGTCTGAGATAGACTGGTGGTATTACGGCGGTGGGGCGCAACAGGCTCGCCCGCTACGAGCCTATGCAACTGAAGGAGAGTAGTCATGCCCAGCGGGAAAGTGCGTTGGTACGATGCCAAGCGCGGCTTTGGATTCATAACCGGAGACGAGGGGGAGGATGTGTTCCTGCCGGCCTCGGCCCTGCCCGCTGGAGTGCAGACCCTACGCAAGGGCACCCGGGTGGACTTCTCCGTGGTCGCAGGCCGCAAAGGACCTCAGGCCATGGATGTCCAGCTGGTCGGGTCCGCCCCCTCTTTGGTCAAGGCGACCCGTCCTCAACCGGACGACATGGCCGCGATCGTTGAGGACCTGATTAAGCTGCTCGATTCGGCGGGTGGCCACTTGCGCCGTCACCGCTACCCGGCGGACGAGGAGTCGCGCAAGCTGGCGGCCCTGTTGCGCGCGGTGGCGGACGACTTCGACGTGCAGGTCTAGCGGCTGACTGCGGGCGGCCTGAATGGGCGGTCCGAACGGTTGGTCAAGCGGTCAGCGGACGACAAAGACGATGGATAATGACGGGTGCCTTGGCTCTGGCGGTCGAGGCGGATGGCGAAGGTGTGGCGATGCCCCAAGATCAACGTGACCCCCAGGACCTGGCTAGGGACGTGGCCCTGTCAGTAGCGTCCGATCCCAGCGAGGTTGGTGACTTCATCGGCTCCAGCGAGGGGGAGGATGGGGTCAGCGAATTCCGTTTCGCCTCCCTCATTAAGGGCTATGAGGGTTGGCTGTGGTCGGTCACCCTCTTCCACGACGCCGAGCTGGATCGATGGACGGTCGATGAGTCATCCCTGGTCCCTGGTTCAGACGCCATCCTTCCGCCGGCCTGGGTGCCTTGGAAGGACCGCTTGCTTCCCTCCGACCTGTCGGTGACCGATGCGATGGGCACCGAGAAGGACGACCCTAGGCTTGAACCGGGCCTCCAGCCGGGCGACAAGGGCTACGAGTCCGCCGCGCAAGACGAAAGCGAGAGCCAGGGGAATCAGAAGGACGCTGAGCAAACCGTTCAGGGCTCGCAGGAGCTGGTCGACGCCGGTGGCGCGATTTTCAAGAAGGCTGGGGATCAGCCCGACCAAGCGGACGAGCGAAGCGACCAGGGCGAACAGGATGAGGCTGAACGGGACTGGCTGCGCGCCTCCAAGCAGGACCTGGATTCGGCGGTCGAGCGATTCGCCCTGACGAGGCGGCACGTCTTGAGCCCCCTGGGCAGGGCCCAGACCGCTAAGCGCTGGTACGAAGGACAGCGGGGGCCCAAATCACTGTCCACGCGCACTGCCAAAGGCGCCACCTGCGCTTCCTGCGGTTTCATGATCCCTATTCAAGGCGAACTGGGAACCATGTTCGGCGTCTGCGCCAACCGTTGGAGCCCGGACGACGGCAAGGTCGTCGCCCTGGACCACGGCTGCGGCGAGCACTCCGAGATCGACCCGCCGCAGGCGCCCCCGCTCTGGGTGCAATCCGCTCCGGCCTTTGACGACCTCCATATCGATGTGGTCCGCCAGGCTCCGCGCGAGGAACGGCCCGAGGTGGAGTTGATCGAGCAAATCAGCAACGAGGGGCCCGAAGAAGCCGAAGACGACGCCCAAGAGAGCCCCCACAGCGAGCCGGAGACCGTTCGCAGGCGGCGCAGGACCAAGCGTCAGTAGGGTTTTTGCGTTAAGAGCGCAATAGACGGCGCCGGGTGAATATTCGTCATCTCAAATCGGTAGAGTGAGTAGCAGTCTTCTAGGGAAGGACACGTATGTTTGAGCGGTTTACCGACCGTGCGCGGCGCGTCATTGTACTGGCGCAAGAAGAGGCCCGGGCCCTTCAGCACAACTATATCGGCACTGAGCACCTGCTTTTGGGCCTGATTCGCGAAGGCGACGGTGTAGCCGCCAAGGCGCTCGCCTCCAAGGGAGTTGAGCTGGAAGCCACCCGCAAGCAGGTGGAGGAGATGATCGGCAAGGGCAACGCGGCGCCCAACGGGCACATCCCGTTCACCCCGCACGCCAAGCAGGTGCTGGAGCTCTCCCTGCGTGAAGCCTTGCAACTCGGCCACTCCTACATCGGCACCGAGCATATCCTCCTGGGCCTCATCCGTGAGGGTGAGGGTGTGGGCACCCAAGTTCTGATCAAGATGGGTGTGGACCTGGGCGATTTGCGCACGGCCACGATTGACATGATCCGCGGCAGCCACGAAGGCTCCGGCTCCGACAAGGGCGACCTGGCGAACGCCGGTGGCATCCAGGACAAGCGTGGGCAGACCGGGTCCGCTATCCTGGACCAATTTGGCCGTAACCTGACACAAGAGGCCGCCGAAGGCAAGCTGGACCCGGTGATTGGTCGCTCCAAGGAGATTGAGCGCGTCATGGTCGTGCTCTCCCGCCGTACCAAGAACAACCCGGTCCTGATTGGCGAGCCTGGCGTGGGCAAGACCGCCGTCGTGGAGGGGCTGGCCCAAAAGATCCATGAGGGCGATGTGCCCGAGACGCTCAAGGATAAGCAGGTCTACTCGCTGGATCTGGGTTCCATGGTGGCCGGTTCGCGCTACCGCGGTGACTTCGAGGAGCGCCTGAAGAAGGTCCTGAAGGAAATCAAGACCCGTGGCGACGTGATCCTCTTCATCGATGAGATTCACACGATCGTCGGCGCTGGTTCGGCGGACGGCGCCCTGGGCGCTTCCGACATGCTGAAGCCCCTGCTGGCCCGCGGCGAGCTTCAGACCATCGGCGCGACCACGACCGAAGAGTACCGCAAGTACATTGAGAAGGACGCGGCCCTGGAGCGGCGCTTCCAGCCCATCCAGGTACCCGAGCCTACGATCGCCGAGACCATCGAGATCCTGAAGGGTCTGCGGGAGCGCTACGAGCACCACCACCATGTGACCATCACCGATGGCGCCCTTCAGTCCGCCGCCGAGCTCTCCGCCCGCTACATCCAGGATCGCAACCTGCCGGACAAGGCCATCGACCTGGTGGATGAGGCTGGCGCCCGCTTGCGCATCAAGCGACTGACCGCTCCGCCTGAGCTCAAGGAGCTGGACGCCAAGATCTCCAAGGTCAACGACTCCAAGGACCAGGCCATCAAGGACCAGGACTTCGAGAAGGCCGCCGAGCTGCGAGACAAGCAGGAGAAGCTGGAGGCTGAGCGCAAGGAGAAGGAGAAGGCCTGGCACGAGGGCGAGTCCGACGTCAAGATGGTCGTGGACGAGGATGTGATCGCCGAGGTCGTTTCCTCAACCACCGGCATCCCGGTCTTCAAGCTTACCCAGGCCGAGTCCAAGAAGCTCTTGGGCATGGAGGCCGAACTCCACAAGCGCATCATCGGCCAGGACGAGGCGGTCTCCGCCCTGTCGCGTTCGATTCGCCGCACCCGCGTGGGACTCAAAGATCCCAAGCGGCCCGCAGGCTCCTTCATCTTCGCCGGGCCGACCGGCGTCGGCAAGACCGAGCTGGCCAAGGCCTTGGCCCAGTTCCTCTTTGACGATGAGGACGCCCTGATCAGGGTGGATATGTCAGAGTTCTCGGAGAAGTACGCGTCCTCGCGTCTCTTCGGCGCGCCTCCGGGGTACGTGGGCTACGAGGAGGGTGGCGAACTGACTGAAAAGGTGCGTCGCAAGCCCTTCTCCGTGGTGCTCTTCGACGAGATCGAGAAGGCTCACCCTGACATCTTCAACACCCTCTTGCAGGTATTGGATGATGGACACTTGACCGACGGCCAGGGAAGGACCGTGGACTTCAAGAACACGATCATCATCCTGACCACTAACCTGGGCACCCGCGACATCGCCAAGGCGGCCAACACCGGCTTCAACCTGGGCAACAACACGGAGACGTCTTACCAGCGCATGAAGGATCAGGTGACCAGCGAGCTTAAGCAGCAGTTCAGGCCCGAGTTCCTGAACCGTCTGGACGACATCATCGTCTTCCAGCAGCTGACCGAGCCCCAGGTGCGCCAGATCGTGGACCTGGAAGTCAAGAAGCTCAACGACCGGCTCTTCGAGCGCCACATGTCGCTGGAGCTGACCGACAAGGCGAAGGACCTGCTCGCCGAGAAGGGCTTCGACCCACTCTTGGGGGCCCGCCCCTTGCGCCGCGTCATCCAACGCGACATCGAGGACGCCATGTCGGAGAAGATCCTGATGGGCGACCTGACCGACAACGAGTCGGTCATGGTGGACGCTGAGGGCGAGGGCATCCTGGGCGAGTTCACTTTCAAGGGCAAGCCCTTCGACGGGCCCAAGCACGCGGCTGATTCGGATGGGCGCGAGCCGGAGCTGGTGGGGGCTGCCGTAGCCACGCCTGACGCTGACCTAGCGGCTGACGAGGCTCAAGTTGACAGGCTGGAGGCTGGACGGAATCCGTCAGAGACCGGAGAATCGCAGGGTGACGGCGCTCAGTGACTAGTCCCCGGTAGGCGGGGAGCGAGATCCTGAGACGTACGCAGAGGGTCGCGACGAGTAATTCGTCGCGACCCTCTGCCTGTACTCAGGCTCGTTCAAGATATGCGCAGGCGAGGCAGCTGAGTGGGCATGCCCTCGTCGCGGGGGTGTCTCCCCGTTGCTGGTGGCGCCCTCCAACGAGGCTGTTTCAGGCGTGCTTGGCAGTGGTGTCCTCGGTCCCTCTACCCAGCCCTCTGCCAGCTTCCGCTGTCTTTAAAACAACCCGAGGGCAATCAGGGCGAGTACGTAAGCCAGCATGAGGGCTATGAAGGCCATGTCCGTCTTGCCCAGGGAGAGGAGGCGGTAATGAGTGCGTCCACGCCCGCCCTCGTAGCAACGGGCGTCAAGGGCCCGGCTCAGGTTGTCGGCGTGGCGAAGGGCCCCAGCGAAGACTGGGATGGTAATCGCCATGGTCGCATGTAGGCGCATGGAGGGACCGCCGGATTCGATTGAACCGCCTCGGGCCGCCTGCGATTCGATGATCGATCGCATCTCCTGGTCCAACGTGGGAATGAATCGAAGGGCCAAGGAGAGCACCATCGCGATTTCGTCGGTGTGCAAGCCCAACCGGGTCAACGGTTTGAACAGCGAGGCGAAAGCGTCTGTCATCTGCGTGGGAGTCGTGGTCTGGACCAGCAGGGCCCCCAGGAGGACGATCAAGGTGAAACGGCAGGAGTAGAGCACGGCCACCCAGATTCCACCTATGGTCACCACGAGCGGTCCCCAACGGCCCAGCTCATGCCCGCTGCGGGTGACCAAGAGGTTCAGGACGGCTAGGAAGACCATCAAAACCAGGAAGGCCCTGACCGAGCGCAGAATCGAACGCATTGGGGCCCGGGCGGCCGCGAACAGGGCGGCCGTCGCGCATAGGCCAAGAAGGAGCTGGAGAGGCGTGCTGATGAAAAAGGCGGTCAGCATGGCCAGCAGGAAAGTCACAATCTTGGCCCTGGGGTCCAGGCGGGCGACTAAAGAGGGCCGGGTTTGGCTGGCTGAGCGGGTCCCGGCATTCGTGGAATCCAGAGGGGGGACCGGACTGGTGGAAGCGCCCCCGCCTGCCGCATTCCCGACGCTCGCTTTGGCTGCGGTCCCTTCTGCGACTTTGACCAGCCCATCCGCATCCGCTGGACTGTTTTGTGATTGTGCGCCCAGTCCCTCTTCGCCTGTCGGACCTGCCTTTTTCTGCAGGCTATGGGGAGCATTCTCCAGGAGCAGGTGGTAGTTTTCGAGAACGTCGGCTGTGGCGCCGAAGGACACGACCTGGCCCTCCTCCAGCAGGAGGGCCAGGTCGGCCAGGTTCATGGCCTCCCGCTCGGAGTGCGTGTTCAGTACGATGGTGACCCCTTTTTGGCGCAGGAGCTCCAGGAGATTCATGATGCGGCTGGCAGCCTGGGGGTCCAGGCCAGCTGTCACTTCATCCAGCACGAGCACCTGAGGGGTGCAGGCCACGACTCCTGCGATGGCGACTAGACGCTGTTGGCCGCCGGACAGGTCAAAGGGGGAGCGGTCGGCTAGATTGGAGATGCCTAATAGATTCAAGGCGTCATCCACCCGCTGGTTCACTTCGGCTTCGCTCAAACCCATGTTGCCCGGTCCGTAGGCCACATCCTGCGCTACCGTGTCCGCGAAGAGCTGACGCTCCGGGTATTGCATCACATACCCCACCCGCGTCCGGAGCTTTTTCAGGTTCCTGCGCTGTTGCCGCTTGCCCTGAGGCGCGTCGGGCCCGGCCAGAGGCAGGCCAGCCACCCGGACACTGCCCCGGCTGGGCTTCGCCAGGGCGCAAATCAGGCGGGCCAGGGTGGACTTGCCTGATCCGTTACGGCCTATCACGGCCAGGGCGCGTCCCGCCTGGAGCCGCAGATTCACCCTGGTCAAGCTGTCCTTACTGGCTTGGGGAAATCGGAAGGATACGTCGGACAGTTCGATTGCCAACGCAGCCGCCTGACCAGTGCCTTGGGCGCTCGCGGAGGCGGCGAGGGAGGCTGAGCTCTCGGTCAGGAGGTCGTGGGCCGGACCAGCTAGGCCGTCCCGGCGGGCGCGCTCGGTGCTCCCAGGGTTGATGGCGGACAGGTCCGTGCGTGTGAGCACGTCTTGCGGTTTGCCTTCTGCCGCTAGCTGGCCGTGGTCAAGCACAAGGAGACGATCGGCCTGCTCAGCCTGGTCCAACAGGTGGGTGATATGGACCACGGCCGTGCCGCTGGCGGTCAGACGGCGCATAATCGCCTGGATATCGCGCCGACCGTCCGCATCGAGCATTGCCCCAGGCTCGTCTAAAACCATCATTTTCGGGCCCATAGCCAGGCTTCCGGCCACGGCCAGGCGCTGCTGCTGACCGCCGGACATGCGGGTCGGGTCTCCGCGCGCGCTTGCTTCCATGCCGACCTGGTCCAGTGCTGCAGGCACGGTCCGTAGCATGTCCTGGCGCGGCATGCCCAGGTTCTCCGGGCCGAACGCCGCATCGTCCTCAGCCACCGTGGTGACGATTTGATCCTGGGGGTTCTGAAAGACCATGCCGATGCGCTTACGGGCTTGGCGGTAGGCGTCCGCGTCCAGGAAGCGCTCCCGGCCCTTGCCGTTGGCGAAGACCTGTCGGCCCATCAGCTCGACTTGGCCTAGGTCCGGTGCGGCCTCCCCGGATAGGATCCGCCCCAGGGTGGATTTGCCTGACCCGTTCGCCCCCAGGATGCACAGGAGCTCGCCTGGTCGGACGTCGAGCGTCACGCCGTCCAGGGCCCAACTGGCCCCGCCGTCGTATGAGAAAGACACATCTTTGAGGCGGGCGAGAGCGTCCTCGCCCGCTGGTTCGTCGCCCGCTGGTTCGTCGCCCGCTGGGTCCGCCCCCTGCAGGAAACGCGCGTCGTTGATGACCGTCATGCTTGACCGCATGCCCGTTTACGCGTGGCTACTTGTTGACCAAGACAGAGATGGGCTTGTAAATCAGGAAGGTGACGACGCCGTGGATGGCGAACTTCGTCAGGTTGAAGGGTAGGAGAATCGGCACGATCATGGCCAGCACCGCGTTCATGGACATGTGAGCGTAAAGGGGGGTGATGACCACATTGCAGGCGATGGCCGCAAGGACGGCCAGCACCGCGCCGCACACAATTCCGACCAGGGCGCCTGCGCGGCTGCGCATCCGCCGGTAGATCAGGGCCGCAGGCACGCTCAGGGCCAGGGCCACCACCATCGAGATGATTGCGCCGAAGGGGTTGGTGAACAGATGGGGGAGGAAGCCCAGTACCGAGACGATGGCTGCGGCGGCCGGCCCGAATGCGAAGCCGCATACCAGGACTACGATGCCCGAGGGATCGTACTTGAGCCAGGGCGCGGCCGGGAAGATGGGGAAGGAAAAGAAGCTCAGGACCATAGTCAGGGCCACGAACAGGGCGTAGATAGCGATGCGCTTGGTGGACCAGCGGCCGGATCCGCCGATACTGGTCGAGTGGGCGTCGCGTAAACGGTCCCTGCCATCGGAGGGCTGCTGCTGATTGGGATTGGATACACTCATAGAGAGCCTCGTTTCTTCCATCCGGACTGTGACCGTTGGCTTCGGATTCTCACCGACATCCACCGCTTGCGCGGGTCGCGGGCTCCTGAGTGACGTGACTCAGCTACCGCCAGTAAGGAATTTCACCTTCCCTGAAACTTGGAACAGCTGTCACTATAGCAGTAGCGATCTAGGCAGTCAACGGCTCATCGCCTCGCTCCACTCCTTGCTGGCTTGGGGGTTCGCCGGGTGTGGCGGTGCCGCAGCATGACCGGGTGGCCCCATCCTGTCTTGAAGACCTGGGAAGTTGCGGGCGCGATCGGGTTCGGTGATGTGGTCAGGCCCGGGGCGCGTACGCTGGACCGGAGCGCGACGTCTGCTCGAACTTGTCGTCATCGGCGCGGCCGGTCCGGCCGAGCCTGGGGGGTGGGCTGGCCGGGGTGAAAAGTTGCGGGGCGGTGCCACAATGTGGTTATGACACAAGATTTGAGTAAGGCGGCCATCGTCGTCGTCACCTATAAGCGCCAGGAGTTGCTGGCGAACCTGTTTGACTCCATCCTGCAGCTGACCCAGGCCCCCTGGCGGATTGTGGTGGTGGACAACGAGAACTCAGCGGAGACCCGGATCATGGTCGAGCAGTTCTCCGCTCGCGCGACCGGACGCTGGGGCAAGACCATCATCGATGCCGACGGCAAGCAGGAGCGAGTGGTCTATGTTCCTCAACAACGCAACGGCGGCGGCGCGGGCGGGTTCTCGGCCGGCGTCAAGAAAGCGTACGAACTGGGCGCCAACTGGTTCTGGGTGATGGACGACGACGTGGCTGTGGAGCCCAAGGGCCTGGAACTATTGGCCAAGTGGACCGATCGCTACCAGGTGATTCAAGGCGCACGGCTGGACTACGACGGCGGCCCCTTCTACTGGCAGTACCGTTTCATAACCTCTTTGGGCATACCCGACCCTGTGGCCCCGTCCGCCTTTGGCCCCTCCGGGCGGAAGGCCATGAACACCATGTGCTTCGAGGGCGCTTTCTTCTCCCGCAAGGTCGTCGAGGAGATCGGGCTGCCCGATCCGCGCTTCTTCATCTATTGGGATGACACGATGTACGGCTACCTGGCGAGCAAGGTCACGCAGCCGGTCGCGGTTTCGGACGTCGTAATGCGCCGCACTCGTCCAATCGCCAACTGGGACATGGGGGGCCTGCGTCAGCTCAACTCCACCTCGGACATGAATCGTTACCACATCATGCGCAACCGTGGTTACATGGCCCGTTACTTTATGGCCCATGGGGACTACCGGCCGGCCATGTTCGCCCTGGGCACGGCGGCGACCGCCGTCAAGGAGCTGATCCGGCTGGTGGCCGTGGACCGCAAGAGCCTGTTCAGCGGCGTGCCGCAGCTGGTGCGTGGCTGGCTGGATTCGCGTAAGCTCCTGCATGATCCGGACTGGAAACCTATGCCGCCGCTCAAGTAATGCATCAGGGATGGCAAGGGCCCCGCCAGCGTGCAGATGATGACGCTGGCGGGGCCCTTGGCCGCGCAGGGCGTCCGGCTGGCGGATGCGCTTACGATGGGCAGCCTAGTTCTGGCCGCGCTCGAAATACTTGGTCGAGGCGATTTCGCCGTCAATCGTGAACTCGCCGTGCTGGTAGACCAGACGGGTGACCGAGTTGTTGAGGAAGGGCGGGAAGGGCTTGCCGTCGTTCTTGATGGCGGTGAGGAAAATCTCGATTGAGGAGCCGGAGGAGACGACCAGCACGTTGCCTCCGCCAGCTTGCTCGCGCTCGCGGCCGATCCTGGTCAAGGCGGCGGCCATGCGTTGGGCCACCTGGTCGCTGGTCTCCGCGCGGTCGGCCGGGTCCAGGTTCGTGTCGAGACGGTTCTCCTGGTCCAGTTGCGCGATGCGGTCCTGGAGTTGGGCGGCCGCGTCCCAGCCAAGTTCGGCACGGGCTTCAGCCAGGCGCGCGTAGCCTCGGGGGCCGAAGATGGCCTGCATCAGGTCGGCGGATGGGAAGCCTTCGTAAGAGCCGAAGTTGGCTTCGCGCAGGTCGGGATCGATGCCCACCTGGATTTCGGCGTTGTCGGAGTAGTCCAGGGCGTTGCGGCAGGTGCGCCACTGGCGGGTCAGCATGCCGGCCCAGGCCGCGCTGAAACTGATGCCGCTCAGTCCTCGTCCCAGCTGCTTGGTCCCTTCCACGCCTTGGTTGGTTAGGGGGAAGTCCGACCAGCCTTGCATCAGGCGCATGGCATTGGCGGTGGTCTCCCCGTGGCGGGTTAAGTAGATGGTGACAGGGTTCGTGCTCGTCTGTTCTAGGGCCATGCATTCATGTTCTCTCGCCCGTCAGACCAGGCGCGTCGCCGGGCGGGTGGTCTAGGGGGAGCGGGTGCGCTACAATGCGTATCGTACCGGTTCGATACGCAGACGGCGAAGGAGCGAGCGGATGATTGAGACAGCCCAGGCTTTTGGCATTGACATCGGTGGATCCGGCATTAAGGCGGCCCCGGTGGACCTAGTCGCCGGGGACTTCGCTGAGCCCCGCAAGAAAATCCTGACCCCTGAGCATTCGACCCCCAAAGCCGTCGGTAAGGTGGCGCGCAAGCTCCTGGACCAGTTCGAGGTTCCTGAGAGCGCGCCGGTGGGCGTCGCTTTCCCCGCCCCCGTCAGGCCTGGGCACCCAATCGACTTCATCGCCAACCTGGACCAGGCTTGGCTGGGCCAGGACGTGTGGGAGGTCTTCTCCGAGGCATGCGGCCGACCTGTTTCGGTGGTCAACGACGCTGATGCGGCCGGCCTGGCGGAAGTGCGCTATGGTGCGGCGAAGGGCCAGGATGGTCTGGTCATTGCCACCACCTTGGGCACCGGCATCGGCTCGGCGCTGATATACGACGGCGTGTTGATACCCAACTCCGAGCTGGGCCACCTGACCCTGGAGGGCAAGGACGCTGAGCGCTACGCCGCCTCTTCGGTGCGCGATGTGAAGAAGCTCTCTTACAAAAAGTGGGCTGCCCGCCTGACCAAGTACTACCAGATGCTTGAGCGCTACTTCAGCCCTGACTGTTTCGTAGTAGGCGGCGGGGTCAGCAGGGTCAGCGAGAAATTCCTGCCCTACATCAAGGTAGACACCCCAATCGTGCCCGCCAAATTGCGCAACCAAGCGGGCATCGTCGGCGCCGCTTATTACGCCTCCTACATCGACGAGCAGGTCAAGGCCAAGGCCGGCCAGCCCACGGTCGCCCGGTAGGGGCAACCTGGAACGGAATCGGGGGCGCGGGGCCTCTGACCGCGAAAGGTGGGAGGCCATATGAATGCGCCATTCTCCGGGAGGACGGGGCCCAGCCAGCCTAACCGCATAGCCCTGGCCCAGGCCCAGGCGGTCGCGCGAGGGCAGGCGCCGATTCCCCTGAACGACTCCAACCCTACCCGGCATGGGCTCACGTTGGACAGCCTGCCCGGCGTGTACCGAGCCGAGCCACGAGGCCCTATCGAGCTGCGGCTGGAGCTGGCGCGTTTCCTGGGGCAGCGGGGAACGCCGGTGGACCCAGACGACCTTTACCTGCTCTCATCCACCTCCCAGGCTTACTCCTGGCTGATGAAACTCCTATGCGACGCAGGCGAGGCGATCCTGGAGCCTCGGCCCGGCTACCCCCTGATCGAGTCGATAGCCAGGCTGGAGTGCGTGCAGGCCTTGCCCTACCAGTTGAACTACGATGGCTCCTGGACCATCGATTTGGCCGGGGTGCGCACCGCCCTGGATGGGCCGGACGGGGCGAGGATTCGCGCGATCGTGCTGATCAACCCCAACAACCCTACCGGCTCATACCTGCACCCCCAAGAGCGGGAGGCGCTGATTGGCCTGGCCCGCAGCCGAGGCTTGGCCATCATCGCCGACGAGGTCTTCTTCGACTACCAGCTGGACCCGCTGCCGGGCCGCAGGCGGTTGGCGGGCGAGGAGGGAGCGCTCACTTTCGCCCTTGATGGGCTCTCCAAGATGCTGGCCGCCCCTCAGGCCAAGCTGGGTTGGATTCAAGTCTCCGGTCCCGCTGAGCAAGTGGCCCAGGCAAAAGCGCGTCTGGACCTGATAGCCGACGACTACCTGCCGATGAGCCAACTGATCAGTCAAGCCGCTCCGGGCCTGTTGGCGCAGGCGTCGGCCCAGAGCGAGCGGGTCCGCGATCGGTGCGTAGGCAATCTGCGCTACCTGGGCCAGGCTCTGGACGGCCGCCCGATCTCCCTGCTCAGGGCCGAAGGCGGGTGGAACGTGCTCCTGCGATTCCCGGCCGTGATCGACGAGACGGAGCTGGTTGAAAGGCTGATTGAAGGCTACGGCTACAGCGGGCAGCCTGGCTACTTTTTCGACATGCCCTCTAACGGATACTTGGCCCTCTCGCTCCTGCCCGAACCCCAGGACTTCCGTGCCGGGCTCGAGGCGATCATCAGCGCCGTAGACGATTTGCTGGGCTGAGTCATCGGTTCGCCGTTCGGATTGGCTGGTGGGGCTGGTTCGCTGGCTGGTCAGAAGGCCGCGAACCAAGAGGCCACCTGGTCGAACAGGGGCTGGCCCTCCAAGGCGGTCAAGCAGGAGAGGACGCAGGTCAGCAGACCGAACAGGAGGCAGGCCAAGGCGATCAGACGCAGGACTCGCCTTTCGCGGCCTGGCCGGCGGGCATCGTGGCCTAGGGCTTGAGCTAGGGGCAGGCCGGCGGCAAGGGCCAACAGGCAGGAGAAATCCAACATGTAGCGGGGGTTCAAACCGCCCATGTAGGCGGTGAAAGCCAGGAGCGCCGCGGACAGGCCCAGCAGGACCTCCAGCAGGGGGACGGCAAAGGTCTCCTCCAGTGGTTCGCGCACACGCCGGAAGGCAAGCAGGGCCAGTGCCAGGGCCAGGATTGGGGTCAGGGCGAACAGGCCGCCGAGGCCGGGCTCCGCGTACTGCCAGACCGGTAGGGGGGCGGGGAAGCGCTGGACGTAGGGGAAGGCCTGGGAGCCGGTCAGGGGTTGGAAGAGGTAGTAGAAGACCAACCAGGGTAGGTTGCTGAGGGGCGGGCGATAACGGTTCAAATCCACGACGGTGATTTGGTGGCGGTTGCCGAAATCCAAAGGGGAGCCGAAACGCCAGGCGTTATAGGCCAGCAAGGGCAGAGCGACCAGGACCACGGGCAGGAGGGCGGCGGGCAGGATGGCGGCCGAAAAAGCCGGTTCGATGGTCAGCGGGTCGTCCGTGCGCTGGGAGGCGGAGAGTGGGTTGGTCCGCCGCAGGCCCTTCGACATAGCCTTGATCTCGGGCGCGAATATGGGCAGAGCCAGAAGCCCCCAGGCGATGAAAGTCTGTCGGCAGCCCAGGGTGGCGCCAATGGCCAAGGATCCCGCCGCCAGGCGCGGCAGGCTCAGGCGGACCTCCTGGGCCGTTAGGGCCAGGCACCCCTCCAGGTTGTCCTCGGCCCGCCAAGGGCGGGTGCGGCCACCGCTGACGGGCCGCACCCGCCTGGCTCCCAGCCAGAGCCACAGGCCAAGCGTGGACAGCAGAATGGACGCGTCGAAGGGGATTGCGTAGAAGTCATCCCGGTACAGCAGGTAGGTCAATTGGGAACCGGTCAGGAAAGTCAGCAGGGCAAAGGCGCATGCGCCCAGGCTGGCTCCAGGCACATAGCGGCGGATCAGACGCACCAGCAGGAGGGACCCGGTCAGCGTGAACCCGGCTACTAGGATTGCGGCTGCGGCAGGGGTGGGCAGCATGAGTCCGCCGGGCACGAACAGGCTGGTCAGGGCCCGGTAGGGGGCGAAGAGCAGGAGGGCGGGCAGGGGGCCGAAGTAGGAATACCAGTGTCCCTGGTAAAAGGCGTAATCCCAATAGATCGGACCTTGGCCAGAGGCGAGCAGGCGCTCGCGCACGGCCACGCTGTAGGGGTTGGGCGCCTGGGCCAGACCCTGGGCAACGGGCAGGTCCAGCCAGGGGCGTCCGGCAAGTATGGTGTCGGCCAGATGGCCGTACTGGTTGAAGTCGTAGGTGTAGGAGCCGGGCTCGTGGAAGTCGCCGGGCACGAAGCCCCCAATTTGGATCACAACGGTCCAGGACGCCCACAGTCCCACCGGTGCCATGGCGAGCCAAAAGGCCAGGCGCTGGAGGCGCGAGCCGGTGTCCAGGTGGATTCGCCAGAGACGGGAGTTGGGGAGGAAGGCGATGACCAGGGCCGCCACCAAGGCCATCAGCCCTATGCGGGCAGGGCGCAAGGCGAAGGGGACGCGTGGGTTGACGATCAGCCCGGACACGGCGACCAGGGACCCGCGAGCTTCTGATATCCACAAGCGGGCCTGGGCCGGTTGGGCGACGTTGCTGCGGTTCCTCAAGTAATCGGAGGAGGGGGAGGAGCTCAATGTGGCGGTGCCGGCTGGCGTCCAGGCTTGGCCGCCAGGCGCTCGCAGGTCCAGGCGGACATGCACCCGCTCCAGCATGCGCTCGGACCCGTTGGCGCCCGCCCCGCCTTGCAGGACTTGGAGATACTCCAATGGTTGGGTCTTGGACGAAGTCTCAATCCAGGCTTGGGTGGGATCGGAGACTTTCAAGGCTCCGCCGGGAAGCCTGACCAGGCCTGGGCCCAGGCACGCCGGGGCTGGCCCCTGGTCCGCTGACGCCCCGCCAGTGGCCAGGGAGCGCCAGTGGGGCATGTTGAACAGGCAGCATTCCAGCAGGACGATCAAGGCCAGAGCGGCCCAGACGCTTTTGCTCTTTGCCAAGGCCACCAGTGGGCGGGGTAGGGGTGTATGCACCCCTTTATTCTATAAGCGGCATGTCTGGATTGGCGGGGAGAATGGACGACATGGTCACGAGCAAGGCAATACCAGGCGGCATGGCGGATTTTGGGCGCAGGATGACGCGGCGGCTGCGGGGAGCGGCTGGGGCTCTCCTCGGGCGCCACGAAGATGGCGGGTCCGCCCAGCCCTTGCGTGAGGCGCTTCAGGATGCGGCCAAGGCGGCCGCTGAATCAGGCCGGGGGGTAAGCCCCCAGCAGGTGCGTGACTTCCTGGGCCACCGGTCCCGTCCCATCAGCCCCTTGGCCAAGAGGCGGATCTTGCCCCACATGGATGGGGTCCCTGAAGGCCTCGAATTGGGCTGGGTGCAGGAGCCTGCAGTCCACGGCTCCGGCTTCCGCCTGGGTCTGTTCACCGATCGGAACCATTTCGCGCAGGTGGCCTTGGCGGACGGAAGGGGACGGGTCTTCGCCGGTGAGCGGGAAGACATGGACACCCACGGCATGGAGCCGGTTTTCATGTTCGGCAAGGAGCGCCAGGTGCGGCTCCCGCTCGGTCCGCGCTTCGGGTTGGAGACGGATTCGTCCGCGCAGGTCGTGCAGGCCGTGCAGGGGGGCATCGTCGGCCAAGATGGGTCCGACCGCATGCGTTGGCTGGCCTCCTGGCTCAAGAGGGGCAACCGTTACACCTTGGAGCAGCTGCGCCCAGACCTGCCGGCTGATCTGCGCTATGACCTGGAATACCGCGACGCGATTGCGATTTCCTTCTTCTCCGCTTACCTGCTGCCGAGGATCGGCGGTAAGCCCATGGGCTTCGGCGCTGGCAACATCTTCCGCAGGCTCAACCGTGAGGCGCCTATGGGGGCCATCCGCCGCAGCGTGGGTGACGCCGTCCGTGCGCGGGCCGAAGGGCTGCGCACCTCCGGTCTGGAGGATTACTTTGGCGATTTGATGCGGGAGGCGGGCGCCTTGAGCCCTGTGTCGGGCCTGGAGGCGGTTCATGGCGCCGAGCCCATGCACTTGTATGCGTCCTCGTATTCCGGGGCCTACATGTTCTCCTGGGAGAACGGCTTGGAGCTTTCCGCCGCGCTCAGGGCGCTGCGTATAGAGGGCAACCTCAACCGCTTCGCCGCGGTCTCGGCCTGGTTGGAGCGCAACTGGCGTTTGGGCGTTTACCCGGTTGAGGACACGGTTACCCGGGTGCAGGCCGCCCAGCTGGATCAGGCGCTCTTGGAGGATCCAGCCATCAGCGCCCTGCAAATGGAAGAGGATCTGCCCCGTGATTTCGACCCGGTCAGCGATGACGGACGGCAGCCCGTCATGGGCTTGTTCTCCGCGGCGCGACGGCAGGCCTCAGAGCTGGCCGCCAGGCAGCCCGACCCGGCCGGCCCGCCGAACCATAGGCCTGGTCGCGCCAAGGGCGCCGGTGGATCCGAGTGGGTCTACCGGCAGACCTTCTCCCGCCTGCTGCGCAGTCTAAGGTTGCCTTTCCGCTTCGACGTGGAGTTCCGCTCAAACCTCAAGCGCGGCCAGGTGGCGATTGCTTTCACCAGCGCCGGCCGGACCATGATGCCCTCCTCCCGCTTCGACGCGGCCCACAGGGGTTGGGTGGACTTGGAAGAGGGTGAGCGGGCCGCGATGAGCGCCGACTACAACTTGCGCGTTGGGCTGATGATGGCGGCTCTGGCCTTCGGCGCCGACGACGGGGTGGGCCAGGTCTGGCTCCATATCGATTCCCTGGGGTTGGAGGAAGCGCAGGCTCAGCAAGACACAGCGATTGCGGAGATGATGAGCCAGGCCTTGGCGGCTTTCGAACAGGCTCGGACAGGCGGCCTGCCGGCGACCGGCTCCAAGGCCGACCCCAAGGATGGGGATGTGCACGGCGACCCCAACCATATAATCGCTCACGAGCAGCCTGCGGTCTCCGCGGCCCAGGGCCAAGAGCCGGGCGAAGGGGTGCGTGATTCCATGGGCCAAGAGCCTGGCGGCGAGTCCGCCCAGGGCGTTAAGCCCGGCCAGGAGGAGTCTGAACAGGACCTCAACTCCCAGTTCGCCGACCTGATGCAAGGGTTGGACTTGGACTCCATGGCTTTCGCCGGGCCGGACATCGTCGGTCAGCCGGGCGGGGGTCAAAGCGAGGAGGGCGACTCGGACGCGCCTGAGGGGCAAGGCGGGAGCGACCCCCTGTCCGCAGCGAAGAGCAACCCAACCGTGCGCAACCTGGTGACCGTCACCTTCACCCGCGAGGTTTTCCTGGCCCGTCTGCGCCAGTACGGGCTGAAGGACCCCAAGGCCTTCTACCGCCTGTTCGACGCGGCCATGGCGGTCGATGGCACAGGCGGTCTGGAACCGGTCGAAGCCGTCTTCGACATGCGCGATGAACGCTTCGCCCCACGCGGCTCCCAGGACGAGCCTGAGCTGGAGGACTTCCCCTTCGACGGAGCGGCCGCCGCCATCCTGGGCGCCAGCGGCGCTGAAGGGCTTTCAATCCAGCGGGCCGACCTCTTGGAACGCGCCATGGCCGACTTCCGCCGGCTGGAAGCCAAGCATGGCGAAGGCCCGGCGGCCAAGGCCCAGCAGGCTATGGAAACGGTCAAGACGATTGGCGACCCGGAGTTGGCTGACCTGGCCGACCAAGTCACCTCCTCCCTGATTGATGGGAGGGAGGTGCCCGACCTCTCCTTCGACCTGTCCGAGCGCTTGGACCAGGAGCGGGTCAAGGCCCGTGACTTACTCTTTTCCGGCGACCCGGCCGCCGCCTTGAAATTGGAGGAGAACGTTGTGAGCGGTCTGGACGAGCGGTTCGCCGTCAGCCAGGACCCGCAAGCCGTGCCCTGCTACTTCAACTCCTACGCGGAGCGTGTGGTCTACAACCGCCTGTTCGCGACGCCGGGCGAGCACACCCTGCTGATTCCCGACAACCTCTTCTACGCCCACCTGGAGCTGGCCGACATCCTGGTCCAGCTCAAGCAGGGGCCGCAGGCCTTGAAACACCTGAACGCCATGGTTTCCTACGCTCCCGCCTACCCCCTGCCCCACCTGAAACTGGCTGTGCAACTGGCCCGTGAGGAGGACTGGGCCGGCGCCCGGGCCGCCACCTTGAACGCCCTGCAGGTGGCTTTGGACCGTTCCGATGCGGCCTTCGCATACTACCGGCTCGCCTACGCCGCTTGGATGCGCGACGAATTCGACCTGGCCGCGGCCGCCTACATCATGAGCGAGCACATCAGCCCAGGCCGGGTCTCCGCCCTCCAAGGTGAGTTGGAAGAGCTGACCGCGCGGGCCGATTCCCAGTGCATCCCAGTTCCCAGGGATTACGAGGACGCGCGCAGGGTCCTGGCTGAGCAAGGAATCCCGGTCTGGCCCCACACCAAGGTTGAGCCGATAGTGCGCCAGGCGGCACGCGTGTGCGTGGACGCCGGTCTGTTCGTGCCGGCGCGCACCCTGTCCATGGCCGCGGCGCGCATGAATGACGAGCCCAGCGACGGCTTGGATATGGTAGAGGTGCAGTTCCTGCAATCACTGAATGCGTGAGCTCCTAAGGAGGAAAGTTGACGATGACGAGGACGGGCCAGGCGATGCTGGGATCCGATGAGTGGATTTCCGCTTTGCAAGCGGATGATGCGGATGCGATGAAGCTGGGCCAGTTGAACCTCTCCAGTCTGACAGCAGCCCAGGCCCAACGGCTCTGGGCCCGCTTGGCCTCCTGGGTGGAGGCGGACCAGGTCGCCTACTACGTCAACGATTCACCGGTCTCATCCGACGCGGCCTACGACGCTCGCATGCGATGCTTGCAAGCCCTGGAGAGTGAGTTCCCCTCCCTGGACACGCCCCTTTCGCCCACGCACCGAGTCGGCGGTTCCTTCTCCAACGACTTCACCTCCGTGCGCCATCCCAGTCAGATGCTGAGCCTGGACGATGTCTTCTCAATCGATGAGCTGCGCGAATGGTACCGGGGGGTGCGCAAGGAACTGGATTGGCCTGAAGGCAAGCGGCTGCCGATGAGCGCCGAAGTGAAGATCGACGGTCTGGCCCTGAACCTGATTTACCGCAACGGCGTGCTGATTCAGGGCTTGACCCGAGGTGACGGCGTCACAGGCGAGGACATCACGCTCAATGTGCGTACGATTGGTTCGATCCCCCAGAATCTGGGCGGCGATCGGGCTGATATTCCCGATTTCGTGGAGGTGCGCGGCGAAGTCTTCATGCGCTTCGAGGATTTCGATGACCTCAACCGCGCCCAAGAGGCCCAGGGCAAACCCCCCTTCGCCAACCCCAGGAACGCGGCCGCAGGCTCCCTGCGCCAAAAGGACCCGCACGTCACGGCCCAGCGCAAGTTGAGCTTCTACGCCCACGGGATCGGCCGACTGACCTGGGGGGCTGAGCATCCCGAAGGCACCCACGATGAGGTGGTCGATCAGACCCAGGCCTACGATCTTTATAAGAAGTGGGGCATCCCCGTCTCCCCCCACAACCGCCAGGTGGATTCCTTCGATCAAATCCTGTCGATGATCGACTATTACGGTAAGCACCGGGGTGATATCGAGCATGCCTTGGATGGCATCGTCGTCAAGCTGGAGGACAGGGACCTGCAACGCCGCCTAGGCGCCACATCGCGCGCGCCGCGCTGGGCCATCGCATACAAGTATCCCCCCGAGGAAGTCGACACCGAGCTCTTGGACATCACCGTGCAGGTGGGCCGCACTGGTCGCATCACGCCGGTGGCGATTCTGAAGCCGGTTTACGTAGCCGGTTCCACGGTTTCGCGCACCACCCTGCACAACCCTTCCGAGGTCAAGCACAAGGGGGTGTTGATCGGCGACACGGTCGTGGTTCGCAAGGCCGGCGATGTGATTCCCGAGCTGGTCGGGCCAGTGCTGGACAAGCGCCAAGGCCGCGAGGACACCCTGCGCGAGTTCGTCATGCCCGAGCGCTGCCCTTCCTGCGGAGCCAAGCTGGCCCCGGCGAGGGAGAACGACAAGGACATCCGCTGCCCGAACGTGGAATCCTGCCCGGCCCAGCTGACCGAGCGAATCATCCACATGGCCTCCCGCAAGGCCTTCGACATAGAGCACCTGGGGGAGCAATCGGCCACCGCGTTGACGAACCCGGAGGAGAACCGGCCGGATTCGGTTGATGTCTACGCGCCTGACCTGCGGGCCCAGGTCGTCCGCCCTGGCGAGGAGCCTGAACCTTACATACCGCCGGCAGGCGTGCGGCTGCCGCCCGTCCAGGAGCCGGTGCTCAAGTCCGAGGCCGGGTTATTCTCGCTCAAGGTCGAGGATTTGAAGGACATTGCGGTCTGGCGGCAGGTGCCGATCATCGAGGAGCGCCGGGTGGAGGGCGACCACTGGCGCACTGTTCGCCGTAAAATCGGTGATTCGGGCCTGTGGTACAGGGTTCCTGCCTTCTACAACCTTCCCAAGCCCGCAGCGGGCAACGCTGGAGCCCCTGGTGATTCCGCCGTGTCCGGGGTCGCTGACCATCCCGAGCAGGCCGAAGGCGCGGCCATGAACAGTGTTCCTGGCGAACAGGAGGCAGGCTTCGCGGGGGATGAGGGGCAGGGGCAGCCCGCCCGCAACACCCTGCTGATGCTCAAAGAGATTGATAAAGCGCGCTCTGTGGACCTGTGGAGGGTGCTGGTGGCCTTGTCTATCCGTCACTTGGGCCCCACTTCGGCCCGGGTCATCGCCCGCCGTTACACCAGTCTGGACGCACTGAGTAAGGCCGATGAGAAGGATCTGGCGGAGTTGGACGGGGTGGGTCCCGAAATCGCGCATTCGGTCTTCTCTTGGTTCACTGGCGCCAGACGCGAGGGCGACTGGCGGGGCAAGATCCTCAAGGCCTGGACCGCTGCCGGTGTGGGCTGCCATACCGAGCGAATCGACCAGCCGCAGGTTCTGGCCGGGATGACCATCGTCGTGACCGGCAGTCTGAAAGGCTTCACTAGGGATTCGGCTAAGGAGGCCATCATCGAGCGTGGGGGGAAGGCCACGACCTCGGTCAGCAAGAAGACCACGTATGTGGTCGTCGGCGCCGACCCTGGCTCCAAAGCCGCTAAGGCCGAGGCCCTGGGAGTGGCGATGCTGGACGAGGACGGCTTCCGCAGGCTCCTGGAGACCGGCAGCCCCGACCCGGGCGCGGATCAGACCCAAGATTGAAAACGCATCCGGTAACAGTTCGCGCCAAGGCCTGGCGCGCTCATGGCGACCGCTATAGGGTGGGTGCCGTGAGCGCTTCGCGCGCTTGGAGCGTCATCCGCTCATCCAGCGCAAGTCGAGCCGACTGCTGGACGCACGAAGGAGGACCATGCTCGTCCAATCAGACCTAGAGGCCTTCGCCCGCCGCATCAAAAGCGATGTCTTCGCTCGTCTCAGCAAGGTCATCGACCCGGAGCTGGGCCGCCCAATCACCGACCTGGGTATGATCACCGACATCCTGGTCGAACCCGCGACCGAGGGCCCCGCTCAGATTGGCGGTCCTGACCTGCCGGTCTTCGACGTCACCATCTATGTGGAGCTGACGATCGAGGGCTGCCCCCTGACCCGGGCCATCGCGGACCGGATCGACGCCGCGGTCTCCTCCTACACCAAAGCCATCCTGCGCCCCCACCAAGAGGTCTCCTCGATGAGCGCGGACAAGCTTCAATCCCTGGTCGACCAGCTCAAGGCCGAGCGACGGTCCAACCCCTTCACCAAAGCGGGCTCCAAGACCCGGATCTTCGCCATCGCATCGGGCAAGGGGGGAGTAGGCAAGTCGTCGGTCTCAGCCAATCTGGCCGCCACATTCGCCGCCTTGGGCTACGACACGGCGGCCATCGACGCGGACATTTACGGATTCTCCCTGCCAGGCCTCTTTGGCGTGCACTCCCAGCCCACCAACCTGAACGGTATGCTGATGCCGGTCACCGCCTGGGGGGTCAAACTCATCTCGATCGGCATGTTCGCCGGGTCCGAGCGGGCCATCCTCTGGAGAGGGCCCCGGCTTCAGCGCTCCCTGGAACAGTTCCTGACCGACGTGTGGTGGGGTGAGCCCGATGTGCTGATCCTGGATCTGGCCCCCGGTACCGGCGACATGGCCATTTCCGTGGCCCAGGCCCTGCCCAACGCCGAGCTGGTGGTGGTTACCACCCCGCAACCGTCCGCCTCCGACGTCGCGGTGCGCTCGGGCCTGGTGGCCTTGCAAGTGCCGATCCGGGTGCGGGGTGTGGTGGAGAACATGGCCTGGTACGAGCACGAGGGGGAGCGTCTGCGCATCTTCGGTCAGGGGGGTGGCCGGCGGGTGGCCGACCGGTTGACTGGCGACCTGGGCTATGAGGTCCCCCTTCTCGCTCAGCTCCCCCTGGAGACCGATTTGCGAGAGGCGGGGGAGTCCGGCCGTCCGGTCGTGCTTGGCGAGGACGGGAAGCTGGCCCCAACTCCTATGGCAACCGCTTTCAAGGCCCTGGCCCACCGATTAATCGCCTGAGGTGGATGCTGCCAGGGTGGGTCGGTTCGGTTCCCCGGGACGAGACATCGACGGGTGCGGCACGGCCATTGGCTTTCAATGATGGACGAGACGCGTTGTGCTGTAAACTGGGCCTGAAACAGTCTGATCAAAGGCGAAAGGGACGGACGAATGAGCGAACGGCACGGGGGGAAGGCTGGGGCTGATGGACATCGGAGGAAGGTCATCATCGTAGCCGTGGCGGCAGTGATCCTGGCGCTGGTGGTCCTGCTTGGAGCTTGGGGGATTTCGGTTTCCCACGCCAACGCCCGGGCACAAGCCGAGCGCGAGGCTTCGGCGTCCGCTTCCGCGTCGGCGTCCAGCTCACGGGCGGCGGCCAAACGCAAAGCCTCCGCGCAAGCCAGCGAATCCGCCGCAGCCAAGGCCAAGGAGTCAGCCGCCCCCGCTGCCACTAGTGGCGGCCCCTCGTCGGCCGGGCAGCCCGACCCGCTCGCCCAGCCTAATCCAGGCGGTGAGTGCGTCCAATACCAAGGTGCATACACGAATTCCCTAGGGCAGACGGCCACGCTGGCCCCCAACTGCTCGGTCAGCGCGCCCGATTTCGCCGGTCATGTCACCTCCGTGCAACTTGGCGCGCCTGGAGCGTCCGGTCAAGTCGCCGGCGCCCTGGAGATTGAGTTGGAGCCTAATCACAACCACGCGATGGCCTACACACTCTTCCCTGCCGGTGTGGGAGCGGGCTATCCCGGTGAGGACGTCAGCCATGCTAGGTTGATCAACCATTCCGGCGGCCCGGTGTCAGCCATGTCCTATCAAGACTTCATACAATCCGCCTATATGCTCCGCTGACCATGGATTCAGCCCTGTCGGCTGCCTTCGGGCGTCCGCCCTGGGCGTGGACCCGGCCCATCTGGAGTCTATTTCGCTCCCAACAAAGTCCCAGATAAGCCCCAGCGGGCTTCCGGCTAATGTCGGGACGATTCCCGGTTCCTCCTCAATAGTGTGAATCCGGTAGGTAAGTCGCGATCCCGAGCGGCGACACGAACGAAGGGACGCAAATTGTACATCTTTGCCAACGCGCTCAAAAACATCTGGCGCAATAAGGGCAGGAACCTGCTCTACGCCCTCATACCCCTGGCCATCATCGTGATCTGACGACGGGAGCGATGATCCGCGGGGCCTCGGGCCGATCTGATAGCAGGCTACCGCAGCCAGTACGGGCCAAGGTGACGCTCTCGCAGGACTTCGACACGATGGGTCCGGGCAAGCAGCAGACAGGAGGGCCGCCCAGCCCCTAGCAAGTGGCGAACTTCGGCAAGTCCAGCCTGCGAGTCTCCGGCATCTACGCCGACGGCACCACGAGCGATCAATCCATGCCATTTAAAGATGCATTCAGCAACCGAAAGAACGAGATACTGACCTCCCAAGGACGCGGCCCTGGGAATCGGGGCGGCGGCCACCCAGCCGGGCGCGCAGTCCATGCTCTCCAGCCAGCAGGCGTCATATGAGGCCGACGAGAAAGCGAAAGTCAAGCAGCCGGGCGAGGGCGGGCACGGTCGTCATGGATGCCCACGCCGAGGGTCCGGTTCAAGTCGATTCAGCCAAGATCAGGACCGGCCTGGACAGCTGGTCCGCCTGGCAGAGCGTGGGCGTTTCGCTGGGCATCGTCCTGATAACCAGTCTGGTGAGCGTGGCGGCCACCACCCGCCTGGAGCCCAGAAGCATTCTTACGGAAGGAAACTAGAGGGAGCAGCATGAGCGTTTTAGCATTGGATAAACTGTCATATCACTATGGCAAGTACAACAACCAGGTGCTTAAAGGCGTGGCCGCCTCCTTTGACGAAGACGAGCTGGTCCCGATCATGGGTCGCTCCGGCGCGGGCAAGACCACACTGCTCTCGCTGGTTTACGGCCTGGACACCGCCGCGCCCTGGACAACATCGTGCTCTCCATGCAGATTTCCGGGGTCAAGAGCGCCGACAAAAGGGCGATGCCCTAGCCCTGTTGGCCAAGCTGGGTATCGACGAGACCACTACCAAACGCAAGGTCCTGCGGATGTCGGGCGGTGAGCAGCAGCGGGTGGAAATCGCCTGGACCCTGGCCCTCTGCCCGGACGTGATCATTGCCGACGAGCCCACGGG
Source organism: Bifidobacterium actinocoloniiforme DSM 22766 (assembly GCF_001263395.1). Taxonomy (NCBI): domain Bacteria; kingdom Bacillati; phylum Actinomycetota; class Actinomycetes; order Bifidobacteriales; family Bifidobacteriaceae; genus Bifidobacterium; species Bifidobacterium actinocoloniiforme. The sequence continues at coordinate 829,412 of NZ_CP011786.1, read as the reverse complement.
GAACCTGGACAAGGAATCCGAACGGACCATCATGGGTATCCCGGCCGGGCTTGCCCACCAACGAAGCAAGTGCGTGCTGGTCGTGACCCACTCCCAGGCGGTGGCCGCCTATGCGGACCCATACTGGCGACAGCATGAGGATAGGCTGGAGCGCAAGCGCTGAACCAGGCCGTGCGGATCTTCCCTATCGCAGGTGAGCATGCAGGCGGTGGGAAGGTGCGGCATAAGCGCTGGAATGGGCTTTACATGGTTGGCGCGCCGTCCTGGACGGGGGGATCGGCAGATACGCGCAGGGCCATGAGCCAGGGCATGGAGAAAATCAGCAGGGCGATCGCGCAGATGGTGAGCAAGGGCAAGGGGGCGTGGAAGCGCAGGATCAATGAGGCGAGGGCGGGACCTACGATGTAACCGACCGCCTGGGCGGTGTTGAGGATGCCGAACAGACGGCCGCTGAAGCGCGGGCCACCCAGCTTGGCCGCCACCACGGGCTGGGAGATGCCTAGCAGGACCTCACCCATGCCGAAGACCGAGACACCCAGGCAGGCGATGAGCAAGGCGGAGGCTGCGGTGTTCCGGCTCAGTCCGAAGTCGACCAGGAGCCAGGCCCCAGCCCAGCACAGTGGGACCGCGCGCAGGAGGGCGACGTGGTTCTTGCTCTTGAGCCGGGGCAGGAGGATTACGTTGAAAATCACCACGGCCGAAGTGTTGACAACATCCACCAAAGCCAGGGACCAAGCCGGTATTTGGGAATCCGAAATGATTGTGGTGACCAGTCCAGCGTCGATCTGGGAGTAGCCGAAAATATTCATGAACAGGGCTGCCATGGTCAGCATCCCCATCGTCAGCAGGAGCTGGGGCAAGGGGCCCGTTCCGGGGGCTGGGGACTTGGACCCGCTGGACGGGACGGATGAGTTGGGCAGCGTCACTTGCTCCGACCGCACCATCCTGCTGGCGGTCAAGGCGCGCAGCTGGTAGCGGTGTTCCAAAATGACCAGCGCCACCACCATGAACGCGAAACCGAGGGCTCGGCCGGCGAAGCTCAGCCTGTAAAGCATGTCCGAGCCGTTGGCGGCTATCAGCCCGCCCAGGGCCGCGCCCAGACCTACACCCAGGTTCATCTCCGCCTGGTTGATGCCGTAGACGATTGAGTGGTCGGCCTCGCTGGAGATGTGGGTCAGAATGCTCGTCCAGGCCGTCGCCTGGCTGACGCCTAGGCCTGAGATGAAGGAGGCGATCAGTGCGAAAGCGAAGGTTTGTGAGAGGCAGAAGGCGATCGAACCGGTGATGGCCAGGGCCATGGTCAGGTACATGGCGGTCCAGGCCGAGCGCTTATCGGACAGCCAGCCGACGATGGGGTTGGCGATTAGGGCGCCGATGGCGCTGCAAGTCACGGTCAGCGGAGCTTGGCTCATGCTCGCACCCAGGGAATGGGTGGCGAACAGCAGTTCGATGGCCCAAACCAGGCCCGAACCGATGCTGCAGACCAGGTCGACGATGAGCATGGAGCGCAGGTAGACCGGCAGACTCATGAATTCCCTCAGCCAGCGCATGCGCGTCATCCTCCCTTACTTTCGAGACTACAAGAAACCCCCGATCGCCGGACTGGGGGTTGACTTACCGCGAATCTGTTTTAAATGTGGAAATAGAGCTCATACTCCAGTGGGGTGGGGGCCAGACGCGACCGGTCGATCTCGCCGCGCTTCAAATCCAACCATGTCTCAATCAGGTCCTCGGTGAACACGTCACCCTCGGTCAGGAAGTCGTGGTCCTCCTCCAAGGCGTCCAGGGCTTCGTCCAAGGAAGCAGGCACCTGCTTGATTCGGTCGTGCTCCTCTGGAGGCAGTTCATACAGGTCCTTGTCAATCGGCTCCGGAGGCTCGGTATGGTTCAGGATGCCGTCGATACCAGCCATCAGCTGGGCGGAGAAGGCCAGGTAGGGGTTGCATGAGGGGTCGGGGGCGCGGAATTCAATGCGCTTGGCCGCTGGCGAGGTGCCGGCCAGTGGGATCCTGATGGCCGCCGAACGGTTCCGGGCGGAATAGACGAGGTTGACCGGGGCCTCGTAGCCTGGCACCAGGCGCTTGTAAGAGTTCAAGGTGGGGTTCGTGAAGGCCAGCACCGAGGAGGAGTGGGCGATAAGCCCTCCCACGTACCAACGGGCGATGTCGGACAGGCCGCCGTAGCCCTTCTCGTCGTAGAAGAGGGGGGAGCCGGAACGCCAGAGGGACTGGTGGCAGTGCATGCCGGTGCCATTGTCACCGGCTATCGGCTTGGGCATGAAAGTGGCGGCTTTGCCGTTCATGGCCGCCGTCTCGTGAACCACGTATTTGTACTTCATCAGGTCGTCGGCCGCGCGGGTCAGCGTGTTGTATCGGTAGTTGATCTCCTGCTGGCCGGCGCCGCCCACCTCGTGGTGGGAACGCTCCAGGATCAGCCCCACTTGCTGGAGGTTGGCGACCATGTCGTCTCGCAGGTCCTGGTAGTGGTCGGTGGGTGGCAGGGGGAAGTAGCCACCCTTGACCTTGTTCTTGAAGCCGATGTTGGCCGAGCCGTCAGCCTCGGTGTCCAGACCGGAGTTCCAGGGGGCCTCGATGGAGTCCACCTCGTAGAAGGAGCGGCGCATGGAGTTCTCGTAGCGCACCTTGTCGAAAAGGAAGAACTCGGCTTCGGGGGCGAAGGAGGCGGTGTCCGCTATGCCGGTGGACCTGAGGTAGGCCTCCGCCTTGGAGGCGGTCTGCCTGGGGTCGCGCGAGTATGGCTCATCGGTGACCGGATCGACGATCGAAAAGACCACGTTCATGGTCTTGTGCTTGCGAAAGGGGTCGATGTACGCGGTCTCAGGGTCGGGCACCAGCTTCATGTCCGATTCGTTGATGGCCTGGAAGCCCGCGATCGAAGAGCCATCGAAAGCCATGCCATCGGTGAAGGCGTTGTCGATGAACTCGCTGGCCGGCACCGTGATGTGCTGGAGCACGCCTATCAAATCAGTGAAGCAGATTGAAACGTACTCCACGCCCTCCTGATCGATGAGCGCCTGACAATCTTCCTTCGTCTTCAGCTCGGTCATCTGACCGCTCCTTTCGTAGCGAAACGCAATAGCCAACAGTCTAGGAGCGCGGTCCACGCGCACACGCGAACAGGAGGTTACGGGGATGTTTCCAGGCACGCGGCCCTGACGCTGGCCAAGATGGGGAGGGCCGGCTTTACTTACCGCGCAGGGCCCTGCGCGAGACGTGGACCTTGGTCGGGTCCATCCCCTTGGGCATGTTCAGCGAGGATTGGCGCAACTGCAAGGTGTTCAGTCGGGCTTTGAGCTGGTTGAGCTCCTCCGCGGTCAGCTTGGCCTTTTTGCGCAGGATGGCCTTCTGCAATTTCTCCAGGGGCACTTGCTTGTCGCCGTGGCCGACGGATACCTTGTAAATCGGGATGGCCGAGCCTTGGGTGATCCGCTTGACCTTGTCCTCTTCACGGCCCATGGCCCTCATGACCCGGCCGTAGTCGCCCTCGCCCACCAGGTAGACGCCGGTGCGGCCGCAGCCCCGCCAAATCGCGTCCTTGGTCTTGGGGTCGATCCAAATGGGGTCCTGGGAGAAGGAGAAACCGGCCTTGGAGATGTTGGCCAGGATGGCTCCGGCAGCGCCGGGACGCCCATCCATTTGCCGGTACCCTACGCGGTCCGAGCGGCGGGTCAGCGTGATTGTGGCCAGCAGAACGCCCAGCATGACGCCCAGGAGCATGGTCAAGGTCCACGAGAGCCAGCCAACCTTGAAAATCAGACAGCCGACGAGGGCGACCAGCACGGGTAGGAGGAAAGCGGCGGCTAAATACCAGGGCAGCGCTTTATCGTCGTTGTAGGTGAAAGCGAAAATCTGCCGAATCTGGGCAACCGTGCCGGTCTTCTTTTTTTTGTCCTTCTTCTTCGTGTCTCGCGCCATGCCATCCTCGTCATATCGTCAGGGTTTCATTCAGGAGACTAGTCTACCGCATGTGCAGGGGCCGTCCATCGGCCTTGAGCATGGCTTCGCCCAGAGTCTCGCTGAAGGTGGGGTGGGGGTGGACCAGCCGGGCGGCCTGGCTGACAGGCGTCCGGGCGCCCACCAGCTGCTCGGCCTCGGCGATCAGCTCCGTGGCTATGGGGGAGACCATATGGACCCCGACGACGACCGGCTCGGCCTGAATCCCCTGGTCGGCGGCGTCCATGGGTCGGGCGGTGATCAGGGAGAGCGCGCCGGCTTGGCCGCTCATATGCATCCGAGCGTTGGCCAGCATAGGGTAGGGGGTCTCCCTTACGTCCGTGAAACGACCGCTGTCCTTCGCCTGTTGACGGGTGTAGCCCACGCAGGCGGCCTGGGGGTGGGAGAAGACCACCTGAGGAATTGTGGCCTCGTCCACCGGTTCAGGGTCCAGCCCTGCGATGGCTTCGGCGATGACGATGCCCTGCTCGAAGGCCCGGTGGGCGAAGTGCAGGCCGGGGGTGATGTCCCCCAAGGCCCAGACGCCGGGAACCGTGGTGCGTCCCCAGGGATCTGTGGCGACCAAGCCGCGCTCGGTCAGTTCGATGCCCTGTTCGGCGAACCAGGGGGCGTCCGTGTTCGGGCTGCGCCCTATGGCCAGGAGGGCCTTGTCGGCCTTGATGATCTCCGACTCGCCCTGCCCGGCAGCGGCGTCCGAAGGCTTGGAGCTGATGGCTAAGCCGCCTTGGGGATCCGGGTTGATGGAGGCGCATTGGGAGCCTGTGACGACCCGGATGCCCTGGCGTTTGAGTTCTCGGGTCAGCGTGGAGCCGATGCGGCGCTCCCAGCCTGACAGGACCCGGTCCCGGCGAATAATCAGGGTCGTCTGGGCGCCTGCGGCCTGCCATATGGAGGCGAATTCCACGGCCACGGCGCCGGCACCGATGATGACTGGGCGTTCAGGGAAACGCTCCAGGGCCAGAGCCCGGTCCGAATCCAAAACGTCGCCGGAGAAGGGGATTCCAGCCAGGGGGGTGGGACGCGAGCCGGTGGCGATGACGACGTTTCGCGCGCTCAAGCGACGTTTGGGCCCGTCCTGGCAGCTGACCTCGACCGCGTCGGGGGCGATCAGGGCGCCTGAACCATGGATGACGCTCACGCCTCGTTGGTTCAGGAGCTGGCTCAGCCCACCGGTCATGGCATCCACGCTGCCTTGTTTGAAGGCGTTGAGCTGGGGGTAGTCGATGCCCCGATACTCCACATGGACGCCTATCTGTCTGGCGTGCGCAGCTTCGGCGATGGCATCGGTGGCGGTGACCAGGGCCTTGGTGGGGATGCACCCTCGGTTCAGGCAGGTGCCGCCGACCACCGGGTCCCGCTCGACCAAGGCCACGCTTGCGCCCAACTGGGCTGACCGCAGGGCTGTGGCATAGCCGCCGGGCCCGGACCCTAGGATGACCAGGTCGAAGGCGTCCTCGCCGTCCTGATCGCCAGTGGCTGACTGCTTGTGCTCCGCTTGTGCGTCCATGCGTTCATCATAGGCCGTCCTCCACGGACTGGTCCAGGGTTGCGCTCCGGGCTTGCGACGGGGCTTGAGGCCAGGGCCAGCGGGTTGGGGTCACTCAGGCCAGTGGCCGCGCGTGGGGTAGCGGGGCTTGGGGACCCGCCAGCGTCGGAACTGCCAGGCGCGCATGCAAGCGTAGGAGGCGGAGCGAGAGCCTTTGGCCACGGCGCGCTCGCCGAACTTGTCAATCAGCCGCCTCTTGAGCTTGCGCCACATGACGAACAAATCGAGGATGACTGCGATGATGTAGGCGTACATGACGATCATGGAGGCTGTGTAGAGCTGAGGCCAGGCCATCAGCGCGACCATCGTGATTATGAAGAAGAAGATGATGGCAGGCATCATGAACTCGGCGACGCCGAAGCGGGCGTCCACATAGTCGCGGATGTAGATGCGCCAGGGCAGGCGCTCGGCCTTGGGCATGTGGGCGACATCGCCGGTGCGCATGGCCTCGTATTCGGCGTCCTCCCTGGCCCGCAGCCGCGCTTTTTCGGCTTTTCGGCTGGCCTTGCGGTCTTTGGGGACCAAGGGGCGCAAGTTGCGCTGTTCGGCCTGCCGACGCTTAGGAGTGGGCTTGCCTTTGCCTTCGGTCTGATTCGCGCCGTCCTGGTCTGAGGGGCTTGACTCTTCTGTGGAATCGTCGGAATCACGGCCCTTGAATAGCTTCCATGTCATGCGAACAGGTTACGGTGAAGTCTAGACGCGGGTGGGCGCCAGGGGCTTGCCCGGCACTTATTTGCAGGAGGCGGTCATGGCAACCCTAAGCGCGCAGGATCTCCGGGATCGGGTCGAGGTTGATTGGACCAGGATTGTGGAGCTGCTCAGCCAAAAAGTGGCCCTGCGCTCGGTCTCGGCCGAGGGCATCACCGGCGAGCACATGAAGCGATCGGCCCAGTTCGTTGCCCAGGAGCTCAGCCAGCTGGGCGTGGATGCCCACGTGGTGCAGGCCAGCAACGCCGACGGCACCCCTGGCGCCTTCGAAGTGGTCGGTTCCAAGATGGTGGACCCGGAAGCCCCCACCGTCCTGCTCTACGCCCACCACGATGTGCAGCCGGCCCCTGACAACGGCCAGTGGCTGACCGACCCCTTCACCGCCAGCGAGCGGGGCGACCGGCTCTACGGACGGGGCGCGGCTGACGACGGCGGCGGCATCGCCATCCACTCCGGCGCTCTCAAAGCTTTGGGCGAGGATTTGAAAGTCAACATCAAGGTCTTCATCGAAGGCGAGGAAGAGATGGGCTCGCCCTCCTTCATCCCCTTCATCGAAGCCCACCGCGGCGAATTCGAGTCCGATGTGATCATCGTGGCCGATTCCGGCAACTGGGCCCCCGACCTGCCCAGTCTGACCACCTCCCTGCGCGGAAACCTGGACTTGGACGTCTCGCTCAAGGTTTTGGAGCACCCGGTCCACTCCGGTCAGTTCGGCGGGCCTGTCCTGGACGCCAATACGCTGGCGGCCATGCTGATCGCCTCCATGTACGACGAGCAGGGCGACCTGGCGGTGCCGGGAGTCAAGGCCGACCAACCAATCGGCGGATTGCAGCGCGACATGGACGAGTCCCAGGTGCGCGCCGACGCCGGCATTGTGGACTCCTACCAGCTGGCTGGCACCGGTTCCCTGGCCTCCCGCCTGTGGACCAAGCCCTCGGCCTCGGTCATCGGATTCGACGCCCATCCGGTTGATGGCTCCTTCAATGTGATCGCGGACACGGCCCGCTTCCGCATCTCCTTGCGTACTGCCCCCACCCAGGAGCCGGCCGAGGCCGCGCAGGCTTTGACTGACTTCCTGGTTTCCCACGCCCCCTTCGGCGCCCAGGTGAGCGTCGAGCAAGTCGACGCGGGCATGGGCTGGGCCATGGACGCCGATTCGGCCGCGGTCAAGATTGCCGAGGAGGCTATGGAGGAGGCATTCGGCGTTCCCCCGGTCAACAAGGGCGAGGGCGGCTCCATCCCCTTCATCCCTGAGCTCAAGCGCATCTTCCCGGCCGCCGATGTCCTGGTCACTGGACCGGAGGACCCACAGGCCAACGCCCATAGCCCGAACGAGTCCATCAGCCTTAGCGAGCTGAAGAAGAACATCGTCACCGAGGCCTTGATCCTGGATAAATTGGCCCAAACCGAAGCCTGAACGCACGACCTGCGCACAGCCCCCGTTTGACAAGCCCGCGCCCTAGTATGGGAGCTGACACGGGGGCTGCGTGCTACCGGACCTGCGGGTGCGGCGGCGTGCGGCTGAGATGAGGCCCAGCCTCAACCGGACGAACGTATACCGGGTAATGCCGGCGCACGGATGTCACTTTCCCGTGCCTTATTAGCATGCGCGCCGCGAACGGCGGAGCGATACGACGAAAGGCACATATCATGGCGCAAGCGTATTCAAACGGGGGAGAGCCCCCGACTTCCTCAACCCCAAGTCGTACGGGTCGTTTCCGCTGGCGGGTGGCCGATATAGCGGTGGCCTCGGTCATCGGCGTGGCTTCGGCCTTGATTTACTGGCTGGTGGCCATGCTTGTGGCGGCCCCCACCCCGATCCTGGAGGGGATCGTTCCTGGCCTGGCTGGGGTGTTCAACGGCCTTTGGCTCTTCGCTGGACCCCTGGCCTTGGTCATCGTCCGCAAGCCCGGCGCCGGCGTGTACGCGGAGGTCGTCGCGGCCGTGCTGGAAGCCTTGCTGGGCAGCCAATGGGTGCCGGTTGAAACCTTCCTTATCGGCCTGCTGCAAGGGATCATGGCCGAGCTGGCCTTCCTTTTCTTCGCCTACCGGGTCTGGAACCTGGCCACCACCCTGCTCTCCGGCGCCCTTTCGGCTGTCGGCTGCTGGCTGTACGTCTTCCTGACCAACCTGCAGGCCATCTCACTCACCGGGCCCTACGGCCTGGTCTGCTTCCTGACGACGCTCGCTTCGGGCCTGCTCTTCGCGGGATTCCTGGTTTGGCGCCTTTACCTGGCGATCGCCCATACCGGCGCTTTGGACCGGTTCGAGTCCGGCCGCCTGGCGCGCTCGGACCGTCGGTGACCCGGCAGGAGGCGGAGCCATGAGCGCCAAACTCGCCCCCCTGGGCCAGCCAGCATCCTTGGAATTCCGGGGATGGGGGTATAAGCATGCCTCGCGCTCCTACTTCTCCGTCCAGGATTTTAATCTCAAGATCCCGGCCGGCCAGCGGGTCCTTCTCCTGGGAGCCTCCGGCATCGGTAAGTCCACCCTCCTCCAGGGCGCCGCTGGGCTCTTGGGGGCGGGCGGCGATGCCGGGAAGGGCGAAGGGGTCGCGGTGGAGGACAGCGACGGCGGGCTGCGGCAGGGTCGGATCCTGATCGATGGCCTGCCCGCTGACCAGGGCCGGGGCCGAGTGGGTTTGGTCCTGCAGGACCCAGATGCCCAGGCCGTCTTCCAGAGGGTCGGCGATAATGTGGCGTTCGGTCCCGAGAACATGAACCTGCCCCGGGAGCGCATATGGTCGCGTGTGCAAAACAGCATGGCGGCCGTAGGCCTGGAGGACCTCCAGCTCCACCGGTCGGTCACCCACTTGAGTGGCGGGCAGATGCAGCGGCTGGCCCTGGCGGGCGCCTTGGCCATGGAACCGGGCGTGCTGCTCTTGGATGAGCCGACCGCCAACTTGGATCCAGCGGGCGTCGGCCAGGTCGTGGGCGCGGTCCGCCAGGTCCTGGAGCGCCGAGGATCGACCTTGCTCCTGGTTGAGCATCGCGCCGAGCCTTGGATCGACATGATCGACCGTGTGGTGGTGTTGGGCCTGGACGGGGGAGAAGACGCCAGAGGCTTCAGGCGCACGCTCGTGGTGGCCGACGGTTCGCCATGCCAGGTATTCGGCCGCGCTGATTTGGATTTTGCCGGACTCGGCGTCTGGGTGCCTGAACGCTATGCCCGGCCCCAGGATGCGGTCAAGCCCATTCACCTGGCGGGGGAGCCTTCATACCCAGCTGATCAGGGTGCCGGTCCGCCGCTCCTGTCAGCCAAAGGCCTATTCATAGGCCGCAAGGGCGCCGCGATAGCCCAGGGCATCAATCTGGATTTCAGGGCGGGCCAAATCACCGCCCTGGTAGGCGGCAACGGGGCTGGCAAGTCGACGCTGGCCATGACCCTGGCTGGGTTGCTGGAACCGGTGGCCGGACAGGTGGAGGCATCAGCCCTTCTACGAGGAGAAGACGGGCCCCAGAGCCCTGATCCCGGCTCTTGGCGGTCCAGCGACCTGGCCAGCCGCATCTCCTACGTTTTCCAGAACCCTGAGCACCAATTCGCCCGGGGCTCGGTCCTGGAGGAAGTCATGCTTTCTCCGCTGCGTTCCGGGTTGGATCGAGGGCATGCCGAGAAAACGGCCCATGCCTTGCTCAAGCGATTCCGCCTGAGCCAGTACGCCCACGCCAACCCCTACACGCTCTCGGGCGGTGAGAAACGACGGCTGACCGTGGCCTCGGCCCTGGCGGCCGCCCCCCGCGTCCTGATCCTGGATGAGCCCACCTTCGGTCAGGATCGGGCCACCTGGGCGAGCATGGCCGAGCTGATCGCCGCCCTGAGGTCCCAAGGGGTTTCGATCATCGTGGTGACTCACGACCGTGAGCTCGTCCAGGCCCTGGGCGCCCGGGTGATTGAGCTGCGCCCGCGCGGGGATTCCGCCGTGTGGACGACCCGCAACCTGGACCGATTCCCAGGAGGGGGCGACGCTCAGGAGCCGTTCGGCGGCCCTTCGAACGCCTCAAGCGCTCCAGGCGCAGAGCCAGGCGGGGTGGTCGTGCCGGTGGAGGCGATGGGCGAGCGGATCGAGGATCCGCGCCCGGCCTCCCGGTCGGCCGCCATCGCCTCGCTCAACCCCTCCATCCGTCTGATCGGCGCCTTCCTGCTGGCCCTGCCGCTCCTTTTCAGCCTGGACTGGGTTTCGGCCCTGACCGCGCTGGTGATGGAGGCGGTCCTGCTGACGGCTGCAGGCTTCACGCCTTGGAGGATCGTGCGTTCCACGTGGCCCCTCTTCGTGGGGGCTCCTGGATCGGCCATCGCCGTTCTCCTGTATGGCAAGTCCGGCGGGGCGCAGCTCTGGCAGTGGGGGCTCATGCGCGTCACCGAGCGCTCGGCCCAACTGGCGGGCGCCACGGCCTTGCGTATCCTGGCCATCGGCATCCCGGCCATCATTGTGATGCTGGGGGTGGATGCCACAGACCTGGCCGACTCCTTCAGCCAAGTCCTGCGCCTGCCCGACCGTTTCGTCTACGGCGGGCTGGCCGGTCTGCGCCTCTTCTCGGTCCTGCAGGACGACTGGGCGGCCCTGACGGCCTCCCGACGCTCACGTGGGCTGGGAGACGAGAACAAGGTCAAAGCCTTCCTGCCCCAGGCGTTCGCTCTGCTGGTCCTGTCGATCCGCCGGTCCACGACCCTGGCCGAGGCGATGGAGGCGCGCGGTTTCGGTGGCCCAGGCCCGCGCTCCCATGCCAGGGTCAGCCGGGTCCACCCGCGCGACTGGGCCTTCCTGGCCATCTGCCTGGCCATACCGGCGGTCAGCCTGGCCTTGGCCTGGTTCTGTGGCAGTTTCGCTTTCTTCGGCGGCTGATCCCAGGTAGGCGAAAGCCCGCCGCCCAGGCCTTGCGGCCTAGGCGGCGGGCTTTCGCCAAAGTTACGACAATGACATGGTCGGCAGTCCAGCGTGTCCTTGCCAGTTGAGCTTGAACAGAGCCTATTTGACCAGGGTGGTGTTCAGGGCGCGCACCTCGTCGAAGCGGTTGGAAGCGTCCTGCCAGTTGACGATGTGCCACCAGGCTTTGACGTAGTCGGCCCGCACGTTCTGGTAATCCAGGTAGTAGGCGTGCTCCCACAGGTCGAGCATGACCAGCGGGTAGATGGTGACCGGCAGGTTGCCCTGGTGGTCGTACATCTGCAGAGTGACCAAGCGCTCGCCCAACGCGTCCCAAGCCAGCACAGCCCAGCCTGAGCCTTGGATGCCTGCGCACATGGACTCGAAGTAGGTCTGGAATCCTTGGAAGCCGCCGAACTGCTCCTCGATCGCGGCCTTGAGCTCGCCAGTAGGCTCTTGATCGTTGGCTGGAGCCATGTTCTTCCAGAAGATGGTGTGGTTCTTATGCCCGGCCAGGTTGAAGGCCAGGTTCTTCTCCAGCAGGTTGGACTGGGCCACGTCGCCGGATTCGGCGGCGTCGTGGATCTGCTCCAGGGCTTGATTCGCGCCATTAACATAGGCTTGGTGATGCTTGTCGTGATGGAGCTCCATGATCTTGCCGGAGATGTAGGGCTCAAGGGCCGAATAATCATATGGCAGATCAGGCAGTGTATAAACAGGCATGAACGCCTCCTTTATTCTTGAGATGTCGCCGTATGAGCGCCTTCGCTCGACGCGCATAGGACAGAGCATGTCTGTATCACGCAAGTCGATTTGGCTTGTCCCTATAGCCTATCAGCAAAGGCGGGTCCTGCCAAGACCGCAGAGCCTGCTTCTTCCGTGATGTATGCCACATGCGCTGCATGCGGCAGCGCTGTGGCATGGCGCGGCTTTGGCCTGGACGGTCGCTAGAGTGGGCCTATGCCCGAAAACCGCGAAGTCATCGATAATCCACGCTCCGATAGGGTCCGTCGCGTAAACGATTTGGCCGACCGCCGCCAACGCCAGCGCCACGGGCGTTTTCTGATCGAAGGGCCCCAGTGCGCACGCGAGGCCGTGGCTTGCCGCCCCGACGCCCTCATGGACCTCTACATAGAGGTAGGCCCCGGCGATGGGCTGCAGCCGGTCAGTCCCGCGGTGGCCGCGATTCGCGACCAGGCGCGTTCCCAGGCCCCGGGCGTGTACGTGCATTATGTGACAAGCAGGGTCATGCAGGCCATATCCAAGAACGCCCAAGGCATCGTGGGCGTAGGGTCCCTGGAGGCCATGCGGGATGACCTGGACGCGCTCGCCGCCGATTGGGGGGAGGGCGCAGAAGCGGCCGCCGATGACAATGAAACCTTGATCGCAGCGCTTTGGCAGGTGCGCGACCCTGGTAACGCCGGTGCCGTCATCCGCGCCGCCGACGCCGCCGGCTGCCAGGCCGCGCTCCTGGTGGATGAGTGCGTGGACCCCTTCAATCCCAAGGTGCTGAGGGCCACGGCCGGGTCCATCTTTCACATCCCCGTGCTGCCTGTCAGCACTGACGAGTTCTTCGTTCGCTGCCGTGGCTGGGAGTTGCCTGTGCTCGCCGCGGACATTTATGGCGCGCACGGCCGTCAGCCCCAAGCCTTGCCTGACTTCCTGGCGCGGTCCCCCTCCGGCGCCGCCGGCCGGGCCGTCCTCTTCGGCAATGAGGCCAGGGGGTTGCCCGAGGAGGTGCTGGCCCGCGTCGACGCGATTGTCTCGATTCCGATTTACGGGCGCGCCGAATCCTTGAACCTGGCGACTTCGGCCGCGGTCATGCTTTACGCCCTGGCTATGTCGAGTCGTCTTGAAAGAATGTGACCACAGTGAAAAGACTGGAATGACGGCAGTTTTCGTGGGGTTTTCCCTGCGGGGAAGGGCTCAAGTTGGCAGATGCGCAATTCGATCCGGCCGCGGTGACCGATGAAGTGGCCGAAGGCATCCAGGAGGTCCGCGAAGCTTCCGATTTGGAGGAGCTCAAGGCCCTCAAAGTCAAGTACGCGGGGCCAGGATCAGCTATGGCGCAGGCCAGCCGGGCGATAGGCTCCCTTCCTGGCGATCAGAAGAAGACGGCCGGTCAGCTGATGGGCACGCTCAAGGCCGACTTCGGCCGCGCCTACGGTCTGCAGGAGCAGCGGCTCCAGGCCCAGGCTGAGCACAGGAAGTTGCAGGCCGAGCGGGTGGATATGACCCTGCCGGTGGACCGCCGGCCGCTGGGCGCGCGCCACCCCTTGTCCAAGCTGATGGAGGACGTGGAGGACTTCTTCGTCTCCATGGGCTGGCAGATCTCCTCCGGGCCCGAGGTGGAAAGCGAGTGGTACAACTTCGACGCCCTGAACCTGGGCCCTGATCACCCGGCCAGGCAGATGCAGGACACCTTCTACGTCAAGGGCAATCAGGCCAAGGACGCCGCAGGGTTCGTGGGCTCCAACCTGGTCTTGCGCACGCAAACGTCCAGCGATCAGGTGCGCGGGTTGATTGAGCGCGGTGTGCCGCTCTACATCGCCAGCCCGGGCCGCGTCTTCCGGACCGACGAGTTGGACGCCACTCACACCCCGGTCTTCCACCAGTGCGAGGCCCTGGCCGTGGACGAGGGCCTGACGATGGCGGACTTGAAGGGCGTGCTCGACAAGCTGGCCGTGGCCATGTTCGGCGAGGGCGCCAAGACCCGCCTGCGCCCCTCCTACTTCCCCTTCACCGAGCCTTCGGCCGAGATGGATCTGTGGTTCCCCGACAAGAAGGGTGGCCCAGGCTGGATTGAGTGGGGCGGTTGCGGCATGGTCAACCCGAACGTGCTGCGCTCGGCCGGCATCGACCCTGAGCGGTACTCGGGCTTCGCTTTTGGCGTGGGTATGGAGCGCACCCTGCTCCTGCGTCACGACATCAACGATATGCACGACCTCGTTGAGGGCGATGCGCGCTTCAGCGACCAATTCGTGATGGGGGAGTGATTCAGACATGCCGATGGTTGACATTGATTGGTTGAAAGAGCATGTGCAGGTCCCCGAAGGCCTGACTTATGAACAATTGGCCAAGGACCTCGTCAAGGTTGGCCTTGAGGAGGAGGAGATTCACCGCTCCACCGTCACCGGCCCGATCGTGGTCGGCTACGTGGTCTCCGCCGAACCCGAACCCCAGAAAAACGGCAAGGTCATCAACTGGTGCCAGGTCGACGTGGGCCCTGTTTACAACGCGGTTGACGAGGCCGGGAACAAGGTGCCGCGCGGCATCGTTTGCGGCGCGCCCAACATGGCCGCTGGCGAGAAGGTCGTCGTCACCCTGCCCGGTGCCGTCCTGCCTGGTGATTTCCGCATCGAGCCCCGCAAGACCTATGGGCATATCTCGGACGGCATGTGCGCTTCCGAGCGCGAGCTGGGGCTGGGCTCGGACCATGATGGCATCATCCTCTTGCGCAAGTACGGTTTTACCAAGGAGGAGTGCGCGGCGCTGCAACCCGGCGATGACGCGATGGGGCTCCTGCACCTGAACAATCCGGTGCTGGAGATCAACATCACGCCCGACCGTGGCTACGCCCTGTCCTACCGGGGTGTGGCCCGCGAGTACCACCATTCGACGGGCGCGGCTTACACCGACCCGGTGGCCGAGCTGGACGCCAAGCTGAGCGCCCATGCCGACGCTTCTCAGGCTCCGGTTCAAGTGGAGATCGACGACCAGGCGCCCATCCACGGCCAGCCGGGTTGCGATCGTTACTACCTGCGCGCTGTGCGAGGCTACGAGCCTGGTTCGCCCACTCCCAACTGGATGCGCCGTCGGCTGGTTCGCGCCGGCATGCGCTGCATCTCCCTGCCGGTGGACGTGACCAACTACGCCATGCTTGACCTGGGGCAGCCCCTGCACGCCTACGATATGGATAAAATCGAGGGCCCGATTGTGGTGCGTCGGGCCAAAGCGGGGGAGCGGCTGACCACCCTGGACGGCAAGGACCGTGAGCTCAACCCGGAAGACCTGCTCATCACCGACTCCCCGCAGGGTAAGCGCGGATCGCGCGTGCTGGGCCTGGCTGGGGTAATGGGCGGTCTCTACGGCGAAGTGACGGCGGAGACCCGCAATATCCTGATTGAGGCGGCTCACTTCGACACGGTCTCAATCGCCCGTACGGCCCGCCGCCACAAGCTGCCTTCCGAAGCGTCCAAACGTTTCGAACGTGGGGTGGACTGGCGCATGCAACCCGCCGCTGCGCAAATGGTGGCCGATCTGCTGGCCGAATACGGCTCGGCTCAGCCGGACGCCGTGGCCGTGGACGTGGACCGGACCCATGACCTGCCTGGAATCGACTTCCCCATAGCGGACGTCAAACGCTTGGTCGATTTGGACGCCCCAGTCGAGCGGATCGTGGATATCCTGACTGATGTGGGTTGCAAGACGGAGCCCAGGGGTGAGGGTCGGCTGATGGTCACCCCGCCTTCCTGGCGCCCCGACCTGACCCAGTCCTGCGACCTGGTGGAGGAGGTGGCTCGTTTGGTGGGCTACGACCAGATACCGGTGAGCGTGCCCTCCCCGCATGTCGCCGGACGGGTGGGGCTGACTGAGGAGCAGCGCCGCCAGCGCTGGGTGGCGGACACCCTCGCCGAGTACGGGTTGACTGAGGTCCTGAACTACCCCTTCGTAGGACCAGAGGATTTCAAGGCCTTCGGTTACGAGGAAGATGACCTACGGGAGGTCAGCGTGGAGCTGGCCAACCCCCTGGCCGCCGATCGCCCTTACCTGCGCCGCGAACTCTTGCTGCCCCTGGCTAATACGGTTCAGCGCAACATTCGTCGGGGCAACGAGGATGTGCGCCTCTTCGAGTTGGGTTCCATTTATCTGCGGGATCCCCAGGCGCCGTCGATTCCGGCCCTGCCTGGCGGCCGCAAGCCTAGTGAGGATGAGCTGCGCGCTTTGGATGCAGGTCTGCCCACCCAGCGTTTGCATGTTGCTGCCCTGCTGACAGGGAACGCCTTGAACGACGGCTGGCTGGGGGATAAGCGCCCGGTGGACTGGACCGACGCGGTGGAATCCGCCAGGCGGGTCTTGGACCGCCTGGGAGCCGATTACCGGCTGGAGCAGCCGGCAGCTGAGGATGCCCCCCAACAGTGGCATCCCGGCCGGGTGGCTCAGGTGATCGTGGCAGAGGGCAGGGCTATAGGCGTGGTCGGTGAGCTTCATCCCCGCGTCAACCAGGCTTTGGGGTTGCCGGAGCACACGGCGGCTTTCGAGCTGGACCTGGATGGTGTCTTCGAGGGCTTGGATTTCAAGCCCCTGCAAGCCAAGCCCATCTCCACTTTCCCGCCCGTCAAGCAGGACCTGGCTTTCACGGTGCCTGATTCGGTCGACGCCGCCCAGTTGAGTGAGGCGATTGAGGAAGCGGCTGGCGATTTGCTGGAGTCGATTCAGCTCTTCGACGTGTTCACCGGCGACCAAATCGGGCAGGGGGTCAAATCCCTGGCCTTCGCGGTCACCTTCCGCGCGCCCGACCGTACGCTCACCTCTCAGGAGAGCGAGAAGGTGCGCGCGGCTATTGTGGAGAGGACCGAAGCCCTCGGCGCTCGGCTTAGGGCATGAGCGGCCCCGCCCGCCGCGCCTGGCGCGGTAAGATGCGAGGAGCGTAAGGAGCCAGCACGGATACAGATTACAAGAGCGGCGGCCAGCAAGGCCAGCCTCAGGCGCAAGGCCAGACCACTTCTTCTATCCAGCCTGCCTATGGGCAGAGGGTAGAGCCTGAGTACGGCGCTATGTCCAGCCAGTACCCAGGCTGGAACCCTTACATCTATGGTCAGCCTGAGCCCGAGTCCAGCCAGGGCGGCCAGGAGTCCGACAATCGGCGGCCCGTTCCTGCGGCCTTGGGGGGCCGTCCCGGTCAGCCGCCGCAGGCCCACCAGGGGCCGCGGGACGCGCAAAGGGGGCAAGGCGCCCCGGGGAAGCGCCATGGCAAGCGCTTTCTCAATGGCATCGACCTTGATGATCCCTCGCAGAACCCAGCTTACGGTCATTGGGATCCTTATGCGGTCATCGCTTTCATCATGGCCCTCTTCCTGCCGGTGCCCCTGCTGTCGGCCCTGATGGGTGGCATCGCCATCTACCGGACCAGGACCTTCCGCATGAAAGGCTTCGGGCTGGCCGTGGCGGCGGTCGTCATCAACCTGATTTACACCTGTCTGGTGGCTTGGATGGCACTGTCCGGCATGAGCGCCGATGCCTTCTACCAGCAGATGATGCAGTCCCTGATGCCTGGTCAGGGAGGTGGGGGGTCGAGCGACCAGCTCACCACCTGAGACGTCCTTGCTGTGGCTTCCGCCGCTTCGGCTGCCGGCGCATAGGTATTCGTCAACCGGTATGGTATGTACAGTGAATACATGCATGACGAGGAGGCAAGCGTGCGACCTGCAAGCAAAACGGCCCGGCTGGACGCGATTCGCCAGCTGGTGGAACAAGGCCAGGTCACTTCCCAGCAGCAGCTAGTCAAGCTCTTGAATTTGCAAGGGATTGAAGTGACTCAGGCAACCTTAAGCCGGGATTTGGAGGAGCTGGGCGCGGCTAAGATTCGGTACCCCGACGGCGCCCTGGCCTACTGGATTCCCGATGCGGCCGACCAGGGCCTGTTGGGTGCGGCGGCCGTGTCCATGGGGTCGCCCAGTGAGCCTAATAAGACCGATTCGTATTTGACCCGGGTACTGACCGGGCTGATCACCTCGGTCAAGCGGGCCGGGAACCTCTTGGTGGTACGCACCCCGTCGGGAGCGGCCCAATACGCGGCCAGCGCCTTCGACCGGCAGCCCCTGCCCGGGGTACTTGGCACCATAGCCGGAGACGACACGGTCCTGATTATCGCTGCCGACGACGCAGCCGCCGAGGAGCGCAGCGCCTGGCTTTTGAATCTGACATCCAGCCAAGCGGAGAAGCCCGAGACCTGATCCTGGCGCCAGGCGCGCAAGGCTTGCGGTGTCGGCCTCATCTGCGAAAATAAGGCTGTCCCGACTTCATATACGAACACGTCGATAGGGAGCAGTTGTCTCATGGCTAAGGTCACCAATTTCAAGGAAGCGGGCTTCGATTCGCTCTTTGAGGAACTCACATGGCGAGGGCTGGTCGCCCAGTGCACCGATGAGGATGCGCTCGCCGAGCTCTTGGCTGGAGGACCTGTCACGTATTATTGCGGCTTCGACCCTACCGCTCCTTCCCTGCACGTGGGCAACCTGGTCCAACTGCTTAATATGCGTCACATGCAAGCGGCGGGGCACCGCCCCATAGCCCTGGTGGGTGGGGCGACTGGACTGATTGGCGACCCCAGGCAGTCAGGCGAGCGCACACTCAACCCCAAGGAGACCGTGGCTCGTTGGGCCAAGCGCCTCCAGGTCCAAATCGGGCGTTTCCTCGAAGCTGGGGGCTCCAACCCGGTGAGGTTCGTGTCCAATTATGAGTGGACCGGCTCCATGAGCGTTATCGACTTCCTGCGCGACGTTGGCAAGAACTTCCGCATGGGCACCATGCTGGCTAAGGACACGGTGGCGCGTCGGCTCAACTCCGACGAGGGCATCTCCTTCACTGAGTTCAGCTACCAGGTCTTGCAGGGCAACGACTTCCTGGAGCTCTTCGACCGCTATGACTGCCGCCTTCAGCTGGGCGGCAGCGACCAGTGGGGCAACCTCACCTCAGGGCTCGACCTCATTCACAAGGTGCGGGGCGAATCCGTGCAAGTGATGACCAGCCCGCTGATCACCGACTCCCAGGGCAAGAAGTTCGGCAAGTCCGAGGGCAACGCGGTCTGGTTGGACCCGACCATGTTCTCCCCTTACCGCTTCTACCAATTCTGGTTCAACCAGCCCGATAGTGAAGTGGTCAAGCTTCTGAAGACTTTCACCTTCCTGCCTAAGGCCGAGATTGAGCGCTTGGCCGGCGAGGTCCAGAGCAATCCTGGGGCCCGTGAAGCTCAGAGGGTCCTGGCCTGGGAGGTCACCTCCTATGTCCATGGCGATAAGGCGGCGCAGGGCGCCTTCGACGCGTCCGGTGCTTTGTTCGGCCGTGGCGCGGCTTTGACCGACTTGGATGAGGAAACGCTCGAAGGGGCCCTGCAAGGTCTGATGGTGGATGATGGGCAAGGCGGCAAGGCATTCGCTCAGGCCGCTTCCGGCGATCGCTTGGTCGACGCGGCCGTGAGCGCAGGACTGTTCGCCTCCGTCTCCGAGGCCCGGAAAACCATTAAGTCCGGCGGTGTCTACCTGAACAATGAGCGGGTGGATGATCAGGGGCGCCAGCTGGGTGATGAAGACTTCCTAAGCGGCCGTTTCGCCCTGGTACGTAGGGGCAAGAAGGCCTTGGGCGCGCTCGAACGGCGCTGACGCAGCTCGCTGGGCGAGGAAGAACGAGGGGCCGGTTCCGTCGGCCCCATTTGACTATGAGGATGTGACATGACAGACGAAGGCAGGGGCGGCCGCGGCCGTGCAGGCGGCGACGGCAGGAACTCACGCTCGGGTTACGGGCACTCGGGGGGCGGCCGTTCCGGTGGTTTCCACCGCGGCGGGCAAGGACAAGGTCACGGCGGTTATAGGGGTCATGGCTCGGACGGCGGCCGTTCCAATGGCCATGGCTACGACCATCCTGACGCCAGGCGCGGCGGGCAGCGGTTCGACCACGGGAACTCCGACGGCAGGCCCAGGCGCGACGACCGCCGGGGCTACCGGGGGCATGACGATAGGCGCGGCGGTTACACGCCTTACGACCATGACAATCGCCGCAAGCAGTATGGCGAGCGGGATTCGGATGACCGTCGTGGCGGTTTCCGTCGTGATGACCGGGGTGGCAACGACCACGGACGTTATCAGGGTCATGGCGATGATCGCCGCGGTGGCTACAAGCGGTACGACCGTGACGATAAGCGTCAGTCTTATGGCAATCGGGACCGCGATGACCGTCGTGGCGGTTTCCGTCGTGATGACCGGGGTGGCAACGACCACGGACGTTATCAGGGTCATGGCGATGATCGCCGCGGTGGCTACAAGCGGTACGATCGCGACGATCGCCGCCAGTCCTATGGCAATCGAGGCCGCGACGATGGGCGTGGCGGTTTCCGTCGTGATGACCGGCGCGGCGACGACCACGGTTACCGTGATGGAGGCAGGGATCGCTCCTACGGTGATCGGCGTCAGGGAGGTCAAGGCCACGGCTACGACCGGAGCCGCGACCAGCAGCACGGCGAACGGCGTTCCGGCTGGCAGAATCGTCGGGATTCCGGCTCTGACCGCCGCCAAGACCGCAGGTTCGAGCGCAGCGGGCGTGACCACTTCCAGGATGGCCCCCGCCGCAACTCGGACGGGACGGTCTCTTATCCCTCGCAGAACCCGTACACCGACCCGAGGCCGGACGAGCCGAAGATGCCCAAGGGCTTGGAATGGTCCATGCTTTCCAAGGACGATAAGGTGCGGCTGCGCGGCCTGAGCAAGGAGCACGCGGAGAACACCGGCCTGCACATCCTGGCCGCCTACGCTTTGGAGGAGTCTGACCCCGAGCGGGCCTTGGCCCACGCCAAGTGGGTGGCCAAGCAAGCCTCCCGGGTGGACATCGCGCGCGAGACGCTGGCCCTGGTGGCCTACCGGCAGGGCGACTATAAACTGGCCCTCAAGGAGTTCCGTACCGCCTACCGCATGAACGGCTACACGGACTACCTGCCTTTCATCGCCGACTGTGAACGCGGTCTGGGCCACCCCCGCAAGGCCGTCGAAGAAGCCACGTCCGAAGCGGCTAAAGAGTTGCGCGGCGAGTCCAAAGCGGAGATGTTCCTGGTCTATGCAGGCGCCCTGGGCGACCTGGGCCTGTGGGACAAAGCCATCGAGACCGTGCGAGCGCTGGCCCGGGCCAAGGGTCTGTCCGGCGATTACCTGATGCGGGCCCTCCAGGCTGAGCAGAACTTCCTGGAGCAGATCGGACGCGCCGACGAATCCCACAAGCTGGACCCGGTTCTGGATCGCTTGGAGGCCGAGTACGCCGAGAGCGACGAAGATGAGGAAGAGCAGGAGATCATCGTCGACAACGACCTGGAGCACGCCACCGCTTCCATGCTGGAGGACCTGGACATACCGCTGTATGGCGGCGAGGATGAGGCTGAAGACGGGCAGGCTTCCAACCAGGAGGATTCGCCGGAGACACTCGGCCAGGCCGAGCCGGACCAGGACGACACGGCCCGGGCTAGCGCGGCCGAATCCGCTGGTTCAACCTCTGAGCCAGATGCTGAACAGCCGGACGACCAGGCTACGGATGGGGCCGCTGTTGACGCTGCCGAATCTGCCGTGAGCGAGTCCCCGCGCGTGCCTGCCGCGCCTGATCAATCCGCGTCGGAGCCTGGGGCCGAGCCTGAGCCGCCGAGCGAGACGAACATTCCCGCTGCGGAGAGCGGAGAGGATTGGACGCAGGAGGACCAGGCATGACTGCCGGCTTCCTTAAAGGTACTGACCTGCCGCTGAGCCAGACCTACCGGCTGGCCTTGCTGGACTTGGATGGCGTCGTGTACCGGGGCGCGGACCCCGTGGAGCATGCGGCCCAGGGCATCAAGGCGGCCGTCCAAGCAGGCATGGCGATGGCCTACACCACCAACAATCCCTCCCGCTACCCGTCCGTGGTGGCCGACCAGCTCAGAGGCTTCGGCCTTGCGCTGTCCGATGACCAAGTCATAACCTCCGGCATCGTCGGCGCCCGCATGTTGCGCAAGCACCTGCCCGCCGGCGCAAAGGTTCTGGTCATTGGAGGCGACCACTTGCGCGACGAAATCCGCGCAAATGGCATGCGAATCGCTGACTCCAGCGACGATGACCCCCAGGCGGTCATCCAATCTTGGTACCCCGCGTTGACCGGTGAGGACCTGAACCAGGCCTGTTATGCGATTGAGCACGGAGCCCGCTACTTCGTGACCAACCGTGACTTGACCATCCCGAGGGAGCGCGGCATCGCCCCAGGTAACGGCGCCCTGCAATTGCCGGTCATCGCCGCCACCGGCCAGGAGCCCGAGGACTCAGCTGGCAAACCCGAGCCCGCCATATACGACGAGGCCCGCCGTTTATTCTCTACTAGCGACGAGCCGGTCCCCGCGGCCGACTCCCTGCCGGTAGGGGACCGCTTGGACACGGACATCGAGGCGGCTGACCGCGGTGGCTATGATTCCCTCGTCGTCCTGACGGGCGTGGCGACGCCTCAAGCGATCATCACCGCACGCCCGGATCAGCGGCCTACTTATATCGCCCAAGATCTCCGTGGCCTTACGCGACCACAACCCGAGCCGCTGGCCGACGCCGACGGGGCATGGACCTGCGGGGGCAGTCGGGCGCGCTTGGACGACGGGGCTGTGACGTTAACGTCCGTGGACGAAAACGGCAAAGCGCTCGATCCGGCCAGTCAGCTGGATGCTTTGCGCGCCGCTGCCTGCGCGGTCTGGTCAGCCATGGACGATGGCCTGGACCCCAGCGGTCTGAGCATCCCCGATTTCCACCTGAACCAGTGAGGCTGGCGTCATGAGCGCAGAGGCGACCCCCATGGAACCGTCCGCCCAAGGCGTGGCGGCGGCGTCCCCAGCGGGCGTGGACGAGGCTAGGGAGGCCCTCTTCCGGCGCTACCCGCAACTGCGGGCGGTCGTTGATTCGCCGCCCGAACAGCAGGTTGACGCTTACCGCACGGTGTTGGGCGAGTTGCAAAACCGCCTGCGTGACTTGCATGAGTGAAAGGCCTGAAGTGACAGCTTCCGCTCCCGAACAATGGCCGTCATCGAGGCCAGCCCGCCGCTTGGACCAGGTTCTGGCTCTCCGAGGACTGGTCGATTCGCGCTCGCGGGCCACCGCCCTGATCAGGCAGGGGGCTGTCCGGGTCAATGGCGAGGTCTGCCGCAAGCCCTCCCGTCTGGTTCAGCCGACGGACCTCCTCCAGGCCGACAAGGGCGACGATTACGTCTCCCGAGGCGCTTTCAAACTCCTAGGCGCCTTCCAAGCCTTCTCCGCTTCTGGCCTGCCTGAGCCCAGGGGCAAGCTCTGTCTGGACATCGGGGCGTCGACGGGCGGATTCACGGATGTGCTCCTGCGGCGCGGTGCCCAGCGAGTGATCGCCCTTGACGTAGGTCATGACCAATTGGACCCACGGTTGGTTGGCGACGAGCGTGTGGTTGAGCTTAGCGGAGTCAACATCCGACAGGTTGAGGCGAGCGACCTGCCCTTCCAGCCCGAGTTCGTCGTTTCCGATGTCTCCTTCATTTCCCTGACTTACGTGATTCCGGTGATCGCCCGAGTCTCTCGTCCCGGCGCCCAAGTGATCTTGTTGGTCAAACCTCAGTTCGAGGTGGGGCGCGGCAAGTTGGGCCACGGCGGGGTGGTTCGGCAGGAGGGGCGGCGGCAGGAGGCCCTGGCCCGGGTGGAGCTCAGCGCGACTGAGCATGGTTTCTCGGTGCGTGGCCGAGCTCCTTCGCCTATCGCTGGCACCCACGGCAATGAGGAATACCTGCTCTGGTTGACCCGGGCCTGACCATAGGCCCGGTTAATGCCCAGCCACGTGTTTGCGTTTGGGGCCGCCTTGGATCAGCACGGCGGCTGATGACTGGTCCATGGTCAGCGTCGTCAGGCAGACGGCCTCGCGTACCAGGGACCCCTCTCTGAGCTCGGCCTCATACGCCTGGAGCAGGTGGCAACCGCAGCGATGGATGTTCGCCTCCCGGCAGATGATCATCGGCACCCGTGAGGCGCGGACCATCCATTTGACGTGTTCCAAGGGCACGACCTTGGGATGCATGTTCCTTATCGTGACGTTCGAGGCGAGCATGGTCTGAGCCTGCACAACGCCCAGGATGTCGATTTGCCGTGCCGCGACCCATCGCTGCCCTTCCATCAACCCGGTGAATTTCAACGTCTGTTTGACGACGATATCGCCTTCGGTGCGTATCAACCCTTTGAAATCAAGCCGGGCGGTCCTGATGCTGCCTTCGCCGAGGATTCGGCCTTGCCCCGAGAGACTACCGGTCTTGAGTTCGCCGGTCGGCAGCTGGAAGGAACCGTCAATCACCAGGGTTCCACCGCATATGTTCGCGCAAATCAGGTCACCGGTCACATGCATACTTTGAAAATGAGTGCCGGGTTCCACGAAGACCCGTCCGCCTGTCTCGATATGCCCGTACATGCCCCGCTTAACCGTCCCGCCGTGCATGAGTGTGAGGTTCTGCATAGGTATCAGTGCTCCATCCCTTAGTTCTAAGGCCGGCGCATCCCCTACTCGTTTTATCGCCGGCCGCATCCACATTGATACAGCATCGGTTCCCCCCGTCCCGAGTCCCCGAAAATGAGGTAAACACTATGCTATCCCTATAGCGTCATCGCCTGGAAGTGGATAACCGGTTCGTAGTTAGTCTGCTTACGCGCTCTTTTCGCGTGCAACCCAGGTTGACGGCCAACGACACACCCACTTGGATAGAGCGGGGGGTTGCGCTATTATAGGGGAGTTGTCGCGGTGAGCTTATCGCCACAGCAACATGCGCCAGTAGCCCAGCGGATTAGAGCAGCTGACTACGGATCAGCAGGTCGCAGGTTCGAATCCTGTCTGGCGCACAAGAATTCAATGGTTCCAAGGCTTCACAGCCTCGGGACCATTCTTGTTTTTGGACGCGGGCGCATTTCGGGCACATTGCTTGTGCAAGGTACCCTCCTGGCTTACTCCGGCCGTACCGTGTTGGGGTTATACGCCATATTGTGTGCGGGTTAGTCTGTGCCGTTGGGGTATCTGACGGGTGTGTGGAATTCGTTCCAGTCGATGGCTCGTGGTGTTCGGGCATGCCGGTGGTTGCGTGCAGGCCTTGCTGGCTGTGTTGCCAGGCGAGGTTGTTGGGTCGTTCGAGGTCCTGGTCGTTGTAGGCGTTGTTGACGAGCCAGGCGTCGCTTTGGGGCATGGCGGTGTGTTGGTGGCACACCAGCAGATGGCCCGTGTCTCGCGTTCCAGGCTCAGGCCGTTGTGGTTCCTGAGCATGGTTCTCAGCTGTTTGTTCCATGATTCGAGCAGGTTGTTGGTCGTGGGTACGGGACTCTGGCACTGGTCGGCCATGGCGATGAAGGTGCCCATGGTGTCCTCTTTGATCCTGCGGTTGAGGAGGTTGCGGGCCTTGACCAGCCGTTGGTGGGTGTCGGCCTGGGAGCCGTCCCCGTGGGTGCTGGTCTCCTTGAGCCACTGGTGCCACGTGGTCTCCCGGTCGTTGTAGCCCAGCAGCCATTGCCTCATGCGGTCCCCGTCCTTGACGTGGCTCAGGGCGATGGCGATGCGCCGCAGCTGTCTGCCGGCCCTGAGCCGTGGTCTCATGCCGGTTAGGGTGGTGACGTTCATGGCGATGTGGAACAGGCGGCGCTGCGTGGACGTGCCCGGCCAGATGTGCCGCATGGCCTTGGCGATGCCGCCGCCCCCGTCGCATACTAGGACCCTGGGCGCGGCGATGCGGCCCATGAGCAGGCCCCAGGCCACGCTGTCCTCATGCCGGGCCATCCTCCAGCCAATCACATGGCCGTCGGCCACCGCGATCAGGACCACGGCCCGCCGGTGCAGCCAGATCCCGTCGACCCGCACCACGTCATGATGCTCCCAGACCAGGGGTACGGGCGGCATCAGAGACCACATGAGTCGGTTGCGCCGCTGCTGGGTGCGCGCGCTGACCGGGCCCTCGCTTAGCGTCCGTTTGGAGAACAGCCAGTCCAGGCCACTCCTCAGGTCGGCGGCCCGCCGGTCATAGGTGCGGCTCGTCGAGGAGCCGCACTCCTCGCACCGCCATCTGGTGCGTCCCACGCTGGTGGCGCCGTTGGTGCGCATCCTCCCTCCGCAGGCGGGGCAATCCGGTGTGTTCATGCCTTCCAAGCCAAGCAGACACATTCGAATTGGCACAACGCATACTGGCACAAGGGCTTACATGGTGAAAACGCGCACAAAATGGACACCCCAGAAAGTCCGGGTTAAGTAGCGGAATGTGGGTCTAATGGTGCTTGTTGGGCCTTGTGGGAGTAGGTGTGGCGGGCCGGTGTTAATGGTTGGGGTGTTGATGGGTGGGCCTGCTTGACTTTTGCCTGGCTTCGTGGGCTGGTTCGCTGGGGCGCATGGTCAGAAGGAAATCAGCCAGGGCCAGGTTGTGCCCGGTATGCGCAAGGCCCATGAGGAAGAAGGGCCGGACGGCCTTGGGCAGCCAGCGGTGGAAGTGCGGCCCGTGCTCTGCCCCCTGAGCGCGACCGCGCCCCGGGCCGGCACCGGACGCTCGGCGTCCTTCAGGCTGTTCCTGCACTGGGTGTCGGGCAGGCGCTCCATGGCCGACCTGGCCGCGGACGCCGGGGTGAGCCGGTGGGCCCTGGCCAGGCGCGTGTCCTGGTGCTGGGACCTGGAACCCGCCCTGCCCCCGGTGCGCGCAAGGCACCGCAGCCTGACCTGCGACGGCGACAGGGGCTGCCTGGCCCAGGTCGGGGCGAGCTGGCCCGGCACCCGGGTCCAGCGCTGCCTGGTCCACGTGATCCGCGACCCCCGCAGGGGGCCGCCTCCTGGCTGGCCCTGCTCAACCATCGGCACCTGGAGCACGGCCACAGCATCAAGGAGAGGGCCCTGGCCTCGGGGGACCCCCACCACCCCAAGGCCCTGGCCGGCAGGAAGTGGCGGTGCACCCACGAGCGGCCGCGCCGTGCCCACCTGCGCCTGGACCAACTCAACCGACAGGGATCCTTGCTCGCCTTCACCGACCCCGACCTGACTGGCAAGGGCCCCGTGCAGGCCACCAGCGACCTGGTCGGGTCCATCAACGCCGCCGTGCGCGGGCGCACCGGCTGCAGCGAGGAGCACGTGAGACGCATCGTGGAACGGACCATATACCTGGCCGGCCCCGGCCCCGATCCCATGTCCATCATGAGGCAAGGACCCAAACCCGCAACCAGGAAAAGACAGGAGGAGCGACCATCGCCCTACGGCACCGCCACCATCGCCGAGGAGGGACTCCACACCAGGAAGGGATGGGCCGGACGAAGCGCATGGCCCCCAACACACGGCCTATAGGCCCAACACACCGGAATCAACCAACCAAAAAGCCCACGTTTTGCTACTTTATCCTCATATTAATGCGGTTTCCGGTCAGGTGAGGTTATGCAGGATTCAGGGCAAGAATTTCGTGATTCCTACCATACTATGATTGCTTCTTTGCTCTTTGCTGTTAACTATGATAGAGGAAAAACGTTTTTTATTTTTTCTAGACCATATTTAAGAGATATAATAAAACTATAGATAAAGAAGCAAGGCTTTAACTACACTTTGATATAGTGGTAGCGTCTGCTGACGAGGTTCTCAATGAGTGAGTTCTCTGCCGCAGATGCTAGTAGAAAGAATTAATTATGATTAACATGGGGAGAGCGAAAGTTGTCAGCATCGTGGTGGCAACAGCTCTACCTGTGGCACTTGGCGGGCTTGTGCTTGCTCCTGTTTCAGCAAGTGCTAGTGAACCTGAGCTGGATCGGAATCAGATTTCTGTGCTATTGGGTGGGTATGCGTCACAGATAAAGGATAGCTATTCGGGTATTAGTCTGAGGACGCTTTCGGAGGATAAGCAGTCTCAATTGGCAGCCGAGAACAGCTCGTATAAAGACGTCGCCCAGGATGCCGGCATGAAGGTGTATGACGCTCAGGTGTCGACTAGTGTGGTGTCTTCTGAGCAGGTGGGTGACGGCTATGAGACTGTGGTGGATATGACGTCTAATGTGAAATTGGTTCCTGCAGCGGGAACCGACATCACTATTGCTGGCGAGCATAGGGATCACCTTGATTCGAGCTTTACTGATCGGCATGTCATTACCCTTGGTAAGGATTCATCCAATCCTGCCCCTTATTCGGTGGTTTCGGATGAAATTGTTGATCCGTTGGAATCGGATGATGGAACGGAACCTGAAGCAATTAATACCCCAAATTCGATGCCTAGCGGCAATATGCGTTCGGCACCATATGCGAAGGATATGTTTACCAACAAAGCCGGTCTGAACTATATCAGGATGATGCAGTACGCGGAGCAATGGACTGCGACTGATAGAAAATCCAGACTTTCCGATATACAAGGAAGAGGGGCATGGAGGTAATTGCACTAATTTCCTTTCTCAGGCGGTCTACGCTGGCGCCCTTCGGACGGCGTGGGGGTCATCTTTGGATGTGAAGAATGAGAAAGTGTGGACATGGAACCTTGCTGGCATCGCCCACGCCTCTCGTACATGGTCTGGCGCACAGATGAATTACACCTATATGCGTTACCATTCCGGCGCTTTCACTTCCGAGTCGAATCCTTATCGTGTCGGCGGGGTGGGCTTATCTACGCGAACCTCGGCAACGGCCCTGATGGCTTCAACCACGCCATGGTGGTGGTAGGGAACACGTCGGGCGCGAACTCCGTCCCGGTTATTTGCCAGAAGTCACGGAATCAGCACGATATGCTTTTCAGTGAATCCGTGCGACGTGCTCCTGCAAACACCAGCTGGGCTGGCTTGCAATGGAAGGCTGATTAATTAGGCTCTAAGTTATGCGCAAGAAACGTTTGAAAATGGCCTTTTGCTGCGGACTGGTTTATCTGTTGTGTTGGGCTGTGTCTTTGTTTGCGCTTCATCAGTCTAATGATGCGCTGCTGGATGCTTTTCATGTCAACGATGAGGCTCATATGTCCGCCGGCCTGGCACAGGACGTTGTCAGGCGGGAGACTTTCGATGAGAATTCTCCCGCTTTGCGATGGGAATTTCCTTTGGAGCCGAAGGTTGACAGGTCGAAAGCGGTTATGTCCTTTTCGCCGTCTGTCTGGGATTTGTGGTATCGCACATGGGAAGAGCATGAGGACAAGTGCAAGATTGATGAAAGTACGTTGAGCTACTTGGCCTACATCACCCAGATAAACAGTGATTTCAAACAATATCGGCAGCACTGACTGTGGGAGGTTGTCTCCACAGTCAGTGAGACGCTAGTGAACTTGGTAATCTCGGAGGGGTATGGTTGGAGCACGGAGTGATATCGGCCAAGACTTGGAGGAGTATAGTTTTCTCTGGCTTATCGTATTGTTCAGCGCGTCTGGCCCATTCCAGTTCAATGGGAAGCTCCACAATGCTTGTGGAGAACAGGCTGGCGTCTAAAAACCAGCCTGTCCAAATATGACCTGTCGAAGAGCTTTGGGAGCCTTGTCAGAACGGGAAGCGAGCCGCTTTGTTGCGGCCCGCTTTCTCCGTGTTTGGCAAAGTTGTCCGCAGAAATAAGGCATACGAACAAAAAAGATTTAGTGTACGTCCGAGATTGCCCTCCGCGGAACAGGGACAAGTATCAATCTCCTGTAGACCGTGAGGTCCAACAAGTTGTTCTTGTGCTGTGAGCTATGGCCTGAGTTCGACGTAGATTACGCTGAACGGGGTATCGTCTACGCTGAACCCAGTCCATAGTCGGTGTGACCGAATCCAATCGGGCACATTTCGGGCACATTTATACACTAACGTACCCGTTTCAGTTAGTACTTGGAATCTGCTAGTATCGGCAGTATTCTAAGCGTAATTAGTAACAGTTAAGGGCAGCTAGCATGTACGCATACAGCAGCCTTTCTCGACAGCAGGTCGCAGGTTCGAATCCTGTCTGGCGCACCACAGCGAAAGCCCTCTGGAAACATTAGCCTTCAGGGGCTTTTTCATACCCTCGGGAACCGGACGAAAAACGCCAGGCGCGCGGTAAGTGTACGGCTGTATGCAAAACGCAGATTCCCATACGGCGGGCCGTAATAACCGGGGGAGGGGAAGCCCCGTGGGAAACGCGACAGCCGCCCAGCACACGGAAGAATCCCGTCGAAGCGTGGCCGCTTATATGTGTGGCGGGTTAGGTGAGGCTAGGTGAGGTTAGGCCAGCTGGTGTTCCCCAGCCGTCTGCGCCGCCTTGCGTGTAGGAGAGCGTTCCATCCGTGGACGGGAGGGAACGATTCCTCCGTGCGCTGCTCGGTTTCGCTCCACTTGGTTCCATCCGTGGACGGGAGGGAACGATGACTTCCCACAGGCTTTGACTCCTCGATTGATGGATTCGATTGATGGATATTGGGCAAGTTCTCGGTTTGGGGGCTACGGACGATGAGTATGGTGCTTTGGAACCGTGTCTTGGGCATGCGGGGAGGACCCCACGCGGGTTTTAAGCGTAGGCCTCGCTGTGCCACCGGTACGAGCCGTTGGAGTGTCTGGCTGGGTCCGTGGAATCCGTTCCGGTCCATGACTGCCGTAGTCGTCGGGTCCGCCCGCCCCAGGCCCGGTCTCCTGGTTTTGGGCGGGTTACGGTCGGTGGCGTTCATCCTTTGGTGAGGACGGTGGAGGGGCGTGGCGTTTTTCATGTGGCATTGCCGTTCGTCGGCGCGGCATGGAGCGGGGCACCGTCAGCAAACGCCGGAAGGACGATGGTCTCGAAGGCCTACCATGGAGACGTACGCATTCACGGAAGAAAGGACTTCACTGATGAACGTGGAGGATATCAAGGTCATCGGCAATATCGGCGCTGGAACCATGGGGCATGCGACCGCGCTTCAATTCGCTATGAACGGCTACGCGGTCAAGCTGGTCGACAGCAGCCAAGAAGCCCTGGAGAGAGGAACCGCCCTCATCGAGCATGACCTTGACACCTTCATCCAGGCGGGCTTGGTCCAGGAGACGGAGCGGCAAGCCATTCTTGATCGTATCCGGTCCGGCACGGATTATGCGGCCTTGTCGGACGCGGACTTCGTGATCGAGTCGGTCCTGGAGGACATGGGCGTCAAGCGTGAGGTTTGGGCCAAGGTCGAATCGGTGGTATCCGAACAGGCGGTCCTTGCCACCAACACCTCGGGGCTGAGCCCCTCGGCCATCGCGACCGTCCTCAAGCGCCCCCAGCGCTTCCTGGTGGCGCACTTCTGGAACCCGGCCCAGCTCATGCCCTTGGTCGAAGTGGTTCCCTCCAAGGAGACCGATAAGGCCGCGGTCGATCTGACCGTCGAGCTCATCAACGGGATCGGCAAGCACGCAGTGGCTTTGTCCACCGAATCCTTGGGGTTCGTCGGGAACCGCATCCAGGCTGCCGTGATCCGCGAATGCATGAACATCGTCAACCGTGGAATAGCGACACCGGAAGCCGTGGACGAGATCGTCAAGTACAGCCTTGGGCGTCGCTGGAGCGTCCTCGGGCCCATAGCCAGCGCCGACCTGGGTGGCCTCGACATCTTCGACGGCCTCTCCAAGTACATGTATGCCGACCTGGACAACAACGCCGGCGAAGACCCGACCCTCAAGGCTAAGGTCGCCGAGGGGCACTTGGGCGCCAAGACCGGGCAGGGCTTCTATTCTTGGCAGGGTGCGGACAGCCAGGCCCTTATCCAGGAACGCGACAGGAGCCTTCTGAAGGCTCTGGTCGACGACCAGAAGAACGGTGGGGCGCAAGAGCGGTGAGCCCATGCTCCTGCCTGCCCTCACCCGCTGCTTCGGTGCAGCGGGTGGGGGCAGACGCAAACCTCGACAAGACAGCGAATTCACCGTTCCGCCAAACCCCATGTGGGGGGGCAGTCTGTCGGTAGCATGGCGAATCCTTGGGCTTGAACAAGCGCATCGGATTGGCGCCCCGCAGTAGCCAAGATGCCGCTAAGGGGAAACAGCGCCTCCCTTAGATGGTTCGAATGCGCTGGAGGTAAATCATCGAAAATGGGCTGCGGGCAAATCGGCGAACCGTTCTATTCCATCAAGAGACAAGATAACGTTTTCCTACCATTGTCCTGTAGCTTAAAGAAAACGTGTTGGCTCGCATCCCGCACCACCCTGGAGGCTTCCATCAGGTATACCTCAATATGACCGGATCTGATCAACTCCCACTCCGCTGACATCAGCTCCCAGCATGACCGCAACCGTCAATCGGCTTTCGGACTTGAATGGGTTGCCCCAAGCAGGTCAAACGACAATGAATCCGAAACTGAGAGTCAACCGCGCCTTTTCTCCGGCGTCCAGTGCTATGCGCAGTGCGATAGGGATACCAACGGTCCCCCCGGAATGCACTGTGCAGTGCCTTCTAAGAAGCCTGGCACGACTTACCAAGACGGGACCGGCACAGTCCAGCGGCCCCCGGTCTTGCTTATGATGGCGGTATTCCCATTCTTAAATCAGGGTAACGAACCAGGCGGAGTCGCTATTTCACCAACGTAATCAGCGGCCAGCAGCACGTTAGGGTAGTTCGTCTCGGACTATGGGCGATGAATGCGGTGTTTCGGAATTCTGTTTCTGGGGTTGTGGGGATTAACCGTGTGGTTGTGGGTCTTGGGTTTTGAGCCGAGGTCGGGTTGCGTGATCAGTCGCGCTGTCAGGGTGTCTGGTTGGGGCGACGGTCTTGGTAAGCATGATTGGATTGATGCGATGCCATGCGGTACCAGCAGGCGGCGTCCGGTGGTGGTCGACTATCACTATGGGTCCCCTCACTGATGCATTCGGTTTCCATATTGGGATGAAGCCCATCGCCTGTTTTGCAGCGCAACGTCCCTGATCCAATATTGCAACTACAAAATGAAGCTCCACAGCTCTGATGCGGCGCGTACCGAAAGCTGTTGGGCTTTGTGACTCATTCCTCTGGCGCCGTGGCGTCCTCTTAGTGGATGTCGTAGGGATGGCCGTTCCTGAGATGGGTCCATTGACTGCTTCCAGGGTTGTAGACCAGCCGGTTGGCCATGGGGCCTAGGCTTTTTCGGCCCGGTTCCCAGCCTATGGGCCCGGCGATGAGCTTGTTGGGCCCGGCAGGGAAGCCTGGTCACGCTTGCGGGGATTGCTTTTCCCCATCCCTTGCGTCGATGAGGAAATCGGGGGCTAGGAGCTCTGATATGGCGACGGCCGTCCGTCTAAAAAACTGAATTCAGGCCAATCAAACAGGGCTGAATATGGTATTTGCTTTGCGCGTAAGGCTGATTTTCACAAATTCCGCCAGATCATGACGGTTTTGTCCGTCGTCGCGGATTCGTCCTGGTCCTACACAACCATTTGCGTGAGCGGGCATGTCTGATGGTCTAGGCTGGTTCCCGTAGATACGGCAGGTTTTTCATCAAAATGTGCGGTGGATCGATGGATGCTCGGATAAGGAGGCTGATGTGAAGGGATTGATTCTGGTCGCGTCCCTATTGGGGGACTGGCTCCTGTATACGTTCCCTCTCTATCAGGGGCTCATGGAGTTGGGGGAGTATGACGAACTCATGGACCGCTATGGGAGGGTCAGCAAGCGGCGCCAGACGGTGTCGGCCTGGTGGTGGCTGATACCGATCATCAAGGTCCATATGGAGAGGAAACGGGCCGTCGGCATTCTCGGTGAGCTCTCGAAGGGCAGGCACGAGCGCGAGAAGGTCATGGGATTCATGCACAAGGCAACCGCCTGGTTCTATGTGGCGCTTGCGGGTTGGCTGAAGATGGCCGTGTCCGCGTATGAGCTGCTTGAAGGGTTCAGGCTTGAGCCCATGATCCCTATGCTTATCGCTTCCGTCCTCCTGTTGACCGCGGCCGGCATAGCCAATGTCTACTACCGAATCAGCGATCGGCATAGGTGGAACGTGGAGCATCGTCTCAGGACCGCCGAGCGCCCTGAACGAATCAGCAGGCGCGAGCGCGAGCGCGCCCGTGAACGCGAGCGCGACCGTGAGCGTGAGCAGGCCCATGAGCGTGAGCGTGCCCGCGCGCGTGACCGTGAGCTTGAGCGTGAACGCGAGCGTGAGGGCGCCCATGAGCGTGCCCGTGAGCGTGCCCGCGAGCGCGAGCTCGAGCGTGAGCGCCGCCGCTCCTCAAAGCGCTAAGGATTGAGGCGGTTTGTGGGAGCTGGAGTAGGAAGTCCGTCCCCCTCTCTTGGTGGGCTGATATCGTATCCCTGATACCGAACCGGCGAACGCGTCAATCAAGTCCTTTCTTGCTTGGATGCTGCCCGCCTTGGCTTATTGGAGCGCGGCCCGTTGGGCCAATGGGCCAGCCTGCGACGGTCGGCGTGCGGGCTTAGAGTGGGATGCGTGGCTGTGATGCCAGTCGAATCGGGCGACGGAAGTTATGGTTAGCGCCGGGCGCCGTAACGGAAGGAAGACCAGTGAAGGCTGTATACGCAAGCGGTGTATCCGCCGATAATCCGCTCTCCATGCTCAAGGTGGGGGCCATGCCCGATCCTGTGGAACGCGAACTGTGGTCCACCGTCTCGGTGAAGGCCGCCAGCCTCAACCATCACGACCTCTGGAGCCTGGCTGGCGTAGGCCTGTCCAAGGACGCCACGCCTATGATCCTAGGCACCGACGCCGCAGGGGTGCTGGACCAGGATCTTCCAGCGCCCGGCGGACACGGTCTGTCGGCTGGAAGCCCTGTCGTCCTCTACACCCTGGTCGGCGGCGACCAGGCTGGGGTGGGGCCGGGGGAGAGGCGCAGCATCCTGTCCGAACGCTACCCCGGGACCATGGCGCAGCGGGCGTCGGTCCCCAGTGCCCACCTGCTGCCCAAGCCGCCGAACCTGAGCTTCGGCGAGGCTGCGGCCTTAGGGACAAGCTGGCTCACCGCCTATTCCATGCTCTTCTCCGCAGCCGCCGTTAAACCAGGCGACAGCATCCTGATTCAGGGAGCTGGTGGTGGCGTCTCAACGGCCGCCCTGCAGCTGGCTCACGCTGCGGGGATTGAGGTCTTCGTCAGTTCGCGCTCGCAAGACCATAGGGATAAAGCGCTCAGCCTGGGCGCCGACCTGGCCGTGGAGACTGGCGCCAGGCTGCCGCGCAAGGTCGACGCGGTCATCGAATCGGTCGGGGCCGCGACCTGGTCCCACTCGGTCAAGTCGGTGCGCCCGGGTGGCGTAATCGCAGTGTGCGGCGCCACGACCGGCGACCAGCCTGGGGCCGAGCTGACCCGCGTTTTCTTCCAAGATATCCGTATCGTTGGCAACACGATGGGGTCCTTAGGGGATTTCGCTCGCCTCCTGCGCTTCGTCGAACATGCCGGCATCCACCCCGTCATCGACTCCGTATATGCCCTGGATCAAGCGCCGCAAGCCTTCAGCAAGCTGGCCGGGGGAAGGGTCTTCGGCAAGATCGTCCTGGATGTGGACGGCGCCGACCAGCGGTAACCCTCAGCTCTAGTCAGCACCGCGAATCTCGTGCGGGCGCTTTGTCCCAAGCTGGGGTGGATCCTGCCTCGTTCCGCGCACGCTCACGGGCGCGGTCTTGCGCACGAACGGCGGCAAGAGAGGGAGGGCGCGCTTCGCGGGCTGCGGTTAGTGATCCTCGCTCAGGATCGAGTCGACGATCTCCTTGGGGAAAAGCTGGTCGAGCGCGTACTCGGCGTCAGCCGGCGTGAACTTGTAGTGGGCGTTGGTCAGTCGTTTCATCAGGACTTCGGGATCATGCACCCCCTGGGACTGCAGCTGCTTGGCTATGAAGAGCGCGTTCTCCGGGTAGTTTGCCTGCACGTGCTCAATCGCGTACTGGGCCTCGTCCTGCGAGTATTTATCGCGTTTGGAGGTCAGCTGGTCGCGGATGCCTTCTTCCGACAGATGCATGCTATCCGCGTACTGCTGTGCTTTGATTGCGGCCTCCCGGTAGGAGGCGGGCAGAGGGGTTGGCGCAGGCTTGTGCGTGTGCTTGGGGGAGGGGGATTTGGTAGGGGTTTGGGAGTGGGTCGCCGAGGCGATGATGGAGGGGATATTGACGACATCGCTCTGAGCGATGAGGAAACCAACCAGGGCCAAGATGATGAGCAGAATCTTCCAAACCCGGGAAGGACGCAGGTGGGACTTTCCCTCTTTCTCAAGGGTGGCAGCCTCGATTTCGGGAGCAGGTGGGACCTGGGTGGTGGGGGGAGAAGGAGGAATTGACATTGCTGTGCATGCCCTCTTTCTGCTCGTTGCCCTCTCAACGGATGGCACCCTTCGTTCTCATACTAGCGCGTAAGGGGGCCGAATCCTTTACCGCCGGCCTGATGATATCCCGAGGCCCGGTTTTGAGGTGACGCAAGCGCCGAGCCCGAGGCTCAGGAGGGGGTGGAGGCGGAGAGCTGGCACCGGGCGTAGTCGTTGAACGCCTTGAGGCCGGCTTCTTCCTCGGGCGCGATGTAGCGGCTCTGGTCGCGGAAGAGGAAGATGTTGAACTGGGGGGCGTTCGGGTCAGTGAAGGGCAGGAATTCCAGGCCGTCTCCTCCCTCCAGGCCTGCTGAGGTGATGAAGCTGAACGCGATGCCGGCTTCGGCGATCGTCTTCAGGGTTTCCACGTCCCCGACCTCGATGATCCGGGAGGCCGGCACGTGCCGGCGCAGGAGACTTTCGGCGGCTTGCGCGTGGATGAACTCATGATTCAAGGTCACGAAGCGGACCGACTCGGGTAGGTCGTCCAGGTCGTCCGCGCGCAGGCCGTGGCTGAACTCGCCGCCGACGAGTTGCTCCAAAGCGCTGTGGCTGCCTGCCAGTCCGAAAGGGTAGGAGACCATGCTCACGGTCAGGACGTCTGGTATCGAGAGCCGGTCCTGCACCGAGGCGACGGTCCCGTAATCGACCTGGTGCTCGCGCATCTGCTCCAGGAGGCGACCGGACCCGACCGTGCACAGGGAGACGGGGCCGGTCAGCAAGGTCGAAGGGAGGGGTTGGTCGCCTGATTGCCAAGCCAGCAAGGAGGAAATGATGGGAGGCATGCCGATTCGCCAGGTCCGGGTCCTGCCGGTTTCGCGTACTGCGGCGCCCATGCTGTCCAGTTCAGCCAGAATTTGCTTGACGTGATTGACGGCGACCTGTCCTGCCGCTGTGAGCTGGATGCCGCCAGCCCCGAAACGACGGCGCTCCACCAGGGACTTGCCCAATTGTCTCTCCAGCCTCTTGATGGCCAGAGAGACCGAGGGTTGGGAGATATGGGCCTGGTAGGCGGTCTCGGTGAAGCTGTGGTTGCTGGCCAACATGGCCAGAAGCTCCAAATCGCGTATGCTCGCTACCTGCGCCATCCTTGTCACCTGCCTCTCATGCGTGCTAGCATCCCCCGGCTTAGCCTGGTTCTCTGTCGCGGCAACTGGCGCGGCGCCCCTCGCTGGCCGCCGGGCCTGAACCTACCTTCAATCGTAGCGTCCTGAGATGCCTGCCTCTGCCGGATTTTGGCGGTTAGCGCGACGATGTGGGCGGGGCCCATCACTTATGCCGCATAGTTCCCAAAGCAAGTGGCCTCCCCTGCTTCTCAGGGGAGGCCACGTACGCGACTATCCGTTTTACCTGGTTCAGGAGGGTCTGTTCGTCAGTCCTCGAAAGACCAGCGGGCGTCAATCACAGCCTTGGCCACATCCGCCACAGGCTCCCTGTTCAGGCCTTCGTCCACTGC
This sequence comes from Bifidobacterium actinocoloniiforme DSM 22766, assembly GCF_001263395.1. Taxonomy (NCBI): domain Bacteria; kingdom Bacillati; phylum Actinomycetota; class Actinomycetes; order Bifidobacteriales; family Bifidobacteriaceae; genus Bifidobacterium; species Bifidobacterium actinocoloniiforme. Next base: position 791,955 of record NZ_CP011786.1, on the reverse strand, counting down.
CTGCTGGGCCACGGCGGTCGCCACCCGCTGCGAAATCTCCTTCAGGTCCTTGACCGCTGGCAGGACTGCCGCGCCCGGCTGGTTGGCATCAATCATATCTGAGATGGCGTAGGCGCCGGCCAGCAACATACGGCGGCTGATGCGCTTGGCCTTGGCCACGATCGCCCCAAAGCAGATACCCGGGTACATCAGCGCGTTGTTGCCCTGGCCGATGTAGTAGGTGACTCCCTGGTAATCCACTGGGGCGGAGGGGGTTCCGGTCGTGACGAAAGCCTTGCCGTGGGTCCAGGCGATGATGTCCGATGCTTTGGCTTCAGCCAGTTCGGTGGGGTTGGAAATCGGGCAAATTAGCGGGCGCTCCACGTGGGAGGCCATCGCTGTGACGACCTCTTGGGTGAAGGCTCCAGGTTGTGTGGAAGTGCCTACAAGCACCGTTGGCTGGAAGACATCGACGGCTTGGGGCAGCGAGCGGGTGTCGGTGATGGCCGGGAACTCGCGGGGGGTGCGAGCGTACTTCTTTTGGCCCTCGGTCAGGTCGTCCTGGTCGGAGATGATCATACCCTGGCGGTCGAAGAGCATGACCGAACGGCGGGCTTCCTCCGCGTCCATCCCGTGGTTCAGAATCAGGTCGTCCACAATCTGGTCGGCGATGCCCACGCCTGCGGTGCCGGCGCCGTAGATTACCGTGCGCGTGTCCTTGGGCGCCAGTCCGGAGATGCGACGGGCCGCTAGCAGGGCCGCCAGCACGGTAACGCCTGTGCCTTGGATGTCATCGTTCAGGGTCAGAATCTGGTCCTGGTAGCGCTTGAGGATTGGGGCGGCCTCGGGCCGGCCGAAGTCCTCCCAGTGGATGAGCGCGCCAGGGTAGCGTTTGAGGGACTCCTGCACGAAGGTTTCGATGAAGTCGTCGTACCGTTGGCCACGCACCCGTTCGATGTGGTTGCCGACATAGTCGGGGTTGTCTAGCAGCTCCTTGCGGTTGGTGCCCACGTCCACCATGACCGGCAGCACGTGCGAGGGGTCGATGCCAGCAGCGGCCGTATAGACCGCTAGCTTGCCTGTCAGAATTTCGGCGCCCTGGGCGCCCCAGTCGCCGATGCCGAGGATGCCTTCGGCGTCGGTGCAGACCACCAGGTCGATTTCGCGGCCCTGGGCGTACTGGTCCAGCGCGGCGCCGATCCGGTCGGGGTGCTCGATCGATATGTAGGCCACGTCCGATCCGGAGTAGTACTTGTCGTACTGCTGGATGGACTGGGCCACGGTGGGCGCGTACACGATGGGCATGTACTCGGTCAGGTGCTTGTCCATGGAGCGGTAGAAGAGGTTGCGGTCCGTGCGGCAGATGCTCATCAGATACAAGCGCTTGGCCAGGTCGGTAGGCTCCTGGAGGAAGCGCTCGTACACAATTTTTTCCTGCTGATCGGGCGACTGGACGGAGGCTGGCAGCAGGCCGTCCATGCCCAGCTGCTTGCGCTCGTCGGCGGTGAACCGCAGGCCCTTGTTGGCATAGGAGTCATTGAGGGTATCGAAACCGGTCATCATTCACACACCTTTGCTGGTTTACGGTCGCGCCCCTTCGCGCAACCTTGATACCCAGCAGCCTAAAAAAGCCGAATGGTGAGCGCAAATAAGCTATTTCAATGTGAGCAAAAAGGCGTTAATTCGCGCTTTTGTGCGTTTTTGAGCGGCGTGTGGGAGGAGTTGACTATATAAATGATTCCTATTTGTGCGCTCTGATTCTAAAGGATATGGTGAGTGAATTCTTCCGGCCGGCGGCAAAGAAGCGCAGCCGGCGGGGCATCCGCATGACACGTGTGAATATGAAGGAGCTCACCATGTCGAATACAGATAAGCAGCAGGCTGTCGAGCCCGAAGCCAAGCCTGCGTTTAACACCGGGCAGCTGGTGCGCTCGCTGATTTGCGTGGGCGTCGGCCTGGTCATCTTCCTGATTCCGCCGCCCCAGGGGCTCACCGGCCAGGCGATGCACATGCTCGGTGTGTTCGTCGGCACCATTCTGGGTCTTATCCTCCAGCCGCTGCCCACTTCGTCGGTCGCCATCATCGGCATGACCGTGGGCATGCTTACTGGCGCCTTGGATGTCAAGAAAGCGGCGTTCGCCGGTCTAGGGTCGCCCTCCATCTGGCTGATCGTGGCGGCCTTCTTCATCGCCCAGGGGTTCGTGTCCACGGGCCTGGGCCGGCGGATTGCGCTGATCTTCCTCTCCATGCTGGGTAAGTCCAGCCTGGGCATCTCTTATGGCTTGGCGGCCGCCGATTTGGTGCTGGCCCCGGCAACGCCCTCGAACACGGCCCGTTTGGGAGGCATCCTCTTCCCAATCATCACCTCGGTTTCCGACGTGCAGGACTCCACCCCCAAGTCGGATGAGTCCCGCAGGAAAATCGGCGCCTTCCTGGCCCTGACCGCCAATAACGTCAACGCCATCACCTCGGCCATGTTCGCCACCGCCATGGCGGCTGGCCCGGTGGTCTTCCAGCTGGCGCAGAAGGCGGGCGTCTCCATTAACTGGGGCATGTGGGCCCTGGCCTGCATCGTGCCTGGCCTGGTCTGCCTGATCGCCATCCCGGCGCTGATTTACAAGCTCTTCCCGCCCACCATCAAGCACGTGCCCCAGGCACAGGCCGACGCCAAGGCCGAGCTCAAGGAGATGGGACCGCTCTCCATGCATGAGTGGATCATGTTGGTCACCTTCATCGTGATGCTGGTGCTCTGGGCCACGGGTTCAATCTTCCATGTGGAGGCCACCACGGTCGCCTTCCTCGGTGTTGCCGTGCTGCTGTGCACCAAGATCATCACTTGGAACGACATGGTTTCCAATAAATCCGCCTGGTCCACGCTGATCTTCTTCGGCGTGCTGGTCGGCATGGCGCAGCCGCTCAACGACTTGGGCGTCACTGGCTGGGCTGGCAAACTGATCGCCAACCTGGTCCACGGTATGCCCTGGATGCTGGTGTTGGCCATCCTGACCGTCTTCTACTTCATCATCCACTACATGTTCGCCTCCGAGCTGGCGCAGGTCGCCGCCATCTACACGCTCTTCCTGGGTGTGGCCGTGGCGGCCGGCGTCCCTGCCACCGCAGCGGCTCTGATGCTGGGCGTGGCTTCGGGCCTGATCGGCGCTATGACTCATTACGCTTCCGGGCCCGCTGCGCTGATTTACGGCGCCGGTTACGTCAAGACATCGGAGTTCCTGCGCATAGGTTTGATCTGCGGCCTGGTGACCGTCGTTGTCTTCCTGACTATCGGCATGGGCTGGTGGAAGGTTATCGGCATTTGGTGAACCGAATGGCCGCAGCTTGCGCCATTCGCTAGTCGGACATGGGTTCGGAAGCGAAGTGCCCGCATCCGGGCCCTTGCGCTGTCTGCTCCTTGTCCGCGTTGCTTGCGAGCCTGGCCTGGGGATATGGTTGGAGGCGGATGATTCTGGCGGGAGGCGGTTCCGATGGCGGGCGCGACAGTGAAGCTGGAGATAGCGGTGCAGGACGTGGCTGGAGCGCGCGTGGCTCGTGACGCGGGGGCTGACCGGGTGGAACTGTGCATGGCCTTGGGCGCTACTGGGGGGCTGACGCCAAGCGAAGGGCTGGTTGACCGCTGCGCGAGGGTGGGGCTGCCTGGGGGAGTGCAGGTCTTGATTCGTCCGCGCGGTGGTGATTTCGTCTATGGCGAGGACGAGCGTGCGGTGCAGGAGGCGGATGCCCGCTTGGCGATCAGGGCAGGTGCCGCGGGAATCGTGACCGGCGCCCTGTACCCAGGTGGCGGCTTGGACAGGGAATTCGCGGCGCGCATGGCCGATTTGGTCAGGAGCGAGGAAGCGGTGGTCGGAAGGCATGTGGACTTGACCTTCCATCGGGCTTTCGACGCGGCCCAGGATCGTTCCGAAGTATTGGAAGCCTTGATTGGGCTGGGCTATGACCGTGTGCTCACTTCAGGTGGCGCCCCTAGCGTGCGTCTGGGGCTCAAAGAATTGACCCGCCTGGCGGGGCATGCCGATGGGCGTATCGAAATCATGGCGGGCGGAGGGCTGAAGCCTGAGGTGATCGCCCCAGCGCTCGCCGCCGGGGTCGATGCCATCCACCTGTCCGCCCGCCGTCTGGTCACTTCCTCAGGAGGTCCTGGTGGTGGAGGCGCGTCCGCTCGGGTGGAGCAGACCGACCCGGAACAAGTCCAGCGGGTCGCTGAGGTCTTGGGGGCGGCGCTGAGCCGGGGCTGACTCCTGAAGGCGGACGGCTCTTGGTCTTCCTGGCGGATCCGAAAAATGTATGTTCAGATGGTTAATTCAATGAATTGACAAAAGGCAGTCAGCGCCCTACCATAGGGATGACGGGGCGTAAGGCGCCGCACACCAGGATTTCCAAGTGCAAAGGAGCATCCCATGGGTTTGTGGGACATTGACAAGATCGAGTACGTGGGCCGGTCCGCCGGCGTCCAGGAAGGGCTGGGCTTCCATTATTACGACAAAAACAGGGTGGTGGCCGGCAAGCCGATGAAGGATTGGCTGCGCTTCGCCGTCGCCTGGTGGCACACCTTCAATCAGGGATTGGTGGACCCCTTCGGGGACCCCACCGCAATCCGTCCGTATTACAAGTACACTGACCCGATGGATCAGGCCTTGGCGAAGGTGGATTACGCTTTCGAGCTCTTCGACAAGCTGGGCGTTGAATTCTTCTGCTTCCATGACCGCGACCTCGCTCCCGAGGGGGAGACCCTGCGCGAGTCCGACGCCAATCTGGACAAGGTGGTCGATAAGATCGAAGCGAACATGAAGGACTCCGGGGTCAAGCTCCTGTGGAACACGTCCTCGCTCTTTACCAACCGCCGCTTCGAGGCTGGCGCAGGCACGTCGCCTTTCGCTGACATCTACGCATACTCGGCCGGGCAGTTGAAGCACAGCCTGGAGATCGGCAAGCGCCTGGGCGCCGAGAACTATGTGTTCTGGGGCGGCCGCGAGGGCTACGAGAACCTGTGGAACACGCAAATGAAGCGCGAGCAGGATCATATGGCCAAGCTCTTCCACATGTGCGTGGACTACGCGCACGAAATCGGGATGGACGCTCAGTTCCTCATCGAGCCCAAGCCCAAGGAGCCCACCCTTCACCAGTACGACTACGATGCGGCCACGACGATCAACTTCCTGCGCACCTATGGCCTGGATAAGGACTTCAAGCTCAACTTGGAAGGCAACCACGCAAACCTGGCCATGCACACCTACCAGCATGAGATTCGTGTGGCGCGCGAGGCCGGATTCCTGGGTTCGCTGGACGCCAACCAAGGCGACAAGCTGATCGGTTGGGACATGGATGAGTTCCCATCCGACCTGTATGAGACCACCGCGGTGATGTGGGAGGTCCTGGCGGCCGGCGGCATCGGCCCCCACGGCGGGCTCAACTTCGACGCTAAGCCCAGGCGCACCTCCTTCACCCCTGAGGATCTCTTCCGCACGCACGTCGTCGGCATGGACTCGTTCGCCGCCGGCCTCCTGGTCGCCGCGAAGATGCACGAGGACAAGTTCATCGAGAACCTGCAGGCCCAGCGCTACTCCTCCTTCGATTCGGGCATCGGCAAGAGCGTGGAGGAGGGCGAAGCCTCGCTGGCCTCCCTGGAGAACTACGCAATCGACAAGCCCCAGTCCGAGCTGCTTGACTCCTGCCACGCCGATCACCTGGAGTCGGTCAAGGCCACCATCAACAACTACATGATCGAGGCATTGTCCGAGGCCTGAGCCGCTGCGGCGGCGCGGTGAGTATATTTAGCTGTTACTTGCCGCGCCGTCCGGCATGTCTGTATACAGCCACGCTCTCGTCATTGGGGATGGAAGAGTGCGAGTAGTCCTTGCTTAAACGAGCGAGGAAGGCGGATGCAGCTACGTACGTCAGTGCTTTTAGGCAACTCTCGTAGCAGTTAGTTAAATCAATAAATAATATGCTATACCTGTGTAATAGCCGAATGAATGAGTATCGGCTATTGCGGCAATAGGTCACTCCTAATCAAAGGTGAAAGGGAATGCGATGAAAAAACTGGTAAAGGCAATTGGCATCGCCGCCATCGTGGCATTGTTGATTCCGGCCTCAGCGTGCGGCGCTTCCAGGGGAGGCTCGGGCGAATCTGCTTCCGGTGGTGACCCATCGAAGGTCACTATCGGTATTTCCATGCCTGAGCAGCAGTTGGAACGCTGGCAGATTGATGGCGACAACCTGAAGAAGCAACTGGAAAGCTATGGGTACAAGGTCACTTTACAGTTCGCGGATGGAAAGACGGATCTTCAGTCTTCCCAGATTCAAAATATGGCGAACCAGGGCGCTAAGTATGTGGTTATAGCTTCCATTGACGGTACGGCTACCGGGGCTGCAGCAGAGCAAGCGGCAGCTAATGGCGCCAAGGTCATAGCTTACGACAGGCTAATCATGAATACCGATGCTGTCGACTATTACGCGACTTTCTCGCTGACCGATGTAGGCAAGATGCAAGGCGAGTACATCGTGGATAAGCTGGGTGTGAAGGAAGGTAAGAAGGGCCCCTTCAACGTTGAACTCATGTCCGGCTCTCCAACCGATAACAATGCTAAATACTATTACGAAGGCGCTTGGTCTGTGTTGGAGCCATACTTTAAGTCAGGAGTGTTCAAGGCAAAGTCCGGCAAGGTGCCAGGCTCCGTTAAGGATTGGCAATCCATCGGCATTGATAATTGGGATCGCCAGAAGGGGCAAGCGGAGATGGAGAACCGCATTAACTCCTTCTACAACGATGGCACGAAACTGGATGCCGTGTTGGCTCCCAATGATGCTATAGCCCTGGGCACTGTCAATGCCGTCGAGGGCGCAGGCTGGAACTACTTCCCGATTATCACAGGACAGGATGCTGAAAAGGCCAATGTGCGCGCCATCGTGCAGGGCAAGCAATCCATGACGGTCTACAAGGATACGCGCAAGCTGGCTAAGGCCACCGCCGCTATGATCAAGGATTTGGTCGATGGCAAGACGCCCAAGGCCGCTGGCAAGTTCAACAACGGTAACAAGGATGTGCCCTCACAGTTGCTGACGCCCGTTTCCGTGGACAAGAGCAACATCAAGAAGGAGCTGGTTGATTCCGGCTACATCTCCGCGTCTGACGCAGGTATGTGATAGCGGGTGATCCCGCTCGCGGCGCGCCGAACCTTTACGGGGCGGCGCGAGCGGGAACCATTGAATTGCACAAGGAGACGAATGTGAGTACTGAGCAAGATGTGATTTTGCAGATGCGTCATATCGTGAAGCGCTTCGGACCGGTCACGGCTCTGGACGATGTGAATATCACAGTGAAACGCGGGCAAATTTTCTCGGTGTGCGGGGAGAACGGCGCAGGAAAATCCACGCTAATGAATGTGCTGTCTGGGGTGTACCCATACGGAAGCTACGAGGGTGAAGTGGTGTACGACGGGCAGACTTGCCAGTTCAACACCATAAGGGACTCGGAAGCCAAGGGCATCGTCATCATTCACCAGGAGCTGGCCCTCGTTCCGTACATGTCGATTACAGACAACATATTCCTCGGCAACCCCATCACGAAAGAGGCGGCCATCGACGATACCGCTCAGCGGAAGGTGGCATCAGAGGCCCTGCAAGCTGTGGGGCTGGATGAGAACCCGGACACGCTCATAGCCAACATCGGTGTGGGCAAGCAGCAGTTGGTCGAAATCGCTAAGGCGCTGACCAAGAATGTTAAACTGTTGATTCTTGATGAGCCAACAGCGGCGTTGAATGATGAGGATTCCGCGCATCTTCTGGGCCTCATCGACGATTTGCGTCGTAACAAGGGCATCACGGCCATCATCATCTCTCACAAGCTCAACGAAATCGCGGAATCGGCGGATGCCGTGCAAGTCATTCGTGACGGCAAAACCATTTCCCATGTTGATATCGACAAAGAACATCCGCTTGACCAGGATCTACTCATTCGGGACATGGTGGGTAGGCCTTTGACTAATCGCTATCCTGAACATGAGTCCTCAATCGGGGAGGAAGTGTTCCGGGTGGAGAACTGGAGGGTCCATCACCCATTGGACGTCGAACGTCTGGTTGCAAAGGACGTTTGCTTGAACATGCGGGCAGGCGAGATCGTTGGTCTTGCTGGATTGATTGGCGCTGGCAGGACCGAGACCGCCATGAGCATCTTCGGTCACCAGTACGGCGTCAAAGCCTCAGGCCATCTGTATATGGGAGGACAAGAGGTTTCGTTCCCAACTGTTCGCTCGGCTATCGACCACGGAGTCGCATATGCAACCGAAGACCGCAAGACTTATGGGCTGAATTTGATCAAATCCATACGCGAGAACACGTCGTTGGCATCTTTGAAAGCCATGAGCCATGCCGGTGTCATAGATCGGGAGCGAGAGGCGCGTGTGAGCGAGGATTATCGCAAACAGCTGCGTATCAAGACCCCGAGTATTGAGGTACCCACCGGTAATCTTTCTGGCGGTAATCAGCAGAAAGTAGTGCTTGCTAAGTGGATGGCCACAAATCCCAAGCTGCTGATTCTTGACGAACCAACGAGAGGCATCGATGTAGGCGCAAAGTACGATATTTACGAAATCATCGATCAGCTAGCCGACAAGGGCAGCGCGGTTTTGGTCATATCCTCCGAACTGCCTGAATTGTTGGGTATCTGCGATCGGATTTACACCATGAGTCAGGGCATCATCACGGCCTGCCTTGATGCTAAGCGCACCAACCAAGAAGAGTTGATGCGGTTCATGACATCCAAAGAGCCTATGCAACAGGCTGTCTGAACCAACGTGCGTTCTCATAATCAGTGAAAGGAATATTCGTCATGTCATCCTCAACCGTCTCACCTTCTGCGCCTGAGAACAGTGCCGGACAGATGCGGAAAAATGGCGCATCAGGTAGCGATCCGAAGGAAGCCTCCATTAAGGAGCTATTGTTCGGCAACGTTCGCTCGTACGGTATTTATCTCGCGCTAATCCTCGTTATTATCATCTTCCAGATACTGACGGGCGGGCGTCTGCTCTTCCCTAACAACGTAGTGGCCCTCTTCCAGCAGAACGCTTATGTTCTGATAACCGCTATCGGCATGCTCATGGTAATCATCGGTACGCATATCGATTTGTCAGTCGGCTCTGTTGTGGCCTTCATCGGAGGCGTGGGAGCCTATGCGATGAAGAACTGGGGCATGAACTGGATTCTGGCCGTAGCGTTCATGTTGCTGATAGGGTTGGTCATCGGCGCTTGGCATGGGTTCTGGGTGGCCTATGTTGGAGTTCCTGCTTTCGTGACGACCCTAGGCGGCATGTTGATCTTCCGTGGTCTTGCCACGGTGGTTGCAGGAGAATCCATACCGTTGCAGTCCCGTCCCTTCCGCGCCATAGCTAAGGATTACCTACCTAACATCTTCGGTTTCTGGGGTGGATTGGATGGGCTGACCATTGTTGTAGGCCTAGTAGCCATCGTCCTGGTGGCCGTCAGCCAAATACGCAAGCGCCGTAAAGCTATCAGCGCGGGATTGACGGCCGAGCCGATGGGCTGGGTGATTCTGAAATGCGCCATTGCAGTGCTGGCAATAGGATTCGCGACCTATCTCTTCGCCAGCTCCGGTAATAGCACCCAGGGTGGCATTCCCATCGTGCTGGTCATCATCGGCCTGCTGATTGGCATTTATTGGTTCGTGCTGAACCGCACTGTCTTCGGCCGTGACATCTACGCTGTCGGTGGCAACCGCAAGGCGGCCATGCTCTCCGGTATCGACACGCGGAAGGTGGACTTCAAGATTTTCTTGAACATGGGTCTCCTGACCGGTATTGCAGCCATAATCACGCTGTCCCGGTTGGCTTCGGCAACTGCCGCGACAGGCCAAGAGTTCGAGATGGATGCCATCGCAGCTTGCTTCATTGGTGGTGCTGCTGTTGCCGGTGGCGTTGGAACGATTCCTGGCGCTATGGTCGGTGCTCTCATCATGGGTGTACTCAACCAGGGCCTGTCGATTATGGGAGCTGATGCCGCCATAGTCAAGACGATCAAAGGTCTCGTCGTTATCGCCGCTGTTGCTTACGACTTGATCAGCAAGCGCAAGAAGGCCTAACGGCGATTGTGGGGTCTATAAGATCCCGCTTGTCGAATATGATGGGTTGCCGCACCAGTGCTGCGAAGGTGCGGCAACCCTTCTGCCGAATATCAGGGAATGTAGGGCTACATACAGCCCTCTCAAAGTAGGGCGGATGCAATGAAAACCATTACTATGCAGATGCGATTGTATGCCTGCGCCAGTGTCGCCTGCATACTCTGGTTGGCGCAGTCGGTGAAAGACAGTTATGTTGATGGGTCCTTGTGGAGTGCGTCGAATCTTTTCCTGTCACTATGTATCGCGGCTGCGAGCGCATATACAGGGGGTAGGGCCTTTGTCTTGTGGAGACGTCACAAGCGAGAGGAAACGCGTGCGTCAGGCAATACGCCGCAGCAAGGGGATAAAGTAAGCCATGCTGCTGCGGCGTCCGACTGCGACGAAAATGAAGGCCAATCCGATGCGGAAGGTGCTGCAGGCCGGTAGTCACCGCGGACGTTCCCGCGGTCATTGAATCTGAGGTGATGGTTTTACGGCGTGGATCGTCCTGCCATCTGTATCAACAATGCCCGGCAACGCAAATTTGTGTTGCCGGGCATCGCTTCTTTTGCGGTTAGGTGCTCATCCGCGACAGTGGGTGTATTGGGCGTAGACGGTGGGGGTGGGGGCGGCGGTAAGCGTGCTTTCGATGCGGACGGGCCAGGCTGGGGGCTGGGGTGAGTCGGAAAGCGCCCAGGCGGCTTGGCGGGCGGCCCCTATGGCCACGTACTGGTCGGGCTGGGGCAGGAGGACGCTCTGGCCCAGAATCTGCGGGGCGTAAGCGCGCACGGCCGGGGATTGGGCGCCGCCGCCAATCAAAAGGATGCGTTTGACGCTCGTGCCCAGGCGTTTGAGCAGCTCCAGGCAGTCGCGCTGTGAGCATAGGAGGCCTTCCACGAAAGCCCGGGCTAGGTTCTCGCGCGTGGTGTTGGCCATGGTCATGCCTCGGAGGCTGGCCGTGGCGTCGGGGAGGTTAGGGGTGCGCTCGCCATCGAAGTAGGGCACGAGTGTGATGCCGTCGGCGCCGGGGGTGGATTGGGATGCCAGGTTTGCTAAGCCTTCGTAATCCACGCCTAAGGCGGCGCATCCGGCATCCAGGATTCGTGAGCCGTTAATGGTGCAAGCCAGGGGCAGCCAGTGGCCGGTCGCATCGGCGAAACCCGTCACTGCGGCGCTCATGTCGTAAGCGGGGACCGGGCTGATGGCCGCCGCCACCCCGGAGGTGCCCAAGGATATGGAGACATCGCCCACTTCCATTGACAACCCTAAGGAGGCCATGGCGTTGTCGCCGCCGCCGGGGGCTATGATGCAGCCGCCGGGCACGTTCCTTCCGGCGATGGCGGGGTCAGCCAGGCAGGCGGTCTCATGTGGTCCCAAGACGCGTGGCAGCAACACGCCCTGGGCCAGTTCGGCGGGCAAGGCCAGGGCCAAGATATCGCGCCTGTAGGAGTCGGATACCGAATCGAAGTAGCCTGTGCCCGAGGCATCCGAGCGGTCGGTGCAGAGCGCGTCCAAGCCTACGCCTGCGGAGGGTTGCGCGCTGGCCGGACCATGCCCGGCGATTCTCCAGCTCAGCCAATCGTGGGGCAGGCAGATGGCCGCGATGCGGCCAGCCGCTTCGGGCTCATGCTGGGTTACCCAAGCCAGCTTGGTGATGGTCAGCGAGGCGACGGGGGAGGATCCGACGGCTTTCACCCAGCGTTGCTGGCCGCGTTGGATGGGATCGGGGGAGAAGTCGGCTTCGGTGGGGTTGTTGAAGTCAATCGGCGCCTGGCCGACCTGCTCGATGAGGACACGGGCTTGCGGTGCCGAACGGGTGTCGTTCCAGAGTAGCGCGTCGCGCAGGACTTGACCGCGCTCATCTAGGAGCACCATGCCGTGCTGCTGGCCGCCTACGGAGAGCGCGGATACGTCGTCTAGACCGCCGGCTTGTGTCGCTGCCTGTTGGAAGGCGCACCACCAGGCTTCCGGATTGACCGAGGTGCCCTCTGGGTGCCGGGCTTGTCCGAAGCGCACCTGCTCACCGGTCGCCGCATCGCTGACCCGCACCTTGCAGGATTGGGTGGATGTGTCCACGCCTGCTACCAGTATCCGTCCCATGACACCCTCCTTGCCGCGTTCTGGTCCATGCCTTATCAGCTATGGTAGGCCTCGGTCAGGATAATTGTTCAATCGTCGAATTAAAAGCTATTCGGGGGTGACTTTGGCAACCGCGAGCAGGTGCGTTGGCCGCTATGAAGGAGTTTGGCGGCGCCGGGACTTGGTGGTGTGAGAATATGGAGAGCAGGGCGCGATGCGGGCCGCGGCTCGGAAGGGACAGGCGTATTCATGACTTCACTGCGCAGCATCAACCAGGAGGACTTGCGCAACCACAATCTTTCGGTCATCATCGATAGCATCTTGCGCGCGCCAACGCCCTTGAGCCGGGCGGACCTGGCCAAGGTCACCGGGCTGACCAAGGCCACCATGTCCTTGCTGGGCGGGATGCTTCTGGCCCAGGGCGTGGTGCGCGAGACCGAGCCTGACGCCTCGCAAATCACTTACGGGCGGCCCAGCAAACCCCTGGCCATCGCGCCCGGGCGCTGGGCGGGCATCGGTCTGCAGGTCAATACAGATGGTTATGGCTGTATGGCTTTAGATTTGTCTGGGCGGCCTGTCAACACGGTCTGGGTGGATGATGACATGCGCCAGGCTGACCCTGACGACATTTTCGCCAAGTTGGACTGCCTCAGCCGGCCCATTGAAAGCGGCCTCGCGGAGGATGGCTACCGCATGGTGGGCGCCGGACTGGCTCTGCCTGGCCTGGTCGCCGATGGCAAACTCCTGCTGATGGCGCGGAACCTGGGCTGGGAACGTCTGGACCTGGGCAGGTTCAGGCTGGTGCGCCGACTGGACCCAGTGGTAGGCAACGAGGCCAAGATGGCGGCCTTGGCGCAGATTCCGGGGTACGCCACTCCCAGGCCAGCGCCCAAAGCCAGCAACGAAGGTGCCTCCAAGCCGCTGACCCCTACCGATTCCTTTATCTATATCTCAACAGACATCGGCATCGGTGGCGCGGTTGTGCGCGGCGGTGCCGTCGAGCCTGGAGATCACGGCTTCGCTGGCGAGCTGGGCCATGTATCGGTCGATTTAAACGGCCCCACGTGCCGCTGTGGGCGGCGTGGGTGCCTGGAAACTTACGCAGGTAGAAGGGCCTTGGTTGAAGCTGCGGGTATAGCTGGGGGCGATGATGCGGTCAGCCCCAAGGCCGCGACCGAGCTTTACCGGCGCTGGCAGGAGGGCGATGCCGAAGCGGCCGACGCGATTGACAGGGCCCTGGACGCGCTGGTGTCGGTCATGGCCTCGGCCATCAACTATTCGGATGTGGACACTGTGATCCTGGGCGGCTTCTGGTCCAAATTCGGCGGCGTTCTGGCTCAAAGCCTTCAGGACCGGTTGGCCTCCCAAGTGTTGGCCAGGGATCGGATCAAGCCGCGGGTCATGATGTCTAAAGAGGCCCGTCAACCTGCTCTCAAAGGAGCCGCTGAAATGGGGCTACGCCGCTTCATTGGCGACCCCCTGTCCTACTTCGACCAGCAGGCCTGAGTGCCAAATCCAGGCTTGCTGGTCGTTCAGGAGGTTTACTCGCCCTGCTGGGCCAGGTAGTCGGGTATTTGCTCAGGGTAGGCGGGCCAGGCGCCGGACTGGGTGCAGACGAAGGCCGCGGTGTTCACGGCCGCCCGATGGGCTTGGGCTAGGGACTTGCCTTCCAAGCGGTTGGTCGCGAAGGTGCCGGAGAAGGCGTCGCCCGCTCCCACCGTGTCGGCCACGGTGACGTGCGGGGTGTTGAGCTTGGAAGAGGAGCCGTCCCGCAGAAAAATGGTCGAGTAGTCGCCGCCGGCCGTCAGGATCACGGTGTCCATCTCGTAGTGGTCGAAGAACCAGCGGACCGGTTCGGCGTCGCTCTCACCCGGGATGTGGAACATGTCGCGCAGGACGACCAGCTCCACGTCGTTGATCTTGAACATGGTCGCCATGCCCAGCAGCTGTTCGATTAAATCCTTGCGGTAGTAGGCGCCGCGCAGGTTGATGTCAAAGAAGCGCATGGCGTCGGGGCGGGTGGCCTCCAAAAGTTGGCAGAAGGTCCGCCTGGACTGCGGGCTGCGCATCCCTAGCGTGCCGTAGCAGATTGCGTCGGCTCGACCGGCTAGCGCCTCCAGCTCATCCGTCAGCTCCATGTGGTCCCAGGCCACGTCCTCCTTGAAGACGTAGCGGGGGATGCCCTCGGTCAGCTGCACTTCCACCGTGGAAGTGGGCCACTTATTGTGTTGGAGCAGGGCCTTCACCCCGGCCTGGGCGACCGCGTCCTCAAGCTCCCGGCCTAGCTCGTCTCGGCCTACCGCGCTGATTGCGTATCCTTGTGCGCCGTTCTTGCTGGCGTGGTAGCTGAAGTTCACCGGGGCGCCACCCGCCCTCTTGCCGGAGGGGAGCACATCCCACAGAATCTCCCCGAGGCTCAGTACGATTGGTTGCTGCATTGCGGGTTTCCTTTCCTTGCCGCGTCGTGCGCCGGACTTGGCTCACCGCCCTGTGCCGCGCTGCGCTGTTCACTGCTCGTCGCTCACCATTGTTTTCGCGCTCTGCCGTTCCTGTATTCGTGGATTTCGTCATGCGTTACGTCATGGTTGGCTCTCCTTCGCTGGACGTATCACGGGTTTGTGCCCCGATTTGCCCGCCCGCTGTTTGCTTAGCGAAGCATATGCTGTGGGCGCTTGGAGGAAACGGTCGACGGCTACCGCCGCCGCCCCGAGCAGGGTGGCGTCCGCTGGCAGGCTGGAGAGGCAAATGCGGGTGCTTTGCCGAAGCTCGGGCAGGGCCCGTTCGCTTACGATCCGCCGCACGGTGTCCAACAATGGCCGTCCGGCTCCAGCCACCAGGTCGCCGATGACGATGCGTGAGGGGTTGAAGGCGTTGATGATGGATACGCACCCGTAGCCCACGCAGGTGCAGACCCGCTCCAGCAGTTCGCTCGCTGGCTCGTCGCCTTGGGCGGCTCGTTGGAAGAGGAGCTGGCAGGCCTGGGCGTGGTCCAAGCCACCGACCTGGGGGAAGCTGCCTGAGTACTCCGGCGCGCACATGGTTTCATGAATGGCGACGGCGGAGCAGTAGCGCTCCAGGCAACCGCGATTGCCGCACTCGCACGGCCGTCCGTTCACGTCGATCGAGACGTGGCCCAGCTCCGTCGCGCCGCCGCGCTCGCCGTTGATGAGGCGGCCGGACTCAATGACGCCAAGCCCCACGCCCTCGCCCACGAGATAGTAAGCAAGGTTCGTGGCGGCGGTGGGGCGCGCGGCCGGGCCGTTCGGACCGGTGAGTCGAGGCGTCCGGTGGTCCGGCGCGAAGAGGTTTTGGGCCAGAGCGCCAGCCCGGGCGTCTTGCTCGATGAATGTAGGCACCGGGAAAGCCTGGCTGAATTCGTTGAGGAAGTTCACCCCCCGCCAACCCTGCATGGAGGTGACCAGCGCGATTCGTCCTTCGTGGCGCAGGTAGGGGCCGGGGACGGCCATGCCGACGGCGATGATCGAGGGGTCGGCCGCCAGGACCTGGTTCACCTGGACGGTGACGGCCTGGACGGTGCCGGGGATATCGCGATCGCTCATCAGTGGCAGTGCCCCCTGCTGCAGGGGTTTGCCAGCCAGGTCGAAAACGCCCCAATCCACCCGGCTTCTGGCGAATTTGACGCCAATCACCCTGTACGCGGCGGTTTTGAGCGCCAGGCCGATTGAACGGCGGTGGCGGGCTCCAGGTAGGTCGCCGGTCTCGGTCACCAGCCCCGACTCGATCATGCGGGCCACCAGCTTGGAAATGGCGGGCGCGGTCAGCCCTAGCGCCTTAGCGATGTACGCCCGGGAGAGGATTCCACACTGGTGAAGGAGCCGGGCGATGCGTGCCTGGTTGGCTTCAGCGATTGAGGATGGTGCGCCGAAGGTGGCGTGTTTGCTCATGCCTGCCTCCTTGCGCGCGGTGGACCGCTCAGTCCGAATGTAACGTTGTTTATATAGTAACAGCGTTACCGCATGCTTTCAACCCAGCACTCGCTGATTTATCGGAGTCGGCCCATGCCGGTAGATTTAGAGTCAATCCAGTCCGCTCTTGGCGGGTCGGTTCGACGACAAAACGGGGAAGTGGCATGTTCATCAAGCGCTACTACGAGGATCCTTCCACCCTTCATCTAGGCTGCGAAACGCCTCGGGCGTACTTCGTGCCCGATGAGATCGGCGCAGACCGACGTGGTGAGCGCCGGGAGGGCTCACCGCGCTTCCTCAAGCTGGACGGCGAGTGGGCCTTCCGCTACTACCCGAGCATCCATGCGCTCGACGACGACGTGTCCCAGGCCGCCGCGGACGGCTCCAGGGCCTTCTTCCAAGCTGACTTCGACACCGCCCAGGACGCTGGCCCCGGCCTCTATCAAGCCATCCCGGTGCCCTCACTCTGGCAGTGCGAAGGTTACGGCCAGCAGCAGTACACGAACGTCGAATACCCCTTCCCCTTCGACCCGCCGCGAGTGCCCGAGGACAATCCCTGCGGCGTTTATCTGC
The DNA here is from genome assembly GCF_001263395.1 of Bifidobacterium actinocoloniiforme DSM 22766. NCBI lineage: Bacteria > Bacillati > Actinomycetota > Actinomycetes > Bifidobacteriales > Bifidobacteriaceae > Bifidobacterium > Bifidobacterium actinocoloniiforme. The sequence goes on along the minus strand of NZ_CP011786.1, from coordinate 775,272 downwards.
GAGATTTCGACTATGAGCCCAATGCCAAGGCGCCTCGCGCGTTCCTGAACTTCGAGGGGGTGGACTCCTGCTGCTATGTCTGGCTTAACGGCGCATTCGTCGGGTACAGTCAGGTCTCCCATTCCACTTCCGAGTTCGAGGTCACCCGGCTGTTGAGGCCCGGGCGCAACCGGCTGGCCGTGCTGGTGCTCAAGTGGTGCGACGGCTCTTACCTGGAGGATCAAGATAAATTCCGCATGAGCGGCATCTTCCGCTCGGTCTACATTCTGCGTCGGCCACAGGCGGGCATCCGCGACTATTTCGTGCGCACCGACCTGGCCGGCGATTTCGGCTCAGCCACGGTCAGGGTTGATTTGGACTTCCTGCGTGCGCAAGGGGCCGACGTCTCTGCGGGCAGCGGTGCGGATCAGGGCCAGGCCTGCCAGGTGGAAGGCTCCCTGTACGACCCTGACGGCCGCCTGCTGGGCCGCGCCCAGGCGGTGGCCTCGGATGAGCAGGGCAAGTCCCACCTGGAGTTCGCCGTGCAACACCCCGTTCTCTGGAATGCGGAGGAGCCCAGCCTCTATCGGCTGGAGCTGAGTTCGCTGCCTGCCAGGCAGCCCCAAGGTTCGGCCGCGGACCAGCCCTGCGAGGTTATCACCGACTACGTAGGACTGCGCGAGGTCAGCGTCAAGGGCGGCGTGGTCTTGGTCGACGGGCTGCCTATCACGATTCACGGGGTCAACCGCCACGACTCCGATCCTGCCACGGGCTTCGTCATATCGCAGGAGCAGATGATGAAGGACCTGCGACTGATGAAGGAGCATAATGTCAACGCCATCCGAACCTCCCATTATCCGAACGCTCCGCATTATTACGCCCTCTTCGACCAGCTGGGCTTCTATGTGATCGCCGAGGCGGACATCGAAGCCCACGGCATCGATGCGCTCTACAGGCAGCAGGGGAGCGAGGAGGCGGACCACTGGAATGGTTTGATCGGAGACGATCCCGCCTTCGCTGAGTCGATTGTCGACCGGGTGGAGCGCAGCGTTGAGCGCGACAAGAACCATCCCAGCGTCATCATTTGGTCCATGGGCAACGAATCCGGCTATGGGTGCGGGTTCGAACGGGCCCTGGCCTGGACCAAGCGGCGGGACCCCAGCCGCCTGACCCACTACGAGTCCGCCATTCATGGCGCTGCGCGTGAGGGGTTGGACTACTCGAATTTGGATCTTCACTCGCGCATGTATCCCAGCATCGAGCAGATTGACGACTACTTCGAGACCGGCGGCGCACACACGCCGCACACCCATTGGGCGGTCGCCTCCAACGGGGACGATGGGCAGCGGGGGAGCCGGCCTTACTTCCTGTGCGAATACTCGCATGCTATGGGCAACGGCCCGGGTGATTTAGAGGACTATTTCCAGGCTTTCCAACGGCATCCAGGTCTCCTGGGCGGTTGCGTCTGGGAGTGGTGCGACCACGCGATCGACGCCGGGCGCGCCAAGGACGGGCGCAAAATCTACCTCTATGGCGGCGATCACGGGGAATACCCGAACGCGGGGAACTTCTGCATGGACGGCCTGGTCTACCCGGACCGGAGGCCGCGCACGGGTTTGAAGGAATTCAAGAACGTCTTCCGCCCCGCCAGGGTGGTGGACGTTGACCAGGATTCACGCACGTTGACCCTGCACAATTACATGGACTTCGTCAACCTCGCTGACTATCTGACGATTTCCTGGACCTTGCTGCGCGACGGTGAGCCCTTCGAGCGTGGCTACTTCGGGCAGGGGACTTGGTGGGCCGGCGAGGATGATGTTGCAGGCTTCGAGGAAGGGGCTGACTTGGCTGATGTCGTCGGTGGCGGCGATGCCAGCACCAGCATAAGCGGCGCCCTTGGTGGGTCCGTCGACCCAGAAGACCTGTTGCTCGATGCCATCGACTGCGGTCCCGTGCCCTCAATCGAGCCGAGGGGCCAAGGGCTCCTGCGACTGCCTGACTCGCCTTTGCCAGACACCGGCAAGCTGACCCTCCTGCTGGAGTACCGGCTGAACAAGCCTCAAGGCTTACTCCCGGCAGGCTTCGCCCTGGGCTTCGACCAGGTGGATGTAGCTGTAGAAGGCAGGAGCAACCATGTGCTCACGGCCTTAGCTGACCGCTTCCAGTCCTCGGTGGGTCAAGGTGACGTGAGCGCCGGCGATGACCCAGCTCCTCAGACCGGTTCGAGCTCCGCTGCAGGCCTAGGCTCAGTCGCAGCACCTCTCTCCGGCACCCGTCTGAGCGGCTCTACGCCCACCTTGGGGGAGACCTCTTCACTGCTGGCGGTGGAAGGGGAAGGCTGGCGTTACACCTTCGACAAGCGCACCGGTCTGCCCGCGTCTATGGACTTCGCCAACCGTCACCTGTTGGACCGGCCCATGGGACTCAACATTTGGCGGGCCCCCACAGACAACGATGCCCAGGTCAAGCAGGAGTGGCGCAAGGCTGGCTATGACCGCGCCTACGCCCGTTCCCTGCAGACCGAGGCTGCCCTGGATCCCCGCACGGGAACGGTGAGCGTGAGTTCCGAAATGCTCCTGGTCGCCCCGGTGATCCAACCAATCGCACGCATTCATGCGGACTGGTCCATCACCGCCCAGGGCGCGCTCAGCCTGTCCATGCGCGTCCGCCGCGCCCCCGCCTTCCCCTTCCTGCCCCGGTTCGGCATCCGCCTCTTCCTGCCCAAGCCCATGAACCGCGCCAGCTATTGCGGCTACGGCCCTACCGAGTCCTACGCGGACAAGCACCAAGCCGCCCACTATGGCGTCTTCACCTCCACGGCCCCGGGCTTGTTCGAGCCCTACCTGAAACCCCAGGAAAACGGCTCGCACTGGGCTTGCGACTACCTGCAAGTGGAGTCCCTGGACGCCGCCCTGACGGTCCTGTCCGAGCACCCCTTCTCTTTCAACCTCTCCCCATACACCCAGGAGGAGCTGACCACCAAAGCCCACAACTACGAGCTGGAAGAGGCTGCATCAACGATTCTTTGCCTGGACTACACTCAATCCGGCCTAGGCTCCAACTCCTGCGGCCCCGCATTGCCCGACCGTTACAGGCTGGATGCTACCGATTTCACCTACACCCTTCACCTACTGCCCCAGGCGAAGTGAGAATTTGCTGCCGCGGTGTTCTTTGGTTAAGAGTGTAGAGAGGGTTCGGTTTTAGCAAGTCATGGCATCTCGCTTCGTAATCCTGCCTTGGTCTTAGAAGGGGTGATACGCCTGATTTTATGTAGAGATTCCCGCTATATCAGTACAAGTATTCAGTCGGGTAATTTACTGGTAGACGTTAGTGCCTTGATTATGGGGATATATCTCTTGAGAATGGGGATTCGGATGGAACGCCCATGTTTTATGAGGCCGTGCGGCCATAGAGTTAGTTGATGATTGAAGGACTCAAAATGCGCTAGAAGATGAAGCATCGTCTGCTGCAATGACAAGTGGGAGACGAATCCCACTCAAGTGTGGCAAAATCGCTCTAGCGGAGCCACCCGCTTTCTTTTCATAACCTGGAGCACGAAACAGACCGCATTGGTCGATTGCTATTCATGATCATTTTGATGCGGCTTTCAATCAGGATAGTGGCCCTGATGAGGGAAGGCTGTCGATTATTCACGCCAACATGAGGGTTCTGGTGATGGCAACCACTAAAACTGTTGGTTGTGTGAATCGGGATCTTGCCCGCGTGCTTTGCAGTTGGAAACTGACCACGACTGAGTGCACTGGCTATAGAGGTGAGACATGAGATGGGAATATTCTGCCAAGATTTGTCCCATGCTTCGAGGCGGTTTGGCAAAGCGCATCTCATGGGAAACCTGTGAGCTCCGTCGCCATACCAGGGATACAGACGGAGAAGTCTGTGGCAGTAGTCGATTCCCGTACTTTTTCGGAGATTCTCGCGCTTCCTTTGTTTATGATTTTCTGAGTGATGGTTGTGGCACTGCTTAGAAGAAGACATTCGATCCAGAGCAGTCATGTGTTGCTTTTGAGAAGTCCACCAACGTCTATGAGTTTGGCAATCGGCTTGTTCAAAAGCGTCGGGAATCAGCAAATGCTCAGGTAAGCCCTGAATCAGGCGCGCAAAATCCTCAACATTATAATCCTGGTCTGCGGGGGAACCCGCGGCTTTTTTTATCAAGCGGGCGCAGCTGCATATGTTCGACCTTTTGGATTTTCTGTGTGAAGTGATTGGCCAGGATTCACCGGCCGCCGGCGAAGAGGGCGCTGGGGTCGCCGCCGGCGGCGTTTTCTAGGTAGTGTTGGACCAGGGCCATTCGCTCCACGGTAGTTTTGGCCAGGGGAGAAGGAAGATGCTTGGGGTCGAACCAGCCGACCTCCAGGCTCTCCTCATCTCCTACGAACGGCTCGCAGTTGCCAGCAGGTGCGGGTTCGCACAGGAAGCAGTGGTCCATGTACATGGCACGGTCGCCGTTGGCGTAGGTCAGGACCTCGCTGGAGGACTTGACCGAGACCAGGGCGGTGACGACCACATCCACGCCTGTCTCCTCCTTGACCTCGCGCACCACGGTGTCGGCGGGCTCCTCGCCGGGCTCGTTGATGCCGTAGACCAGGGCCCACTCGCCGGTGTCCGAGCGCCGGCCCAGCAGGATGCGCCCGTCGGGCCGGCGCACGTAGGCGGTGACGCCGTTGAGCCAGAGCAGGTCGTGGCCGATTTTGGAGCGCAGGGCCAGGACGAAATCGGGAGTAGGCATCAGAGTCTTCTTTCCATACCCGGACCCGCCCGGAATTCCCGTCGAGCCGCAGGATCCGGGCGGACCTGAATTTGACCTGCCCGTGAACCTGCGGGGTAGCTGGTTTGTTGCGATTTACCGGTCTTGCTTGGCCTGCTGGGCCATCCACGCCTCCACCTCGTCCACGGTCTTGGGAATCTGCTTGGAGAGCCAGACCGGCCCGTCCTCCGTCATGAGGACATCATCCTCGATGCGCACGCCGATGCCTCGGAACTCAGGCGGCACCAGCAGGTCGTTGTCCTTGAAGTACAACCCTGGCTCAATCGTGAAGATCATGCCGGGTTCGATGGCCGCCCCCTGGTAGGACTCGTAGCGGGCCTCGGCGCAGTCGTGCACGTCCAGTCCCAGGTGGTGGGCGCAACCGCAGGCGTGCCAACGGCGGTGCTGCTGGCCTTGGGGGGAGAGCGACTCCTCCACGGAAACCTTGAGGATGCCCCACTCGTGCAGGCGGGTGGCCAGCACGCGCATGACCGTATGGTGGATATCCGAGTATGTGGCGCCAGGCTGGGCCGCCTCGAAGGCGGTCTGCTGGGCTTCCAGCACGGTTTCGTAGATGCGGCGCTGGATGGGGCTGAAGTGACCGCCCACCGGGAAGGTGCGGGTGATGTCCGCCGTATAGAGGGAGTTGACCTCCACGCCGGCGTCAATCAGGAGCAGGTCGCCCTGGCGAACGGTGCCGTTATTGCGCATCCAGTGCAAGACCGGAGCGTGGGAGCCCGAGGCGATGATCGAACCGTAGCCTACGTCGTTGCCCTCCTCGCGGGCGTTGGCGTTGAAAGCGCCTTCCAACATGCGCTCCGAGCGGGGCTTGCCGACCACTTCGGGCAGGCGGCTCAGGATTTTGTCGAAGCCGTCCTTGGTGGCCGCGATGGCCTTGCGCATCTCGCCCACCTCATAGGCATCCTTGATCATGCGGGCCTCGGAGGCGAACTCCTCGAACTTGTTGTCGGAAGCCACCCCCTCATCCGGGCTGCACTGCCCCTTGGCCTTGCGCACCGCCTCCACCTGGGCGGTGACGCCCTGGTCGGTGTGGCGCAGGACCCGCAGGCGGACGGACCCGTCATCGGGGCCCACGCCAGAGGCGATCGCGCTTTCGAACTCGGCGATGTCCCGGGTGGGCAGGCCTGTCATGACCGAGAGTTCCTGGAGCCCGGCGCGCGGGCCCACCCAGTACTCGCCGTACTGGGAGGAACGGTAGTAATCGCGGGTGGACTGGTCGGCCCGAGGGTGCACGAACAATTCCGCCTGGTGGGTCGCTCCCGCCTGGGCTTGCGCGGAGTCGGCAGGCAGCGGGTCCAGGACCAGGATGGCGCCCGGCTCCAAGTCCTCTCCCAATCCTGTGTAATAAGCGAAAGCTGAGTCGGGGCGGAAGGGGTAGTCGTTGTCGTTGTTGCGGGTCTTATAGTCGCCGGCCGGGATGACCAGGCGTTCGCCGGGGAAGCGCTTACCGAGCTTGGTCAGGCGCGCGCCGATGTACTGGGAGGACTCCAGCGGCTTGACGGCGGCCTCTTGCTCGCCCCAACCCTGGGTCATGAACTCTTGGAAAGTCGCTGAATTAGGGCGCAGGGTGCGGTTGTTCACCCGGTCCGCCATGTCCTGCTCGTTGATGTCCACGTCCGACTCGTCCGGCGTTGTGCTGCCTGCCATGCCATGCCTCCTTGATATGCGCTTGGGGATTGGACCGCGCCCAATTCGCGTCACCTGCCAGCTGATAGGGCCCATCCTAGTTGCACCAGGCGAACTCGCCGGTCTTAGCCTGGGGCCGAGCCGGGCGGGCGCGGACCTGGGAGCCACTTAGAATGGGATTCAGTCATAAAAAGTACGAGAGGCGCGGGTTCTTACGCGCCAGTCGGAGGCGAGAGTTCCGGTTATGTCTTATGAGCATCCCAACAGCCAGGGTCGCAGCATCCGCGAGGTGGAGCGGGAGATCATGGCTCGCCCGGCCGAGCACAACACGACCAATCTGAACCTGGACCGAATGCGAGCCATCCTCGACCTGATGGGGAACCCCGAGCGTTCCTTCCGCGTGGTCCATATCACCGGGACCAACGGCAAGGGGTCCACCGCACGCATGACCGAGGCCATCGCCAGAGCTTACGGCCTGCGCACCGGCCTGTACACTTCGCCCCACCTTGAGCGGATCAACGAGCGGATCGCGATTGATGGGCGCGAGTTGAGCGATGACGACTTCGTCGACGTTTACGAGCAAATCAAGGATTTGGTGGCGATCGTCGACGCCAAGAGCGCCCAGGAGGGCGGTCCGGCCATGAGCTTCTTCGAGGTGCTGACCGCCATGGCCGTTTGGGCTTTCGCCGATGCGCCGGTGGATGTGGCCGTAGTCGAAGTCGGCATGGGGGGCATGTGGGACGCGACGAACGCCCTGGACGCGGATGCCGCTATCATCGGTCCGGTCGACATGGACCACATGCAGTGGCTGGGCGACACGGTCGAGCAGATCGCCACGGAGAAGGCCGGCATCATCAAGCCTGGTTCCACGGTCATCGTCGGCCCGCAGCCCCACGAGGACGAGGTCATGCCGATCATAGAGGCGGCGGCGCGCGAACGCCAAGCGTCCGAGATCCTGCGCGACGGGCGCGAGTTGGAGGTCGTGGCCAGGCAGCCGGCCGTCGGCGGGCAAGTCGCCACCCTGCGCACCCCCAACGGCACTTATGAGGACCTGCCAATCGACAAGTTCGGCGACCACCAGGCCCACAACGCCTTGTCCGCCTTGGCTGCGGCCGAGGTCGTCGCCCCGGTCAACGGAGCTTTGAACTCCGACCTGGTGGCTGAGGCCTTAAGCCAGGTCAAAGTGCCCGGACGGATAGAGCAGGCGCGCTCCTCGCCCACAATCATCATTGACGGGGGCCACAACCTCAATGCGGCCCAATCCCTGCGCGCGGCGATCGAGGAGAACTACAGCTTCGAGCAGGTCGTCGGCGTCGTCGCCATGATGCGCGACAAGCAGGTGGAGGAATACTTGGGCGTCCTGGAGCCCTTGCTCAGCCAGATCGTGGTGACCGAGAACTCCTGGCGGGAGCGGGTCATGCCGGCCGAAGAGCTGGAGGTCATCGCCAAGCGGGTCTTCGGCCCAGACCGGGTCTTGCGTCGCGATGCCCTGCCCGACGCCATCCAAACAGCCGTGAATCTGGTGGACGAGCAAGACGAGCTGGGCGTCGGCTATGGGCACGGAGTCCTGATTTGCGGGTCCTTCGTCACAGCTGGCGACGCGCGCGCCCTGTTGAAGGAGCACATGAGCCCCGACCTGCGCAAACCCAAGGCGGAGAGGGCCTGATGTACCTCAAAGAGCTCAGCCTGCGAGGGTTCAAATCCTTTGCCGCACCCACAACCCTGCGCTTCGAGCCGGGCATCACCGCCGTGGTGGGCCCCAACGGTTCGGGCAAATCGAACATAGTGGATGCCCTGGCTTGGGTGATGGGTGAGCAGGGGGCCAAGGCCCTACGCGGCTCCTCGATGGAGGACGTGATTTTCGCCGGTACCTCCTCGCGGCCGCCCCTGGGCCGGGCTCAGGTGAGCCTGACCATCGACAACTCCGACCGCACTTTGGGCATCGACTACACCGAAGTGACGATCTCCCGCACCATCTTCCGCAACGGGGGCTCGGAGTATGCGATCAACGGCTCGGCCTGCCGCCTGCTCGACATCCAGGAGCTTCTGTCGGACACAGGCTTGGGCCAGCAGATGCATGTAATCGTCGGCCAGGGGCGGCTGGATGCCATCCTGCGCGCCGACCCCAGCGGGCACCGGGCCTTCATCGAGGAAGCCGCCGGCATCTTGAAGCACCGCAAGCGCAAGGAACGGGCCTTGCGTAAGCTGGCTAACACCGACGACAACCTCGCCCGCCTGGATGACCTGCTGTCTGAAATCCACAGGCAGCTGGGTCCACTGGGGCGGCAGGCCCGGGTCTCGCGGAGGGCCGACGGCATCGAAGTCAGCCTGCGCGATGCCCAAGCGCGGATTTACGCGGAGGACGCTGTCAAAGCCAGGCAGTCCCTCGACGACGTCCGGGAGGAGCTTGGCAGGGTCAGGGAGGAGCTGGCCGAGCGCCAGCGGCATCTGGCTCAGGTGAAACTGAGAATCGAGCAGGTGGAAGCTCTGAGTCAGAAGTCCAACCCGCGGATCAGCCGGATTAACCAGGTTTGGCACGACCTGACCCAGCTCCAGGAGCGCTACAGCTCCTTGATCTCCCTGGCTGGTGAACGAGCGCGTTCCTTGCAGGGGCAGATGGAGGGCGCTGGACAGGGGCCCGACCCGGAGCTCCTGGCCCGCAGGGCCGAGGAACTCGACGCCCAGGGCCGGCGGCAGGCCTCCCGCTTGGAAGAGAGCCGGCTGACCTTGGACCAGGCGGTGGAGGTGAGGGCCAGCCAGGAGCAGCAGTTGGCCGCGGCCCGGCAGACCCTGACCGAACTGCAACGCACGGCCCGCCAGCACGATGCCCAGTTGACCAGCCTCAAGGCCCTGGTCGCCAAGGAGGAGTCCGCTCTGCAACTGGTTGAAGGGCGCCTGTCCGACGCCCAAGTCCAACGTGACGCCGCAGCTGCTCAGTTGACCCAGGCCCACGAGCAGGAGGAGTCCCTGGAACTTGAAGCCCAGGCCGGGGCGGGACAGGGCGAAGACGGCCTGGCGGCCCAGGAGGAGGCCGAAAGGGCCCGCGCCGCCGCCAGGCAGGGCTTGAATGACGCCCAGGAGACCCAGCGCAAGATCAACTCGCAGAGAATAGCGCTCGAAGCCAAGGCCGACGCGCTGAGCGACACCTTGGAATCGCGCTCGGCCTCGGAGCGGCTCTCCGCTGAAGGCGGCGTGCGAATGCTTGGCCGACTGGCGGACTTCATCCAGGTGGAGGAGGGGTGGGAGGAGCCTGTGGCTCACGCCCTAGCCGACTATTCAGGCGCGATTGTGGTCCGCGACGGGCAGGGAGTCCAACATGCTTTGGAGAAGGCCCACCAGGACAAGCTGGGTAAGGCCGTGCTGCTGACTCCCCTGGACGTGGGGCACGAGCAGGGGCAGGACCTCGGGCAGGCCCGCGCTCCCGCCAGCACCGCGCGGAGGGATCGAATTCGCAGCGCCGCCAGTTTGGTCAGCGCCCGATCCGATGTGCTTGACTCGAATCAGGCCCAGGGTGTGCTGGCGGCTGTCCGCCTCCTGCTGTCCCGTACAGCCGCGGTGGAGACTGGCCGTGATGCCATGGAACTGCTGGCATCCGCAGGCTCCACAGCGAAGGGGGCCTGGGACGAAGTGCTGACCCGTGAGGGGGACGTGTTCACCGCTGTCGGTGCCATTGGCGGATCTGGTCCAGCCACGAGTGATTTGGCCTTGGTCGCCCGGAGGGACAAGGCCTTGGCAGGGGCGCAGGGATTGAGCGGGCAGTTGGATGCCGCCCAGAAGGCCGTGGACAGGGCTCAGCAGAGCTTGACCCAGGCTGAAGACAGACTGGAGGAGGCCAAAGCCAAGAGGACCGAAGATCGGCTCAAGGCTGAGCAGGGCGCCAAGGCCCTGGCGTCCGCCAGGACGCTGACCAGGCAGCAGGAGGCGCGGCTCCAGACGGCGGAGCATCGCATCGAGGTACTGGGGTTGGAGGTCAAAAGCCACCAGGCCAAGTTGGAGGATCTGCAAGGGACGCTTCAACAAGCCGAACGTTCCGGATCGGAGCAGGTCAATGTGGACGAGTTGACCGAGCGGGCCCGGCGGCTGGAGGAGGCCCTGGACCAGGCCCGTGCCGCCGAGATGAAAGCGCAAATGGCTTGGAACGACGCTAAGGGCAAGGGTGAATCACTAGCGCGGCAGTCGCAACTTCTGCGCACCCAGGCCCAGGAGGCGCAGCAGCGGCGGGAACGGGTGGCTCGGCTCAACCAGGAGCGGGCGGAGCGGATCAGCCTCCTGGGCGAAGTGGGCCACGACGCGCGCGCGGTCGTAGGACTGTTGGCAGCCAGCCTTGAGCAAACGGTGGAGGAACGCGATCGCCTGCAATCCCAGGTTTCCTCCCATGACAGCGAGCTCAAGGACCTGCGGACCCAGCGCGATGGCCTAGAGCCGCAGGTGGAGGTCCTGCGGGCCAAGGAGCATGACCTTGATGTGAGCCGGGAGCGTCTGGCCACCCAGTCCGGTCAGTTGATTCAAAAAATCAGCGACGACTTGGGTATGGGTGTCGATGAGCTGATTCGGGACTATGGGCCCGAGCGTCCTGTACCGGTATTGGATGAGACCGGGGCACCGGTCCCGATGTCTGGCTCGCTGGAGGAACACCGGGAGAATGCGGGCAACGACCAGAAAGGGGCAGACGCTCTCGCCGGGCATGTGCATGTCGGGGCTTGCGAGACCGTGCCCTATGTGCGCGAGGAGCAGATCAAGCGGCTGAATAAGGCCAAGCGTGATTTGGCCGCCCTGGGGAAGGTCAACCCCCTGGCTGCCGAGGAGTACGAGTCCTTGAAGGCGCGCAACCAGTACCTGAACGACCAGCGCCAGGACGTGGTTAGCTCCCGGGACGATTTAAAGGATTTGATCAAGGATCTGGATCGGACGATGATCGACGTCTTCAAGTCAGCCTTTGACGATACGGCCGCTGCATTCGAGCAGATGTTCGCCACACTCTTCCCGGGGGGCAAGGGGAGACTGCGTATGGAAAACCCGGACGACCTGCTGACCACCGGCGTGCTGGTAGAAGCCAGTCCGGCCGGCAAGAAGGTCAAGCAGCTCTCCCTCCTGTCCGGCGGCGAGCGTTCGCTGACGGCCTTGGCCCTCCTCTTCGCCATCTTCACGGCCCGACCCAGCCCCTTCTATGTGATGGACGAGGTGGAGGCGGCCCTGGACGACGTGAACCTCTCCCGCCTGCTCAAGGCCTTCAACCAGTTGCGCGAGCACGCCCAGCTGATCATCATCACCCACCAACAGCGCACCATGTCAATCGCTGACGCCCTGTACGGGGTGACCATGCGGGCCGATGGTGTGACGGCGGTCATCTCCCAGAAACTGGCCCAGGGCCAGGAGGCCCTCGCCGGCGACTGAAACGCGAACACCGCGCTGAGCGCCTCTAGAGCCTGGGCCGGGCTGTGGACCGATTGCCAAGCGCATTGACGGATCGGGTCAGAGCCGAGGCTTGAGGGCCAAGGCCGCAGCGTTGACAGCCAGGCGCTGGCGGTCTACTTGCCCTGCTCCGCCTTAGCCCGACGCACCACCAGGTCCACGGTGACCGCTTGCGCGTCGACAATCGGCAGCTCTGGCAAGGGGAAGGCCTCGTTCAGCGCCGAGAGCTCGGTGCAGCCCAGGAGGACTGCGTCGCAGCCGCAGCCATCCAGTAGTTCGTGGATTACGCCCTCATAGTGGCCCCGATCGAGCCTGCCGCCTTTGACGTCCTCGTAAATCAGCGCGTTCACACGCTCTTGCAGACCGTCCCCAGGCTCCACCAGCTGGTAGCCTGCGTCCTTGGCCAGTCGGCGGTAGAGACCCGAATCACGGGTGCCTTCGGTGCCCATGAACCCCAAACGGGGGTGATTGGCCGCAGGGTAGTGCTCGCTCGCCCACTCTATCGTTGTGCGGGGCATATGGATGATCGGCACGCTCGTGCCCGCTTGGAGCCGCTCGTGGAAGTAGTGGGCCGTGTTGCAAGCGATCACGATGAAAGAGGCGCCCATGTCGCTGGCCTGCCGCACATCCTCGGCCAGGGCGGGGTAGGGGTCCGGCTGGTTGTGGTCGTTGATGTAGGCAGTCCGATCAGGTACCGAGGCGTCGTTGAAGACCAGATAGTTCAGGAAATCCTGGTCGCGGCCGGCGCCGGTAGCCCTGTCCAGGGTCCGGGTGAAGCTCTCAGTCGCCAGCGTCCCCATGCCGCCTAGGATGGCGAAGAAATTCCTCATCGCAAATCCCCCTTCCGCCTGAAATACTGCTTATAGCGCTTCTTGTAAATGCTGAACATGTGCCGGATCATCAGCCAGCGCAAGGGCGACATGTCCCGCCGGTACTCCAGGGTGGTGCCCCAGTCGCCGCGCTTGATCATGTCGATGCCTCGGCTCTTATCCTCGCCCGGCTCAATGTAGTTGGTGAAGATGGACTTGGGGATCTCCATCCATAGCTTGGAGCCCCGCGCGTACAAGGTGCGCCCGTCGAACGGGGCGTCCTCCACCAGGTCTTGCACAAAGTAGGTAGCCAGGTTGGCTCCATTGAGGGTCACGAAGTAAGAGGAGCGGCCCTGGCGCAGGTTGATCTCGAAGAGCTTGTAACGTCCGTCGCGCTCGTCGTATTTCATGTCGAAGTTGGCCACGCCCTGGTAGCCGATCGACTCCAGGAAGGCCTTGATGGGCCCGAACACTTTTTCCTGGTAATCGGGGATGATGGCCGCGTAATTGCCCACCGCCTCCGGGGTCGGGTCCTCCAGCAGGGGATGGCCCAGGCACATCATCCGCACGCGATGGTGCTGGTCCACGTAGGCGTTCAGGACCCTCATGCGGGAGTCGTCGCCGGGGATGAAGTCCTGGATGATCATTTCGCCAGTGTATCCGGCTTCGTAGGAGCGGCGAATCGTGGTCTCCAGCTCCTGTGGATCGTCGATGATGAAGGCTTTCTTGCGGCCTGGAAAGTTCACCGAGAGCCAGGCGTCAGAATCAGCCGGCTTCATGGCAACGGGGTAGTTGAAAGGCAGGTTGCGGTAATCGCCGCGTTCCACGCCCTCCGCGTCCAGGCTGATCGTGGCAGGGTGTGCCAGCCCGTGCTTCTCGCACAGCTGGTAGAAGGAGGATTTGAGTGAGAGCTGTCGGTTGAGTTCCGGCCTCAGGGTGTTGAAGGCGTAGTAAGGCTCCAGCTGCTCGCGGGCGCCGGCCAGTAGGTTGGCGTAGGTGTCGCCGCAGGGGATAAGGAGCAAGCGAACGCCGGGCCGTTCGCGCTGCATCCGCTGAGCGTATTCTCTCAGGGTCTGAACGAATGCCGCCGGACGGTCGAAGCCTGGAACCAAGTGCACGTCAATGATTCGGCTGTACTTGGTGGGGCTCAGCTGGAAATGGGCGAAGGCTGTGGAGGTCATGCCGTAGGCCTCGTGGAAGGCCCGGGCCATGCCGTAGGCGTTGATGTCGGAGCCTAGGATCACTGGTTGGAAGTCGCTCATGGCGCTCACTCGCTCGCTTTCTCTTGCTGGGTTTGGGGGTCGCCGGATTTGAGCAGGCGGGCCAGGACGTGGTCGTCGCCTTCGTAGGGCACATGCTTGCCCTGGCGCTTGATCCATCGCTCCTCGCCCTTGCCGATGACCAGGATCGCATCCAGACGCTCCGGGTGGCTCTGGGCTCCTCTCACGGCCTCAGCTATGGCCTCGCCTCGGTCCTGGATGATTGAGGCGTCCAACTGAGGATTGGTTACGTTATCCATCATCTGTTGGCAGATGCTTTCCGCAGGTTCGGACGCCAGCTCGGTGTCCTCCTCGGTCAAAATCAGCCGGTCGACCCTGTATTGGGCGGCATCGACGATCTCCTTGCGCCGGTCCACGGCCTTGCCGCCGGCTGATCCGGTGACCAGGGTGATCGACAGGGGCTGCCCGCCGTACTTATCGTGGACGAAGTCCAGGACGGCGCTGGTGGAGGCGTAATTGTGGGCGTAATCCACATAAGCCACAATCCCCGGCGCGCTCAAGCGCTCCATGCGTCCGGAGATGCGCACCTGGCTCAAGGTCTGGAGGTCGGATTCGCTCATCGGCACGCCTAGGGCATCGACGATCGCCAGGGCTGCGGCCGCGTTGGCCCCGTTGAACAGGCCGTCCATGGCCAGTGTGAAGGAACCGGCTGGGTGGCCCTGCCGGAGGGCTTGGAAGGCGTTGACGCCGGGATTCCGCCGGTCGACCTGAGCCACCCAAGTAGCGGCCTGCCCAGGATCGGTCCCGGATGGACCGGTCCCCGCGTCCAGGGCGAACGTGGTGATTGGAATGCCGGCCTTCGCCGCGTCCTCCTTCACCAGTCCCTCATAAGCGTGGTCGGCCCCCAAGACCAGGAGACGGCTGTTATAGGCGATCTGCCGCTTGCAGTACAGGTAGTCCTCGAAGGTAGGGTGCTCGACGGGGCTGATGTGGTCGGACGAGATGTTGAGGAAGGCACCCACGTCGAAGGTCAATCCGTGGACTCGGTCCACCTTATAAGCCTGCGAGGAGACCTCCATGACCATGTAGCGCATACCCGCGTCGGCCGCCTGCCTCATCATGCGGAAGAGGTCGAGGGACTCGGGCGTGGTCAGCTCGGACTCGGTGTAGGTGCGCCCGTCCAAGCAGTTGTCCACGGAGGATAGCAGGGCCGCCCGGCCGCCTGAGGCCTGAGACAGCAAGGCCTGCACGTAGTACGCGGTCGTGGTCTTGCCTTTGGTGCCGGTGATGCCCACCAATTTGAGGAGCTCCTGGGGGCGGCCGTAAAACTCGGCCGCCAGCAGGCTCATGGCCTGGCGAACATTCGAGACGATAAGGCCCGGGGCCTGCGTCCGTTGGGAGAAGTCCTCCTCAGCCAGGTAGGCGGCCAATCCGGCCTGGTCCAGACCATCCATGAACCGAGCCTGGAAGTGGCCCTTGCAGCACAGGAGGGCGCCTGGGCCCACTTGCCGGGAGTCGTAGGTGATCGAGGTGAAATCCTGATCCGCCGACGGCCCCTGCGCCGACAGGGTCCACCCCTCGGGCCCGATCAGCTCCCGCAGAAGCCCGTGGTCCTTGAGGATTGCGAGTGCTGAATTCAAGCTAAGTGCCATGCTCTGCTAGTGCCTCCTGAGTGCTGGATTCGCTCACAGTCTACCGCCGGGCCTAGGCCTCGTCGGCGTCTTTGCTTCACCTGGCGCGTCCGTGTCTTCCTGCGCTCGTGGGCCGACACCAGCCTGGTCCGTCGCGGGGTGGTTAGAGCCAGCTGGCGTTCATCATCCGCCGCCTGTTGCCCCGTGCTTGGGCCCAACGTTGGTAGGATTCGCACCAGTCCGCATGGGCCTTGCGCTGCCAGTCCATCAGCTCTCCCAGGGTCAGATGGGCGACTTGCGGGTAGAGCGTCGTCATGGGCTTGACCAAGTCGACGGCGGCGATGGTGTCGGCTGCGGCGTTATGGAAGTTGCCCCGGGGAACCACCCCGTAGTACTCGCAAGTGTATGAGAGGGACCGGCGCCCCCGGCGCTTGGAGACGGCCCGGTCAATGACCAGGGGGTCCACGACCAGCATGGAGTCGGTTTCGAACGGTTGCAACTCGCCTTCGCACCAGCGGGTTATATCGCCGTTAAGCATTTGGATGTCGAAGGGGGCGTTGTAGGCCAGAAGCGGGATGCGCTTGGCCTGGGCTTGGGCTATCAGACGGCCTATTTGTCCGATTGCTTGCATCGGCTCGTCCCCATGCTCGGACAGGTACTCGTTCGTGAAGCCGTTGACCTTGCTGGCTCCGGAACTGATGCTGCGGTGGGGGTTGATTATCCATTCGGCCACCATGTCGCCCTCGAAGCCCAGAGCCGGGTTGCGCAGGATCAGGCAAGCCGATACGATGGCATCTTTGCCCGGTGTGACTCCGGTGGTTTCGGTGTCCAGGCCCAGGAGCCAGGACTCGGCCAGACTGGTCTGATCGTCCTGCTGGCTGGCTGCGGTCAAGTGCTGCTCAAAAGCGGTAAGCGTGTCGGACATACTGCCTATTCTCCTTCTCTCATCTGGCAAAACCCGCCGATGGTCCGCGGTGTCCACAGAGATGGCACAATGGAAGTGTGGCGGAACTGTCTGAGCTGGAGGGGCGCAAGAGGCGCTTCGAACAGCTCGCTATGCCTGCGGTCGACGTGCTGTACCGGCAGGCCATGAAGCTGACCAATAACCCCGAGGACGCACAAGACCTGGTGCAGGACACCTTCGAGCGTGGCTTCAAGGCCTTTGACCGGTTTGAGCCCGGCAGTAACTTCGAGGCTTGGATGACCACGATCGAGCGTAACGCTTTCTTCAATCAGTACCATAAAGCCAAACGGCGCCCCCAACGCGCGAATGGCTCAACCGGCGAATACAACGACTGGGATATTTACTCAGCTTCTGAGCATAGCTCTGAAGGCTTAAAGTCGGCTGAGCAAGAATATTTGGAGACTTTCGCGCCCGAGGAGATCATGGCAGCCTTGAATACGCTGAGTCCGGAGCGCCGGCGGGTCTTCATCGACGCGGCGATCGACGGAAAATCATACCAACAGGTGGCCGATGAGCAGGGCATTAAGATCGGCACTGTGATGAGCCGGCTGAACCGCGCGCGCACCCAGCTCAAGCAGGAGCTGCAAAAATACGCGGCGGAACGCGGGTACGGCCTGGAATCCGGCGCGAATGGCGACGGCGGCGGTCGCAAGGCTTTAGCGGGCTCGACCAGCTCAATCGCAACGGCTGACACGGACCCAGGACAGGGTCCGAAGGGGCATAGGGCCGACACGCCTTGAGCGGAACGGTGCGAACGGGGCTTAAACGGGTTTACGATAATTTATCAGGAAACACACAGGCGGAAGGGGTAGCGATGGTTGCGCGCATCGAGATGAGCCATTACTCCTCCAAGGACAGGCAGGTCAGCGTGACCCACGCCAGCCTGCGTATCTCCGCTGTGGGGTCCGGCGAGAGCGCCCTTCCTGGTGACTGTTTCGATCCGCGCGCTTGCTGCGATGAGCAGGAGCGGCGGCTCATCGAGGAGTTGCGCGCCTATCTGCGTCCCCAAAGCGCACCGGCCTGTTTGATTGAGCGCCTCCAGCGCATGTTCGACACCTTGGTGGAAGCCCCTGAAGAGGATGGTGAATTGGACCGCACGGCGCAGCGTTCGGTCTGATGGCGGGCGTCGTTCGTTGGGCAGCGTGAAGCCGCTTTTCCTGGGCGGTTAGCGGATTTCAGGCAATCGTTCGGCCGATTCCTTCTCCCTTGGTCGGCTAAGACTCACGGCTAGCGGCGGCTTCCGGCTTCCGAGGCCCCCCCCCCCCCGAACCGATACGACGACGCCCGCGGATTCAAGTGCTGTGATTTGAATCCGCGGGCGTCCTGCCATTCGCTCAAGTGGCGAGCGAAATCAGGTGTTTGGCCGCTTGCCGTGGTTGGCGGCCTTCTTGCGGCGATCCCTGCGCTTGCGTCCGCGCATGCCCATGATGGACTCCTTTGCTGCTGATCGAATAAGCCTCGACATAGTATCGCACAGGCTCCCGACCGCCGCCAGCCGTTAGGGGGATGCGGACGGGAGCCTGCGGTTGGAATCAGGCCTGCTCAGCCCGGTATCCGACCTGGGTGGTGTAGGTCTGGCCCGGCTCCAGGGCCACCAGATCCTTACCGGTCCGGAAAGCGTTCGCATAGGCGGTCATCGGTTCAACGGCCACGCCGGCCGGGCGGAAGGAGGCATCGAAGCCGGTGCCGGTGCAGACCTGCCAGGCGTTGATGGTCTTATCCCCCCAGAGGGTCAGACGGATGCCGTCCGGACGGGTCAGAACCGCCGCCGAACGCCCCTGCCTGTCACGTTGTGGGTCGCACCAGGCGTCGTCGAAGGAGCGGCCCTTGAGGCTGGGGCCGTCGGTGAGGTCGTAGTCGCCCTGGACGGTCTCCTCGCCGGTGGGAATCAGCCTGTCGTTGACGCGCACATGGGTGCGGCAGGGCACCAGCAAGGAGCATGCCTCGTTGTCGGCCTGGATCGCGTCGCCGCGGTGGTCTTGACCATTGGACAGCCAAGGGTGGATTCCGAAGGCCCAAGGGGCGCGTTCTCCGCCTTGGTTTTTGGCGCTTACAATCATGGTCAGCCCATCCTCGTCCAGGACGTAGGAGACGGTGACTAGGAGGTCGAACGGGTAGTAGGGCAGGGAGGGTGTGCGCCAGGACAGGCTGACGCTGGACTCGCTGAGCTCATCCAGCTGCCAGTAGTACCGGTAACCGTAGCCGTGGATGGCTGTGCCACGCTCATGCTCGTCAATCGGCATGTGGTAGGTCTTGCCATCGAAGCGGTATTCGCCGTCCTCGATCCTGTTGGGGAAGGGGACCAGGACGCACCCGTTGGAGCACGGAATCGCCTGATCCTGCCTGAAGGAGGCGATCAGGTCCTTGCCACGGTATCGCAGGACCCGCAGTGTGGCTCCCTGCTGGGTGACGATCGCCTGGTAATCCCCGTGCGAAATCGAATACTGTTGCCCGGTCCTTGGCATCACTGCCTGCTTGGCGTCCTCGCTCATCATTGACCTTCCCAATAGGAGAATGCGTTACCGCTCACATTCTACCGTCGCCTCCCCTCCTTCCGCCAGGCTTGTTTCGCGCGTGTGGACGGTTCCCCGTTCGCCCGCCGGTCGGTCGGTCTTCAAGCGCACGGTGCCTGGTAGGTTCCGCCTGACGCTTACCCCAGGCTTGGGGGTGTCGTTCCGTCTTTACGCAGGAACGTCGCGGTCGACGGCAACCATTACGTCTCGGCAGAGCGGGCTCGTTCGGCAACCCATGGGCATGAGGCGCCGCCCAGTCCAATCTTTGGTAGCCTTAGGGGCAGCGCCATCTTCCACTGTGTCAGCACAAGGCGCTTACGGCTTGGATAGCGGTCAGTCACAGGCCAGGGGAGCGGTGCTGGCCCCCAACAAGGCGATCAGATCGCCCGGCGAGACCGCCACGTCGAAGCCGCGTTTGCCACCTGAGACTAGGATGCGGTCGAAGGCCAGGGCGCCCTGATCCAGCACCGTACGGTGCTCGCTGCGCTGTCCGAAGGGGGAAATGCCGCCAACGACATAGCCGGATTCGCGTTCGGCCGTGCGTTGGTTGGCTAGGCGGGCCTTCTTGGCGCCTACCGCTGCGGCCAGGGCCTTGAGGTTCAACCGTCCTGACACCGGTACGATGCCGATCACACGCTCGGAGCCTGTGTCGGCCATCAGGGTCTTGTAGACCTGGCCTGGGTCCATCCCCAGCTTAGCCGCCGCTTCGGCGCCATAGCCGCCATCCATATGGTCGGCCGAATGCTCGTATTCGTAGGGAGTGAAGGCCACGCCTGCCGCCTCCAACTGTGCCACCGCCGGGGTGGAGGCATCCGTCCCCTGTCGTTTCGATCTCTTGCCCATGCCTGTATAGTAAGGCTCAGTCGCCTACATCGGGAGGGAAGTGGGGGCATGGAGGCCTTCAATGCTTGGCTCCTGGCCACGGTCTCTTTGGGCTGGGGGTTGTGGGCGCTCGCGTTCGCGGCCTTTTTCGATGCTCTGATCATCCCCATCCCCACCGAGCTGATGGTGCTTGCCCTCGCTTCGGCCTATCGGTCCACCGGGGCTCCCGCGCCCTGGTCCGTCTTCGCGGTTTGCGCCCTGGCCTTCGCGGGGGGAGACGTTTGCACTTATTGGCTGGGCCGGTCGGTGCCCCTGCGCAGAATCGTTTTCTTCCGTAGCTCCCTGGGCAAATCGGTCGTCTCCTGGGCCCACCGGGCCTTCGAATACGGTGGAGGATTCTTCACCGTGGCCTCCCGGTTCGTGCCCTCGGGGCGCACGGTCATCAACCTGATCGCCGGGGCCGCCCGCTACCCCCTGGCCCGCTACTTGCCTCTGGCGGCCTTGGCTGGGTTCCTCTGGTCGATTTACATGTGGACGCTAGGCTACCTGGCCGCGGGCTGGCTGTCCGATAATCCCTTGGCGGTCATGGGCCTGGGATTCCTGGCTGGCATGGTCGTCGGAGCGGCCTGCGACGCGGTCATGAAGTTGGTCTCCCGCGCTCGCTGAGGCTCCGGGCGATGGGGTTGCAGGGGTTTTGGATATGCGATGGTAAAAGGCGGTAAAGGCAAGGGCCCGGCCACGCTGGTAATTCGCGTGGCCGGGCCCTTGGGCTTGACTGTATCAGTCAGCGCTCATGCTTACTTGGCGATCTTGGCGAAGTAGAGCAGGGTGCGGATCATGTTGCAGGTGAAACCGTACTCGTTGTCGTACAGGGAGACGGTGCGGACCAGCTGCTCGTCACCGGCGTTGTTCACGTCGGTCTGGGTGCCGTCGATGACGCCCGCGTGGGTGTCACCGATGACATCGGAGGAGACGATCGCATCGTCGTTGTACTCGTAGTACTCGCAGTCGGCGGGGAAGGCCTTCTTGAAGGCGTCGTTGATCTCCTCGACCGTGACCTTCTTGTTCAGGATTGTGGTCAGCTCGGTGACGGAGCCGTCAGGCACGGCCACGCGCTGGGCGTGACCCTGGAGCTTGCCGTCCACGGAGGGGATGACCTTGCCGATGGCCTTGGCGGCACCGGTGGAGTGCTCGATCGTGTTGATCGCGGCGGCGCGGGTGTTGCGCGGCTTGGAGCCCTTGGGGCCGTCCAGGAGCATCTGGGTGCCGGTGTAGGCGTGGATGGTGGTCATGTATCCGATCTTGATGCCGAATTCGTCGTCCAGCACCTTGACCATCGAGGCCATGGAGTTGGTGGTGCAGGATCCGGCGGACACGATGTTGTCGTCGGGCTTCAGGATGTCTTCGTTCACGCCGTAGACCACGGTGGGGGTGGTGGCGTCCTTGGCCGGAGCGGAAATCAGAACCTTCTTGGCGCCAGCGTTCAGGTGGGCCTGAGACTTCTCGGCGGAGGTGTAGAAGCCGGTGCATTCCAGCACGTACTCCACACCGTCGTTCTTGACCCAGGGGATGTTGTTGGCGTCCTTCTCGGCGTAGACCTTGTACTCCTTGCCATCCACGACAATGGCGTCGTCGGTGGCGGAGACCTCAACCGGGCTGCCGTCGTCGTGACGGAAGCGGCCCTGGGTGCTGTCGTACTTGAGCAGGTAAGCCAGGATGGCTGGGGTGGTGAGGTCGTTGATGGCCGCGACCTCGATGTTGCCGGCCTCGCCGCCACGGGCCTGAAGCTCGAAGATGCGACGGAATGCCAGGCGACCGATACGACCGAAGCCGTTAATACCAATCTTGACTGTCATGTATACTCCCTCAGACTCTGACCAGTCGCCGGCCTAATGTGAATCGGCCAGCGGCGGTCATTTGTTGCTAACGACTCATATTCTAACGCTCAGCATGTACTTCCACCTTGCGAATATCTTTCTTGTGAGTCCTTCTAAACGAACATTCAAAATGTGGTAATTTGTTGTGGCTTTCCATGTTCATTCGCTCAATTCTTGTGCGGCTGGGCGTTAAGATGACCCTCCCAATCGCTCATGCGGAAGCCCACAAGAACCTGCCCGTCGTCCACCAGAATCGGGCGCTTGACCAGCATGCCGTCGGTGGCCAGCAGATGGAGGGCCTCGTCGTCGCCCAGGGCGTCGGGTCGCTGGTCCGCTTCCAACCGCCGGTAGGACATGCCCGAGGTGTTGAAGAAACGCTTGACGGGCAGCCCGCTGAGTTGCCACCAGCGTTTGAGCTCCTCGTACGTGGGGTTGTCTGTCTTGATATCGCGCTCGACGTAATCCACCCCGTGCCCATCCAACCAGGCGCGGGCCTTGGCGCAGGTTGAGCAGCGCGGATAGCAGATGAATAGGGTTTGCGCGTGGTCGGCCATGGTGAACGCTTCCTTGTATGTGGTGGCTGTGGTTAATCGCTTATCTACGTTGCCGGAGCCGCCCGGCATGCGGGGTTCATGCGTCGCCGGGCGGCTCCACTGGTCTGATGCGGTTGAGCCGGGCCGAGGGCGAGGTGTCCAGTGGGCCCAGATTGCCAGCGGGTTCCAGACTGGTGTGCCAGCTGGGCCTGGGCGCGGACAGCGGGTAGCTGACGATCAGACTGCCCTGGCCCACTTCGATCCGAGCCGGATGGCCGTCCAGGAACTCGTTGCTGACCCCGGAACCGCAGCTCATGCCCTGGTCCAGTTCCGCCCGCTCCAAGCCGTATTTGAGTCCTGTTTCGCTGACTTCGCGCGAGATGTCGGAGGCGGAGAAGACCGAGACCATGCGGCCGTCCTCCGGGCTGGGCCACCAGGCGGGGAAGTCCAGCCGGCCGTCGCGAATGACGGTGAGGGCCAGTCCATCGCCTACCAGCACCCCGTGGCCACCGCTCTGGGCCAGCAAGCATAGGCAGGCCACGTTCGCGATCGAATGGTCGATTCTGCCGCCCAGCCCGCCCAGGATGGTGAAGCGACGGAAGCTGCGCGCCCAGCCGAGTTTGAGGGCCGCCTGCATGTCGGTGTCGTCTTTTTCGGCCGGCAGACGAATGACACCGCCATCCGCTCCCTGGGGAGGAGAGGAGATTGAGTCGAAATCTCCCACGATCAGGTCGGGCTCCAGTCCCGCGGCCCGGGCCCGGTCGGCGCCGCCGTCCGCCGCGATTACCAGGCCGTGGCTTTCTAGGCACCCCGGTTCGGCCAGGCTGTCGTAGTAGTCGCCTGCGCCGAACACCAGGCAGACATCCCTGCCGTTTGCCTGAGACATTCCCGCCTCGCTCTCCGCTCGCCCTATGCCACCGTCCCACGGCTGGCGCCCTATGGTTCCCAGCCTAGCGAGTGGGGGCGGAAACCGGCAGGGAGGGGTGGCGGGGGCCTGTGAGGGGAGGGGGGCACGGGCGGCTATACGAGAGGGTGTGGGATGGAAGGATAGTGGGAGCCGTGACGGAATACGGGAGGGGTGGGAGCTGTTGTGCGGGTACTGGGCTGGAGGAGCTGGCGCAGAAGCGAGGGGATGAACGATGAGCGAAGTTAAGGCACGCCAATTGGAGTCGGCCTACCTGGCGGGTGGCTGTTTCTGGGGGCTTGAGCGCTATCTGCAGGGCGTGTCCGGAGTCCGTTCCACCCGGGTGGGATACGCGCAATCGCGAGTGGAGTCGCCGAGCTACGAGCAGGTGTGCGCGGGCGGCACGGACGCGGTCGAATGCGTGGAGGTGGTTTACGACCCCCAGATGCTGACCTTGCGTACGCTGACCCTGCTGTTCGTGGATGTGATCGACCCGTTTTCGCGCGATCGGCAAGGCAATGACCGCGGGCGGCAGTACCGGTCCGGCATGTATTGGGAGCCGGACCGCCGGGCCGAGCAGGAGCCAGTGTTCCGACGGGCGCTCAAGCAGCTGGCTGATAGGGAGGGGCGCGAGCCTGTGGTGGAGGTGGAGGAGTTGCGCAACTTCTACTTGGCTGAGGAGTCCCACCAGGACTACTTGCGCAAGCATCCGGATGGCTACTGCCACATATCCGCCGATCGGATCGCCGGGGTGGCCAGGCGGCAGCGGTTCATCGAACAGATCTGGGCGCTGGACCCCCTGCAGTACCGAGTGACCCAGCAGGCGGCCACTGAGCGGCCTTTCGAGAACGCTTACGACGCTGACTTCCGTCCGGGCATTTACGTGGACCGGGTGAGCGGAGAACCGTTGTTCTCCTCGGCTGACAAGTTCGACGCGGGCTGCGGCTGGCCCTCATTCTCCAAGCCCATCAATCGGCGGTCGTTGACCGAACGCAAGGATTTCAAGCTGCTGGGCAGACCGAGGATTGAAGTGCGCGCCCAGGCTTCCGACTCCCACCTGGGCCATGTGTTCACAGACGGGCCCCGGGAGCTCGGTGGCTTGCGTTACTGCATGAATTCGTCGGCCCTGCGCTTCATTCCCCGCGAGGACATGGAGGCTCAAGGGTATGGCGCCTATTTGGAGGTCGTGGACCGCGCCGGGTGAGCTGGTGGCCCTCGTGGCCCCGTCGTCTTCCTCGAGCGTGCGTCGCGCCCTGGCTGACGCACTATACTCAGACGCAAGCCAGCGATGCGCGGATGGCGTCCAGCTCAAAGCAGAGCGACGCCATTCACCGTGTCCCGCATATTGGCCCAGGCCAAGGACCAGGGAATTATAGAGTTCACAGTCAATCGCGAGGGTGATTCGGCCCTGGAGCTGCGGCAGCGGTCGCAGGAGAAGTTCCGGGTGCATGCGGTGGTGGTTGGCACCGGTGAGATTCTCGATGTGTCCCGGCGGCGGGTGGCTGTCGGGGACGCGGCCCAATCCTTGTTGTGGAAGATGGCCTCGTCCGATATGGTCGTTGGAGTCGCCTGGGAACGTACTACGGAGGCGCTGTCCTTGCAACTCATTCCCAAGCACCTTTCAGGTGTGCGGATTCCGCAGCTGCATGGGTTCGGTAGCGCGCTACGACGTTCGTGGTCCTTTGCGGGTTCAATGATGTTGGGCCAGCCTCCTTCGTCGCGCCTTGGGCGTGGGGAGGGGGGAAGCGTCGGGAAACCCTGTCCGTCTTCTTGTGCTATAGTGATTCCAGGCTTGAGCAATCAAGAAAGCGGAACTTCCCACCTGGGGGCCTTTTACGGCTCCGGGTTGATGAGATCGGACCTCGTCCGGTGACCAGGGCACTGCCCGAAGGCGCCGCGTCCAGCTGCATGGACGCATGACCCGGTCCATCTTCGGGAGCTTCGCGGCAATGTGAGAAGCAGCGGTAGAAGGAGTCATCATTAGCGAAGAACCACGGATTAACGACGACATACGGGCATCCCAGGTGCGTCTGATCGGTCCGAACGGCGAGCAGGTGGGGATTATCGCGACCTCGGTCGCCCTCAACCTGGCCAAGGAAGCCAGCCTCGATTTGGTCGAGGTGGCGCCTCAGGCCAAACCCCCGGTGGCCAAGCTCATTGACTACGGAAAGTACAAGTACACCGAGAAGGTCAAGGCCCGCCAGGCCCGTCGCAACCAGACGGCGGCCGAAATCAAGGAGATTCGCTTCCGCCTGAAGATCGACGAGCATGATTTCCAGGTCAAAAAGGGCCATGTGGCCCGCTTCCTGTCCGCAGGCGACAAGGTCAAGGTCACGATTATGCTGCGTGGCCGTGAGCAGCGCCGGCCGATTGGTGGCGTCGAACTGCTCAAGCGCTTGGCCGATGAGGTCGCTGATTTGGGTTCGATCGAGTCTTCGCCCAAGCAGGAGGGTCGCAATATCATCATGACCCTCTCGCCCAAGGGCAAGAAAGTCCACACCCAGTCCGAGCAGCGCCGTCGCGGCAATCAGGCCCGAGCCGAGCGTCAAGCCCGGCAGGCCGCCCGCTTGGCCGCAAAGCAGGAGGGCCAGGGGGCTAAGGTCCAGGCTGAAGGAGAGGCGCAGGCCGAGGTGGCCCGAATCGACTCCGAGCCGGACGACAAGCAGACTTCCACGAAGAAGATAACATCCAAGGAGGGCAGCAATGCCGAAGATGAAAAGTAATTCCGCCGCATCAAAGCGGGTCCGCGTCACTGGCACGGGCAAGCTCATGCAGGCTGGGAGCAGCATGCGCCACAATCTTGAGCACAAGTCGGCCCGCAAGCGCCGCGCCCTCTCGCGCGATGCCGTGCTTGCCAAGAGCCAGGCCAAGAACATGAGGAAGATGCTGAACAAGTAAGCCGCCGAGCTGAATGAGCATCATCGGTAAGTCTCAAGAGATCTTAGAAAGCTGAGGAAAGAACATGGCACGTGTCAAGAGGGCAGTAAACGCGCATAAGAAGCGTAGGGTCGTACTGGATAGGGCTTCGGGCTATCGTGGACAGCGCTCCCGCCTCTACCGCAAGGCCAAGGAACAGCTCCTCCATTCCTACAACTACAACTACCGCGACCGCAAGGCCCGCAAGGGTGACTTCCGCAAGCTGTGGATTCAGCGCATCAACGCTGGTTGCCGCGCTCAGGGCATTACTTACAACCGCTTCATCCAGGGCCTGCGCCTGGCTGGCATTGACCTGGACCGTCGCGCCCTGGCCGAGCTGGCGGTCTCCGACATCGACACCTTCAACGCGATAGTGGAAGAGGCTAAGAAGGCTCTGCCCGCCGATGTGAACGCGCCCGTCGCCGCCTGAGCCACGGCTCAGCGCAGAGTCAGGCCTTAAGGGCCGGACGATTGGAGCCCCGCCTTGCGCGGGGTTTCCGCGTATTCTAGGCCAGTGTTTGGCTGGATGAGCAGGGGATTACAGTGAGCTCCATGAACGGGAACCCCACAGAGCTTAGCGGATTGACCGAGCAGTTCATGGTCCATACCGGCGTCGAACGCGGCCTGGCTCCGGCCACCGTCCAGGCCTACCGCGGCGATTTAGCCCTTTACACGGCGTGGTTGCGCGGGCGTGGCAAGGGTGATGTGCGGCGGGTGGAGCGCAGTGATGTGCAGGATTTCCTGGCTTCGCTCGACGGTGAATCCTCTGCCAGCAAAGCCCGCAGGCTAGCCGCCGTCCACGAGTTCCACCGCTTCGCCCTGGGCCAGGGGCTTGTGGACGTGGATGTCTCCCAGGGCGTCAAGGCTCCCGGGGGGGCCTCGCGTCTGCCCGATGTGCTCTCAATCGACGAAGTCTCCCGCCTCCTGGCCGCCGCTGCGGTCCCCGGGGACGAGGATCCGGTGTCGTTACGCGACCGGGCCCTGCTGGAGTTCATGTACGCCACTGGTTGCCGGGTCAGTGAGGCCGTGGGGGCCGACCTGGGGGACTTGGACCTGGCGCAAAGCTTGGTCCGGCTGACGGGCAAGGGGTCCAAGCAACGGCTGGTGCCGGTCGGGTCCTACGCCCGCCGGGCCCTGGAGGCCTACCTGTCCGTGGGCCGGCCCGGCTTGGGTCGCAAGGCGAGCAAGGCACCGGAGATGAGCGCCGTCTTCCTCAACAAACGGGGCCGCCGACTGTCACGCCAGTCGGTCTGGCAGGTGGTCCGGCAGGCCGCCGACCGAGCCGGCATCGACCGACCCGTCCATCCTCATACCCTGCGTCACTCGTTCGCCACCCACCTGATTGAGGGGGGCGCGGATGTGCGCACGGTCCAGGAGCTGCTGGGACACGCTTCGGTCACGACGACCCAGATATACACCCATGTGAGCCCCCAGCGCCTTATCGAGGCCTACCAGACCGCCCATCCGAGGGCGCGTTGAGGTAGGGGGGCGAATATACTGAAAGCGTATATAGCGGAGGATGAGGGGCTTGGGGCTTGGTGGGAGTCGGTTCTGACTGGCTTGGAAGCGCCGGAAGCCACTCCTTAACGGATGTTGGTAGTGTAAAGGTATGCCTACGGATTTATTAGGACGCGAATACGAGACGTTCGCAGCCCCCCGGCCGCTCAGCCAGCATGGCCCGGCACGGGTCATAGCCATGTGCAATCAAAAGGGCGGGGTCGGCAAGACGACTAGTTCGATCAACATAGGCGGAGCCTTGAGCACTTACGGGCGCCGGGTGCTGATTGTGGACTTCGACCCACAAGGGGCCGCGACTGTGGGCCTCGGCATCAACGCCAATAGCGTGGAGAACACTATATACACGGCTCTGTTCGATCCGAGCCTGGACGTGCACGAAGTGGTCATGCACAGCCGCTTCGACAACCTGGACATCATTCCCGCCAACATCGACCTGTCGGCCGCCGAGGTGCAGTTGGTCACCGAGGTGGGGCGCGAGCAGGTCCTGGCTTCGACCCTGAAGCCACTGATCGACGAGTACGACGTGATCATCGTGGACTGCCAGCCTTCGCTAGGCTTGCTGACCGTCAACGCCCTCACCGCTGCCGACGGGGTCATCATTCCTGTGGCCGCGGAGTTCTTTGCTTTGCGCGGGGTCGCCTTGCTCATGCAGTCGATTGAGAAGGTGCGCACCCGCATCAATCCTGACCTTCAGGTCTACGGGGTCCTGGTCACCATGTACACCCGCACTCTGCACTCGGATGAGGTCCTTCAACGAATTTATGAGGCTTTCAAAGACAAGGTGTTCCATTCGGTGATCACCAGGTCGATCAAGCTGCCGGACGCCACCGTCTCAGGCGCGCCAATCACCATGTACGCCCCCCAGCACAAGACGGCCAAGGAGTACCGGGAGGTGGCCCGGGAACTGGTCGCGCGCGGCATCGTGGCGTGAACGACCAGCGTGAGGCGGCCCCAGGATTCTCGGTTGAGCTCGATGTCTACCAGGGTCCTTTTGACGCTCTGCTCGGCATGTTGGCCAACCGGCGGCTGGAGCTGACTGAGGTCTCCCTGGGAGTCATCACCGAGGAGTTTCTGAGCTATGTGCGGCGGCTGGACCTAGCCCAGAGCATGGATGAGGCAAGCTCCTTCCTGGATGTGGCATCGATTCTGGTGGAGGCCAAGTCAGCGGCTCTACTGCCTGACCGCAGCGGTCAGGCAACTGACGAGCAGTCGATGGAAGCCCTTCGCGAACGCGATCTCCTCTTCGCACGCCTCTTGCAATACAAGGCCTTCAAAGAGGCCGCCGAGCGCTTTGGCGATCAGATGCAGGAAAACGTCGCCGCATATCCCCACCCAGGTCAGGTGGACGCTGATATCGCGGCGGCCCTGCCAGCCTTGGTTTGGACGACGACTGGGGAGCAGCTGGCGCGTCTGGCGGCGCGCGCCTTGGCCAACGCGCCGGTCAGCGAGGTCGCTGTGGCCCAGCTCCACGTGCCCCTGGTGGACTTGCGAGAGCAGGCCCGACTGGTGCGCGACCGGCTGGTCCAGGCGGATGGAAGGCCGGTGGCGTTCGCCACGTTGATTGCGGACGCCCACAGTCGGCTGGAAGTCGTGGGCCGTTTTCTGGCCGTACTGGTGCTTTTCCGCCAGCAGGACCTGCAATACAAGCAAGCAGGGCCATTCGAGCCTCTCTCCCTACGCTGGGTCGGCGGTCCAACGAGCGAGTGGCTGGAGCGGATGAGCGAGGAGGATTTCGCATGAGTGAGCAGGAGCGGGCGCGGCCCCAGGAGGACCCGGAGGATCACAGGGCAAAGCCTCTGAACCCAGCCGATTTCCCTGGTGGCCTTGACGCCTGCCTTGAGGCTGTTTTAATGGCCGTCGACCAGCCCCAGCAGGCTCAGGATCTGGCTTGCGCCCTGCAAGCCGGGGCGGCAGAGGTTGAATCCTGCCTGGAGGGGTTGAGCCACCGCTTGGAGCGGGAGGGGCATGGCTTCCAGTTGCGGCGTTCCGCCCGTGGCTGGCGCTTCGCTACTTTGCCTGTCTACCAACCGGTAGTCGCTGCCTTCGCCACCCAGGGGCAAAGCGCTCACCTGAGTCAGGCCGCGCTGGAGGCTTTGGCGATCATCGCCTACAGGCAGCCCATCACCCGAGCTCAGGTGGCGGGCATCCGAGGGGTCAATTCGGACGGGGTCATCCGTTCCTTGCTGGTGCGTGGCCTGGTAAGGGAGGAAGGGTTGGATCCTGAGAGCCGTGCCGCCCTGCTGGTGACCACGGGGCTTTTCTTAGAGCTTATGGGCGTGGATTCGGTCGACGAGCTGCCTTCCCTGGCTCCTTTCCTGCCGGATGAGGGCACGGCGGTCCAGGAGATGGCGGCCTTGCGTGGGGTTCGGCCGGACCAGGGGAGCGGCCCTGGGGTCGTTCCTGATCATGGGCAGCGGCAGGTTTGAAGCGATGCTGTACTTTTCTGTCACCTGATGCGCGTATCATTGCGAGGGTTTGTCTGCCAAGAGTTGAGCAGCGTTTGAGAATGAGGTTTTGATGGCGGTTCGTGGAGATATTCGTAACGTAGCAATCGTGGCTCACGTCGATCACGGTAAGACGACTCTGGTGAATGCCATGCTGCAGCAGTCGCACGTCTTCTCCGAGCGCGAGGAGGTGCCCGACCGTGTCATGGACTCCAACGATTTGGAGCGTGAGAAAGGCATCACCATCCTGGCCAAGAACACGGCCGTCAAGTACACAGGCCCGTTGGCGGCTGAGTTGAACGAGCCTAATGGCATTACGATCAACGTCGTTGACACCCCTGGACACGCCGATTTCGGCGGCGAGGTCGAGCGCGGCATCTCGATGGTTGACGGCGTCGTCCTGCTGGTCGATGCCTCCGAAGGGCCGCTGCCCCAGACCCGCTTCGTCTTGCGCAAGGCCCTGGAGGCCAAGCTGCCGGTCATCCTGTGCGTCAATAAGGTGGACCGTCCCGACGCCCGCATCTCCGAAGTGGTCTCCGAGTCCACCGACCTTCTGCTGGGCCTGGCCCAGGATGTCTCCGAGGAGGGCGTGGACCTGGATTTGGACTCCTTGCTGGACCTGCCGGTCATCTACTGCGCGGCTAAGGCCGGCAAGGCCTCGGTCAACCAGCCCGCCGACGGTGGTCTGCCTGACAACGATGACCTGGAGCCCTTGTTCGATGCCATCCTGAAGAACATTCCAGCTCCCGTGTACGAGGAAGGCGCCCCCCTGCAGGCGCACGTGACCAACATCGACGCCTCGGACTACCTGGGTCGCCTGGGCCTGGTCCGAATCTATAACGGCACCCTCAAGAAGGGAGCCCAGTACGGCCTGTCCCGTGTGGATGGCTCGGTGGAGCGCTTTAAGCTCACTGAGATCCTACGCACCCAGGGCCTGGATCGCGTGCCTGACGAGGAAGCTGGACCCGGCGACATCGTGGCTGTGGCAGGCGTGGACGACATCATGATCGGCGAGACCATCGTCGACCCCGACGACCCCAAGCCTCTGCCCCTCATTCATGTGGACGACCCCGCCATTTCAATGACTTTTGGCACCAACGATTCGCCGCTGGTCGGAACTGAGGGCAAGGACCACAAGCTGACCGCACGTATGCTCAAGGACCGCTTGGACCGCGAGCTTATCGGCAACGTCTCGATTAAGGTCCTGCCCACCGATCGACCGGATGCTTGGGAGGTGCAGGGTCGCGGCGAGCTGGCCCTGGCCATCCTGGCAGAGCAGATGCGCCGCGAGGGCTTCGAGCTGACCGTGGGCCGCCCGCAGGTGGTCACGCAGATGATTGACGGCAAGCTCAACGAACCTATGGAGTCCGACACGATTGACGTGCCCGAGGAGTACATGGGTGCGGTCACCCAGCTGATGGCGGACCGCAAGGGTCGGATGGACTCCATGTCCAATCACGGCTCGGGCTGGGTGCGTATGCAGTTCACGGTTCCTTCCCGCGGTCTGATAGGCTTCCGCACCGCTTTGCTCTCCGCCACCCGTGGCACCGGCATCTCTTCATCCATTTCAGCCGGGTACGCCCCCTGGGCCGGTGAGATCTCCACTCGTCAAAACGGCTCGATGGTGGCGGATCGTGCTGGCAAGGCCAGCCCCTACGCCATGCAGAAGCTCCAGGCACGTGGCAACTTCTTCGTCTCGCCCCAGTCCCCGGTCTACGAGGGGCAGATTGTCGGCGTGACCAACAAGCCCGGCGATTTGGACATCAACGTCACCCTGGAGAAGCATATGACCAATATGCGCTCCTCCACCGCCGACGTGTTGGAGACTCTGACCCCTCCCATTCAGATGAGCTTGGAGGAATCTTTGGATTTCGCCAACGACGACGAGTGCGTAGAAGTGACGCCCGAAGCGATTCGCGTTCGCAAAATCATCCTGGACCGTGACGCCTGGTACAAGTGGAACGCCCGCCAGCGCAGGGCCAACCAGAAGCAGAAGTAAGCGCTTCCGGCGGGTCCGTCCGGCAGGTTCGCCTAGAACCGCGCCAAACGGCGGGGCTCCAAGCCCCGTCCGACCTGGGGCGGTTTTCGCTGTCCAGGCGTCCACTGGTAACCGCCCGCTCCTGACGGACCCTTGGCCTGGTTGGCCTCTAGGGATAGGCTGGCGGACATGAGTCATTCACAAGAGAAGACCACGCCCATGGCGCTTACCTATCTGGCAGCCCTGGCTTTGGGCGCCGTATCCGGTCTGGTCGGCACCTTGGCCCACCGCAGCGGGGCCGTGGGGTCGCTGCCCTACGGCCTGGTGATTGCCTTCCTGATTTTGGCGGCTTCCTCCTGGTGGGCGAGGTCCTGGGCTGGCGCGACCGGATTGGGCTTGCACTTGGTGGGCGCCTCCTGCCTGATTTGGTTGCTGATGGGTCGCGGTCCGGGCGGCGACGTCCTGGTGCCAATCGGCAGCCCCGCTTTCATTGGTTTCTTCGACCGTCATGCGGGTAGGATTTGGCTGATCGGCTCCCTGGTCCT
This sequence comes from Bifidobacterium actinocoloniiforme DSM 22766, assembly GCF_001263395.1. Lineage (NCBI taxonomy): Bacteria > Bacillati > Actinomycetota > Actinomycetes > Bifidobacteriales > Bifidobacteriaceae > Bifidobacterium > Bifidobacterium actinocoloniiforme. The sequence continues at coordinate 742,792 of NZ_CP011786.1, read as the reverse complement.
CCAACTGGCGGTCCTCGTCGCGCCCAGGCGTTGGTTCATGGTTACGCCCGTTTCTGGCAGGCGGTAAGCGTGAATGCTTTCAATGCGTACAGCGGCCTGAGCCGACAAGGTGCGCTGCAAGGGGAAGAGGGGCCGTCAGGCGCCCGCTCTGTGGCTTGTCCGGCCCATCGCGCGGCGGCTTCAGGCGGGGGAGTTTACGACATGCATCCGCTTCCAGGCATGGCACCCTCGCCCATCCTTACCTCGGCCCATAAGGTCGGTGTCGTGGGCCTGGGGCCTATTGGCTTGGCTTTGGCTCAGCGCCTGACCGGCCGGGGCCGTTTCGTCGTAGCCTGGGACCCGGACGTCCAGTCCGGACAGTCCGCGCCAAGCGACGGTATTCGCATGATGAGATCTTTGGAGGAACTGGCCTCGGGTAAACCAGATGTCCTCGCCCTGGCTGTCGAGTCGACGCTTCTGCCCTCGATCCTCACAAATGTGGCCCCCGTCCTGGCTCAAGCCAGTGTCTTGATCGACCTGAACCGTAATCAGACTCAGGCGCGCAAGCGAGTCATGGCTGTCGGTTTGCAGGACCAGTATGTCGGCGCTCACCCTATAATAAGGGAGAACGCGGTGCGGCCCCTTGACCCCTTCAACGACGCGGTCTGGGCCCTATGCGTCGATCGGGGCACGGATTACAACCGTTTCCTGACCGTGGCCGACATGATCACCCAAGGCCTGGGCAATCCGTTGATCTGCATGGACGACAGCACCCACGATCGGCTTACAGCCGTTGATTCGCAACCGCTGACGGTCCCTGGCCAGGCTCAGGCCGAGCCCCCTGCCGCAGAGACCTCCATTCTGGAGTTGGACGAGCGTGGCTGGCAGGGGCAGCTCCAGGATTCGGCCCGGCGAGGTTGGCAGGTAACGGCTTTCACCAGCGTTCACCAGGCTGTGCTGTCCCGGTGCCCGCTCGGACTTGCGCAAGCTTAGGCAGGGTCTTCGGCGCTTCCTGGGGCCATCGCGCCCTTCCGGCGCTCGGGTATGGGCTTAAGGGCAACGATGGTGCTCGCGTCGATCGAGACCTCTTGCTCTGGCCGTCTGCCGTTCGCGGTCGCATCCCTCGTCACGGCGAGGGTTCGCCCATTCCAGGAACGTACGTGACCTATGTAGTCCCTGAAGGCCATGCGCCCGTTCGGCTGGTCGGGGGCTTCGGCGACGCGGACCACGAGCCTGGCCCCGGTGGGTATCTGATCTGGTAGTCTCATATCGCTCCTTCCGTCGTTATTCTATCGGGCTGATTACAATGGGATGCGCAACAGGAGGCCCACTATGCGCTTCGACGAGCACCTAACCGCTTTCACGGCCTACCTGCGCCAGGTTGAGGGTGAAAGCCCCAACACGATCAAGGCCTATCGCGCCGATGTCCAGGAGTTCCTTGCGCTGATTGAACGGCGCGGTTTGACCAGCCTGGACCAGGTCAGCGTCGAGACGCTACGTTCCTGGATGGCTCATGAGGATCGGACCCACTCGCGCTCGACCATGGCCCGCAAATCCGTGGCGATTCGCCGCTTTTTCGCTTTCCTAGCGGACCGCGGCGTCATGCGGAGCGACCCGGCTTCGGCACTCGCCACCCCGAAGATTCCCGAGCGCCTGCCACAGGTCCTGAGCGAGGACCAGGCCGCCCGCATGATGGATGAGGCGGGCAGCGGGATAGACCGGGCTGACCAGTCAGCCAGCGCATCCCAGGCAGACCGTCGCAGGCAAGCGCTGGCTGTCAGGGATAAGGCCATCGTCGAACTCCTCTATGCCACTGGTATGAGAGTAGCCGAGCTGACCGGCCTGGACCTGGGCGATGTGAACTGGGAGGCCCGCACGGTCACGGTCATGGGCAAAGGCTCCAAGGAACGAGTTGTGCCTTTCGGTCTGCCCGCCGCTAAGGCCCTGCGCGCCTGGCTGGATCAGGGCAGGCCCAGCTTGGAGGCCGCGAGCGGTCGGAAGGCGGACGATCCGTTGGCGATCCGCCCCCTCTTCCTTGGGGCCCGTGGCGGTCGAATAGGCCAGCGCCAGGTGCGGGAACTGGTTCATCGTATTTCCGTCCAAGCCGGGTTACCGTCCATCTCCCCGCACTCCTTGCGGCATTCAGCGGCCACCCACTTGCTGGATGGCGGTGCGGACCTGCGCGAGGTTCAGGAGATGCTGGGCCATTCCTCTCTGCGCACCACCCAGCGTTACACGCATGTTTCCATCGGACAGCTCCGCCAACGCTACGATTTGGCCTTCCCGCGCGCTTAAGCGCCGCCAGTAAGGATTGGCGCTTGACAAGGTCGTTCGTCCGAATAGTGGATGGATTCAGTCCCCGTAACATGCATGTCATACACTTTCATGCACCAAGCGGCTATACCCCCGTCGTCTTCGGTTGTTAAGCGTCGCAGTACCCTCTGCACGCACGGAAACCTTTCGACATCGTCCCCCATACCGAACGGGAGTCGCAATCATGTCCCCTCGCGGAAAGAAAATGGCCCTTGTGGCCTCGGCTTGTGCCGTAGCCATGTCCTTTAGCGCTTGCGGAGGATCGTCCAATTCCAGCTCCTCTCCTCAGGCTGGCGATCCTAACGCGATGATTCGCGTGTTCTCGGCAGAGCCGCAGAGCCCACTGATCCCAGGCGATACCAATGAGGTGGGCGGCAGCAAGCCTGGCAACCTCATGTTCTCCCAGCTGGTGGCCTTCGACCCTGACGGGAAGGCCGTCAATGAGGTGGCCGAATCGATTAAGCCTAACGCCGACAACACCGCATACACCATCAAAATCAAGCCCGGCTGGACCTTCACCGACGGCACGCCTGTGACTTCGCGGTCTTTCACCAGGGCTTGGAGCTATGTAGCGAACTCGGCTAACGCTATGAAGGATTCCAGTTCCTTCGCCACCATCAAGGGTTACAAGGAGCTGCAGGGCGCAGGCCACAAGGGCGATGAGCAATTGGAAGGCCTTAAGGTCACAGATGACCGCACTTTCACTGTGGACCTGAACCAGCCTGACTCCACGTTCGCGATCAAGGTGGGTTACCTGGCTTACGCGCCTTTGCCTGAGTCCTTCTACAAGGATCCGAAGGGGTTCGGCGAGCATCCGGTGGGTAACGGCCAGTACAAGTTCAAGTCCTGGGAGCACAACAAGTCGATTCAGGTGGTGAAGAACCCCGACTACAAGGGTCAGTTCAAGCCGCGCAACGGGGGAGTCGAGTTCGTCGTCTACACCTCAGGGGATTCGGCCTACGCCGATGTGCAGGCCGGCAATCTGGACCTGGTGGAGAACGTTCCCACCTCCGCCAGTAAGACCTTCACCACCGATTCCTCGGTACAGTCCTACAACAAACCGGGCGCGGTCATCGAAAAGTTCACAATCCCCGCTGGCTTGGAGCACTTCAGGACGGACCAGGAGGAGGGCCGTCTGCGTCGGCAGGCCATCTCAATGGCAATCGACCGTGAATCCATTTGCAAGAAAGTGATCAACGGCACGGCCACGCCTGCAGCCGACTTTACCTCGCCCAGGATTCCCGGCTTCACCAAGGACCTGAAGAACGAGGGGAACGTCCAGTTCAACCCCAAGAAGGCCAAGGAGCTTTGGGCCAAGGCGGATGCCATTTCGCCCTGGCCGGCGGACCATAAGTTCTCCTTCACCTATAACGCGGATGGCGATCATGGCCCCATCTACAAGGCCGTGGCGAACATGGTCAAGACCAACCTCGGCATTGATGCGCAGGACACGCCGATACCAACCTTCCAAGAGCTGCGGCAGAACGCGGTGGGCCGCAAGATACAGGGGGCCTTCCGCACTGGTTGGGCTCCCTCGTACCCCTCGCCGGAGGACTACCTGACTCCCAACTTCGCTTCGGTTTCCGCCGAAGGCAAGGGCTCGAACGATGGCGACTATAAGAACCCGGAGTTCGACGACCTGCTCGACAAGGCGGCAGAAGCGAGTTCCGCCAAGGATGCCAATGCTTTGTACGCCCAGGCTCAAGGCCTGCTCCTGCGGGACTTGCCCAGCATCCCCTTGCATAATCGCAACGCTAATGCTGTGGCCTCCAAGCAGGTCAAGTCCTTCCGGATAAGCTGGCAGAACATACCTGTCTACTGGCAAGTCACCAAGTAGACAGGTGCAGGTCCCGGGGCCGCTTCGCGCATGAGCGGCCCCGGATCGGCAGGAATCATGCGTACTAGGTCTAGTGATTACAAGAATGAAGGGAAGTCCTCGTGACCCATACCATCCGCAAACTCGCCGCCGCAGCGACGGCTTGCATCGCAACCCTGTCCTTGGCTGCTTGTGGCGGCTCTTCGGCGTCTTCAGGAGCTGATGACCAGGGTGATGCCTCGGCTGTCATTACCGCTTACGACACGGAGCCTCAGGGGCCGCTGATTCCCGCTGACACCAACGAGCGAGGAGGCAGCAAGCCCCTGTCCCTGATTCTCGCCCGGTTGGTGGCCTTCAGCCCGGACGGTAAGGCCGTCAACGAAGTGGCCGATTCGATCAAACCGAATTCCGGCAACACCCAGTTCACGGTCAAGCTCAAGCCGGGTTGGAAGTTCTCCGATGGCAGTCCAGTGACCGCGCAGTCCTTCACCAAGGCCTGGAGCTATGGGGCCAACGTGGCCAACGCACAGAAGAACGCGAGCTATTTCTCCACGATCAAGGGGTATGACGATCTGCAGAAGTCTGGCGTCAAGTCCGATGAACAGCTGTCGGGTCTGAAGGTCCAGGACGATTTGACCTTCATCGTCGACCTGTCCGAGCCTGACTCGATTTTCCCGATCAAGGTGGGATACAACGCCTTCTCGCCCTTGCCTGAGTCCTTCTACAAGGATCCGAAGGGCTTCGGTGAGCATCCAGTGGGCAACGGCCAATACAAGTTCAAGTCCTGGGAGCACAACAAGTCGATTCAGCTCGTGAAGAACCCCGACTATAAGGGCCAGTTCAGGCCGCGTAACGGGGGCGTGAACTTCATGATGTACACAGCCAACGACTCCGCTTATTCGGACATTCAAGCCGGGAACCTGGATGTGATGGAGAACGTGCCATCTTCAGCCAGTAAGACCTTCACCACCGATTCCTCGGTTCAGGCCTACAACAAGCCCGGATCAGTCATCGAATCCGTTGGAATCTCGGGCAACCTGGATCACTTCAAGCACGATGAGGAAGGCATCCTGCGCCGGCAGGCCGTCTCCATGTCGATTGACCGTGACGCGATCTGCAAGAAGGTGCTTAACGGCACCGCCACGCCGGCTAAGAGCTACTCGGCCCCCACGATCCCCGGATACTCCACCTCGCTGAAGAACTCCGAGAACATCAAGTACAACGCGGCGAAGGCCAAGAGCTTGTGGCAACAAGCCGACAAGATCTCCCCCTGGCCCACGAGCGCTAAGTTGGACTTCACTTACAACGCCGATCAGGGCTTCGGGCCGGTGTACAAGGCCTTGGCGAACATGGTTAGGACCAACCTTGGCATCAACTGCGAGGATGTGCCCATCCCCACCTTCCAGGAGTTCCGGCAGAACGTGACCGAGCGTAAGATTCAGGGCGCTTACCACGCCGGATGGTCGCCTGACTACCCGTCGGTGGAGAACTACCTGAACCCGATCTACGGTTCCGCCGCAGCGGACGGCAAGGGCGCCAACGACAGCGATTACAAGAGCAGCCAGTTCGACAGCCTGATGAACCAGGCGGCCAAGGCAACTTCCCAGTCTGAGGTCGAGTCCTTCTACGACCAGGCACAGGGGGTTCTTCTCCACGACCTGCCCGGCATCCCGGTCTACTACGCCAACGCCAACGGCGCAGCGGCAAAGCAGGTCAAGGGCTTCTCGATCAACTGGCAGAACTTCCCTGTTTACTGGCAGATGAGCGTCCCGTCCTCCAAATGAGCGGACCCAGCAAAGAGCATAAAGGTAGTACGCTCGTGCCATAACCCCTTTCCGCCCGGCCCCAAGCACCTGCTTGGTGCCGGGCGCTGTGGTGTGTTCCGTCTTGAAAGAACCAGGGCCGTAGCCTATTCAGTGAGGAGCGGAGGGAAATGCTGGAGTTCGGCTTTGCTCCGCGCGCCCCGGCTGTTCTCGCGTCTGGAGCATTCGTGAGGTAAAAGCGCCAAAATGGCTGGTTGCTGCGGGGCACCACCATTGCCATGGGCAACGCGGGTTATGTCCGTCTCAGGCGCGTGCCGAAGCGAGCGGGGTGGGCCTGGCGGAGCAATGCGTCGGGACTCACCTTACGACCGGCAACGAACGCCCGAGCTGTGCGGCCAGTGACCAGGATCCCTTGGAGGAAGCGCCCTGGGCCCAGGGCGATGTGAGCCGTCGCGGACTGTGAACGATATGGCTGCTCAGGGCATAGGGAATCGCCTCATCCGCCTGGATGACAGCACTTACGATAGGGGCCAGCGTGATGCGCATCCTTCAATTAGTGGGCATGCGTGGGCGTTACGACTGAGTGTTTTCGCGGGCTTAAGTCTCCCCGTTCAATGCCTGTCGCGTATAGGTGGGAACGGTCATTCGCCGCACGAAAGCCGCCCGCGAATGAGCATGGGATGACGACTCTTGAAAAGAAACTGTCCAACTGGTGGACACTTTGCCCTCTTTCGTAACGATGATTGTCTACTGTGACCCCTAACGAAACAACAGGAGAGTTCTTTCTGCATTTTCGTTGGTGGTTGGGGGAGACCAGCCATATTCGGCAGTCACACACCTGAGAAGAAGAGGATGGTTTCGTGCACAACACTAAACAGAAGATAACGATTACCGCCGCAGCCTGTATCGTGGCCCTATCCCTGGGCGCCTGCGGAAGTGCGTCCGAAGGTTCGGACTCCTCGGCGAAATCCGATTCCAACGCGATTATCACCGCGTTTGATACTGAGCCTCAGAACGGGCTGATTCCAGGGGATACCAACGAGCGTGGTGGCGGCAGGCCCAGCTCCATGCTTTTCTCTGGCCTGGTGGGCGTCACTCCAGACGGCAAGTCGGTCAATGAGGTGGCTGACTCGATAACCCCGAGCGCTGATAAGACCCAGTACACCGTTAAGCTCAAGCCGGGTTGGAAGTTCAGCGACGGCTCTCCAGTCAAGGCTTCCTCCTTCACCAAGGCCTGGAGCTACACGGCTAATGCGGTCAATGCGCAGAAGGGTTCCAGCTTCCTCTCCCTGATTAAGGGATACGATGAGCTGCAGGACACCAACATTAAATCTGACGCCCAGTTGAGCGGTCTGAAGGTTATTGATGACCTGACGTTCACCGTTGATTTGACCCAGCCTGATTCCGTATTCCCAATCAAGGTGGGCTATGATGCCTTCTTCCCGCTACCTGAGTCCTTCTACAAGGACCCGAAGGGCTTTGGCGAGCACCCGGTGGGTAATGGTCCTTACAAGTTCCAATCCTGGGAGCACAACAAGTCCATTCAGTTGGTAAAGAACCCTTATTACAAGGGTCAGTTCAAGCCTCGCAACGGCGGCATCACCTTCAAAATATATACGTCCACCGACGCCGCTTACGCCGATATTCAGGCTGGGAATCTGGACTTAATGGAGAACGTGCCCGCCTCAGCCAGCAAGACCTTCACCTCTGATACGAACGTGCAGTCCTTCAACAAGGCTGGTTCCAGTATCGCCGCCGTGGCCCTGCCCTCTAACTTGGAGCACTTCAAGGAAGATCAGGAAGGCATCCTGCGTCGCCAGGCCATCTCCATGTCCATCGACCGCGAGTCCATCTGCAAGAAGGTGCTCAACGGCACCGCTTCCCCAGCGGCCTCCTATTCGGCGCCCACGATTCCCGGATACACGACGGATCTGGAAAACTCCGGCAACATCAAGTACAACCCGAAGAAGGCCAAGGAGCTGTGGGACCAGGCAAACAAGATTTCCAAGATTCCTGCCGACTACAAGCTCACCTTTAGCTACAATGCCGACGAGACCAGCTACAAGTCGGTCTACAAGGCCGTGGCGAACATGGTGAAGTCCAACCTGGGCATCGACACAGAAGATGTGCCCGTGGCAACCTTCCAGGAGTACCGTCAGAACGTGACCGCTCGTAAGATGACTGGTGCTTTCCACGCTGGCTGGACCCCAGACTACCCATCGGTGGAGAACTACCTGCACCCGATCTATGCCTCTGACTCGGCTGATGGCAAGGGAGCAAACGATACCGACTACAAGAACCCCGAATTCGATGACTTGATCAAGCAGTCCGCTAAGGCCGCTGACAGCAAAGAGGAGAACGCCCTCTACGCCAAGGCTCAAGGCATCCTTTTGAGGGATATGCCCGGTATTCCGCTCTACTACCTGAACCGCACTGGCGCTGCCTCCAAGCAGGTGAAGGACTTCACCATGAGCTGGCAGAACTACCCGGTCTACTGGATGGCTAGCGTCACCAGCAAGTAGACTCTCTCCTCAAGTCTGACCGGTCACCTGGGCCCTGGGGCTCCAGTGGCCGGTCAGCTTGCCTGTGGAGCTGCCTGTAGTGACGGAAGCGGCTCCAAAGTCTTGAGTATGACGGCTGTGAGCTGAAATCCAGAACACGGCAGAAACGTTTTCGTAACATTGCTGAATCCTGCCGCTCCTTAACCCAGATAGCGGAAAGTGAGCTGTGAGAGTCCTATAAATGCTCCTGGCAAAGAGGGTGTAAAGCCTTGAAAACCTCACGGGCGCAGCTTGTCCGCTGGCGGCCTGTGGTTCCTTGGTTTATGGACCAGATCCTCTCGCCCAACCCTTGCGAGAGCACTGAGAACATGTCTTGCGAACGAAACATTTACGTAAGAGAATAGTTGAATTAGCTTCATGGGCTAGGTGCAAGCCTAATTCGTGGGGTGAGGCCAAGTTTCCATCCTGGGCGCACAAAGCCGCAGGGTGTTGGACTGAAGGAGAAGAAGCACAGTTATGAAGAAGAGCCCGAAGCTCACCATAGTTGCAGCGTCAGCTTGCGCGCTATCATTAGCGCTTGCAGGTTGCGGCGGCACGTCAGGCCAGGACGACAAGTCTAGGGTCTCTAGTGTTGATGCCATCATTTCTGCTTACGGTTGTGAGCCCGCGAAGCCGTTGATTCCCTCCGATACGGGGGAGGCTTGTGGTGGGAACCCGCTCGATATGATGTTCTCCAAGCTCGTGCGCTTCGATAAGTCCGGCAAGGCTCACAATGAGATCGCCAAGGAAATCAAGGCCAACGCGGACATGACCCAGTACAAGGTCACGATCAACGACGGCTGGAAGTTCTCCGACGGCACGCCGGTCACCGCTTCCTCCTTCACCAAGGCCTGGTCCTGGGGCGCCAACGTCAACAACGCACAGCTGGATGCCTCTTTCTTCGACAACATCCAGGGCTATGACGAGGCGCAGGCCAAGGGCACCCCGGCGAATGCCCAGCTCTCCGGCCTCAAGGTCCTCGACGACCATACTTTCACGGTCGATCTGAAGTCCCCCTCATCCACCTTCCCGATTCAGGTGGGTTACACCGCGTTCGCCCCGCTGCCCGAAGTCTTTTACAAGGACACCAAAGCCTTCGGCGAGAAGCCTGTGACGGTCGGTCCTTACAACTTCCAGTCCTGGGAACACAACAAGGCCATCAAACTGGTCAAGAACAAGGGCTACAAGGGCACGGCCCAGGTCAAGAACGGCGGCCTGGAATTCCGCATCTACACGGATGTGGACGCTGGCTATGCGGATGTGCAGGCCGGCAACTTGGACGTCATTGACTCGATTCCCACTTCGGCTCAGAAGACCTTCCAATCCGATTCCACAGTTCAGGCCTACAACGAGCCCGGTTCGGTGACTCAAGGCTTCACGATCCCCTCCTTCATGGACCACTTCAAGGAGGACCAAGAGGGCCGTCTGCGTCGGCAGGCCATCTCGATGTCGATTGATCGTAAGCAGATCATCGATAAGGTCTTGGGGGGCATGGGTACCCAGCCCACCGATTTCACCGCGCCTTCAATCCCCGGCTACTCCAAGGATTTGAAGGGCTCCGAAGTCCTGAAATACAATCCCAAGGAAGCCAAGAAGCTTTGGGCCCAGGCGGACGCCATCTCCAAATGGCCCGCTGACCAGACCTTCAAGCTGGCTTACAACTCGGACGGCGGCGCCAAGGACACCTACGACGCAATCGCCAATTCCATCAAGAACACTTTAGGCATCAAGGCCGAAGGCACCCCTGTTCCCACCTTCTCGGAGTTCCGCAACAACGTATCCGCCCGAAAGTACCACGATGCCGTCCTGCGCTCCTCCTGGCAGCCTGACTATCCTTCGCCCGAGAACTACCTGAAGCCCCTCTACGCCTCTTCGGCGGCGGACGGCAACGGGTCCAACGACGGCGATTACAAAAACCCCAAGTTCGATGACATGCTCACCCAGGCGGCTCAGGCCAAGAGCGTGGACGAAGCCAACAAGATTTATCAGCGGGCCGAAGGGCTCCTGATGGAGGATTTGCCGGCCGTCCCGATTTACTACGCCAACGCCAAGGGCGCAGCGGCCAAGAACGTGAACGGGTTCACGATGAATTGGAAGAACTTACCTGTCTACGAGGAACTAACAAAATAATTCCGTAGTAGTCGGGTGGTGGCGCTTGGTCCGCGGGGAGCGGTCCAAGCGCCGCGTATAAGAAGGCGGTAACCTCCGCTTTCGCCAGCAGCAAAAGAAGATGTACCTGACAAAGGAAGAAGATCAAGATGAAGAAAGCCTCAGCGTTTTCACTTGTAGCTGCTTCCGCATGCTCGCTGGCTCTCGTGCTCAGCGGTTGCGGGGGTTCGAATGAATCCAGCGATAAATCAACGGATGCGAACCAGGCGTCGGACAGCAAAGCGATAATCAGCGTCTTTGGTTCCGAGCCGGCAAAACCGCTGATTCCCTCCGACACTAATGAGGTGGGCGGCGGCCATCCAATCGGGCAGATGTTCTCGACCCTGGTCCGCTTCGACACCAAGGGCAAGATGGTCAACGAAGTGGCCAAGGAAATCAAGCCAAACGCTGATATGACCCAATACAGGATCACGATTCAGGATGGTTGGAAGTTCTCGGACGGCACCTCGATCACCGCGACTTCCTTCACCAGGGCTTGGTCTTGGGCGGCTAATGCCGCCAATGCCCAGGTAGCCTCCGATAGCTATAGCGAAATCAAGGGGTTCGATGAACTTCAGCAAAAGGGTGTTGCCGCTGATGCCCAGCTCTCCGGCCTCAAGGTTGTCGATGACCACACCTTTACGGTCGATTTGAACGCCCCTTCCTCCACCTTCCCCGTCAAGATAGGCAACGGCCCGTTCGCCCCTCTGCCTGATAGCTTCTACAAGGACCCCAAGGCCTTCGGCGAGAAGCCTGTTTCCAACGGGCCGTACAAGTTCCAGTCCTGGGAGCACAACAAGTCCATTAGGCTGGTCAAAAACCCTTACTACAAGGGTGGCATCAAGGTGAAGAACGCGGGCATCGAGTTCCGTGTCTACTCTGACCCGTCAGCTGCTTATGCGGATGTGCAGTCCGGCAACCTTGACGTGCTCGACACGATTCCCTCCGCGGATGTCAAGACCTTCCAGACCGACAACATGGTCCAGGCAGTGAACACCCCTGGTGCCGTCATTCAACAGTTCACGATCCCCTCTTACATGAAGCACTTCGGCGAGGGCAAGGAAGGCAAGCTGCGCCGTCAGGCGATTTCGATGTCGATTGACCGCAAGCAGCTGCTCGACAAGGTGTTGGGCGACACCGGCACTGTGGCCACGGACTTCATCGCTCCTACGATTCCGGGTTCCTCCAAGACCTTGAAGGGCGAGGATGTGTTGAAGTACAACCCGACGAAGGCTAAGGAGTTGTGGGCTGAGGCCAACAAGATCTCGGCTTGGTCCGATTCGGATACGTTCAAGATGGCCTACAATTCGGATGGTGGTCACAAGGAGATTTACGACGCGCTCGCCAATTCGATCAAGAATTCGCTGGGCATCAAGGCCGAGGGCAACCCCCAGCCCACGTTCAGTGAGTTCCGCAACAACGTTACCCAGCGTAAGTTCACCGATTCGGCCTTCCGTTCCGGCTGGCAGCCTGATTACCCCTCGCCCGAAGACTACTTGAAGCCGAACTACTCGACTGGCGCGGCCGATGGCAATGGTTCGAACGACGGTGATTACAAGAACCCGAAGTTCGACGAGCTCTTGAAGAAAGCGGCTTCGGCTAGGAGCGTGGACTCCGCTAATAAGCTCTTCCAGCAGTCCGAGGAGATCCTCCTGGAGGACCTGCCGGTCGTGCCGCTCTACAACGCTAACTCCAAAGGTGTTGCCGCTAAGAACGTGCACGGCTTCACCTTCAATTGGCAGGGCATCCCCGATTATCCGAGCATGACTAAGTAACCCTGGATGGAGTGGGAGGGGGGAGGGGTAAACCTCCTCCCTCCCAGACTGAATTCTTGCGCGGCGCGGTTCAGGCGTCGGGGGCGCATATTACAACCACGCCGCGCATGTTCATGTGAAGTTCACATGCAGTAAGGAAGGTAATCATGATAAGGAAATCACGCACGGCGGTTTTGCTGGCGTCAGCCTGCTCAATCGCAATCGCCTTGAGCGCTTGTGGCGGTTCGTCGGATTCCGGCAAGGCGTCTGAATCGCCGGAAGGGTCGACGGACGCGATGATCAGCGTTTTCGGATCCGAGCCGGCCAAACCGCTGATCCCCTCGGATACCACCGAGGTGGGCGGCGGGAACCCGATGGACCTGCTTTTCTCAGGACTGGTTCGCTTCGACTCCAAGGGCAAGACTCACAACGAGGTCGCTCAGGAGATCAAGCCCAACGCGGATATGACACAGTACACGATTACCCTGAAGCCAGGTTGGAAGTTCACTGATGGCACTCCGGTCACCGCTTCCTCCTTCACTAAGGCCTGGTCGTGGGGCGCGAACGTGAACAACGCCCAGCTGGGTTCCAGTTTCTACGGCGTTATCAAGGGATTCGACGCCTTGCAGGCCAAGGGCGTGCCAGCGGACGCGCAGCTGGAGGGCCTCAAGGTTCAGAACGACCATAGCTTCACGGTTGAGCTATCCGTTCCCTCTTCCACCTTCCCGACCCAGCTCGGCATGTCCTACTTCGCTCCGCTGCCTGAGTCCTTCTTCAAGGACCCCAAGGCCTTCGGCGAGAAGCCGGTCTCTGACGGGCCGTACAAGTTCCAGTCCTGGGAGCACAACAAGTCGGTCAAACTTGTGAAGAACAAGGATTACAAGGGCGACACGAAGGTGAAGAACGGCGGCATCGAGTTCCGCTCATACACAGATCCGACCGCTGCCTATGCGGATGTGCAGTCCGGCAACCTTGACGTGCTCGACACGATTCCCTCCGCGGACATCAAGACCTTCCAGACCGATTCCCAAGTCCAGGCCGTAAACGAACCTGGTCCCGTCTTCCAGGATTTCACGATTCCTACCTACATGAAGCACTTCGGTCAGGACAAGGAAGGCAAGCTGCGCCGTCAGGCGATCTCGATGTCGATTGACCGCAAGCAGCTGCTCGACAAGGTGTTGGGCGACACCGGCACTGTGGCCACCGACTTCTCGGCCCCTACGATTCCGGGTTCCTCCAAGACCTTGAAGGGCGAGGATGTGTTGAAGTACAACCCGACGAAGGCTAAGGAGTTGTGGGCTGAGGCCAACAAGATCTCGGCTTGGTCCGATTCGGATACGTTCAAGATGGCCTACAATTCCGATGGTGGTCACAAGGAGATTTACGACGCGCTCGCCAATTCGATCAAGAATTCGCTGGGCATCAAGGCCGAGGGCAACCCCCAGCCCACGTTCAACGAGTTCCGCAACAACGTGTCGGCCCGTAAGTTCACCGATTCGGCCTTCCGTTCCGGCTGGCAGCCTGATTACCCCTCGTTGGAGAACTATCTGCAGCCGATCTACTCCACGGCCGCGGCCGATGGCAATGGTTCGAACGACGGCGATTACAAGAACCCGAAGTTCGACGACCTGCTCAAGAAGGGTTCGCAGGCCAAGACCGCGGATGAAGCCAACAAGTGCTTCCAGCAGTCCGAGGAGATCCTCCTGGAGGACCTGCCGGTCGTGCCGCTCTACAACGCTAACTCCAAAGGTGTTGCCGCTAAGAACGTGCACGGCTTCACCTTCACCTGGAAGGCCACTCCCGACTACACGAATCTGACCAAGTAGTCCCCGCCTCTGGATGGGAGGGCGGCGAATGCCACCTCCCATCCAGAGAACCATCCCACCCAAATCCCTGATTGAGAAAGAATGATTCAATGATGAGGAAGACCAGCCTGACCGCCTTGACGACCTCCGTCTGCTCTTTGGCATTGATTTTGAGCGGGTGCGGTAGTTCGAATAACGCTAATAATGACAACAACCCACAGGCCGGCAGCACTACGGACGCGATAATCAGCGTCTTTGGTTCCGAGCCCGCCAAGCCCCTGATTCCTTCGAACACGAATGAGGTGGGCGGCGGCAACCCGCTGGACATGCTTTTCTCCAAGCTCGTGCGCTTCGATGACAAAGGCAAACCTGTCAACGACATCGCCAAGGAAATCAAGCCCAACGCCGACATGACCAAGTACACGATCACCATTAAGGATGGGTGGAAGTTCACCGACGGCACTCCAGTCACCGCTTCCTCCTTCACTAAGGCTTGGTCCTGGGGCGCCAACGCGGCCAATGGGCAGTTGAGCTCCAGTTTCTTCAACCCAATCAAGGGTTTCGACGACTTGCAAGCCAGTGGTGTGGATCCTTCCGCACAACTCTCAGGCCTTAAAGTACTTGACGATCACACGTTCACTGTGGAGCTGAACGCTCCTTCTTCGACCTTCCCGATCCTGGTGGGCTACACCTCGTATGCCCCTCTGCCCGAGGTCTTTTACAAAGACACGAAGGCCTTCGGCGAGAAGCCCGTCTCGGTAGGACCTTACAAATTCAAGTCCTGGGAGCACAACAAGTCGATTGTCCTGGTCAAAAACCCGGATTACCAGGGAGACATCAAAGTCAAGAACGGTGGTCTGGAATTCCGGAACTACACCGATCCAACCGCGGCCTATGCCGACGTACAGTCCGGCAACCTGGACGTGATGGACACCATCCCTACATCCGCTTTGAAAACCTACATGTCTGACCAGAGCGTGCAGGCAAAGTCTGAGCCGGGTTCGGTTTTCCAATACATCACCATCCCTTCGGCCATGAATCACTTCAAGGAGGACGAGGAAGGTCGCCTTCGTCGGCAGGCCATCTCCATGTCTATTGACCGTCAGAAGATCATTGACAAGGTTCTGGCAGGCACCGCCAAGCCCGCGACGGACTTCATCGCTCCGCCCATCCCTGGATACTCCGCTTCGCTCAAGGGCGGTGACGTCTTGAAGTACAATCCGAAGAAGGCCAAGGAGCTCTGGACGAAGGCGAATGCCATATCGCCCTGGGCGCCCAACGATTCCTTCAAGATGGCCTATAACTCAGACGGCGGTCACAAGGATATATACGACGCGATCGCCAATTCGATCAAGAACTCCTTGGGCATCGACGCGGCCGGTTCGCCCATCCCGACTTTCTCCGAGTTCAACGGCAACATCACCCGACGCACCTTCGCCGCCAACGGCATGGCGTTCCGCACGGGTTGGCAGCCGGACTACCCGTCCCCGGAGGATTATTTGAAGCCCAAGTTCGCTTCGAGCTCGGCCGGCGGTCATGGCTCCAATCATGGGGACTATAAAAACCGGCAAGTCGATGATCTTTTGAACCAGGCCGCCGCAGCCAAAAGCACAGACGCGGCCAACAAGGTTTTCCAGCAAGCCGAGGAGATCCTACTCAAGGACCTCCCGACGATTCCCCTCTATTACGCCAACTCCAAAGGGGTGGCCGCCAAAGGGATTCACGGCTTCGCTTTCACTTGGAAGGGGACCCCGGTCTACCCTGATTTAACGAAATGACAGGCAGGGGCTGGCCAGCGCGCATGACCTGGACCAGCCCCGACAGCCTGAGACAAGCGAGCTTTCCGGTCGGCGTTTCCGCCATTTCGTAATGTTTCCGGTTAAGTGCTGCTGCTACACTGCAAAAAGTATTTTCATGCGGGCGGAGCTTACATGCACACCCTGCCCGCGAATTGCAAAGGAGAAAAGCCGATGGGCAAATATCTTCTGCGTCGAATTCTGCAGATGATTCCCGTTGTTCTCGGTACGACTCTGTTGATTTACGCGCTGGTTTTCGCGTTGCCTGGTGACCCTGTCGCCGCGATGTTCGGAGACAAGCCGGTCAATCAGGCCGTAGCCGCCCAGATACGATCGGAATACAACCTGGACAAGCCATTCTTCGTCCAGTACCTGCTCTTCCTGAAGAATGCGCTGACCCTGAACTTCGGCAAGACCTTCGCAGGCCAGCCAGTCATAAGCGTGATCGGGCGAGCCTTCCCGGTAACAATCAAGCTGGCGCTGATGGCCTTTGTCTTCGAGGGGATCTTCGGCATTCTCTTCGGCATCGTCTCCGGCCTCACCAAAGGCAAGTGGTCCGATCAGATCATCCTGATCATCTCCCTCCTGCTGATTTCAGTGCCTACCTTCGTCACCGGCTTCATCCTGCAGTACCTCTTCGGCGTGAAGTGGCACCTCCTGCCGGCTACGGCCGGCGCGTCGCCTGGCTTCATCGACCTGTTGATGCCCGCCATAGTGCTTGGATCGGTCTCGATGGCATCGATAATCCGACTGACCCGCACTGAGATTTCAACAAACATCTCAGAGGACTACGTGCGCACCGCCCGAGCCAAGGGCATGAGCGACTTCCAAGTCACCGTTCGCCACGTCCTGCGCAACTCGCTGATCCCTGTGGTCACCTACCTGGGGGCCGACATCGGCGGTCTGATGGGCGGCGCGATGATCACCGAGCGCATCTTCAACATCCAAGGCGTGGGCAATACGCTCTATCAGGCCATCTTGCGCGGCGAGGGCACCTTGGTGGTCTCGATCGTGACGATCATGGTGATGATCTTCGTATTGTGCAGCCTCGTGGTCGACATGCTCTATGCGGTGCTTGATCCGCGCATCCGGTACGCGTGAAGGGTGAAGGATTGATGACAGACATGACAATGAACAGCGCAAGCCGCGACTCA
Source organism: Bifidobacterium actinocoloniiforme DSM 22766 (assembly GCF_001263395.1). NCBI lineage: Bacteria > Bacillati > Actinomycetota > Actinomycetes > Bifidobacteriales > Bifidobacteriaceae > Bifidobacterium > Bifidobacterium actinocoloniiforme. The sequence goes on along the minus strand of NZ_CP011786.1, from coordinate 725,724 downwards.
AACGCTGAGGTCTTCTTTCCAGACCCCTTGCCAGGACAGGAGCGTTTCGTAGCGCCCCTGGACCAGACCCCCCTCAAGGATGTTGACTCGATCAACGAGGCGGTTCCGGCCACCAGCATGTGGGCGGACGCTTGGAAGACCCTGAGGCGAAACCCCATATTCATCATCTCCGCTGTCTTGGTAATTTTCGTGCTACTGGTAGCGCTCTTCCCGGCGCTTTTCACCAAGCAGAGCCCGGTCTCCTGCAACCTGCAGAACTCATTGGAGGGCGGTGGCTCCGGTCATCCGTTCGGATATGACCTCCAGGGCTGCGATGTGTACTCCCGCGTGATTTACGGCGCCCGCACCTCGGTCTCGATCGGTGTGGCGACCACGATTCTGGTAACCATCATGGGCGGCTTGGTAGGTGCCATCGCCGGCTTCTGCGGCGGCTGGGTGGACGCGGTCCTGAGCCGTGTGACCGACATCTTCTTCGCGATTCCTATGCTCCTGGGCGCCATCGTCCTCCTGCAGATGTTCCGCACCTCGACCTCCATCTGGAAGATCGTCTTCACCCTCACCCTCTTCGGCTGGGTGAACATGGCCCGCATCACCAGAAGCGCGGTCCTTGAAGCCAAGAACCTGGAGTTCAACACGGCTTCGACGGCCTTGGGCTCCTCGCCTATACGCAACCTTTTCCGGCACATCATCCCTAACTCGCTGGCTCCGGTCATCGTGATGGCGACCATGTCCCTGGGCTCCTACATCGTCTCCGAGGCCACCCTGTCCTTCTTGGGCATCGGTCTGCCTTCGTCGGTGGTCTCCTGGGGTGGCGACATCTCGACGGCGCAGAACCTTCTGAGGACCAATCCTTCCGTGCTCTTCTATCCATCGGCCGCCCTGGCCATCACCGTCCTCGCCTTCATCATGATGGGCGACGCGGTCAAGGACGCCCTGGATCCGAAGAGCCGTACGGCGTGAGTTGGAGAACAGCATGAGTGAACACAGTCAAGCAGACAGCATCAAAGCCAAATTGGCCCAGGCGCAGGTGGAGGGTGGCCCCCTTCTCGATGTCAAGGACCTCCAGGTCGACTTCAACGCCGACGGACGCTCGGTGCATGCGGTCACCGATGCCTCCTTCAACGTCTACCCCGGTCAATGGGTGGCGATTGTGGGGGAGTCCGGCTCAGGCAAGTCCACCTCCGCTATGGCGGTCCTGGGCCTGCTGCCGGGCACCGGCAAGGTGATCGGCGGCTCGATGAAGCTCCATGGCAAGGAGCTGGTCGGGCTGAGCAAAAAGGACTATGAGCAGGTGCGCGGCCAGCAAATCGGCCTGGTGCCTCAGGATCCTATGAGCAACCTGAACCCGGTCTGGAGGATTGGGACCCAGGTCAAGGAGGCTCTGGTCGCCAACCATATGGACGTGACCCGAGAGAAGCGTTCACAACTGGCCAAGATGCTCGCGTCCTCCGAGGACGTGACCCTGAAAAACCAGGACGATGAGCTCTTCATCGCCTCGAAGGACCTGCCGGAACTGCTCAAGGCGGCTCGGGAGGCCGTCATCAACGCGGGCAAGTCCGACGTCGATAAGGCTATGGATTACTTCAAGTCGGAGTGGGATCCCGGCTCCGAGACCCGCTGGGGCGTGGCTAAGGATTTGATCGGCGCTGGCGTCAGCGACGAGGAAGCCTGGTCGATCGCCAAGCAGTACGTCAAGGGTTCCGATACCGCCGACCGTATTGCAGGCCTCCTGTCCGAGGCCGGTCTGCCTGATGCCGCCACACGCGCCCGCCAGTACCCGCATGAGTTCTCAGGCGGTATGCGCCAAAGGGCCCTGATCGCGATGGGCCTGGCCTCGCGGCCTGACCTTCTGATCGCGGACGAGCCCACATCCGCCTTGGATGTGACTGTTCAGAAGAAGATTCTGGACCACTTGCAGGGTCTGACGGACTCCCTGGGCACCGCAGTGCTCTTCATCACCCACGATTTGGGCTTGGCCGCCGAGCGCGCCCAGCACATCGTGGTGATGTACAAGGGGCGGGTGGTCGAGTCCGGACCCAGCCTGGAAGTGCTGCAGCACCCCCAGCACCCATACACCAAGCGTTTGGTCGATGCGGCTCCCTCCTTGGCCTCCCAGCGGATCATCTCCGCTAAGGAGCGCGGCCAGGATGCTGAGAGTTTCATGGAGCACCACGCCAAGGGTGAGCAGACCCTGGAGAAGAGCGAGCATATCATCACAGTGGAGCACCTGACCCGTGAGTTCAGGCTGCCCCGCCGCATGGAGATGTTCAAGGCAGTGGACGATGTGTCCTTCTCGGTCAAGCGTGGCACCACGCTGGCCATTGTGGGCGAGTCCGGCTCAGGCAAGTCGACCGTGGCGAACATGGTCCTCCACCTGCTCAAACCCTCCTCCGGTAAGGTGATCTACGAAGGCAGCGATACCGCATCCTTCAACTCCCACCAGATGCTGGACTTCCGCAGGCATGTACAACCGGTCTTTCAGAACCCGTACGGTTCCCTGGACCCCATGTATTCCATCTACCGCTCCATCGAGGAGCCCTTGCGCATCCACGGCATCGGCGATAAGAAGAGCCGGGAGAAGCGAATCAAGGAGCTTCTGGAGATGGTGGAGATGCCATCCTCAGTCATGGGGCGTTACCCCAATGAGCTGTCCGGCGGCCAGCGTCAGCGCATCGCGATCGCCAGGGCCATGGCGCTGAACCCGGATGTGATTATCTGCGACGAAGCCGTGTCGGCCCTTGACGTGCTGGTCCAGGACCAGGTCCTACGGCTTCTGAACGACCTGCAAGCCGAGCGTGGGTTGAGCTATCTGTTCATCACTCACGACTTGGCCGTGGTCCGCCAGATTGCGGATGAGGTGGTTGTCATGCAGCACGGACGGTTGGTTGAGCACGCTACGACAGACGAGGTCTTCGACCACCCCCAGCAGCAATACACCAAGGACCTGCTGGATGCCATTCCAGGCGGCAAGTTGAGCCTTGGTCTGGACGACTAGGTAGTTAGCGGAGGAAGCGGGCTGGCCCTGTTCGGGGTCGGCCCGCTTCTTTGCTAGGCTGGTAACGGTTGTGGCAGGAAAGAAACGAGGAAAGCATGGGATTGTTCGGTTTCGGCAGGAAGCGGAAGGCGGCTCAAGACGAGGATCACGGCGAAGCGGCAGGCAAGGCCGACGTTGAGGACCCTGAGCAGGATGCACGCCTGACAGGCCAGGAGCGGGGTGTGGACCGCGGCCCGTGGGATGTGAACGACGAGGACGTGATTGACTACGACGATTATCTCGACATCGGCTCGATCTTTTTGCCTTTCCTCCAAGGCGTGCAGCTCCGGATTAAAAGCAGCCGAGAGTCCGGCGAGATCCTAGCCGCCACGGTGACCTTCGGCAAGTCAAGCCTTGAACTGGAAGCCTTCGCCGCCCCCAAGACCCTAGGCCTGTGGGATTTGATGCGTTCCGACCTGGCGAAGGCGAATTCCCAGGCTAAGGAGGTCGAAGGCGTCTTCGGCCATGAGCTCCTCCTCCCAGTGACCGTCAAGGGTAAGGGAATGATGACCCGGTTCGTGGGTGTCGATGGGCCACGCTGGATGCTGCGCGGCATCTTTTCCGGCCCGGCCACTAAAGGCGGCAAGGAGAAGGAGACCTTGGACCGTTACTTCATGGACGTGGTCGTAGACAGGGGCGAGGAGCCCCTGGCGCCGCGCGACAGAATTCCCATGCACGCTCCGGTCTCACCGGCCGAGCGTGCCGCGGCGAAGGCTGAGGATGAAGGTGCCGGCGAAGGCGAGGCGAAGATTCCTGATAAGCCGACGGGACCTTTCGACTCGGACCAGCAGACGGAAGTGAAAACCACGCTCTCACGTGGACCTATGTTCTCGGAGGTGCGCTGACACAGTGAAGGAGCCTGGGCGGACGGGTTTGGCGGCGGTGGCCTCGGACGACTTCAGCGTCTATCGGGCGATTGGCGGTTGGCGGGGAGCCGTAGAATCGGTCCTGCCTGGTCTGGTTTTCCTGCTGCTGTTCATCACCAGCGGTGACCTCAAAGTCACCGTCCTGGTCTCCGGCCTGCTTGCTCTGATCCAGCTGGCGCTGCGCCTGATTTTTCGCCAATCCTGGCTGGGCGCCCTGACCGGACTGCTCGCCGTGGGCATCTGCTTGGCCTGGGCCTGGTTGAGCCGCGATGCCCGCAGCTATTATTTACCCGGTTTCATCACTAATGTCGCTTGGATCGTGGCCCTGGCTTTGACCATGGCATGCCGGGCACCGGGAGTGGGCTTGCTGGTCGAATACGTCCGTCGCCCGATCCTGGCCGGCTGGCGGGAGTGGCTGAATGCTTGGCGGCGGGACCCGGAGCTCTATAAGGGCTATTGGCTTGCCAGCCTCATGTGGCTCCTCTTGTTCGCGGCGCGCCTGGCAGTGCAGCTGCCCCTCTACCTGAGCCATCGACTGGCTTGGCTGGGCACGGCCAGATTGGTCATGGGCCTGCCCTTGTTCGCTTTGGGCATATGGCTGACCTGGCTGCTCTTGGCCGGCCCCTTCCATCGGCGCAAACTCGCTGAGGAAGCGGAACGGACAGGGCAAGCGGGGCAAGAGAGGCAGACGGGATCGACCGAGAAGCCGGATCAGGTCAGCCGGTAAGGCTGAACGATAATCGCAGCGGGCTGACGGAAGGCCCGCTTGGACGCAGCCATAGGTTGCAGTGGGGGAGTGCTTTCATGCCGGAAACCGTTCGAGTCGAACGTTACGCGGATCAGGGTCGGTGCGTGGGCCACCTGGACGGGCGCGTCATCTTCCTGCGCTTCGCCCTGCCGGGTGAGCTGGTTGAAGTCAGTGTTGATCAACCGGTTAGAGCCAAGGCGCGCTTTCTGACCGGCGAGGTGACCCGAGTGATTGAGGCCAGCCCGGATCGCGTGACCCCCGCTTGGCCGCTCGCCGGGCCGCTGGCCCAGGAAGGGGGCGTTGGCGGTGCCGACTTGGTGCACGCCGGCCTGCCTGCCCAATTGGCTTGGAAACGAAGCTTGATTGAGCAGCAGATGCAGCGGATGGGTCATGTGGACGCCTCGGTCGAAGTGGTCCGCGCACCCGGAGATGAGGAGGCTGGCGGCCTGCACTGGCGCACCAGGATTGACCTGATCGCCGATGAGCAGGGCAAGCCCTCCATGAGGCGGCGGGAATCCCATGAGCGCGTGGCGATAGACGCGATGCCTTTGGCACGGATCGAGCTCAACGATTTGGCCACCCAGCTGGGCGTATGGCGGGGCGGATTCGAACCGGGTTCGTCGATTCGGCTGGCCTTGCCCCAGCATGAGCGTGACGGTCAGGACGGGAACTACGCTTTACTGGTGGATGACAAGGTCAAGGCAGGCCGTCGCAAACTTGAGGAGCACGTCGAAGTTCAAGGCCGCGATTTCACCTATGAGGTGGATGCCGCTGGATTCTGGCAGATTCACCGACAGGCGCCGGCCCTGCTGGCTGACGCGGTGCTGCGCGCTGTGCAAGGTGGGTTGCAGGCTCAGTCGGCCCAGGTCATCTGGGACCTGTATTCGGGTTCCGGGCTCTTCAGCCTGCCCCTGGCGACCATGGCCGGTGAACATGGCCGCGTTCTCGCGGTCGAGGGATCACGTGTGGCGGTAGCCCAAGCCAGGTATAACGCGCAGCGGGCAGGCTTGGACAGCCGAATCGAAGCCCTGGCCGGCGATGTGGCCAAGAGGATCACGGGCAGGATTCCCCAAGGGTTCGAGCGGCCGGATGCAGTCGTGCTCGATCCTCCGCGAGCTGGAGCCAAGGCGGCCGTTTGCCGGCTCATCGCGGACAGCGGCGCCCCTCTGGTCGTCTACGTGGCTTGCGACCCGACCAGTCTGGCCAGGGACACGGCCACCTTGACCGCTGCGGGCTACCAGCTCGCCTCCATCCAGGCTTACGACCTGTACCCGATGACCCACCATGTGGAGACCCTGGCTGTCTTCACCCGGTGAGCTCACCAGCGTTACATGACCTGGCTAAAATGACGGCTCATGAGCAAGCGCGACAGGTTGGATGGGTTCAGTGGGCTCTTTCGCCCAGCTCTGGCCCTCCTCTGCTCCTTAGCCCTGCTGGGGGGCCTCGCAGGTTGCGCGCCGCGTGACCGAGCCGTCGGCGACAGCTGGCGGCAGGGGGTGAGCGCTGAGCATGACGGGCCGGATCGTTCGGCCGTGCTGGTGGCCGTAATCGGCCCTGCCAACGCGGAGCGGGATTCGCGCTGGCAGGACCTGAGCCGCAGGCTCTTCCAATCGCTGGAGAGGGCCGGGATGCACGCATACTACGCACCGGCCTGGGATCAGGCAGGTCAGGAGCAGGGAGTGCGCGATGCGGTCGCTCGCAGGGTCTCCCTGATTGCGGTTGAGCGGCCAGGGGCGGGGGATTGGTCCCGGAGCCTGATTCTGGCCAGAAACAAAGGAGTCCCGGTCGTCGTCCTCGACGGCGGACAGGAGCCCGGGGACACCACCCTATACGCGGCGCGGGTGGATATCGATGAGGGCTCACCCAGCGCGCGGCCACTGCCCAGCGTCCTGCAGACCATAGCGGATGACCGCCAGCATGCCCGTCGGCTTGTGGCAAACTTGAATGATGAACCGACCCAGCGCACATCGCCGGATCAGATGGAGGCGAAGCAGTGAGCGTAGCGCAAGGACCCACACCCTCTTTCCCTCAGGTGGACCTGCCTGGCCTGAGCCAGAGCGAGGTTGACGAACGAACCGCTGCAGGACAAGTTAACGTCTCCGAAGACCATTCGTCGCGGACGCTCGGGCAAATCATACGCTCCAACGTATTCACCCTCTTCAATGGGATCATCCTGGCGGCCATGATCGTGGTCCTGGCGACCGGACAGTGGAGGGACGCGGTCTTTGGGGTCGTGATCATCATCAACACTGGCATCGGTGTGGCCACAGAGCTCAAGGCCAAGCGGACCTTGGACAAGCTCTCCATTTTGGTGGCTTCCGACTACTACGCTCATCGGGGCGGCCGGAATGTGAGCGTGCCGCACGACTCACTGGTGGTCGGCGACCTTCTGTGGGTGCGCTCCGGCGATCAGGTGCCCGCCGACACCCGGATCGTGAAGACATGGGGCCTGGAGCTTGACGAGTCGATGCTGACTGGCGAGTCGCGCACCGTGCGCAAATCGGAGGGAGAGCAGGCCTATTCGGGTTCGACGGCCGTCTCCGGCTTGGCCCTGACAGAAGTCAGTGCGGTCGGAACCTCATCGTATGCGGCTAAACTGACCGCTCAGGCCAAGGTTTACAAGAAGACCCATTCCGACCTGAATGAAGGAATCAACACAATCCTCAAGGCCATGACCGTCGTCGTGGTGCCCCTGTGCATCCTCTTGGTCTGGACCCAGATGCGCACGGTCGGAGGCTTCCAAGAGGCCATGACGACCGGCGCCTGGCGAGGGGCCGTGGTCTCAGCCGTGGCGGGCGTGGTCGGCATGATCCCCGAAGGGCTCGTCCTGCTGACTTCCCTGAACTTCGCCCTGGCCGCCATCCGCCTGGCCCGTCAGAACACCCTGGTCCAGGAGCTGGAATCAGTCGAGACCCTAGCTCGGGTTGATGCGCTCAACCTTGACAAGACAGGCACAATCACCGACGGCGGTATCGTGTACGATTCCCTGACCGTGCTGGGCGAGGACCAAGGGTTGCAAGCACCGCCGATGGGGCGTCAGCAGGAGTTGGAGCAAGCCCTCGTGGACGTGGCCCAGGAGGAGAATCCCAACGCCACCGGTTCGGCCATTCTCCAGGGCCTTTCGTCGTACCGGCTCTCGGACCAGGTGGGGGAGCGGGTGCCTTTCTCCTCAGCCCGCAAGTGGTCGGCGGTGGCCTGGAAGGAAGGGCCAAGCTGGTACTTCGGCGCGCCTGAAGTCTTGTTGGCCTCACAGAAGGGCGAATACCCACTGGTGGAGGCGGCGGTTCGGGCGCTGGCCGATCAAGGGTTGCGGGTGCTGATGCTGGCTTCACGCGAGAGTGGGGCGCAGGAGCCAACCCCCTCCTTGGAGGACTCGGGCCTGCCGCAGGACCTGCGGCCAGCGGCCCTGATCACCTGTTCCGAAAGCATTCGTGAGGACGCTGAGCCTACCTTGACCTGGTTCCGTGAGCAGGGGGTGCGCTGCCGGATCATCTCCGGTGACAACCCCGCCACGGTCGCAGCGATCGCAGGCAAGGTGAAACTGACTGGAGATCGCCCGCCTAAGGCCATGGACGCCCGTGAGCTGCCCTCCGATACGGCCCAGCTGGCCCGGGTCTTGGAGGATGTGGACGTGCTGGGCCGGGTGCTGCCCGACCAGAAGAAGGCCATCGTCCAGGCCCTGCACCTGGGTGGGCGCACCGTGGCCATGACCGGCGACGGGGTGAACGATTCCCTGGCCCTGAAGGAGGCGGACCTGGGGATAGCCATGGGCAATGCGGCCCCTGCCACTAAAGCCGTGGCGCAGGTGGTGCTGGTGGATTCCAAGTTCTCCCACCTGCCCGATGTAGTGGCCCGGGGCCGGCAGGTCATGGCCAATATGGAGCGGGTTGCCGGGCTGTTCCTGGTCAAGACCGTCTACTCTGCCCTGATTTCACTGGGCGTGGTACTGACCGCCATCCCCTTCCCCTACCTGCCCAGGCACATTACGTACATCGGCGCCTTGACCATTGGCATGCCGGCCTTCTTCTTGGCTCTGGCACCCAACACCCGTCGCTATAAGCCGGGCTTTCTCAAGCGGGTGGTCGCCTTCGCCCTGCCCGGCGGCATCGCCACGGCGCTCGTAGTGCTGGCTATGGCCTGGTCCTTGCCCCCTGCGATGGGTTGGAGTCTGTCCATCCCGAGCGACCTCTCCCAACTGCGTACGGTCTGCGCGATTGTCCTGTTCGCGATGGGCATCCTTGTGCTGGCCAGGGTGGCCCAGCCGCTCAACTCCTGGAGGGGGGTCCTGGTCGCCCTCTTCGCGGCAGCAGGCGTCATCGGCGCCTTCATCTCCCTGGTGGCACGCTTCTTCGCGATCGTGATCCCCTCGGGCCGGTCGGCGGCCGCTACGCTCGTGGGGTTGATCGTGGGGTGCGCCGCTATGGCCCTGTCCGTAGGGTTCCTGCCTAAATACCTGGATAAAGTACTCAAATTGTGATCCCGGCAAACCAGCCCAGGTAACGGCTGAGCCCGTATCCCTAGCGGGATGCCTGGGTTACGGGCTCAGCCTTATATCCTCTGTTTGTGCAGCGCTCAGTTCTTGGAGCTGAAGAGCTGGAGGATGTAAAGGAAGAGGTTGACGAAGTCCAGGTAGAGGTTCAGGGCGCACAGGATCGATACCCGTTCCACCATCTGCGTCCCTTGGTTCTCATAGGCCGAGAAGATAGCCCGTGTCTGCTGGGCGTCGTGAATCGTGAGCGCGGCGAATAGAGCGATGCCCAAGGCGGCGATCACCTTCAAGGCCGTGTTCGAAGGCGCGATGAACATCAGGACGACCTGCACCAGCAGGAGGGAGATCAGCCCAGCGAACAGGGCTGGCCCCCAACCCAGCATGTTCTTACGGGTGGTCAGGCCCAGCATGGTCAGGACGAAGAAGAAAGCCGAGCAAGACACGAGGGTGACTAAAAGCGTGGGTACCGAGTAGGTGGCGAACAAGGAACTCAGGGTCAGCCCCATGAGGGCGGCGTATGAGTAGAACATGACCCTGCCGGTCGATGGCTTCATCCGCATGACACGGGCGGACAGAACCCAGGCGAACGCCACCTGGGCGACGCACAAAGCCACCCAGCCGAGACTGCCGGTGGCGTATACGAAGCTGTACAGCAGGCCTGAGGCGTAGGTCAGGTAGGCCACAGCCGCAGTGACCAGCAGGCCCACGGCCATTTGCGCGTATGCCTTGGTCATCGAGTTATGCTCCGCGCGCTCGTATGAATACGTAGGCTCGGTCAGGATGGCCGCGCTCCCGTCCGGCTGGCGTACGTACTGGGACCCGTAAGGCTGACCCTGCATGTTTTGCTGGAAGTATGGCTGCTGGCCCTGGTTCTGGTAGGGCTCTTGGGTGGGGTAGGGCTGGCCCTGATAGGCCTGATCAGAGTTTTGAGGCTGTCGACCGAATGTCATGGGCTCCTCCTTCAAAAACGGATGCGGCGCGGAGGGCGCCGCCTGCGAGCTCAAGCTTAGTGGCGAATCCTTACTGACGCCTGGGAATGCGCTGCCACCGAACATCGGGTCCCTGGCGGGGTACGGGCTCATGGCATACGATGGCAGGGAAGGCCGATACCGGCGTCGACAGCGAGGAAGACGAGGAGCATGGCGATGAGCGAAAGCAACGAACAGCCAATGATAACGCTGAACAATGGGGTGCCGATTCCGCAGCTTGGGTTGGGGGTCTTCCAGACGCCCGAGGGGGAGCAGACCGCCAACGCCGTGCGCTGGGCCCTCCAGGCCGGCTACCGGCATATCGACACGGCGAAAATCTACGGGAATGAGGCTTCGGTGGGCCAAGGGCTGCGCGAATCCGGACTTAAACGGCGCGAGGTCTTCCTGACCACTAAGCTGTGGAACGAGGACGTGCGGGCGGGCCGGGCCAAGCAGGCCTATGAGGAGAGCCTGGACCGTTTAGGGGTCGACATGATCGACCTCTACCTGATTCATTGGCCGGCCGAAGGTTGGCAGCAGGCATGGGAGGACATGCAGGAGCTCTACCTGCAGCGGCGCGTGCGGGCCATCGGCGTATGCAACTTCCAACAGCACCATTTGGAGGAGCTTCGCTCAATCAGCGATGTCAAACCAGCGGTCGACCAGATCGAGTCCTCGCCGATATTCGTCAACCAGGAGCTGATCGACTACGCGAACGGTGAATGGCGCGTTGACGTTGAGGCGTGGAGCCCGCTAGGCGGCACCGGCACCCACCTGCTGGAGGACCCGAGGCTGGTTTCGATTGCGGCGAAATACAGCAAGTCCCCGGCCCAGGTGGTCATCCGGTGGCACCTGCAGCGGGGTGTCATCGTCATCCCCAAGTCCGTTCACCAAGAGCGGATCGAGAGCAACTTCGATGTCTTCGATTTCCAGCTCTCCGATGAGGACATGCAGGCCGTGTCAAGCATGGACACCGGTCAGCGCGTAGGCGCGGACCCGGACCACTTCGACTTCTGATTCATGCAGGACGGGGTCGGGCCGGTCTCCCCGCGCCCCACCGCGCTTCGTGAGGCCGGCCCGACTTGGTCTCGGTATGGGGCTGATCCCGGTTATCGCGTCAGGCCCTCACTCCGTTGCGGCCCGGCGCTGTTCCTTCCCCTCTGACCGCAAACGCTCCAGGCGCTCGTCATCGCCCTCCTGCTCCTGGGGGGAACCGGATATGTCGCGGTGGATGGACTGCATCTGCACTTCGATGTTCTGCAGGGAGCGGGCGCAGTCCAGCAGGGTCTGCGAGTGCTCGGCCAGACGGGAGTCGGGCAGGTCGGACTTATAGCGTAGCTGGTGCTCCAAACTGGCCCAGTAGTCCATCGCGATCGTGCGGAATTGCACTTCGACCGGCGTGTAGTGGGGGCCTGAGGTCAGAAAGACCGGGACCGCGTAAATAATATGCAGGCTTCGGTAGCCGTTCTGCTTGGGGCCGCGAATGTAGTCCTTGACCCTGAGGACCTGGATGTCGGACTGATCGGACAGGTAGCGCGAGACGGAGTACACATCGTCCCGGTAGTTGCAGATGACGCGTACGCCTGCCACGTCGAAAATATGGTCGCGCACCGATTCCACGGTGATGGGCAGCTGCCGGCGCTCCAACTTGCCGATCAGCGAGTTGGGGGACTTCAGACGGCGCTCCATGTGGTGGATCGGGTTGTGGGAGAACTGGACTTGGAACTCCGAGTCCAGGACCTCCAACTTGGTGGAAATCTCCCGCATGGCGCCCTCGTAGACCTGCATCAGGTCCACGAATTCGATGATGTCGTCAGTCGTTAGCTGCGCTTTATGCTCCTCGTCGAGCGCAGCCAGACGCTGCCGTAGTTCGGATGTGTTGATCGCGCTGCCGCGTTCAAGTATCACATTCGCCTCCCAGATCGTGCGGGGCCGGCCCGGCTCGCCGACGGCGACCGTGGACCAGCTCATCCCATTATGCAACCGGCCCACGTCTTAGCCTGCGAATCAGCTGGCAAAGGTCTGGCTGTAGAATCGGCCACTATGGATGAAGGCATGATGACGCCGGCCGAGCGTGGGATGGCGCTCGCTGAGGAACCCGACGGTCCGCGTGGCAAGGGGCTCTACTACGTGCGCACATTAGGCTGTCAGATGAACGTTCACGATTCCGAGCGAATCGCCGGCGTGCTCGAAGCCCAGGGCTACCGTCCAGCCAGTCTGGAACAGGCGCGGGCCTTGGACTTGGACCTCCTGGTGCTCAACACGTGCGCGGTCAGGGAGAATGCCAGCAAACGCATGTATGGCACGATCGGCAAGTGGGCCCGTCTGAAGCAAGCCAACCCGCAGGCGCAGATCGCTGTCGGCGGTTGCATGGCGCAGAAGGACCGCGAGCGTATCGCCCGGAGGGCGCCTTGGGTCGATGCGGTCTTCGGCACCAAGAACATCGGCGACCTCCCCGGGCTCTTGGACCGAGCCCGGGGGCAGCACCGTCCACAGGTCCAGGTGTCCGATCGCTTATCCGCATTTCCCGCCGACCTGCCTGCGGTCCGCGGGTCCAAGTCTTCGGCCTGGGTGGCGATTTCGGTGGGCTGCAACAACACCTGCACGTTCTGCATCGTGCCGCAGGTGCGCGGGCGGGAGAGGGACCGCCCGCTCGGCGACGTCCTCGCCGAAGTGGAGCGTTGCGTGGCGGCAGGGGCCAAGGAGGTCACCCTCCTGGGGCAGAACGTTAATTCCTATGGATACTCGATGGGCCAGCGCGATGCCTTTTCCCGGCTCCTGCGCGCCTGTGGAGGGGTCGAAGGCTTGGAGCGCGTGCGTTTCACCTCCCCTCATCCGGCTGCGTTCACCGACGAGGTGATTGCCGCGATGGCCGAAACGCCCAATGTGATGCACCAGCTGCACATGCCCCTGCAGTCCGGCTCCGACAGGATTTTGCGGGCCATGCGCCGCTCCTACCGCAGCGAACGCTTCCTATCGATTTTGGACAAGGTTCGGCGAGCCATGCCGGACGCTCAGATTTCGACCGATGTGATCGTCGGTTTCCCAGGTGAGAGCGAGGAGGATTTCCAAGCGACGATGGACCTGATGGGCCGGGCCAGGTTCTCCTCGGCCTTCATCTTCGAGTATTCGCCCAGACCGGGTACGCCGGCGGCTGCTATGGAGCAGGTGCCCAAGCCGGTGGTCCAGGAACGTTTCGACCGGCTCCTGGCCCTGCAGGAGCGCATCACCCAGGGGAACCTCGACTCGTTCGTTGGCCGGCGCGCGGAGGTGATGATCGCCCAGCGTCAAGGCCGCCGTGATGGTATGACCCACCGGGTGACCGGGCGTGAGCGCGGTGGGGTCTTGGTCCACGTGGGCGTGCCTGAAGGGCAACCGGTCCCGGAAGTGGGCGATTTGGTGGCTTGCACGATCACCGGTGCCGGCAAGCACTATTTGACCGCTGACCCAGATCCGAGCCAGGGGCAGGCCTATGCGCTCAGCCATTGACGAAAAGGGCGGGGCGCCACCCATCATCTCGATCGTCGGGCCGACGGCTTCAGGCAAAACGTCCTTGGCCGTGCGGCTGGCCCAGGCCCTGGGCGAGCAGGGGGAACGGGCGGAGATCATCAACGCCGACCCCTATCAGATGTACCGCGGGATGGATGTGGGAACCGCCAAGCCGAGCGCCGCTGAACGGGCGGCTGTGCCCCACCATCTGATTGACATCATCGAGCCTGAGGAAGCCATGTCCGCCGCCCGCTTCCAGACCCTGGCCCGGGCTGCCATCGCCGATTTTCGCGCCCGTGGGATCCGCCCGATTTTGGTAGGCGGCTCCGGTCTGTACGCGCGGGCCGCGATTGATGACATCGCTTTTCCTGGCACCGATCCGGTTGTGCGCGGCAAGCTGGAGGAACGGGCTCGGAAGGAGGGGCCGGGCGTCCTTTTCAAGGAGTTGGAGGAGCGTGACCCAGCGGCAGCCGCCCGGATGGACTCGCGTAACGCTCGGCGCACGATTCGTGCTCTGGAAGTTATGGAGATCACGGGCCGCCCCTACTCGGCCGGCTTGCCCCAGTACCGTTACCTGCTGGCGGCGGTCCAGCTGGGTCTGGACGTGGACCGGGAGGCTCTGGACCGAAGGATTGGCCAGCGCACGGAACAAATGCGCCAAGGCGGGCTGATCGAAGAGGTCCGCGCCCTCCGCCCCCGCTTGGGCGCGACGGCCTCACGGGCTTTGGGCTACCAGCAGGTGGAGGACTTCCTGGATGGGGCGATCAACGAGGATGATGCCTTCGACTTGATCGCGCGCAAGACCCGTCGCCTGGCGCGTAAGCAGATGGGTTGGTTCGGCCGCGACCCGCGCGTCCACTGGTTGGACGCTTTGGCTCCCGACCTGCTTGAGCGGGCCCTGGCTGTGGTCGCGGCAGCCGACAAGGATGATGGATCGAAGCGTGATGGGTCCGACGATTCGGTCATCAGACACCCCTTAGGTTCGCTGGTAGCGCACGACGGCGCTTGAACCCTGCGAGGCGCGAGTCCCGGGCTTGGGCCCTTGGCGGCCGGCGTTCCCTGATTTCATCGTTTGACTTCAAGTGCTTGAATTTTATAGACTCCGATTATGACCTCTTTCGCCGCCGCTGAAGCGCCTGCCGGGGCGCCGACCTCTCATACCATCCGTGAGGCTTCGCTGATGTCGGGCCTGCCTGAATCGACCCTGCGCTACTACGAGTCGATTGGCATTGTGGGACCGATCGAGCGCGATCCGAGCAGCGGGCACCGCGTGTACTCCGACGAGGACCTGGACCTGCTGCTGGCAATCTCCTGCCTGAACGTGACGGGGATGCCCCTGAGCCGGATGCGCGAGTACCTGGCGAACCGGAGCCAGGGGGCTCAACGTGCCGGCGAGCAAGTCGAGCTCCTGGCCGAGCAGGCCCGCCAGTTGGACCAGGAGATGGCAGAGCTCGAACTCAGGCGCCGTTATGTACAGGTCAAAACCCACTATTGGCAGGCTCTGGGCCAAGGCGACCCGCAAGGCGCCCAGGAGGTCCTGGACCGTGGGACCGATGTCGTGAACGCCATTCGTTCCTTCGCCCGCCAGCGCAAGGGTGCCCTGCGCCAGGCCCCGGTTTGCGACGAGCCAGCGAAGTCGCGTGCTCAGGGGGCCACGGCGGCCCAGCCTCGTTAGGATTCTTTGTGCAAGCAGGGCCCATGGCACGCCATGGAGGACCCATCGCGGGTAGTCTGGGAAGGCTATGACACGAATGAACGCCTCAGACAAGCGCAGGGAACAGACCCAATCGCATCCCAAGACCAAGGGTTCGGCCCAAGGCCGGAACCGTCGTCCCTCGTCATCCCAAGAGGAGGACGAGGAGGCGGAATCCGGCTGGACCAAAGCCATCCTGTGGTTGCCCCGAGCTTTGGGCAAGGCGGTGCGGGCCCTGACCGGCGATACACGGTACGACCCCGCCTACAGCAGGGATGGTCTGTGCTTCCTGATCCTGATCGCAGCCATCCTCTTCTGCGCCTCCGAATGGTTCAGGGTGGATGGCGCCCTGGGCCGTGGGCTGCATTTCGTCGCCTCCGCCGCCCTGGGCCTGCCCTCGGTCATCCTGCCGGTCGCGTTGATCTGGGCCTTCTGGAGGCTGATCGCCCACTCTGGTAAGGGTTCGGGCAATGTCCACTCGCTGGGTGGCTTGATCCTCCTGCTCTGGTCGGTCTGCTCAATCCTTGACATCGTTATGATTTCGTCGATTCGCGGCTTCGACTTGGATGCGATTCGCCGCTCCGGGGGCCTGCTGGGATTCGTTGTCGGGTCGCCTTTGGCCTGGGGGCTTTCCCCTGTTTTCGCGACGATCATCTTCGCCCTGGTGGGTTTGTTCTCCCTCCTGCTCATCTTCCAGGTCCACATTGATGCCTTCCTGCGTCCGGTGTCCGCATGCTTCGGCGCCAGACGGGCGGATAAGGAAGCGGAGAGTGAGGGTGACCAGGAGCTCTTCCCCAACGAGGTGAGGGTGGGGCAGGAGACGCTGGCTTCCACGCCGGGCGTTCCCAGCCGCCTTGAAGGCGAGAAGAAGGGCGACACGCCGGCTCAGGGACCTTCGCCGCGCCGGGGGTGGCTCTCCCGTCTCCTGCACCGGGGTCGTAAGGGCCAGGGGCAGGACGGCCTGGACCACTACGAGGCCGACGATCCCTTCGACAAGGCGGCACAGGTACAAGGGCAGGCAGATCTGGTCCGCCTGGAGCCTGGGTCAAGTGCCGGCATGGAGCCA
Source organism: Bifidobacterium actinocoloniiforme DSM 22766 (assembly GCF_001263395.1). Taxonomy (NCBI): domain Bacteria; kingdom Bacillati; phylum Actinomycetota; class Actinomycetes; order Bifidobacteriales; family Bifidobacteriaceae; genus Bifidobacterium; species Bifidobacterium actinocoloniiforme. The sequence goes on along the minus strand of NZ_CP011786.1, from coordinate 709,371 downwards.
GTAAGCACGACTGCTGCCGAGGCCATGCCGGCGTCTGTGGCCGGCTCGGGTCCCGCTTTCCCGGGATTCCAGGACGCCGCCACCAGTTCCCTTCCGGCCGAGCCCGCGGCCCCTACGGTCACGCCAGCCCAGTTGTCCGGAGTAGGGGCAGCGGATCCTTGGGCCGCTGCGGCGCAAGCGGTCCGTGAGCTCGACCAATCGGCCGCGGGGGGCGTTGATGGTGGCCAGCGGGCTGACAGCCCGTCTGGGGCCACGGGGAGCGGAAGTCAGGAGGAGGATGAACCTCAGGCCCCCTATGTCCTGCCTTCGACCGACCTGCTGGTCCGGGGCAAGCCTCATGCGGCCCGGACCCAGGCTAATGACACGGTGATCAAGGCCCTTCAGTCCACTTTCCGCCAGTTCGACATCGACGCTACGGTGGTCGGCTTCCTGCGCGGTCCCTCGGTCACCCAGTACGAGGTGGAGCTTGGGCCTGGCGTGAAGGTGGAGAAAGTCACCAATTTACGACGGAACATCGCGTACGCGGTGGCCTCCTCGGATGTGCGCATCCTCTCGCCCATCCCTGGCAAGTCGGCCATCGGGATCGAAATCCCTAATGTGGACCGCGAGATCGTCCACCTGGGCGATGTGCTGCGCTCCCAGGAGGCCCAGGGCGACGACAACCCCATGCTGACCGCCGTGGGCAAGGATGTGGAAGGCCACTTCGTGACCGCCGATCTGACCAAGATGCCCCACCTACTAGTGGCCGGCGCAACCGGGTCAGGTAAGTCATCCTTCGTCAACTCCATGCTCACCTCCGTGATCATGCGCGCCACCCCCGAGCAGGTGCGGCTGATCCTCGTCGACCCCAAGCGGGTGGAGCTTTCGGCCTACGCGGGCATTCCCCACCTGCTCACGCCCATCATCACCGATCCCAAGAAGGCGGCGCAGGCCCTGGAATGGGTGGTCAAGGAGATGGACGCCCGCTACGATGACCTTCAATTCTTCGGTTTCCGCCACGTCAAAGACTTCAACCAAGCTGTTCGTGCGGGCAAGGTCCATGCCCCCGCCGGTTCCAATCGCAAGGTGGCGCCCTACCCCTACCTGCTGGTGGTGGTGGACGAGATGGCCGACCTCATGATGGTCGCGAAAAACGACGTGGAGTCCTCCATCCAGCGCATCACCCAGTTGGCCCGCGCCGCCGGCGTCCACCTGGTCCTGGCTACCCAGAGGCCGTCGGTTGATGTGGTGACCGGTTTGATCAAGGCCAACATCCCCTCCCGGTTGGCTTTCGCGACATCCTCCTCGACCGACTCGCGCGTGATTCTGGACGCCACGGGGGCCGAGACCCTGATCGGACAGGGCGACGCGCTCTTCCTGCCGATGGGCCAAGCCAAGCCCACCCGCGTCCAGGGCGCCTGGGTCTCCGAGTCCGAGATCCGCAAGGCCGTGGACTTCGTGCGCACCCAGCGCAAGCCCAAGTACCGCCAAGACATCGAGCAGATGGCCCAGGGCGAGGAGCGCAAGAAGGAGATAGCCGAGGACATCGGCGATGATATGGATGAGCTCCTTCAGGCTGCGGAGTTGGTCATCACCACCCAGTTCGGATCCACGTCCATGCTTCAGCGCAAACTGCGGGTTGGCTTTGCCCGGGCCGGCCGTCTGATGGATCTGCTGGAGTCGCGGGGGATCGTGGGGCCCTCCGAGGGTTCGAAGGCCCGGGAGGTGCTCATTCAGCCGCCGCAGCTCCAAGAGGCCCTGGCTTTCATTCGCGGCGACAGCGCGTCAATCGACCAAGCGCAGCCGCAGGGGGTGGATGCCGGCTGATTGTTCGCTCGGGGCTTTCGTTCTGGACGGGCGCCTAGGGTAGGATGTGCTGGTAGACACTCAAGGAGAGGTAATGCGGGATGATTCGCGGTCCAAGACGGACGGGCGCAGGCATAGCCTGCTCGATGGGTGGAGCAGTCCTCCCAATATCGTGACTTATGCCCGCATCGCGCTTGTAATCGTCTTCATTATCGTTGACATCCAAGCCGGGCCTTGGGGGGAGCGCGGCGTAGGCCGGCGCTGGGCGGCCACCATCCTGTTCATCGTGGCGGCTTCCACCGATAAGCTCGACGGGTACCTGGCTCGCAAGTACAACCAAGTCACCGAGCTGGGCAAGTTGATGGACCCGATCGCCGACAAGCTGCTCATCTGTTCGGCCTTGGTCGTCGCTTCGGTCTTCGGCGAGATCTGGTGGCTGGTCACCGCCCTCTTCCTGATTCGGGAGTTGGGCATCACCATCATGCGTTTCTTTGTCATTGACGCAGGCGGCCAGGTCATCGCCGCCTCCCAGGTTGGGAAGTTCAAGACCTTGTTCGAATGCGTCGGACTGGCCTTGCTCTTGGCCCCGCTGGGCCGCTTGGGCGTCTGGTATGTGATTTCGGCCAGGGGAGTGATTCTCCTGGCCCTGGCCCTGTGCTTGTACTCGGGCTTCGAGTATGTGCATGGCGTCCTGACGGGAGGTCGGCGATGAGTGAGCAGCAGGAGGGTTTGGCGACCGAGGTTCTCAATGCCTGTAGGAGGGCCGGGCTCTTCCTGGCTGGCGCGGAGTCGCTGACCGGGGGTTTGCTGGCCGATGCCTTTGTGAGTGTGCCTGGCGCCTCGGATGTCTTTTTGGGCTCGGCGGTCACTTACGACATAGAGGCCAAGGCCTCCATTCTGGGCGTGGATTCGGCCTTGCTGGCTGCGCACGGTGCGGTCCACCCCAAGGTCGCTGAGCAGATGGCCCTGGGCGCCGCCAAGGTTTACACACAGCCGGGGCGTGAAGGACGGGTGGTCGGCATGGCCACGACCGGCGTGGCCGGTCCTGGCCCCGATGGCGACCAGCCCGCCGGCCTTGTCTACATAGCGTTGGCCCTGCCCATTGGCTTCCTGCCCCAGTCGCAGGCCGCTGGCCTGGTTGTGGACGGCTACCACCTGCGCTCCTTCGAGCTGCGCTTGACGGGCTCCCGGCAGGAGGTCCGGCGAGGCACCGTTTCGCAAGTGCTCTTTCGTTTGGCGCAGTCCTTGGGCGCATCCGTGAGATAGGTCACAGGGCAAGCCCCTGGGTTTCATGCTGGGAATAATTCCCTGTCCCTATCGTTTGTGCCTGGTGATGATGAATACACCACAGGCGAAAGGGGATGCTATGAACAAGGCAGAGACCGTGTTGACCAGGTCCGAGGACAGGTTCAAGCTGAGTGCCACGGCTCCCACCCAGGACAGGAACGCTCGCGTGCGGGATTTGACGCCAGCGCAGCGGCGCGCCGTCGCCTTCGCTCAGCAGCAAGTGCTGCGGGCCAAGGCGGCCAAGAAGGCAAAGGAAGAGCGTCAGGCGAGTCTGAGCAAGATGTGGATGCAAGAAGATGGTGTGAGCGCCAGCCAGCAGGACGAAGCGCAGGGGCAGGATGATCAGCGTGAGGGCCAGGGGGTTTCGCTCCGGCAGGCTCTGGGCCATGTGCTGCGCGAGCTGCGTACCAATGACCACAAGACCCTGCGTGAGGTCAGTGAGAAGGCCGGCGTCTCGCTCGGCTACCTCTCCGAGGTCGAGCGTGGGCAAAAGGAAGCCAGCTCGGAGTTGTTGAGCTCTATCGCTGAGGCCCTCGGGTTGGGTGTGCCCCAGACCTTGCGTCTGGTGGCCGATTACCTGGAGACCCATCAGGGCTGATGGCGCGGTCGGGCGCCGATGACTGCGGCGGGGCGTGCGGTTCTTGAGAGCCGGATGCCCCGCCGTGTTCGTGCTTAAGGGTGAAAGGGAGGTGCAGTGAGGGAACGTGAATTCTGGACCTTGCTGGAGGAGGTCTTCGGCCGCGTCTACGGGCGGAGTTTAGCCGAGGACCAGCGCCTGGCGGCGTTGGATTCCATGACGGTTTACGAGGCCCTGGAGGCGGGTGTGGAACCCCGGGTCGTCTGGAACGTCCTGTGCGACCAGATGGAGGTCCCCGATCCCCAGCGTTGGGGCAAGGACCATAACGCGCCGCCCCTGCCGGCCGCCTGAGGTCATTTCGAACATTTGTTCGCATCTTCGGGTATGCTGGTAGCTGTCACGAGGGGTGGCCAAGCGCCGGCGGCGGGGGTTGATCACGTTCGACCACATTGCGCGAACAGCTGGCCATGGGGTCGAGCCTTCGTTTAGGGTGGGCCTGACGAAACGATTGATGAAGGAGAGCCAGATGGCACATCAGACCAACAGCAAAGCCAAGTCCAAGTCCAAAGTCGAGGATGTCGACGGCATGGATCCGCGGCGCAAGGCGGCCCTGGACACGGCTCTGGCGCAGGTGGAGAAGAATTTCGGCAAGGGATCAGCCATGCGTCTGGGCGACAAGCCGGTCCAAGACGTGGAAGTGATCCCCACTGGTTCCCTGGCTCTGGATATGGCTTTGGGCATCGGTGGCCTGCCCAGGGGCAGGATTGTCGAGATTTACGGACCGGAGTCCTCCGGTAAGACAACCCTGGCTTTGCATGCGGTGGCCAATGCCCAGAAGAACGGCGGGGTAGCGGCCTTCATCGACGCCGAGCACGCGTTGGACCCGGAGTACGCCCGCAAGCTCGGCGTGGACACCGACTCGCTGATCGTCTCGCAACCGGATAACGGCGAGCAGGCACTGGAAATCGCCGACATGTTGATCCGCTCCGGCGCCCTGGACGTGATCGTGATTGACTCGGTGGCGGCCCTGGTGCCCAAGGCCGAGATCGATGGCGATATGGGCGACAGCCATGTCGGCCTGCAAGCCCGACTGATGAGCCAGGCCCTGCGCAAGATGACCGGAGCGCTCTCCCAGGCCAACACCACCGCCATCTTCATCAACCAGTTGCGCGAGAAAATCGGCGTTTTCTTCGGCAGCCCCGAGACCACAACCGGTGGCAAGGCCCTGAAATTCTACTCTTCGGTTCGCCTGGACATCCGTCGGATTCAGACCTTGAAGAACGGTGACGAGGCCGTGGGCAACCGCACCAAGGTCAAGGTGGTCAAGAATAAGATGGCTCCGCCCTTCAAGATCGCCGAGTTCGACATCCTCTACGGGGAGGGCATCTCCAAGGAAGGCTCGGTCATCGACATGGCCCTCCAAGCCAATGTGATCAAGAAATCCGGTTCCTGGTTTACCTACGAGGGCGACCAACTGGGGCAGGGCCGGGAGAACGTCCGCCAATTCCTGAAGGACAACCCAGGGCTGACCCAGGAGATCGAAGACAAGGTCAAGATCGCCTTTGGTTTGAAGCCCAAGGCGGAAGATGGGGGCGCCGACGCTCAGGGTGGTGGAAACCAGCCTGCTGCGGTTGCCGATGCATCGGGGATTGAGAAAGCGCCGACCGAGGCCGGCTCGCCCAGTGCCCCTGTTCTGACGGCCCAGGCGGTCTGAGGATTCAATCGTGATTGAAGCGGCGGCCTTCCTTAAGGAGCATCCCCAACTGATCACGGAGCCGAAGGGGGATCCCACCCAGGGCGGTTCTGATGCCGCCCCCGATGACGACGCGACTGATTCGTCTATTTCCGGGCTTTCCTCCACGCGCAGCCGGGACGCTTCAGGCCCAGGTAGCCAGAGGGGTGCAGGGACAGGTGAAATCAAGTTGCCTCCGGCGAGGGGCGGTGGGCATTTCGGCGTCAGTGCAGCTGAGGATGGCCGCAATGCAGGTGTGCCTGCGGGCGGCCATGCTGGCGGACGTTCATTGAAAGGCAAGCATGGACGGCGATCTCAACGCTTGCCAAAACGCGGTGGGTTCGGCGCCCGAGGCTCAGCGACCGCCGGTGATGGCCCCCGTGACCCTGCGGATGCCGACGCCTGCCGTGAGGCCGCTCTGACGCTTTTGGACGCCGCCGCGCGCCCTCGTAAGGCGTTGGCCCAACGCCTGGCTGGCAAGGGGTACGACGAGCTTGTCATCGAGACGACGGTCAGTCGGTTGGAAGAGCTGGGCCTGGTCGATGACGAGGCCTACGCCGAGGGCTTCCTGCGCTACTGCTTAAAACGAAACCTTGGCGAGCGCGGGGCGGTACGCGAGATGGTCAGAAAAGGCCTGGAACGCCCCCTGGCTGAGCAGGTGGTGGCGAAGGCCGTCAGGCAGGGCCTCTTCATCGATTCGGCCTATGAGCTGGGGAGGAAAGTGGCCTGCAAGACCCAGGGCATGGACTTGCAAAAACGCAAGCGTCGGCTTTGGGCTGCCGCCGGACGCAAGGGCCATAGCCCGGAAGCCATCCGCCAGGTGGCGGCGGATTTGTTCACCAACGAAGACCTGTAAGGGGCTTGCTGCCCATGGGGAGATGAAGCGTGAGGCCCCTCATACCCCGGGTTCTGTCGTCCCCGAAGGGACGGATGGCCATCCATCTCGACCTGACGTCGCCGCCAGGCTCCAGCGGCCTACCCGAAGGCGGGGCGAGCAACCCTTGATGCCTTCTGCTTGGCCTTGCTCCCGATGAGGCTTGCCATGCGACTCCTGTTACCAGGAGCCCGGTGGTCTCTTACACCGCCCTTTCACCCTTACCCGCCTTGCGGTGGGCGGTCTGCTCTCTGTTGCGCTCTCTCTCAGGTCACCCTGGGCGGACGTTATCCGCCATCGTGCTCTGTGGAGCCCGGAAGTTCCTCAGCGGCCAGGAAGCCGCCGCGGCCATCGAGAGACCTCACGCCCCATCAGCATAGCCGATGGGGCGTGACCGCGTGTCATCAAGCGGGGGTCCTGCCTGCGGCCGGCAGGTTTCATCGGCTACAATCGGGGTAAGCCGGGATGTGTGGCAGCATCACCGGTCCCCGCAACGGGCCCGTCCCGTTCCTTGATGCAAGGAGGTCCACATGGACATCGTCATTACCGGACGCCATACGCAGATCAAGCAGAAGTTCCGTGACGTCGTCGAAAGCAAGATGAATCGTGTGACCGCTATCGCCCCCGACGCCCAGCGCGTCCAGGTCGTACTGACCCATGAGGGCAACCCCCGGCAGGCTGATTCCGCCAAGCGCGTGGAGCTGACAGTAATCGCCGGCAAGACCGTAGTCAGGGCTGAAGCATCCTCAGCCGATGAATTCGCGGCCCTGGACAGGGCCTTGGATAAGCTCACCCTGCGCTTGCGCCGCACCCGCGATCGCCGCAAGGACCACCGTCGTGGCCTGGAACACGCGCCACTGCCGATGGAGGTTGAAGTCGAGCAGCCCCAGGAGCCGGCCGAGGCCCCTAACCCCGATAACTCAGCCCAACAGGACGCTATGGCTTCCGACTTGGGCCCGGGGGAGTCGGTCGAAGTCCAGGTGGGCGACACTCCAATCGTGATCCGTCGCAAGCTCCACATTGCCGAGCCCATGTCGATTGACGAGGCCCTGTACGAGATGGAGTTGATTGGTCATGACTTCTTCCTCTTCGTCAACAAGGAGACAGGCCGACCCTCAGTGGTCTACCACCGTCACGGCTGGTCCTACGGCGTCTTCGAGATTGACACCCCCGAGAACGTAGCCGGCGGCAAAAAGTAACGACTGAGCAGGATCAGCGGGGCATTCCGCTGGGCCTCGCATTCACGGCGCCCAGGCGGGCAAGCCCGCTTGGGCGCTTCGCATACGCGCCAATCGCGCATGGGCCAGCTCACGACCGGGCTGGCATCCGAATAGTCATGAAGGCCTCGGCGTCATCGGGGTCAGCCCGGGATGGTCTGGTTGGAAGCCGCATGCGTTCGGGGCCGAGAGCTGGACCCACCGCCGGCCAGTCGAGAAAATCCGCCTCGTCGCGTAAGATGGGGACGGCTTTGGTCTGACCTGGGGTGAATCAGGCAGGTCCTGGGTATTGTTGGGAAGAACCATAGGGAGCGCAACGTGGTAGCAGTCTTGGACAAAGTCCTACGCATGGGCGAGGGGCACCAGCTTCGCAAGCTTGAGGGCGTGGCGAAGGCGACCAACGCTTTGGAGGATGAGATCTCCGCCTTGAGTGACGAGGAACTCAAGGGCCAGACCGCCAAGTTCAGAGAGCGCCTGGACAGGGGCGAAAAGCTGGACGACCTGATGCCCCAGGCTTTCGCCACAGTGCGTGAGGTCTCCAAGCGCACCCTGGGCCAGCGGCACTTCGATGTGCAGCTTATGGGCGGCGCCGCCCTGCACTGGGGCAATATCGCCGAGATGAAGACCGGTGAGGGCAAGACCTTGGTCGCCACCCTGCCCGCCTATCTGAACGCCTTGTCCGGCGAAGGCGTGCACGTGGTCACCGTCAATGATTACCTGGCCTCCTACCAGTCCGAGCTTATGGGCCGCATCTTCCGCTTCCTGGGCATGAAGGTCGGTTGCATCATCACGGACCAGAAGCCCGCTGAACGCCGCAAGCAGTACGAGGCCGACATCACTTACGGCACCAACAACGAGTTCGGCTTCGACTACCTTCGCGATAACATGGCCTGGGACAAGGCCGAGCTGGTCCAGCGCGGCCACCACTACGCGATCGTCGATGAGGTGGACTCCATCCTGATTGATGAGGCCCGTACCCCTCTGATCATCTCTGGCCCGGCCGAGGGTGACGTGACCCGTTGGTACCGGCAGTTCGCCAAGCTGGTTCCCCGGCTGACCCGTGACGAGGACTACGAGGTCGACGAGAAGAAGAAGGTCGTCGGCATTCTCGACCCGGGCATCACCAAGGTCGAGGACTACCTGGGCATCGATAACCTGTATGAGCCTGGCAACACCGCCCTGATCGGCTACCTTAACAACGCCATCAAGGCGAAGGAGCTTTTCCTGAAGGACCGCGATTACGTGGTCCAAGGCGGCGAGGTCCTGATCGTCGATGAGCATACGGGTCGCCTCCTGCACGGCCGCCGCTACAACGAAGGCCTCCATCAGGCCATTGAGGCCAAGGAGGGTGTGGAGGTCAAGGCCGAGAACCAGACCTTCGCCACCATCACCTTGCAGAACTACTTCCGCATGTACGACAAGCTGGCGGGCATGACCGGTACGGCCGAGACCGAGGCCGCCGAGTTCATGAACACCTACAAGCTGGGCGTGCTTCCCATTCCGACCAATAAGCCCATGGTTCGCAAGGATCAGGACGATTTGATTTACCGGACTAAGAAGGAGAAGCTGGCCGCCATCGTCAAGGATGTGGCCAAGCGTCACGCCAAGGGGCAACCGATTCTGCTGGGCACCGCCTCGGTCGAGTCCTCCGAGGTCGTTTCCTCCCTGCTGGACGTGGCTGGCATTGACCACCAGGTCCTCAACGCTAAGCAGCATGCGAAAGAGGCCGGGGTCGTGGCTGTCGCAGGCCGCAAGGGCGCCGTCACCGTCGCCACGAACATGGCAGGGCGAGGCACCGACATCATGCTGGGCGGCAACGTGGAGTTCCTGGCTGATGCCAAGCTCAAGGAGCAGGGTTACTCCCCGGACGACACGCCCGAAGAGTATGAGAAGCTCTGGCCCGAGACCTTGGAGGCCGTCAGGGAGCAGGTCAAGGACGAGCATGAGGAGGTCGTCGGGCTCGGTGGCCTGTACGTGCTGGGCACCGAACGCCACGAGTCCCGCCGGATCGACAACCAGCTGCGCGGTCGTTCAGGCCGTCAGGGCGACCCGGGCGAGTCCCGCTTCTACCTGTCGCTGGAAGACGACTTGATGCGCCTGTTCAACACCCAGCTGGTGGCGCGAGTCATGTCCAAGGGTATGCCTGAGGGTGAGCCGATCGAGTCCAAGTCCGTCTCCAAGGGCGTGCGCAACGCTCAGAAGTCGGTGGAGTCTCGCAACTACGAGATTCGCAAGAACGTGCTCAAGTACGACGACGTGATGAACAAGCAGCGTAAGGTCATCTACGCCGAGCGTCAGGCCGTGCTCCAGGGCGAGGACATCAGCGATGACATCCACCGCTTCATCGCCGACACGATCGGCTCCTACATCCACGGTGCCCAGAACGGCTCCGACAAGCCCGCGGACTGGGATTGGAAGGGGATGAGCGAAGCCCTGGGCGGCCTGTGCGGGATTAGCTTGAATGAGGACGATGCCAAGGATTCCTTGGGTAAGCTCAAGGGCGATAAGGCCGTCAAGAAGCTGCTGGATCAGCTGGTCGAGGAGGCGGACGGGCTTTACGCCAAGCGCGAGGAGGAGCTGGGCGCCGACTCCATGCGGCAGCTGGAGCGCAGGGTCGTCCTTTCCGTCCTGGACCAGAAGTGGCGAGAGCACCTCTACGAGATGGACTACCTGAAGGACGGCATCGGCCTGCGCGGCATGGGCCAGCGCGACCCCCTGGTCGAGTACCAGCGCGAGGGCTTCCAGATGTACAACTCCATGATCGACGCGATCAAGGAGGAGTCCGTCCAGCTTCTTTACAACGTGGATTTGGGCCAGGTAGCCGAATCCGAGCGTGCGATGGCCGAAGCTCAACGCCAGCAAGAGTCCAACGAGTCTGACCAAGAGGATAGCGAGGACATCAATTACGAGTCCCCGGCAGACCCGGACGCTGTTGATGACGACGCCGATGAACGGGCCACTGCGGCCGACCAGGACCGTCAGGAGCACGGTGAGGGCGAGGATAGCGAGGAAGCGGCTGGTCCCGTGGGCCCTGCCCCTCTGAGCCACGCCGAGCAAGCGGTCCCCGCCAGCAAGCGGCCTAAGGCTGAGGAAGAGCACACGCCCTGGGCCGACGGGCGCACCTTCCCCGGCACCTCGCGCAACGCTCCTTGCCCCTGTGGCTCCGGGCGTAAGTACAAGATGTGCCACGGGCAGAACGAGCAGTAAAGCAGCTCGCTAGTTAGCGGTCGATACCAGCAGGTCCCCTCCAGCGAAACCGGAGGGGACCTGCTTTATTCGTACGCCTTATCGGGCTCAGACCCGGGCTCCGTCATCATCCGGAGCGCGACGCTGGCGGAAGTCCCGACGCCCCGCGATTAGCCCAGCTATGCCGATCAGGGTGCACAGTCCGAAAACAGGCCCTAGGACGGACGGCGGATGGGGCAGGAAGAGGGAGGCGGCCAGGCCCAGGACCCCTATCAGGGTGAGAACCGTGTAAAGGATGCCAGTCGCCTTGGGGGCGCCTAAGTCCGGGTTCGGCGGAATGAAATCGGAGCTCTGGTCCATGACCTCATCCACATCCAGCCAGCTGGAGGAGAAGTCGCGCGGGCCGCGTCCTGCGCCTGGGCCACTGTCAACAAAGGCCGAACGGTCCAAATCCGAGGCTTTCAGGGCTGCCTGCTTGTCAGCCTTACGCGCCTTGCGCTCGAACTTGCGGGCCGTTGAGGAAGCTTCCACGTCGCCCAAATCCTCGCTGTGAGCCGCCAGGAAATCCTGCCAGTCGTCGCCGGTTCGACCGTCACCGCCGCGGTGAATCCCGGAAGGCGTTTTGGGCTTGTCATCGCCGTTGCTATCCTTGTGCTGGGTCATATACCCAAGAGTAACCGCGGCGGAAGTCATCCGCCACCCTGACTGGCCGACAAGGGAGGCTTTGTGCATTATTGGTTCTTCGTCAGGCTCTTAGGTCCCCTGGCCCGCGCATGGCTCCATCCGGATGTACGCGGTGTGGAGAACATTCCCAAGTCAGGACCGGTCATCATCGCATCCAACCACCTGGCCGTCATCGATGATGGCCTCCTGCCGGTGGCTTGCCCACGGATGATTCACTTCATGGCCAAGTCCGAGTACTTTACAGGCAGGGGTCTGAAAGGCCGCTTCAAGAAGTGGTGGTTCAGCTCGGTGGGCGTTTTCCCGGTGGACCGCTCGGGCGGTTCCAAGTCGTTGGGCGCACTGGAGAGGGCGCGCGGGATCCTTGAGCAAGGGCATATTTTCGGCATCCACCCTGAGGGTACCCGCAGCCCTGATGGTCGCCTCTACCGGGGGCACACCGGCGTAGCGCGCCTGGCCTTCGAGACCGGCGCCGTGATTGTGCCTGCCGCCCTGATCGGCACTAGGGAGCTTCAACGGCCCGGCAAGACCCTGCCCAGCCGGGGTAAGACCACGGTGATTTTCGGACGCCCCATCCGCGTGCCTCGCGAATCGGTCAACCAGCTGACCCACGAGGAGATCAGGAGGCTGACCGACCAGGTCATGCATGAGATCGACCGGATGAGTGGGCAGGAGTACGTGGACATCTACGCCCAAGTGGTCAAGAAGAGGATTCCGTCCAACTGAGGTCGCTCCGCCACCTGCCAGTGCGGGAGGTGCCGCGCACGGGCGCATGTCCGCTGACACATTCGCCTGGGGCCGGGGTTGGCCTACGAGCGTGCCTCAGACCACGGTGAGGGTGATGACGGTGGGCTTGCCGTCAGTGCCATGCAGGCGCACCTGCTCGCCAGGCCCCGGACTCTGCAGTCGGACCGTGTGCGACAGGTCGCCTAGGGGGGCCGAGATATTGACCTCCAGCCCGAGATCTTTCAAGGCCTTGCTGGCATCATTCTCGTTTTTGCCGCGCAAGTCGGGCAGGGTCACCATCTGCGGGCCCTTCGAGACCACGAGGTCAACTTGATCGCCCCAGTGCAGGAAGTCACCCGCGTTGTGGGAGGCGGAGATGATCTGCCCGGAGGCGATGGTGTCCGACCACTGCTCCGAATAGTTCGTCTTGAGTCTGAGCTCGTTCAGGGCCTGGCTGGCATCATCCCGGTTCTTGCCGACCACGGTGGGCATGGTCACCGGCATACGTCCCTTGGAGAGCGTGATGCTGACGGTTTCGTTGTGCTTGGTCGTGCTTCCAGGGGCCGGGTCCACCCTCAGGGCCGCGCCTTCGGGCACGTCCATCGAGTACTCGTCATTGGCATCCTGGTGGTTGATCTGGCTGAAGCCCGCCTGTTTCAGTGCTTCCAAAGGGTGCGCGCCAACCTGTGAGGATGGGACAAGGATGTCTTGGGGAATGGTTGCCATCTTTACCCCGCGCGAGACGATCAGGCTGACTTCGCCCCCGCGCTTGCTCACCTTGTCGTCCGCCTGGCCCGGATTGGCATCGATGACATGGCCCTGAGGCACAGTGTCCGAAAAATCATTCTTGATCGTGTAAGGGATGCCGGCTACCTTAAGGGTCTGCTCGTAGTGGGCGGCGTCGGCGCCCTTGATCGAGCATGGCTGGCCCTCCTGGCAGGAGACATCATTGGGGCGGGGGAGCTTCCAGTAGGACCCGGGGCCGCGGAAGTACCACCATGCGCCGCCGCCACCGCAGGCGGCCAACAGGGCCAGGATGACGATGACGACGATGGCGACCCAACGGCCGCGCCGATGGGTGGGTTTGCTGTCCATCTCGCCCAGCTCCTGGACCGCGGTCATCGGCGCGGTCTGCCGCTTGGTTGAAGGCGAGGCCGCGGCGTACCGGCGGGTTGCGCTGGGATCCTCATCCGTACCCGACCTGAGTGAGCCTTCGTCGAAGGCCACCGTGGGCTCGTCCGCGTCGGCGAAGAGGTCATCGGCCTGATCGCCCTGCTGATCCTCTCCGCCGGTGGTGCCAGGCTCCGCCGCTGCCGCCCGGACTGACGTGCCCGCGAGCGCAGGTTTGTCCGCTGATTCGGTCGGATCGGCTGGCATCAACCGGTAACGCCAGGCTTCCAGGTCCAAACCAGCCATATCCTGTTTGAGCTCAGCCAGGGCCGCGCTGGCCTCCGCAGGCCGGTCCTCCTGCTTGCGGGCCAAAAGCCTCGAGACGAAAGCGGACGCGGCCGGGTCGATGCCGGGGCAGACCTGGGATAGAGGTGGCACATCCTCGTGGACGTGCTTGAACACCACGGTCACCGGGTTATCGCTGACGAAGGGGACCGATCCGGTCAGCATCTCCCAAGCCACGATCCCCACCGCGTACAGGTCGCCTTGCGGGGTGGCCAGGTTCTGTTCGATCGTCTCCGGCGGCAGGTAGGCCGCGGTGCCCAGGAGCATGCCGGTGGAGGAAAGGGTGGCCTGGGAGGCGGCCCTGGCCAGGCCGAAATCCGTGATCTCCACGTGGCCCCGGTCGTTGATCAGAATGTTCTCCGGCTTGATGTCGCGGTGCACGACCCCGGCCTCATGGGCGGAGGCCAGACCATCCAAGACCTCGGAGACGATGCGGATGGTCTCCTTCAGCGTGAACGTGCCTTGCTGGTTCATCTCGTAGCGCAGGTTGACCCCGTGCACGTACTCCATGACCAGGTAGTCCAGGCCGTCCACTTGCCCGGTGTCGTAAACCTGGACGATATGGGGGTTGGCGATCGCTGCCGCCGAAGTCGCCTCCCGGCGGAAGCGCTCCTCGAACTGGGCCCGGTGAAGGCCTTGAGCCAGCTGGGCATGCATGATTTTGACGGCTACATGCCGGTTCAGCCGTTGGTCCAGGGCCTCATAGACCGTGGCCATGCCGCCCTCGGCGATTTTGCCAATGATGCGGTATCGGCCTTCGATGATTCGACCCGTGTTCGCCTCTGCCGCTTGACTCATAGTCGTATCGTATGGCCTTCCTGGATGCGTGGAGCGTTCTAGGACCTCTTCTTGGCGAAAAATCCACCCTGGGCGGCCCTGGGCCCCGAACGAGGCCAGGCCCGCGTTCAGGCCCTGTCCTTTATGCTAGCGCCTGGTCTTGGCAGCGACCAGGGGCGCTTAGGGCAAAAATCGGTCACAGGCCTTGGCCAGCACCCGACCGCTGGCCTCGTCAAGGTTCAAAACCGCATTAAAATCGCTCAGGGCTTGCCCTGCCTCGGCCCTGAGCGTGGCAATGCGCTCACTGGCACGGTCGATCGCCCCGCTGGAGCGGAAGAGGTCAGCCGCCCATCGCACGTCCTCCTGGCTTCGGGCCGGAGCCTGGTAGATATCGCACAGGCGGGACCGCTCACCGTCGCTGGCCGATTCGAGGGCATCTGCCAGCAGAACGGTGCGCTTCCCCTCGCGGATGTCCCCGCAGGCGGGTTTGCCGGAAGCGGCGGAGGGTTCGGTCACATCGAGCAGGTCATCGGCCAACTGGAAGGCCACGCCCAGGCCGACGCCCAGCTTCCGGGCCAAGCTCCGGGACAATTCGGGCTCGCGGCCGGCGGCAAGGAGGCCTAGCTGGAGGGGGGCGACCGTTGTGTAGGAGGCGGTCTTGGCCTCTATGGTCGCCAGGGCGGCCTCACGCAGGCTCCCCGGGTCTTCCAACGGCAGCGACTCCATAGCCAGGTCCATGACCTGCCCTTGGTCCACCTGCCCCTCCATGGCGAGGAAAGTTTGCCGGCAAGCGTGTGGGTGGGGCAGACTTTCGCAAGCTTGGTCAGCGCTGGCGCTCGCGGCCGCCGCGAGCAGGTCACCCATGAGCAGGGCCAGGGAGGAGCCGGCGCGCCGCCCGTTCGAGCCCATGTCCCCGGTCAGCCCCGACCAGTCCTCGTTCAGCGCTACCTGCGCGGATGGCTGACCTCGTCGCAGGTCGGCTTGGTCAATCAAATCGTCGTGGACAAGGACGGAGGTCTGGAAGAGCTCCAGCGCGCAGGCTAGGTCCAGGACCGGTCGCTCCAAGCGGTCCGCATCCGCTGTGGACGCCGCAACAGCTTGGCAGGTGTCCAGGAGGAGCAAGGCCCGCAGACGCTTGCCGCCATGGCTGGAGCGCAAAGCCTGGCGGCGCACCCTCTCGATGGCCTGCCGGGGCAAGCCGGAACTCCGCCCCGCCCAGGCGTCAAGAAAGCCCGAGACCAGGTCTAGCGCACGTTCAGTGACTTTTCGCGCCATTCGCTCGTCTGTCATGCCACTGAGCCTAACGGCAAGGGTGGCCCCAGGGGAAGGGACGAGACTGGTTAGCCACATTCGACCACATTGGTCTGGCGGTTAGGGAGGACATGTCGCCGCGTGCCAAGCTGGGCGGAGCGGACGGCCGGGCCTATGGAGCCTGGTCGAGTCGGTGGCTAGCGTCATGAAAGGCGGCGAGTTATGGATGCAGCGAGTCAGGGAATTCAGGCGAGCGCGGACCAGTGCGGGATGGAAGAGAGGATGAGCCAGCTCCTGGGGCGTTACCGGCGTGAACGGCGCGAACGGGGTGTGCAGGAGGCTGACCGGCGCTGGATGGAGCGGCCCCTGCGCGTCTGGGTGGACGGGCTCGGGCAGGCTCCTCCCGAAAAAGCCAGTCTGGACGTTGCCTCGATGATGGACATCGGGGTCGCCATCGCGCAGACCATGACCATCCGCGACGCTATCGTCATCTCCATGCTCTGCCCTCGCTCCCGGTTGGAGGGGTCCGATTTGATTAACCTGTGCGCAAGGCCTGATCTGGATGAGAGCGTGCGCTTCCTGTGCCGTTGCCTGGATTCAGCCTTCACTGATCCAGCCGTCCGTCCCGACCGCCCCCGCTGTCAGGCCGGGCTGGTCATGCTTGATCAGATGGCGCGAGGGCTGCCGGGCGCCTTCCAAGTGCAGCCCCTAGCGATCATGGCCTATGTGATGTGGTGGATGGGGAGGGGCGACGCCATGGACTGCGCGCTGAGGGCCTTGAGCTTGGACGAGGGTTGCACGCTGGCCTCGATCATCCTGGCGGCCCTCCGCCATCAAGTGCGTCCGGCTTGGGCAGGGTAGGGGTCGTTAAAGTCCGGATGGTGGAACAGTCCTGGCGAGGCGGGAATAATCGTCCGGTTGAAATGGTTCACTGTAGTAGTTGACGATTTGCCCTTGCCTGAAGTGCGCCTCAGCGCGGGCGGTGGGATGAGCGGGAATGTTCAGGAGGAATAAGTTGGCCACGAAGGACACGACATCCGGCGATAGCGAGCGTAGCGGGCAGGAGGAGTCCGGTCAGGTGGCTGCTCCCGCGAAGACCAAGGCCCGCAAGGTCCCTAGCAAGGGTGGGGCCAAGTCTTCGTCCTCCTCCACTCGGAAGGCCAAAGGCTCATCCAAATCAGCCGCCTCCTCCAGCAAGGCTCGATCCTCCAAGACCACCACTAAAGCCACGGTTAAGACCAAGGCCTCAAAATCCAGCGAACACGACGAAGCCCTGGAGGACAAGGCGCCAGAGGAGCTGGAAGAGGACCAGGAGCTTGACATCGACGATTTGGAAGAGGGCCAAGAGGACCAGGTCGAGGACGAAGAGCCGGACGGCGAAGTTGACGGCAATGAGGACGAGGAGGAGAGCCCCAAGCCAGTGGTCACGCCTCCTGACATCAAGGGCGCTTTCGTGGTCTCCGACTCCGACGATGACGAGAACGTGACCCCCTCCGGCAATCCCAAGCGTCGCGTTGTCACCGCCGGGGCCACCGCGGACCCAGTCAAGGATTACTTGAAGCAGATTGGCCGCGTCTCGCTGCTGAACGCCGAACAGGAGGTGGACCTCTCCGAGCGGATCGAGGCTGGCCTGTACGCCCAGCACCTCTTGGACACCGAAGGCGAGGATATGACCTTCAAGCGTAAGCGCGAGCTCAAGTGGGCCGCCAACGACGGCAAGAAGGCCAAGGACCACCTGTTGGAGGCCAACCTGCGTCTGGTGGTCTCCCTGGCCAAGCGCTACACAGGCCGTGGAATGCTCTTCCTGGACCTGATTCAGGAGGGCAACTTAGGACTGATCCGCGCCGTGGAGAAGTTCGACTACACCAAGGGATACAAGTTCTCCACCTACGCCACCTGGTGGATTCGCCAGGCCATCACCCGAGCCATGGCGGACCAGGCGCGCACCATCCGCGTGCCCGTCCACATGGTCGAGGTCATCAACAAGCTTTCCCGGGTCCAGCGGCAGATGCTGCAGGACCTGGGCCGTGAGCCCACGCCCGACGAGTTGGCCCGTGAGTTGGACATGCCGGTCGAAAAGGTCCAAGAGGTCCAGAAGTACGGCCGTGAGCCCATCTCCCTGCACACCCCTCTGGGCGAGGACGGTGATTCCGAGTTCGGCGACCTGATTGAGGATACGGACGCCATCGCGCCTTCGGACGCCGTGGCCTTCTCTTTGCTCCAGGAGCAGTTCAAACAGGTGCTGGAGACCTTGAGCCCGCGTGAGGCCGGCGTGATTAAAATGCGCTACGGCCTGGAGGACGGTCAGCCTAAGACCCTGGATGATATCGGCCGGGTCTACGGGGTCACGCGCGAACGCATCCGTCAGATCGAATCCAAGACCATGTCCAAACTGCGCCACCCCTCGCGTTCGCAGACCTTGCGTGACTTCCTGGACCAGTGATCTAGGCGGTCGGCGTATAGGAGAGGACAGGGATTACAGCGAAGAGGGTTATGTCACAGGCAGGACGGGACACCAAAGCCGCGAAAGCGCAGGAAGAAGCCTACAGCGCGGATTCTCTGACCGTGCTGGAGGGCTTGGA
This sequence comes from Bifidobacterium actinocoloniiforme DSM 22766, assembly GCF_001263395.1. Taxonomy (NCBI): domain Bacteria; kingdom Bacillati; phylum Actinomycetota; class Actinomycetes; order Bifidobacteriales; family Bifidobacteriaceae; genus Bifidobacterium; species Bifidobacterium actinocoloniiforme. The sequence continues at coordinate 691,241 of NZ_CP011786.1, read as the reverse complement.
CGCGGTACGCAAACGGCCGGGTATGTACATCGGCACGACCGACAGCCAAGGCCTCATGCATTGTCTCTGGGAGATCATCGACAACTCGGTGGACGAGGCGCTGGCCGGGGCCTGCGACGAGATCACAGTTACGCTCCACGACGATGGGTCGATCGAAGTGGCCGACAATGGCCGCGGCATCCCTGTCGATGTGGAGCGTAAGACCGGTCTGTCCGGAGTGGAGGTGGTGCTGACCAAACTGCATGCCGGCGCCAAGTTCGGCAACGCCTCCTACACGGCGGTTGGCGGTTTGCATGGCGTGGGCTCATCAGTGGTGAACGCCCTAAGCTCCCGGCTGGATGTGGAAGTCGACCGCGGCGGCAAGACCTACCGGATGGAGTTCCACCAGGGACATCCGGGGGTGTACACGGAGGAGGATGGCCAGCGCCCTTCGCCTGATTCCCCCTTCAAACGCACCCGAAAGGGCAGGCCCACCCAGCTGCGCGTCGTGGGCAAGGTACCGCCCAAGCGGACCGGAACCCGTATCCGCTACTGGGCGGACCCGGAGATTTTCAACAGCACCGCCGAATTCAGCTACCAGCAGCTGATCGACCGTGTGCGGCAGACCAGCTTCCTGGTGCCAGGGCTCAAGATCACTGTCATCGATGAGAACATCCAGGAGACGGGGGACCCTAGCAGGGACGAGCTGCTGGAGGTCGACCAGCCTGTGGCTCCAGCGGGCGAAGACTCCCAGGCTGTCCAGGAACAGGCGGCTGGGCCTCAAGCCGAGGCGGCCGAATCAGTTGATGAGGCTGAGGACGCAACCTTCGCTGGAGCTGAACCTGCGCCGAACCAGGACGAGTCGGGTGAGCCCCCGCTTGGGCGGGACCTGCCGGAAGCCGGGGTCGAGCTGCGACCCGTGAACCCCGCAGGCCATAAGCGGGTGGAGGAGTTCCTCCACACAGGCGGCGTGGTCGATTTCGTGGACTACCTTTCCAACGGCGAGCCGGTCAGTGACATTTGGCGCATCCATGGCGAGGGCTCATACCAGGAGGAGACCCAGAAGGTCGGGCCGAACGGGGAGCTCCACGCCGAACGGATCGAGCGGGCCTGCGGGGTGGATATCGCCCTGCGCTGGGTCAACGACTACGACTCCACCATCCGCTCATTCGTCAACGTGGTCGCCACCCCCGGCGGCGGCATGCACGTGGATGGTTTCATGAACGCGATGACCCGGCAGGTGCGCAAGGTCATGGAGGCCAACGCCCGCAAGCTCAAGGTCAATCTGAAAGACCCGCACGCCAAGATCGAGCGAGACGACGTGCTGGCCGGACTGGTCGCCGTGGTCACCGTGCGCATCGCCGAGCCGCAGTTCCAGGGGCAGACCAAGGATGTCTTGGGCACGGCCCAAGTCAAGCCAGTTGTGACCAGGATGACCGACGACCAGTTCGGTCAGATGATCTCCGGCTCCAAGCGCGGGTTCAAGGAGCAGGCCGGCCGGGTCATGGAGAAGATCGTCGGCGAGATGCACGCCCGCATCCAGGCCAGGAAGACCAAGGAAGTGACCCGGCGCAAGAACGCGCTGGAGTCCGCCTCGATGCCTTCCAAGCTCTCGGACTGCATGCCCGGCAACGACGACATCGCCGAGCTTTTCATCGTGGAGGGCGATTCGGCCCTGGGCACGGCAAAGGCCGCCCGCAACTCCGCCTTCCAAGCCCTGCTGCCTATCCGCGGCAAGATCTTGAACGTGCAGAAGGCATCGATCTCACAGATTCTGGGCAACAAGGAATGCGCTTCGATCATCCAGGTGGTGGGCGCCGGTTCGGGAGCGAACTTCGACATCTCCCAGTCGCGGTACAACAAGGTGATCATGATGACCGACGCCGACGTGGATGGGGCCCACATCCGCATCCTCCTGCTCACCCTCTTCTACCGCTACATGCGCCCGCTGATCGAGGAGGGTCACGTCTACGCCGCCGTGCCGCCCCTGCACCGCATCTCACTGGCCGGCAAACGCAAGGGGGAATACCTCTACACTTACTCGGACGATGAGTTGGAAGGCAAGTTAGCCGAGCTGCAACGCCAGGGGATCGCCTACAAGGAAGACATCCAGCGTTATAAGGGCTTGGGGGAGATGGACGCCGACCAGCTGGCCGACACGACCATGGACCCGCGCACCCGGATGCTGCGGCGCATCCGCATGGAGGACGCCGAGCAGGCGGCCCGGATCTTCCCCCTGCTGATGGGTGATGAAGTGCCGCCGCGCAAGCGCTTCATCGTCGAGAACGCAGACGACTTCGATCGCACCAAGATCGATACCTGACCGTCGGCTCATGGACCACTCGCGGCTGGCCTGCTACCGGGTGCGAGCGTGAGGGGAGGGTAAAGATGAGCGAGTTGAACAAGGCCCTGGCCGCTTTCTCACCGCAGACCCAATCCTGGTTCCTCCACGCCTTTGGCCAGCCCACGCCCGCCCAGGAGGCTGCTTGGCCGGCCATCCGCTCGGGCGCGAACTCGCTGATTGTGGCGCCGACCGGTTCTGGGAAGACCCTGGCCGCCTTCCTTTGGGCCATTGACCAGCTCATGAGGCGGCCGCCAGCCGGCGAGGCGGCGGCGGTCAAAGACAAACCGGGCGTGAGCGTCCTTTACATCTCGCCTCTGAAAGCTCTGGGCGCGGATGTGGCGCGCAATCTGGAGACACCGCTCGCCGGCATCGCCGCGGCCTACCAGGAGGAGGGTCTGGAGGCGCCTACGGTCAGCGTGGCTGTGCGCTCAGGCGACACAGATACCAAGGGACGACGAGCCATCGCGGCCCATCCGCCGGACATCCTGGTCACCACCCCCGAATCCCTCTACCTGCTGCTCACCTCCAAGGCCCGCAAGATCCTGACCAGCGTCAGAACCGTCATCATCGACGAGATTCACGCCCTTGCCGCTTCCAAGCGCGGAGTCCACTTGGCCTTGAGCCTGGAGCGTCTGGACCTGCTGACCGGGCGGCCCGCTCAAAGGATCGGCCTGTCGGCCACGGTCCGCCCAGTAGAGCGGGTGGCTGCTTTTCTGGGAGGCTGCCGGCCAGCCGACGTCGTTGCACCCGCTTCGCCATCCCGTTTGGACTTGCAGGTGGTCGACCCTGTGAAGGACATGGCCGACCTGGACAGTGCGCCCGCCTCGGGCGGGGGCGACATGGAAGCGGGGAGCGCTGCGGGTGAGCGCTCGATTTGGTCGGCGGTCGAGCGCTCCATATTCCAGGCGGTGCTCGCCCATCGTACGACTTTGGTCTTCGTCAACTCCCGTGGGCAGGCGGAAAGGCTGACCGCTCGCCTCAATGAGCTGGCCACTCCGGCGCCCGCCCCCGCTTCTGCGGCAAGCGAAGGTTTGGCGGGCTCCCAAGGCAAGGACGGGAGCGGCGTTCATTACGCATCGACAGGGGGATCCATCTCCCAGCGTGTGTGCACCAGCTCGAGTCCCATTGCGATGGCCCACCATGGATCAGTCTCCAAGGAGCGCCGGAGGATGATTGAAGAAGCCCTGAAGGCAGGTGACCTGCGCTGCGTCGTAGCCACGTCTTCCCTGGAATTGGGCATAGACATGGGAGCGATCGACCTGGTCATCCAAGTGGCTCCGCCCCTATCCGTAGCTTCCGGCTTGCAACGTGTCGGACGGGCGGACCATCAGGTGGGAGCCGAGTCGCACGCCTTGATTTACCCGCTTAACCGCCGGGAGATCCTTGGTGCGGCCGCCAGCGTCGAGGCCATGCTGGAGGGCGCGATTGAGCCCACTAAGGTGCCCGACAACCCGCTGGATGTGTTGGCCCAGCAGACAGTGGCAGCCGTCTCGATGGATGACATGGCGGTTGATGACTGGTACCACGTGGTCAGGCAGGCTGCGCCCTACAGCCAGTTGGACCGGGCTGTATTCGAAAGCGTCCTGGCCATGCTCGCCGGTGTTGGCGCCGATGAGCGCTTTCGCGCTTTCCGTCCGTCCTTGGCATGGGACCAGCGATCCGGCGTCCTGTCGGCCAGGCCCGGCGCCCAGCGCTTGGCCGTCACTTCGGGCGGCACGATACCAGACCGTGGCAGCTACACGGTGGTCTTGCCCCAGGAGGAGACGGGCTCTGGCCGAGCTCCTCGGAGGGTGGGGGAGCTGGATGAGGAGATGGTTTACGAGTCGAGGGTGGGCGACATCATCACCTTGGGCACCAGTTCCTGGCGCATCCAGCAAATCACCAACGACCGGGTCATCGTCCAACCGGCGCCTGGCCGTTCCGCCCGCCTGCCCTTCTGGCACGGCGAGGGTGTGGGCCGCGACGCTGGTTTCGGCCGTCGTTTGGGTCGGCTCACGCGCGACCTTGCGGCGGGACTGATTCCGGCATCCCAGTCTCCAAGGGGGATGGCGGGATTCGATTCCAGGACCAGCCGACGGTTGTCCCGGGCTGGCGTGGACGCCAACGGACAAGGTAATCTGGCCTCTCTCTTGGCCGAGCAGGAGGGGTCTACCGGCCTGCTGCCCAGCGACCGGGAGCTCCTGGTGGAGCGCTGCAAGGACGAAGAAGGCGACTGGCGGATCATCCTGCATTCCCCCTATGGCGCCCGGGTCCACGAGCCCTGGGCCCTCGCCATCAGCGCCAGGCTCAAGCGGGAGCGGGGCTACGACGGTTCCGTCTACGCGTCCGATGACGGCATCGTCATGCGCCTGGCTCAGGAGGATGGGGATTTGCCGGCCGAGGATTTATTCGTCTTCGACCCCGACCGTTTGGAGGAGGAAGTCCGCACGGCGGTAACCCAGTCGGCCCTCTTCGCTGGGCGCTTCCGCCAGGTGGCCGCCCGCTCCCTCTTCATGCCCAAGGCCCAACCTGGGCGCAGGGTGCCTCTCTGGCTTCAACGACTCCGGTCCTCCCAGCTCCTCCAAGCCGCCCGCGAGCAAGGCAGCTTCCCCTTGCTCGCGGAGACCATGCGCGAGTGCCTGGAGGATGTCTACGACCTGCCCTCCTTGCGGACCCTGATGAAAGCCTTGGAGTCCGGGCAGGTGGGGCTGGGTGATGTGAGCACCAGTACTCCCTCGCCATTCGCGACCGGGCTCTTGTTCGGCTATGTCAGCGCTTACATGTACCAATACGACTTGCCCCAGGCCGAACAAGACGCCGCCATGCTCTCCCTGGATTCCGTTCTCCTGGCCAAGCTGATCGGCGGCTCACAGGTTCAGGACCTGATTGATCCCAGTCAGGTTGCCACCCTTGAGGCTGACCTGCAATGCCTGTCTCCGCACAGGCGCAAGAAGGACGCGGAAGGGGCGGCTGACCTCCTGCGTTCGCTAGGGCCTCTGAGCCTGAAGGAGCTCTCGGCCCGGCTCAAACCCGCTGACGAGTCCGGCTCGCCCGGTGCGGGGGACGATCGCGGCAGGGCGCTTGGGTTCCTGGACCGGTTGCACGAGCAAGGCAGGGCGCGTTCGGTCACGGTCGGGGGTGAAACCTACTGGGCGAGCCCCGATGACGCTGTGCGTCTGGAATCGTTGCGAGACGGGCGGGAGGACGCCCCGAAGGCCATGCGTGAGCTGACCCTTGTCTACGCTGCCACTCACGGGCCCTTTACCAGGCAAGATTTGGTGGAACGCTACGGGTTTGACCCCTCGGCCCTGAGCCGGCTCTTGGCCGACCTGGAGGGGGAGGGGCTGATTATGCAGTGGCGGTCCACTGCCGCTCAAGGCTCCAATGGAGGACCTGGCAACGAGCGCGGAGCGGGACGGCAATGGCTTCACCAGAGGGTTTTCCAATCCCTACGTTCGCGTTCCTTGAAGCAGGCACGTCGGGCTGTGCGACCGGTGAAGCCCGCAGCTTACAGCAGTTTCCTACTGAAACGGCAGGGGGTGGGTCCGCTGGGCCGAGGCCGCTACCGGGGTGCCTCAGGCCTTCTGAGTTTGTTAGAGGTTTATGAGGGGGTCTACCTGCCGGCCGACATGTGGGAGAGCAGTTTTCTGCCGACGCGGGTGGCTGATTACGAGCCGGCGATGATCGACGAGCTCCTAGCCGCTGGAGACCTTATCTGGTTGGGTCGCAGGCAGGCAGGCGAGTCGGTCGGCTCCCTCGCTTGGTACCTGTCCGATTCACCCCTCCTGGCCCTCCCAATGTCACGGGCGGTAACGGGAACCGGGGGAGCGAAGCACGGGCAAGGTGAGGCAGCCGTTGCCACGGACCTGGGCCAGGATTCCTCCCAGCCTATCCTCAAAGCTCTCGCCGCTGGCGGCTCTTACCATTTCAGGCAGTTGGAAGCCATCTGCCAGCAGGGTGGACCTGAGTCGCTGGACCCCGAGCGGCTTGCGGTGGCCCTCTGGCGCTTGGTCTGGCAGGGGAGGCTGACCAACTCCACTTTGGCTCCCATCCGACAGCTTCTGGGCGAGCGAGCAGCGCGTCACCCCAGGCCGAGCGCCAGCCTGCGCCGCAGGGCCCGGGCGGCTGTCAATCCTCGGACGCTGGCGGGGGGCCGGTCCCTGGCTGGCGCGGACCGCGACCAGCGTTTGCTCCAGGCGGCCTCACAGGGCCTATGGTCCCTGCCTCAGGCGGTGGCGATGGGCCCGTCCCAGCCAGCGGCGACCGAAGACTTGACCCGCCAGGCATTGGAGGCCGCTCAGCAGGTCCTGGACCGCGACGGGCTTGCGACCTCACCGACGGTCAATCAGCAGGACGCGCCCATGCGGTTCACTGACCTCTATCCGGTATTCAAGCGCATGGAGGATGCTGGACAGCTGCTGCGGGGAGCGTTCGTGCAAGGCTTGGGACCCACCCAGTTCGCTGAGCGCGAGGTGGTCAGCGCGCTTCGGGACCAAGCGGGGGAACCCTCCTCGCGGACGGGTACGGAAGCTGGGACGGCCCTGGTGATTGATTCCCGCGATCCAGCAAACCTCTATGGTGGCGTATTGCCCTGGCCGCCACTGGCTGAGCCCAAAGGCTCCCAGGTTGTGCGCCCTAGCCGCAGGCCCGGCGCGCTGGTCGCCTTCTGGCAGGGCCGACCCGCCCTCTACGCGGGGGTGCAGGGTCGTCACCTGCTCGTTTTCGAAGGCGTAAACCAGCCCGGACTGGAGCGGGCCTGTGAAGAACTGGCGGTCTGCCTGCGTTCCCAGCGACGACCCGCCTCATTCAAGGACGTCAATGGCCTGCCGTTCCAGGTCGCCTCGCCAATCAGCCGGAGCCTCCAAAATGCCGGATTCACCTTCGGCCCGCAGGGCATGAAGCTCTACCGCTAGAAGGAAGCGGCAGAGCCGGCCGATTCAAGCGACGTAGGCGATTGGCGCCGCCAGGTCCTGTCCTGAAGCATCACGGCGCATATCCACGTCAGGTAGGTCGACCGGACGGCCCGAGGCGGTCGAAGCGCGCAGGGGCCAGGGGCCTACGCAGGCCAGGATCAACTGGTCCTGCCCCTTGAGGAAACGCTGGGAGCGCACGCCGCCGGTGCCGCGCCCCTTGACCGGGTACATCTGCAGGGGGGTGACTTTAGCGGCGCCGTTCTCAGTGCCCGGCAGGGCCTCGCCCGAACCCGCCACAGTCAGGACCACGGCCCCGGACTGGCTGGTTAAGCCGTTCTCTCCCTCGCGATAGGTCCAGGAGACCTGCCCCGCGGGCACGACCGCGAAGGCGGCCACCTTGCGGCCCTCGGCCAGACGGATGCCGGTCATGCCAGCAGAAGTCCTACCTTGCGGGCGAACCTTGGCGGCCTCGTAAGTGAGCAGGCAGGAGTCGGAGGAGATGAGGACCATGCGGTCGTCATCGGCCGCTGGAGCCGCGAACAGGAGACTGTCGCCCTCCTTCAGGTCGATAATCGACCAGGAATCCATCGTGCTGGGGGAGACGCGGTTCCAACGCTTGACCACGCCTTGCCGGGTGCCAAGCCCTAGCGGGCGTTGGTCGGACAGGTCAATCGCGGCCACAGTGCGTTCACCCTCGACCGGGCTGGTCGAATGAGTGCCGCCAATGAGCTCATCGGCGCGCACTCCGCCTGCCAGGCTCAGCGAGGTGGTCATGGGCACCTGGGGCAGGTCGGCCACCGGTGCCGTGACCAGACGGCCAGCTGATGTGACCAATGCATAGTCGGCCAGCGTGTGGGTGACGAAGATGGAGACGATTTGATCGTCGTCTGCCCGTCCATCGGCTGCGGATCGGGCGCGCCATAGGTCAAGGGCCCCCTCGCCTGAGCGGGCGATCAAGCCGGACGCGCTCAGCAGGAGGGTGCAGGGCTCGTCCTTGACCTGCATTGCGACCGGGTCCGCGGTCGAAGCGGCCTTTGCGCTGACCGTGGCCAAGCCCAGGTCGGAGGTTCGTTCGCCCTGGGTGAGCTTGGGATCGGACCCGCCTTGAAGGGCCACGGGCTCCAGATCGCCGGAAGGCTCCGCGTCCAGGATGACGGTGCGCCGTGGGCTGCCCCAGGCCTGGACCGCCTGGTCCATCTCGTCTACCACCACTTTGTCGAGTTCGGCGGCGGAACTCAGAATCAGCTCCAGGGCCTCCAGCTGCTCTTTGAGTTCGTCGCGCTCGCCCTCCAACTCGATTCGGCTCATCTTGGTCAGTCGGCGCAAACGGAGCTCCAGGATGTATTTGGCCTGGACCTCGTCCAGGTCGAAGACCGCCATCAGGCGTGTCTTGGCCGTGTCGGCATCCTCCGAGGTGCGAATCACCTGGATGACCTCATCAATGTCGATCATGGCCAGGAGCAGGCCCTCCACCAGATGCAGGCGCTCCTGGGCGCGCTGCTTACGGTACTTGGATCGGCGGTGCACGACCTGACGGCGGTGCTTGATCCAGACCTCAAGGAGTTCCTTCAGACCCATCGTGTGGGGGCGGCCATCCACAAGTGCCACGTTGTTGATTGTGAAGGAGTCCTCCAAGGGGGTGTACTTGAAGAGCTGGGCCAGTACCTTGGCTGGGTCGAAACCGGATTTGAGCTCAATGACCAACCGGGTGCCGTTGTGCCGGTCGGTCAGGTCAATCGCGCCGGAGATCCCCTCGATCCGGTGGTTCTTGACCCCCTCGGAGATGCGCTCCAGAACCCGCTCGGGTCCCACCATGAACGGCAGTTCGGTCACGACGATGGCCTTCTTGCGGGCGGTCACGTTCTCGGTATGGGTCACGGAGCGGGTCACGAAAGCGCCGCGGCCGCTCTCGTAGGCCTGACGGATGCCCTCGCGCCCCACGATCACGCCCCCGCCGGGCAGGTCGGGTCCAGGCAGGTAGGTCATCAGCTCATCCAAGCTGGCCTGCGGGTGGGTCATTAGGTGCTTGGCCGCCGCGACCACTTCGCCCAGGTTATGGGTGATCATGTTGGTGGCCATGCCCACGGCGATGCCGGAGGAACCGTTGACCAGCAGGTTGGGGATGGCCGAGGGCAAGACGGTCGGCTCTTTGAGTTTGTTGTCGTAGTTAGGAGTGAAATCGACCGTATCCTCGTCGATATCGGCATTCATGCCGAGCGCTGCGGACGCCAGGCGGGCCTCGGTGTAACGGGAGGCCGCAGGGCCGTCGTCGAGGGAGCCGAAGTTGCCATGGCCATCCACCAGGGGTAAACGCATGGCGAAAGGCTGGGCGAGGCGGACCATCGCCTCGTAAATCGAGGAATCGCCGTGGGGGTGGAGCTTACCCATCACCTCGCCGACGGCGCGTGCGGACTTCATGTAAGGCTTGTCGGGCGTGAGCCCCATCTGGCCCATCTGGTAGATGATGCGGCGCTGGACCGGCTTCAATCCATCCCGGGCGTCCGGCAGGGCCCGGGCGTAGATGACCGAGTAGGCATACTCCAGGAAGGATTTGCTCATCTCCTCGCCCAGGGGCGTTTCAACGATGTGTTCCTTGATCTGCCGCATGTCGTACCCGGGGTTGCTCTTGCGATGCGATGCCATATACTGCCAGCTCCTGCCTTGTGCGTCCGCTGCCCCATAATAGCGGCAGCCAGACCCAAGGCACTGGTCCGACCGCCGCCCGCTTTTTCTAGCTGCGCCTGATGCGAACTCGTGGTTGAATGGGGGTATGGCTGATTTTTCATGCATGGGCGACCTGACCGACTTGGCAGACGACATCACTTACGGGGATGGGTCCGGCCCCGCAGCCGGCCGTGGGCAGGCAGCTCACCTCTCCTCTGTCCTGCCGGCTCTCTCCTCGGTCCTGGGCGTGCCTGTCTCCACCCCTGTTCACCCGGACCCCGCGGCCTTGCAAGAGGTCCTAGGCCTGCCGTCCGCCCGGTCCGCGGTTGTGGTCTTGGTGGATGGGCTGGGTTATTGGAACCTAAAGCGCCGCCTGGGGCACGCTCCCTACTTGCGTTCCTTGCTGTCGCAGGAGGCCAACGACAGGCCCATCGCCACTTGCCTGCCTTCCACGACGGCCGCGGCCATGGGGGTCTTCGGCACTGGCACCTGTCCGGGCCTGACCGGCATGGCCGGTTACACCCAGCTCAACCCGAGCAACGGCGAGTTGAGCCAATTGATTCAGTTCCGCAACGCCCTGGAGCCCGAGGACATGCAACGCCAGCCCACCATATTCGAGCGTCTGAAGGCCCAGGGGCTGCGCGTCACTACGTCAGGTCTGCCCAAGTTCGCTGACTCTGGCCTGACCCGCGCAGCCCTGCGGGGGACCGATTACATTGTTGGGCGAACCTCCACCCAGCGGGTTTATACGGCCGCTAATGCCGCCAGGGAACCTGGCCTGACCTACCTCTATTTGCGCGAGGTGGATAAGGTAGGGCATTCCTACGGCTGGGAGGGCGACGAGTGGGTCGCGGCCCTGGAGCAGACCGACGCCGACCTTGCCCTCCTGAGCCGGTCAGTACCAGCGGGCACCGTAATCGTCATCGTCGCTGACCACGGGATGGTCACAGCCGACCCGAACCTGCGCTTCGATATGGCCGAGCGGGAGGACCTTCAGGCCGGGGTCAGGTTGGTGGGCGGCGAGCCTCGTCAGGTCATGCTCTACTTGGAGGAGGGCGTTGACCCTGAGCTGGCAGCGCAGCGTTGGCGCGAAGCTTTAGCTGGTAGGGCGCTAGTGCGTACCAAGGCCCAAGCGCTCGCCGCAGGTCTGTTCGGCCCGGTGGAGGCGCGCAATGAGCCGGTTATCGGTGACCTGCTGATTTCCTGCATAGGAGGCACCACTTTGGTGGACTCGCGCACGCAGGGCGAACAGGCTACCTACATGCCCGGCGTGCATGGTTCACAGACCTATTTGGAGACTGACATCCCCTGCTTGGTGGACTTGGTTTAGGGGAGGGGGGGCAAGGACAGCAGGGGTCAGTCCCCGAAGAGGATTTCGTCCCAGGAGGGGACGGCTGAGCGGCCGGATTTCTTGTGGGGGCTACGGGTTTCCGGCTCTTCCCTGACACGCCGGGATTGCGCGTGCCCTGGCTCCTGGACCGCCTGCTCAGTCCCCTGAGGGCTGGTCGCCCCAGGGGACTGGGGCGCTGCATCTGGTTGGCTGGAGTTGGCTGATGTCGCCTGGGACGGAAGCGCCGCGCTGGAGCTGACTGCTGGTTCCGGCGCTTGGGCCTCGCCCTTGGGGTTGTTGCGCGAGGAGACTTTAGGCTTCTTTTTCGCCTTCACCCGCTTGCTTCCCCCGTACATCCAAGCGGTCAAGGCGCTGGGCTCGCTGGCCGACGACCCGGCGGATTCCTCCTCCCGGTCCTCGGTGCTGGTTTCGGCTGGGGGAGGCGCGGGGTAGCGCTGGTCCTCCGGGGCTGCGGCGGCTTCATCGTCCTTCTGCACCCCTTGACCGGTCTGAACCTGAGCCCTTGGGGACGCGGGTGCTTGAGCGGCGGGTTGGAGGGGAAGCGCCTGCTCCTGTCGACCTGCCGCCGGCTCGGATTGCGCCACAGTCACGGGTTCGGTTTCGGGCGCCGGTTCGGTTTCAGATGCCGGCTTGGGCTCAGTCGCCGGTTCCGGCTCGGCCTGGTCTTCAGGGGCGGGCACTATGTTCATTTCTACGGTCTGTGTCTGGGCATGGTCCGTCCGCTGGGCCAGGGGGCCATCATCGGTAGGGTCTTGGCCGCGAGGCGCCTGCACCGGTGGCAGGGGCGCGTATCCGTCCTGCGCGGCGACGTCCTCGGGCGTGGGCGCCGGGGCCGGCATGAAGGCGTCGGAACCTTCCAAGAGCTGGCGAGCCGGGGTGTTCAGGCAGGTGATCGTGTTCTCTTTCATATTCCAGGTCCAGTCGGCCTGGATGGCTTGCCCTCCCGCCTGGAAGGACGCGCGTATCTTCCAAGGCCCCTGGCTTCGGCGTGTCGCGGTCCACGACACGGCCCCCAGCGGCACATTGGCGGCGTCCAAGGCCCGGCTGATGGCTTCCTCATTGGAGTATCCGGCCCCGCGCTTGGGTGAGGACATGGAGAGGAACTGCTCGATAGCGTACTTTTTCTCGACCTCGATCGGGCTCGCGAAACGCCGTACCAGAGCTTCGTTCACAGCGAACTCCTGGGCTACGCGCTCGGTGGAGGTGCCAGCTCGAATCGCGGTTTGGATCGCGGAGATGGGCAGGGCGGCCGAGGCTTGTGGGACCGGCGTGCCGTGCTCCTCCTCCAGGACCTGCTTGGCTTCAAGAATGGCGCGATCCAGGGCGTTATCGACGGTGACAGCGAACAGGCCGCGCTCGCACTTGAACACTAAATCGCCCTGATCGCTGACGTGATCGAAGCGGGCTGTCCTGATCTCTTCCTGAGGCATGCCGCCACCTTCTTTTCCCATGCTATGAGCGTCCCTCCACTATTGTGCCCTATAGGTGGTATTTTACGAGCATCGTATTCGTGTATCCTATCCGCAGTATGGCCGTGTATCCTATGAGCGGCAAAAGGGGCTGCCGGGCGCGAGCCGGCGGACGTGGCGGAAATGGTTCATGACTGAAAGGACGTGCGATGGCACAAGACTACGATTCCCCGCGCGAGAAAGACGAGGACGAGGCTTCGATCGAGGAGCTCGGCAAGAAGAGCCAGGAGGCGCCCGCCGACATTGACGACGATGAGAACGCCATCGCCGAGGATTACGAGCTGCCCGGCGCTGACTTGAGCAACGAGGACTCTTCGGTGACTGTGATCCCCATGCAGGGAGACGAGTTCATCTGCTCGGTCTGCTTCCTGGTCAAGCACCGCTCCCAGCTGGCCTACATGACCAAGGACGGCCAGCCTGTGTGCAAGGAGTGCGCCGCCTGATGACGACTGACGGCGCAGCAGCCAACCCTCAGGGCCTGAGAGTCCTGATTCAAGCAATGGGATCCGGGCCAGGCCCTGGCGAGGACGACCTGGGCGCATACCTGAGCTATGCCCTGGAGGGGGATGCCGGCGCCGACTTGCGCGCCCGGGAGCCGTTGACCTTAGCCCCCTTCCAGCGGGCCTTGGTGCCCACTGGAATCGCCCTGGCCCTGCCAGCTGGTTATGTGGGCCTGGTCCACCCCCGTTCGGGTCTGGCGGTCAAGCAGGGGGTCACGGTCCTGAACGCGCCGGGGACGATTGACGAGGGCTACCGAGGGGAGATCAAGGTGCCCCTGATCAACCTTGATCCCGAGCGTACAGCGGTCTTCCAGAGGGGCGAGCGAATAGCCCAGTTGGTCATCCAACGGTACGAGCACGCCGATTTCCATCAGGTCGAGCACCTGCCTGACTCCGAGCGCGGCGACCGGGGCTTCGGGTCGACCGGCCTGTGACTTGTCCGCAGGATGGTGGAACCGGTGCCCGTATGCGATTAGCTCGTGTAGGATAGGTGCACATCATCGGCGAGAGGAGTGACATGGCCGCTATGGAAGGCAGAGTGTGCGACAACGATGTCAGTAGGGAGGGCTCCGGCTCCTCCTCGCGCGCGCTCGGCTGCGAGATTTCCAGCGACCCCCTCAACCCCCTCCAGCCGATTGCCCAGGCCTGCCGGGGCCACCACCCGGGCGTGGACCTGTCCATGCTGCCGAAGGCCTACCAGCGTGCGGTCAAGCAGCACGCCAACCAGCGGCGCAAGTCCGGCGAGCCTTACATCATCCACCCCCTCGCCGTCTCCCAGATACTGGCCGATTTAGGCATGGGACCCACGGTGGTCTCGGCCGGGCTCCTGCATGACACGGTGGAGGACACCGATTACACCTTGGACGAGTGCCGCAAGGAGTTCGGCGACACCGTCGCGGGGTTGGTGGACGGCGTGACGAAGATTTCCAAGATGGACTACGGTGACCTGGCCCAGGCCGAAACCATCCGCAAGATGATAGTGGCCATGAGCCGGGATGTGCGCGTGCTGGTGGTCAAGCTGGCCGACCGCGTCCACAACGCCCGCACCTGGCGTTACGTCAAACCTTCGTCGGCCCAGCGCAAAGCGCGGGAAACCTTGGACGTCTACGCCCCGCTGGCCAACCGCCTGGGCATGAACGCCATCAAGACCGAGCTGGAAGAGCTTAGCTTCAAGACCCTTTACCCGAAGATATACAACGAAATCGTGGTTTTGGTCTCAAGGCGGGCCGGTCAGCGCGATGTCTACCTGAAGCAGATCCTCGACGAGATTCACGAGGACTTGGACGCCCAAGGGGTCCAGGCCTATGTGACGGGCCGGCCTAAGGATTACTTCTCCATCTACCAGAAGATGATCGTGCGTGGGCACGATTTCGAGAACATCTACGACTTGTTGGGCGTGCGCATCATCGTGGACTCCATTCGTGACTGCTACGCGGCCCTGGGCGCGGTCCATGCGCGGTGGAGCCCTGTGCCTGGGCGGTTTAAAGACTACATCGCCATGCCCAAGATGAACATGTACCAGTCCTTGCACACCACAGTGGTGGGTCCGGGGGGCAAGCCGGTCGAGATTCAGATCCGCACCTGGGACATGCACCGCAGGGCCGAGTTCGGCATCGCCGCCCACTGGAAGTACAAGGAGAACGGGCAGGCGGGACGAGAGCTCTCAGCCCCTGACAAGACCGACGTCAAGCGGGAGCGCAGCGAGCAAGGCGGGTTGAGCGAGGCGGACAACCTCAAGTGGATTCAGCAGTTGGCCGACTGGACCAGCGAGACGCCGGATTCCAACGAGTTCCTCGGCTCCCTCAAAGACGACCTGGGCGCGGCTGAGGTCTACGTTTTCACGCCCAAGGGGAAGATCCTCTCGCTGCCATCCGAGTCCACGCCGGTTGACTTCGCCTATGCCGTCCACACGGAAGTGGGGCACCGCACCATGGGCGCACGGGTCAACGGACGCCTGGTGCCCTTGGATACCAAGCTGGAAAACGGTGACACCGTCGAGATCCTGACGTCAAAATCGGATACCGATGGCCCCTCCCGCGACTGGCTCTCCTTCGTCAAATCCCCAAGGGCGCGCAATAAGATCCGTCAGTGGTTCAGCAAGGAGCGCCGTACCGAGACGATCGAGGAAGGCAAGGACGAGCTGACCCGGGCCATGCGCAAGCGCAACCTCCCGGTATCCGCCCTGGTCACGCCCGAGTCGATGATCGGCGTGGCCGACGAACTCAGCCTATCCGGTGAGGAAGCGGTCTACGCGGCCATCGGAGACGGCCAGGTGTCCACACAGAATGTCATCTCACGCTTGGTCCACGATGTGGGCCGAGCCGTGGTTGAGGACGAAGTGGAGCAGGAAGCCCTGCCGCTGAGCCAGGTGAGCCGGGCTCATGCGGTCTCTTCCTCCGAGGGCATCTCAGTCAAGGGCGTGGACGACGTGTGGGTCAAACTGGCCCGCTGCTGCACGCCGGTCCCGGGTGACCGCATTGTCGGGTTCATTACCCGCAACCAGGGGGTCTCCGTCCACCGGGACGACTGCCAGAACATGCTGGACTTGCAGAAGCATCACCCTGAGCGGATCGTGGACGTGGCCTGGTCCAGCAACCAGGGGACTTTTATGGTCAAGGTGCAGGTGGAGGCTTTGGACCGGCCGCACCTGCTCTCGGACATCACCCAGGTTCTGGCCGACCACGGGGTCAACATCCTGTCCGGCTCACAGACCACCGGGCGCGACCGGGTGGCGGTCAACCAGTTCGTCTTCGAGATGGCGGACCCCCAGCACTTGAACACACTCCTGTCCGCGGTGCGTAAGATCGATGGCGTTTTTGACGCCTACCGAATCACCGGCGCCAAGGATTCGTCCTCCTCGCGTATGCGCAAGGTCTGACCGTTAATCAGGCTGAGGATTCAGTAGATACGGATAGGCCCGGCCCCCGCTTGATAGTGGGGGCCGGGCCTATCTCGCGTACGGCGCCGACCGCGTCGCACCCTACTTGACGGCCTTGAGCCACTGCTCCTTGGTGGCTTTTTCGGCCTGCAAGGCCTGCTTCTTGGCCGGGTCGGCCTCCTGAGCGATCCGCTGGTCCAACTCAGCGAGCTGGGACTCCAGCTGGGTCTCGAAGGAGGACTTGCGGGCGTCGGCCTCGGGGTCGGAACGTTGCCAGACGGCGTCCTCGACCGACTTGATTTGCCGATCCACCGCGTCCAGGCGGCTCTCGATCCGGTGCATGTCGGCCCGTGGCACGTAGCCGATCTGGTCCCACTCCTCCTGAATCCTGGCCAGGGCCTGGCGGGCTTGCTTGGCCGCTGATTCGTCCTTGACCGGGAGCAGCGCCTCGGCGCGGGTCAACAGCGCCTCCTTGGCTTTCAGATTCTCCTGCTCGTCGGTGGAGGTCTTCTCACGGTCGGCTTGACGGGCGTTGAAGAAGACGTCAGCGGACTGGCGGAAGCGCGCCCACAAGGCGTCGTCTTCGTTGCGTCCCGCGCGCCCGGCGGCCTTCCAGCGGTCCATCATCGCATTGAATTCCCTGGAGGTGCCTCCCCAATCCGTGGAGTCCTTGATCGCGTCGGCCTGGGCGATGATCTCCTCTTTGATCCGCTTGGCCTCGGCCCGGTGGGCATCGCGTTCCTGGGCCCACTTGCGCCTGGCCTGGTTGAAGGCGGAGCGAGCGGAAGAGAAACGCTTCCAGAGGGCATCGGCGTGTTTCTTATCGATGCGGATCGTAGTGCGCTGGTGGGTCTGCCAACGCTCAAAGAGGTCATGGAACTTGTCCGCCGTCTGCCGCCAGTTCGTCTGGTCCCCCAGGCCAGCGACGATGGCCTCGGCCTCTTCGACGAGCGCGGTACGCTCCTGAATGGCCTTGTCCAGGGAGGCCTTACGCTCCTCACTCAGCTGGGCCTTCTTGGCTTTGCCCTCGTCCTCCAGGGTGCTCAGTTGCTGACGCAAGGCCGCGATGTCACCGACCACCGCCGGCTCCTTGGTCTCCTCCTGGAGGGACTTCAGTGATTCGTCGATTTCCCGGGACTTGATGTTGGCGGCCTTGAGCCGGGTGGCGAACAAGTCCAGCCTCTCTTTGAGGTCAAGGTAGCGGCGGGCGTAGAGTTCCAAGGCCTCGTCCGGGCTGGCTGCGTCCGGGAATTGCCCGACCTCGCGTTCGGCCTCGCCCTCACGGACGAACACCGAACCCTGTTCGTCCACCCGGCCGAAGGCTTCCGCGGCCTTGAGCTCATCCGCGTTATAACTGGGCGCGCTGGGCGTTGCGGGGATGTGCGGAGTCTTCTTGGCGAAGGCCGCGGGGGAGGGGGCTCCAGGCTTTGGCGCAGTGGGCTGGGCGGGTTGAGCGCCCGCTTGGGACGGGGCCGCCTCCTCCTGCTGGTCGCTTGGGGCGGGCTGGGGTGTTTGAGCGGCGGCCGGGACAGTCTGCTCGCCTTGCCGCTGATTCTGCCTTTCGGTCGCAGGGGTGTTCTCGGGTGTGGTGACAGTCTCGTCGGCCATTGCCAGCTCCTTTAAGCTTGTGAGGTGGAGACGGGGGGAAGCACCGCGCGTTAGCGCCACTTCTCCCCTCTACCTCCTATTATAGGGAGCTATGGCTAAAGGCGCATCATTATCCGGATTTCCCGAGTGGCTCCCCTCCCAGCGGGTGGTGGAGCAGACCATGATTGACACGCTACGGCATGTCTTCGAGCTCAACGGCTTCGTGGGCATCGAGACCAGGGCGGTCGAACCCGGCTCCTCCTTGCTCAAAAAAGGCGATACCAGCAAGGAGATATATCTGCTGAGCCGTTTGCAGGAGGTGGGGCACGAGGACGGTAAGCCGGTCGAGGACCGTTTGGGGCTCCACTTCGACCTGACCGTGCCCCTGTCTCGCTACGTGCTGGAGCATTCGGGGGATTTGACCTTCCCCTTCAAGCGCTGGCAGATTCAAAAGGTATGGCGTGGTGAGCGGCCCCAGGAAGGTCGTTTCCGTGAGTTCGTCCAGGCCGACATCGACGTGATCGGCAATGGGGAGCTGCCTGACCACTACGAGGTGGAACTGCCCTTGGTGATGGTCTCCGCCCTCGAGGCGCTCCGCCCCTACGGCTGCCCCAAGGCCACGGTGCACGCCAACAATCGCAAGCTCTCAGAAGGCTTCTACCGAGGCTTGGGCCTGACCGACATCGAGGGCGTCCTGCGCGAGATCGACAAGCTTGACAAGATCGGCCCTGATGAGGTCTGCAAGCTCCTGGTCTCCCAGTGCGGGGCCAGCCAGGCCCAGGCTACCGCTTGCCTGGAGCTGGCCGGGCTGACCGCCGACGACGGCGAGGAGCTCAGGGATGGATTCGACCGCCTATGCTCCAGCCACGGCATCGAGGAGGACAGCCAGTCGTACGCTCTGGCCCGGCAGGGGCTGGACACCCTGGCCATGATTGTGGACGAAGCGGCTCGAATCCGCCCCGGGGCCGTCGTCGCTGACCTTAAAATCGCCCGCGGCCTGGACTACTACACCGGCTCGGTCTATGAGACCTTCCTGGAGGGTGCCGAATCCTTGGGCTCCATCTGCTCAGGCGGCCGCTACGACAACCTGGCCTCCCAAGGTTCGCGCGTCTACCCGGGCGTAGGCCTGTCGATAGGACTGTCCCGTCTCCTGTCCTACATGCTCTCCCAAGCCGGGGCCCATGCGTCACGGGTGTCCCCGGCGGCGGTCCTGGTGGCGGTCTGGAATGAGGATGACCGCTCCCGCAGCAATCACATAGCAGACGCCCTGCGCCAGCGGGGGATCGCAGCCGATGTGGCCCCTACCGCCGCCAAGATCGGCAAGCAGATCAAATACGCCGATCATCTGGGCATCCCCTACGTCTGGTTCCCGGCCCAGCCCGGTGACGAAGCTGACGGGGACCAGGTCAAGAACATCGTCACTGGCAGTCAGGAGCCCGCGCAAGTCGTGTCGTGGACGCCGGATAGCCTGTTTTCCCAGCAGAGCGTGCAATCACTGTCTGACGCAGACTGACCGCAGAGGGCGGGCCCAGCCTGGATGGAGGAACGAGGAAGCATGAGCCAGTCGGCTTACAGAACCCACTACGCCACTGAAGTCACCGAGAAGGAGATCGGGCATGCAGTCACGGTCGCTGGATGGGTGGATCGGCGCCGGGATCACGGCGGAGTGGCCTTCATAGACCTGCGCGATCGGACAGGCCTGGTCCAAATCGTCATCTACGACGAGGAGCAGGCGCGGCCCTTGCGTTCCGAGTATGTGATTGAGGTGACCGGCGAAGTCCGCGCCCGCCCGGAAGGCAACGACAACGAGCACCTGGCCACTGGGCACATCGAGATCGTCGCGCAGTCCATCACCGTCCTGGCCAAGTCCGACGCCTTGCCCTTCCAGGTGTCCACAGCCCTGGAGAACGAAGCGGAGAATAAGCTTCCCGGTGAGGACATCCGGCTGAAGTACCGCTACCTGGACCTGCGTCGCCCCTCCATGCAAAGGACCATCCGCCTGCGCTCGAAAATGAGCGCCGCGGCACGGGCGGCCCTGGACAAGATGGATTTCTGCGAGATCGAGACGCCCACTTTGATCAAGTCCACGCCTGAGGGGGCGCGCGACTTCTTGGTCCCGGCCCGCCTGGTGCCTGGGTCCTGGTACGCCCTGCCCCAGTCTCCACAGCTGTTGAAGCAGCTGCTGATGGTTGGCGGTTTTGAGCGCTACTACCAGATCGCCCGCTGCTACCGTGACGAGGATTTCCGAGCCGACCGCCAGCCGGAGTTCACCCAGTTGGACATCGAGATGTCCTTCGCCTCCCAGGATGACGTGATGGCCATGGCCGAGCAGGTCATTGCCGCGATTTGGAAGGCCGCGGGCTACGAGGTCAAGTTGCCGATTGGGCGCATCTCCTGGCAAGACGCTATGGATAAGTACGGCTCGGACAAGCCCGACCTGCGCTTCGGTAACCAGATCGTCGAGATGACCGACTACTTCAAGGACACACCGTTCCGTGTCTTCCAGGCTCCCTATGTAGGAGCTGTCGTCTTTGAGGGCGGGGCCAGCCTGCCCCGTCGGCAGTTCGACGCCTGGCAGGATTGGGCCCGCCAGCGTGGGGCCAAGGGTCTGGCCTACGTGCAGTTCTCCGGCGGTGGAGAGCTCAAGGGCCCAGTGGCCAAGAACCTTTCAGCCGCCGAGCGCGAAGGGTTGCAAGCGGCGGTGGGCGCCAAGGACGGGGACGCGGTCTTCTTCGCCGCTGGCCCGCGCGCCTCCTCCCAGCTGCTCTTGGGCGCGGTGCGTGTGGAGATCGCCCGCAGGCAAGGACTCCTCAAGCCTGACGAGTTCGCCCTGACCTGGGTGGTGGACTTCCCCCTGTTCAAGCCCACCGACGACCCGGATGACGATGATGTGGCTGTGGGCCACTCGAAGTGGACCTCCATGCACCACCCGTTCACTATGCCCTCAGCTGACTGGATCGACCGTTTCGACCTGGACCCTGAGCATGCGATGAGCGATTCCTACGACATCGTGTGCAACGGCGAGGAGATCGGTGGCGGTTCGGTGCGTATCCATCGCACCGACATCCAGGACCGGGTCTTGAAGGTCCTGGGAATCGGTGCACAAGAGGCGCAGGAGAAGTTCGGCTTCCTGCTTGAGGCCTTCAAGTACGGTGCGCCGCCCCACGCCGGTATCGCCTTCGGATGGGACCGCGTGGCGCAAATCCTGGCTGGGGTCGGCTCGATTCGCGACGTCATCGCCTTCCCCAAATCCGGTGGCGGCCAGGATCCCATGACCGGAGCCCCAGCTCCGATTCCGCCTGAGCAGCGGGCTGAGACCGGTGTGGACTACGACCCGGAGGCCGAGCAGTAGTCCTTCAACCCTGCAGCCGGTCGTTTACGCGCCTGTAATCGAAAGCCCCGCGCCTGTTACCTGCTATGGCTACAATGCTGATATATGAGCGAATCCAATACACAGCAAACGGCGGCGGGGCTTGCGCCCGTTCAAGCCGTGCAGGCGGACTCCGAGGGCGCTCGGCCGCTGGTGGAGCTGGCCCATGTCGAGAAGCACTACGGCCGCCTCCATGTTCTGAAAGACATCAACCTGCAGGTCTGCCAGGGCGAGGTCCTTGTCGTGGTCGGCCCCTCCGGATCCGGCAAATCAACCATGTGCCGCACAATCAACAGGCTGGAATCCATCGACTCGGGAGTCATCCGGATCGATGGCGAACTCCTGCCTGAGGAAGGCAAGGACCTGGCCCGACTGCGGGCCGAGGTGGGCATGGTCTTCCAGTCCTTTAACCTCTTTGCGAATAAGACCATACTGGAGAACGTGACCCTGGCGCCGATCAAGGTGCGGCACATGGCCCGCAAGGACGCCGAGGACTATGCCATGGACCTTCTGGCTCGCGTGGGCGTGCAGTCCCAGGCTTCCAAGATGCCCTCCCAGCTCTCCGGCGGCCAGCAGCAGCGCGTCGCCATCGCTCGCGCCTTGGCCATGAAACCGAAGATCATGCTCTTCGACGAGCCGACCTCGGCCCTCGACCCGGAGATGGTCAACGAGGTCCTGGACGTGATGATCGAGCTGGCCCAGGAGGGCATGACGATGATTTGCGTCACACACGAGATGGGCTTCGCCCGCAAGGCAGCCGACAGGATCGTCTTTATGGCGGATGGGCGCATCCTGGAAGAAGGCAAGCCTGACGAATTCTTCGACCACCCCCAGAGCGAGCGGGCCCAGGAATTCCTCTCCAAGATCCTGACCCACTGAGTTTTGGCGCTAATGTATGAGACGAGAGAAGACGAACGGATGAGCAGTACGGTATGGAAGCTCAGCGCGCGCGGGCGGGCGGTGGCGAAAGCCCTGCTAGCGGCCTTGTGCGCCCTCGCTTGCGTCTTCTCCCTGACGGCCTGCGGGTCGGACAAGGAGGAGGGCAAGATTCGGATAGGCATCAAGTTCGACCAGCCGGGCCTGGGCTTCAAGAAGTCCGGCACCTATGTGGGCTTCGACGTGGACGTGGCCAAGTACATCGCCAAGAAGCTCGGCTACAGCGAGGACGACATCATCTGGAAGGAGGCCCCCTCCAAGCAGAGGGAGGCCATGCTTCAGAACGGCGACGTGGACATGATCCTGGCCACGTACTCAATCACTGACGAGCGCAAGAAGGCCGTCTCCTTCGCCGGCCCCTACTTTGTGGCGGGCCAGGACCTGATGGTGCGCACCGGTGAGACCGGCATCAAAGGGCCCCAGGACCTGAACGGTAAGCGCCTGTGCTCGGTGACCGGCTCCACTTCGGCGGTCACAGTCAAGGAGCGGTTCGCCTCCCAGGTGCAGCTGATGGAGCAGCCTGGCTACGCCGAGTGCGCCACCGCCCTCTTCTCCGGCATCGTGGACGCGGTCACTACCGACGACATCATCCTGGCGGGCCTGGCATCGTCGGCCCGCGGCCGTCTGCAGCTGGTCGGCAAACCCTTCACCCAGGAGTATTACGGGGTGGGCATCAAGAAGGGCGACAAGGCCTTGGCTACCAAAATCAACGCCGCCCTGAGCGAGATGATCGCCAACGGTTCCTGGCAGCGTGCCCTGGAGGAGAATACCCGGGGCGCGCACTTCAAGCCGGACCTTAAATACAACCCTCCAAGGCCGAAGGAGGGCGAGTAAATGGGAGCCATCATCCAACTCTTCAGCGAGTACGACATCCCAGGAGCCTTCCTGGTCAACATCGAGCTGACCCTGTGGTCCGCCCTCTTCTCCCTGATCCTAGGCATCATCCTGGTCATCATGCGCATAGCCCCGGTCTCCTCGCTTAGGAAGGTGGCTTCGGGCTATGTGGAGTTCTTCCAGAACATGCCTCTGACCATCATCATGGTGTTCATGGTCCTTGGGGCCTTCGCACAGCTCAAGCTGAGTTTCTCGGACAAGTTCTCGGTCAACTTCTTCTGGCTGGCGGTTGTTGGCCTTTCCTTGTACACGGCGGCTTTCGTCTGCGAGTCCCTGCGCTCAGGCATCAACACGGTGCCCTTGGGCCAGGCTGAGGCGGCTCGGGCCTTGGGTCTGAGTTTCACCCAGTCGGCCACCCAGGTGATCATGCCCCAGGCTTTCCGTGGATCGGTGGCGCCCTTGGGCAACACTTTCATCGCCCTGCTCAAGAACTCGACCGTCGCGGCCGCCGCCTCCGTGGCCACTGAATCCTCCTCCCTGATGAGCGAAATGATTGAATTCCATGCCAACTCGATCGTCGCCATCTTCCTGATTTTCGCCCTGGGATACGTAATCCTGGTCCTGCCGGTCGGGGCCTTGACCACCTTCTTATCCAACAAGCTAGCCGTCAGGAGGTGATTCACCTTGGCCAAGTTAAATAATGAAAGCTCCCTCCTGTTCGACCAACCAGGGCCCAAGGGCTTGCGCAAGATTAAAATCGTCAACTGGATCGCGGCCGTGGTTTTCGCCTTGATCGTCGTTCTGATTCTCTTGCGCCTGCACAATCCGCCGGATGGCGAGAACCAGCTCGCATGGGACCTGTGGAAGCCTGCCTTGGACACCGAAGCCTGGACCGACTTCTACCTGCCTGGTCTCTGGCTGACCATCAAAGCCTCGATCGTGGCGGTGATCGGCTCGGTCGTTTTCGGCTTTCTCTTCGGCATCGGCCGCCTCCTGCCCTCTGTGATCGTGCGGGCGGTCTCGGGGGTCGTCGTGGAGTTCTGCAGGGCCGTGCCTGTCCTGATGCTGATGATTTTCTTCTGGCGCTGGTTCGCATTCTCCGGCGTCAGCGAGGCCTCCTACTGGGCCGTGGTGCTCGCCTTGATTCTCTACAACGGTTCAGTCGTGGCCGAGCTGGTCCGCTCCGGCGTGGGCAACCTGCCCGGCGGCCAGAGGGAAGCCTGCTTGGCTTTGGGGCTGACGCAGACCCAGTCGCTGATGCAGGTGGAGGTGCCTCAGGCCGTCTACGCCATGCTGCCAGCAGCGGTCACCCAGCTGGTCGTCGTGTTGAAGGACACGGCACTGGGCTCGATCATCATGTACACCGACCTCCTTCAGGAGTCCCGGCGTCTGGGTTCGATGCACTTCAACATCCTCCAAACCCTGGTCGTGGCAGCTGTCATCTACTTTGTGGCATGCTCCTTCCTGTCCAAGTTGGCGCGAATCCTGCCAGAGCGCATGCAGAAGCGCACCGCTGCCCCTGCAGCGCCGGTTGATGTCGAACCGGTTCCGCCCCTGGCCATTATGGACGCCTCGAACGTCAACCAGATCGCGGTCGCCAAAGAGGTGGATCAGGACCGCTTCGGCGGCGCGCCTCTCCAGCACCATGTGCATCATCGCGGAACAAACGCCTCCATCCGTCACTGGCGGGAGACGCGGTACATGCAAGGCTATGATGACACCCACCTGGAGTCACAGGCGGAGGCTAAGGCCCACGGAATCACCGATTTCCTACGCAGCAAGCTGTCGCGTCAGGAGGGCGCAGGCCAACGCGATTCAAGCCAGCATGGTGAGAACCACGACGACGAGGGTCCATCCGGTCAGGATGACGGCGGAAAGCGTTAACGGCGGGGCAGATTCAAGCGCTGGCATTGCCTATGGCGAAAGCGGCGGCTCGGGGTTAGCCAGAGAGTGAGGAACTCCTGGATGAACCCCGAGCCGCCGTTCATGCATCAGGAGGCCGACGCCTGACTTCGGCTGGTGCCGCGAGGTGGGATGGGTGTTCAACCTTGACGGAGCATGTCAGCGAAGGCCCAGACCACGGTCGCCACCTTTCTCAGCTCGGCCTCGCGGCTCACTTTCCGCCAGCGGGACCGATAGGCCTCGAACCATGTCTCCAGGCCTCCCGCCAGAGCCCGCGCCTCGCTCTCACCAGCTCCGCTCGCATCCGCCAGCAGACCCTCACGCCGGGCCAGCTGCCAGCCCAGCAGATTGAAGAGACGCTGCCCCTCAATCGCCAGCTGGAGAGGCTGGCCCGCAGGGCTCTTCAAGGAAGAGGCCAGATCGCGCGCCGCCTGACTCAAACGGTCATTGGTCTGCGGCACGGCGGTAAGGGAGTCGGCCGAAATCTCCAAGTAGCGGCGGCGGGCGCCGGCTAAACCGGTCTGATCGGCCCCTTGCCAGGCCTGCTGTCCCTTGATCAGGCCCACAACCCGGCTCACATCCTGGTTGATGCCACCCTTGCCGTCGTCCAACTCCAAGTAAGTGACCAAATCGCTCCAGGAGAAGGCTTGGCAGGTGCTGGCATGCTCCAGGGCCGCCATGCTCGCTCCGGACCGGTCTGCAAAGAACAAGCTGGTGATGGCACGGTCGCACGAGCGCTGGTCCTGGCCCTGGGTGTCCCAGGAGCACTGGGCGCTGTAGGCCATGCCAGGCAGGGACATGACTGGATCGTTGATATGACCGTAGTCACCCCAATCGGTCACCATCGAGCCTACGGCGCCGTATCGCTGGCCGTAAGCGGACAGGCGGGAGATATTGGACCAGGCGTCGGACACACGCGGCAGCAAACCGTTCCACGCTTGCACCGCGGAGCACACGTACTGAGGCAAACCCATATCGGCCACCAGCTTGACCTTGCTGTCATCCACCCTTGGACTGTAGAGCCAGTTGAGCAGGAGGCAGCTCTTGGGCAGACGAGGCAGGATCGCGGGCATCGAGACCGCGATGTCGCCCCAGAACATGGGCTCTCGGCCCTGGGAACTCAAGTGGTCGCACAGGCGGGTCAGGTAGTCAGCGTAAAGCTTATCGACGCCCACCTGGTCAGCCAAGGGCTTTGAACGGCCTCGGCCCAGGTCGAAAGTCTCATCGCCGCCGATGTTGAATTGGCGGCTGGTGAAGAGCTGGGCGTAGGCGTCGATGATGGCGGTGGAGAATGCGAAGGAATCAGGTTCCGCCACGTTAAGCGTATGGTGCTCCTGGCGTTCGATGAAGGAGAAGGGCCGGTCCGCGTCTTCGGGGAATTCGCCCAAGCGGCGCAGTGTGCGGGTGCGCAGGTTGACGTAGTGATGGCCGAAGGTGGATAACGAGGGGACCAGCTCAATTCCCTGCAAACGGCAGTAAGCATCCAGGTCGATGATGTCCTGCGGGAGCAGGGGGGAGCAGCCTCGCCAGGATTCGCTCATCCCATCGAAGGCGAACGCGTGCTCCACGTAGAGTTGGAGCTGGTTGTACTTGCATAGCGCCAGCGCATCGACCCACCCTTTGAGGCAGTTCATGGTGGGGACACGGCCACGGGTGACGTCCAGGCTGTAGGAACGCACCGGGAAGACTGGTGAGTCCTCAATCGTCAGGCAGGGCAGGAGAGCGCCGGTCTGCCGCAGTATCTGGCGTAAGGTTTGGACCGCATAGCGCAGCCCGTCCAGGTCGCCGCCCAGAAGGCTGATGGGCGCCGACGATGCTCCTTCACCAGCTGGGTGCCCGCCGATTGTCAACCGGTAGGCCTGCTTGCTCAGTGAAGGGTCCAAGCCCAGGGTCAGGTCCGCTGACCATAGGCAGCCTTGGGCATGATCCCAGGAGTAGCTGCAAGCCGCTTCGATTTCGTCGGTCAGTTGCTCGGCGAGCAAGGCCCCTGTCTGGCAGGACTGAGCGTCCATAGGCCCTTGGTAGCACACCCGCCCCTGGAAGGGGAGGAGGAACTCCCCACCGGTGGCCGTCAGCGATCGCGGGCGGGGAATCAGGGCCAAACCCGCGTCCGGTGCGCAGGCTGTCGGCGGTGCTGGATTGTGAGGTGTCATGGGTCATGCCTTCTTCCCGTTGGGCTTGGTCTGTGCGCTTTCCCCATAGCGCGAGTCGGTCCTAAAAGACGCCTAGGCGCTCGCGGAGCACGCCGGCCACGCCGCCCAAGGCGGCGGCATCCGAACCCAAGGCTGAAGGGCGGACGCGCACCGCTTCGATGAATCGTGAACGCACCCGGTCGTTGATGGTGTTCTGGACCGTTTCCAGCATCGTCGCGGTCGCGATGGACGCGGGACCGGCCACGACGATGTCGTCGATATTGGTCAACGCTACCGGCATTGACAGGGCGGAACCCAGGGCTTGACCAGCCAGGGTTATGATCTCTTCGCGCCGTTCGGGCGCTTGGGCTATCCTGGCGGTCAGTGATGGCACCGAGGTCGTGGTCTCCAGACAGCCGCGTTTGCCGCAGGCGCAGGGTATGCCGTTCTCGTCGATAACGACGTGCCCGATCTCGCCGGCTACATAGTGCGACCCGTGCACGATTCGGTCGTCGATTAAGACGCCTGCCCCCACGCCGCGGGCGATTTGGACCAGGATCATGTTCGCCGGGCCACCTCCGAAACAACGTTCGCCGAAGACCGCGCTGTCCGCGTCATTGGCCAGGCAGACCTCCAGGCCGAGCCCCTCGCGCAGAGCCTGGGCCAGGCTCAGGTCGGCCCAGCCGAGGTTGGGGGCGGCCAAGACCCTGCCTGCCGTGTCGACTGTGCCAGGGCTTGCTATGCCGAGGCCGAGGATGGGAGCTTTGGACTGGTCTTGCAAACGCTTGCACAAGTCCATGATTGGGTTCAAGGGCATGGGCTTGGCATCAGGCGCCGGTATGCTGGCGCGGGCCAGCACGTGGCCTTCCAGGTCGGTCAGAATGCCCTTGAGGGTGCCCGCCTGGGCCAGGTCAAGTCCAATGACGTTCATGCCCTGGACTTGGATGCCGACCAGTAGGGCGGGCTTACCGGGCTTTGAGGAGGGCTTGTAGCCGCCCTCGACCAGCAGGCCATCATCAATCAGGGTGGCCACCACATCCGAAACCGACACCTTGGATAGGCCAGTGATTTTTGCCAGGTCAGCACGGGAGCGCCATCGGTTCGGGTAGAGGGCGCGCAGGACGGCGCGGCGGTTGCTGCGCCGGATATCCGAGGGCAGCGAGGCCAACCGATGCCTGCCGCTTGCGGCGTTGTGGCCTGTGGATGTCCTTACGCTCATCGGGCTCGCCCTCCTGTCCGCCTGCGTTCGTCGCATGAGACTACTCTACCGAGTCCGCGTAACACGTACCGGGAAGGTGGCGGCATCCGCTCAGTAGGCGGCTGAGTCATCGCTCATAGGAACGCGTAATCAGCTTTCGTGCTTCGACGCGGGGGGGGGCGCTCCGCTGGGCTCTCGTTCGCGGCAAGCCTTCCGAAATCGCCCGGCATGGGTGGAGCCGCGCCAGCCTCAACCGAATAGCCGCCCCAAGGCGTCTTTTGGCCAGCTGTTCCGCTTCGGGGCGCCATCGTGCGGCAAGGCCGGGAATACTATGGGTTTCGGACCGGTCCGGGGGAGGTGTCTCCTGTCTGCGTGGGTTGTTTCCGCAACCCCTCGTTCGCCCGTCAGCTGTCCGTCACTGCAGTGCTTACGCGGCCGCCGTCGTTTTGCTTGGCATATGCAATAAGTATATAATCTTTACTATTCCTGGAGTGGGCTACAGGGCAAAGATGACTCGGTGGTCGGAACCATGGTTGGAAGAAGGCAGCGAAGCAATTCCGCTAAGGCTATCCATGCGATGAAGCGATGATCGTCATACCTGAAAGGAACATAAATGAGAACGGGCGACAAACCGGTGAACACCAGTTCACCTTTGCTGATGCTGGGCGTTTTGTCCATATCTTTCCTGATGTCGGTGTCCAATGCAGTGTCCGGGACAATACCGCTGATGAAACAGTACTTCTCGAATATCTCAGAGGCGAATGTCGAGCTGCTCGTGGTTATTCCCACCGGCGGCGTCCTTCTGGGGACTGTGGTCAGCGGCCTCATCTCGAATAAACTGGGCAAGAAGTACACCGTACTGATGGGGCTGATCGTCTCCCTGATCTTCGGCGTCATACCTGCGTTCTTCTACAGCTACCCCGCCATATTCCTCTCCAGGGCCATGTTTGGCGTAGGCATGGGTATCTTCACGCCCCTGAGCGTGTCCTACATCACCGACATCTTCCCTGAGCGGATCAGGAACAGGCTCCTTGGTTGGAGGAATTCCGTCGGAGCCATTGGCGATGCGATCATGCTCTTCATCGCGGGCTTTTTGATCAACGTCTCCTGGCATGCGACTTACCTGGTGTTCCTCTTCCTGATCGTGCCGATTGTGCTGGTCGCCCTCTTCGTGCCCAAGCGGCTCGACCGTGTCACCGTCGAAGAAGGCAAGGAGGTCGAGGAAGATTCGGACATCAGGCCTTCCACCAATGGCGGCGTCATTCAACTGGCCATCGTCTTCCTCTTCGTCTGCCTCTTCTACTCGTCGATTTCCTTGAAACTGGCCAGCCACATGGTTGATTCCCATATCGGTTCCGCGGCTGACGCCACCAGGATCTTCGGATTCCTGGTTCTCTGCTCGATCGTTTCGGGCATTGCCTTCGAACAATTGGCTAAGTGGTGCGGCAAGGCCACGGTCTTCATCTTCGAGATGCTGACGGCTGTGGTGCTGATCGCCATGCCTTTCGCCAACTCCATCCCGGTCCTGCTGGTCCTGGTCCTGGTGGCGGGCTTCTGCAATGGCATCATCAATCCGGCCCTTACGGCCAGGATGGTGGCCTATTCGCCGAAGGGGTCAATGAATCTGACCACCTCCATCATCCTGATCGGCATCAACATTGGTTCGCTGGTGGCGCCGTACTTCTTCCAAGCGCTCGGCTTGATCCTGGGCAACAGGGATTCCGGATTCATGATTCTGTGCGCTGGAGTCTGCTACATCCTGTTGGCCTTCTATGACGTCTTCATCGTTAGGAAGGACAAGCTGACCATTTGATTGGTCGTATGGGCAGGCAGGTTTCCGCGATTCGGGAAAGAGGTAAGCAAAGTATGATCGATAACACTGAGTGGTTCAAGCAAGCCAAGTACGGCATGATGATTCATTGGGGCCTGTACTCCCTCCTTGGCGGGGAGTACCAGGGGCGTTCATCCAGCAATTACGCTGAGTGGATCCAGTCGAAGCTGCAGATTCCGAACAAGGACTACGAGCGTTTGACCCGGGCCTTTAATCCAGTCTACTTCGATGCCGACGCCATCGTGGATCTGGCCAAGAGGTGCGGAATGCAGTACCTGGTGGTCACGACCAAGCATCATGACGGATTCGCCATGTACCGGTCACTGGTGGACCCCTACAACGTTTACGACGCCACACCCTTCCATCGGGACGTGATAGGGGAGCTCTCCCTGGCTTGTCGCAAGGCCGGCCTTCGCTTCGGTCTCTACTACTCGCAAGACCTTGACTGGCACGATCCTGATGGCGGAGGCTATCTGTCGAACGACATCGAGACGGCCGGCACGACTTGGGACAACAGTTGGGACTTCCAGGGGGAGAAGGACTATCAGCGGGCATTCGACCACAAGATCCTCCCGCAGATCGAGGAGATCATGAGCAACTACGGCGATATCGCTGTTGCCTGGTTCGATGTCCCCATGACCCTAAGCGATGAGCAGAGCCAGACCATCTATGAGACGGTCAAACGTCTCCAACCAGACTGCCTGATCAATTCCCGACTGGGCAACGGTCGTTACGATTACGTCTCGCTGGGGGACAACGAGATCCCTGACGACGATGACGCCAGCGTCAAGACCGTGGACGACGGCTCGGTGGACTACAATTCCATCGTCGGTTTCAAACCTTCCAAGCTGGGCCTGTACGAGACCGCCGGGACCATCAATGATTCCTGGGGCTTCTCCTATCACGACCAGAATTGGAAGAGCGCGCAGACCATCCACGCCTATAAGAACCATCTGAATAAGTACGGAATCAACTACCTGCTCAATATCGGGCTTGACGGCCTCGGCAGGGTGCCCATGGCCGCCGAGAAGGCTCTTCTTGGTGCGCGCGCCTTGGAAGCATAAGCTGCTGATTCCTTGGAATTAGCGGGTGACCCTGTGCTGGAAGGCGTGATGCCGGACAGCGCGGGGTCTTGTCAGCACGAGGTCCGGTCGATGCCCACGGGAGCTCGGAAGCGCTTCACCGTGATCGGGCTGAATCTGAGGGCGCTCCATCGCGGGTGGCAGGAGGAGGCCCGTGCAGACAGTTGCGGCATTCGGCGGCTGCGCAGTCACGCACCGCTAGTCGTGATTCAGCGCCCTAATGGCACACCCCCGGACCTCGGTGCACCTGGGTTTCCTTCAGTGCCGGGAACTCCTGATTGGAATGCGTAATCCAGGCGGCTGCCAGAGCGCGACCCTCGAATACCGCGGACGATATTTGCAGCCTGGCGAACCAAGGCGGATCAGCTTTGCCTTGCGGAGCCTTCCCAGACCCCCACCGGCCATGCTCGAAGACCGTCAATTCACCGACGGAGGAGGAAACTCGAGCTGAGTGAATGCGTCCCCTTAATGTTTCGCCGACACAAGGCTCAGGCAAGCAAGTGCCGCCGACTTGCGGCGATCGCCAGGCGTGCGTTGGCCAGCCCCGCAAGAAGTCAGACGACCGTTAAGGAGCAGGCCGGAATCCAGTCAAAGTTCGTGGGCTCATGGGGCCGGGCCCAGGGAGCAGGCTTCGCAATTATTCTAGTCCGCCGAACAATCCATCTAAGAACCCACCGAAGCATATTGGAAAGAACTCGGCGCCTGACTACCCCGCCGCCCTTCCCGGCGCGTATGGGCTGGGAGAAGGAGGAGCCAACTACGGTAAAAAGCTAACAAGTCATAAGATGACCTTATTCTGAACTCTGTTGTTCGGTTGGGTCTACTCCAATCCATTTGAACGATGAGGTATCGACTTATAAGGGAAGAAGGACTAGATGGCGCGTGGCTCCAAGGAAGCAGAGCGTGCAGAGCTGCATAAGACGATTTGGAAGATGGCCAATGAGCTGCGTGGGTCAGTGGACGGCTGGGATTTCAAATCCTATGTGCTGGGCCTGCTGTTCTATCGCTTCATCTCGGAGAATCTGACGGTCTACCTCAACAAGGGCGAGCGCGAAGCCGGCAACACTGATTTCGACTACGCCAAGATCACTGACGATGAGGCTGAATTCGGACGGGCTGACACGGTACAGGAGAAGGGCTTCTACATCCTTCCCTCCGAGCTGTTCGCAAACGTGCGAGCCAAGGCCGAGACCGACGAGAATCTTAACGAGACGCTCGAGCGGGTCTTCAAGAACAGCGAAGGCTCGGCAGTGGGCACTCCCAGCGAGGATGACCTCAAGGGCCTTTTTGACGATCTTGATGTCAACAGCAACAAGCTCGGTCCCACCGTCGCGGACTGCAACAAGAAGCTGGCTCGACTCCTTAACGCCATCGGAGACATG
The DNA here is from genome assembly GCF_001263395.1 of Bifidobacterium actinocoloniiforme DSM 22766. Lineage (NCBI taxonomy): Bacteria > Bacillati > Actinomycetota > Actinomycetes > Bifidobacteriales > Bifidobacteriaceae > Bifidobacterium > Bifidobacterium actinocoloniiforme. Next base: position 658,910 of record NZ_CP011786.1, on the reverse strand, counting down.
CAGTTGGGAGTCGATGAGGGCACTCAGATCGACACTTTCGGTGACGCCTATGAGTATCTGATGAACATGTACGCCTCCCAGGCCGGTAAGTCGGGTGGGGAGTTCTTCACTCCGCAGGAGGTATCGGAGCTTCTGGCCCGCATCACCGTGGTCGGCAAGACCGAGGTGGATGGGGTCTATGATCCGGCGTGCGGGTCCGGTTCCCTCCTGCTCCAGTTTGCCAAGGTCTTAGGAGAGAGGAACGTCCATCGAGGTTTCTTCGGTCAGGAAATCAATCTGACCACCTACAACCTGGCACGCATCAACATGTTCCTCCATGGCATCAACTACGAGAAGTTCGATCTGGCGCATGGAGACACCCTGACGAACCCCGCCCATTGGGATGACGAGCCCTTTGAAGCCATCGTGTCGAATCCGCCTTATTCCATCCATTGGGAGGGCAAGAACAATCCTCTGCTCATCAACGACGAACGCTTCGCGCCCGCAGGGGTGCTGGCCCCACCTTCCAAGGCCGACCTGGCCTTTACCATGCACATCCTCTCATGGCTGTCCACAGACGGTACGGCGGCCATTGTCGAGTTTCCGGGCGTGCTCTACCGTGGTGGGGCTGAGCGCAAGATACGCAAGTACCTGGTCGACAACAACTATGTGGATACGGTGATTCAGCTGCCGTCGAACCTCTTCTTCGGCACCACCATAGCCACCTGCATCATCGTGCTCAAGAAGTCCAAAAGAGACAATGGCATACAGTTCATCGACGCCTCCGACCAGTTCGAGCACTCAGGCAACCAGAACAAGCTCACAACCGATAATCGTCAGCAGATACTGGATTGGTACACACAACGCAAGGATGTGGAACACCGCACCAAGCTGGTCCAAAATTCGGAAATCGGCGAGAACGAATACAACATCGCCGTATCCAGCTACGTGCAGCCAGAGGACACCAGCGAGCACATCGACATCCATGAACTCAACCAGCGCATTGACGAGATAGTCAAACGCGAGCAGGCGCTGAGAACGCAGATAGACGCAATCGTGGCGGATTTGGAGGGCTCGGCATGACAGGATTACCGACTTGGGAACAGTTCATCCACCCGGTCCTGGCTGTTTTATCTACTGGAGAGACTCTTCCAGTCCATGAACTGCGCCATAAAGTAACAACGCTCTGCGCATTAAGTGATTCACAAAAAACGGCAAAGCTCTCTTCTGGTCAGCCAGTTGCCGAAAATCGCATAACCTGGGCCGTATCGTATCTCAATCGTGTCGATGCAATTGAGAGGCCATCTCGTGGGCAATACAGAATTACTGAAATCGGCCACACCTTACTTAAGCAGTATCCAGTAGCCATCACCGAAAAAGACTTGAGGGCCTTAGCGAAGCCTGACGATAATTGGTGGGTACGAAAAGGCGCTACCGAAATCATTGAAGATACCGCAGTTCCGAAAGCGAACCGTCTGAGTGACTGTACAGCATTAGACCCAATCGAGATGATCGAGGAAGGTGTCGAGCGCATCAATAGCGATGTGGCTGCCGAGCTGCTTTCGATGATTCAATCACGAGAACCGGCCTTCTTCGAATATGTCGTTATGGACCTTCTCATTGCCATGGGATATGGTGGCACGCACGGAAAAGGGACAGTTACTCGGCTGACCAACGATGGTGGCATTGACGGAATCATCGATCAGGATGCCCTTGGGTTGAGTAAAATCTACATCCAGGCCAAACGATACGGAAGCACTAATTCCGTGCACCGTCCGGAAGTGCAAAGTTTTGTCGGGGCATTGAGCGGTAAGGCTGACGGAGGCCTGTTCATCACCACCAGCAGCTTTAGCTCAGGGGCGGTCCAATATGCCCAGGAAGTTCCAAGCCGGATCATTCTGATCGACGGCAAACGGCTCACTCAACTCATGATTGCTTACGGCATTGGAGTGGAAACAAAGGAGACGGTAAAGGTTGTACGAATCGATGAGGACTATTTCGCATGAGCAGAATCAATGACCTTATTCAAGAACTCTGCCCAGACGGAGTTGAATTCAAACCACTTGCCTCGTTGGGCCGGAGAAACCACGGAACCCAAATTACTGCAGGTAGGATGCGCCAACTTGCGAATCAGCCAGGCCCCTTACGAATATTCGCCGGAGGCGAGACGATCGCGGATGTCCGAGAAGATTGCGTTCCCCAAAAAGATATTATCAATGAACCAAGCATCATCGTTAAATCACGTGGTCACATCGGTTTTAGCTATTATGACAAGCCATTTACCCATAAATCGGAACTTTGGTCCTATAGTCTGCAAGATTCATGCGTGGACCAAAAATTTGTTTACTACTTTCTACTCACCAAGGTTAACCGATTACAGCAGCTGGCCGAATCAACTTCTGTCAAAATTCCACAACTGAGCGTAAAAGACACCGACGATTTGCCCATACCAGTTCCACCTCTGGAAGTGCAGAAGGAGATTGTACGGATTCTTGACTCATTCACCTCGCTGGAAGCAGAGCTGGAAATGAGGCACAAGCAATACGAATATTACCGGGATCAGCTGTTGACTTTTAAGGAGTTGGGGGCATGAACGAAGCAGCCGCATATCTGATTGATCCGATTGCCTTGTCTTCGGAGAGTACCGTCGTTGCCGAATATGAGGCTCCGGCTGCTGAGCAGGCTGAATACCAGTCGGAGGCCGAGCTCGAGAAGGAGTTCATCCGAATCCTACAATCGCAGGCATACGAGTATCTGCCCATACACACCGAGGACGATCTGATCTCCAACCTCCGTGCTCGGCTCGAGGATCTGAACCATATCGTCTTCACCGACGAGGAGTGGGAGCGGTTCTTCAAGACCAGCATCACCGACAGCAACGAGGGCATAACGGAGAAGACGGTGCACATCCAGCGTGACAGCGTTCAGGTGCTCCGCCGAGACGACGGCAGCAGCAAGAACATCATGCTGATCGACAAGAAGGACATCCACAACAACAAGCTTCAGGTCATCAACCAATACGAGGTCCCCGGTCAAGCAGACGGAGGTAAGGCCAAGTACTCGAACCGGTATGATGTGACCATCCTCGTCAATGGTCTGCCTTTGATCCATGTGGAGCTCAAGCGGCGGGGCGTGGACCTGCGGGAGGCCTTCAACCAGATCAACCGCTACCAGCGTGATTCCTTCTGGGCTGGGTCCGGCCTCTTCGAGTATGTGCAGATCTTCATCATCAGCAACGGCACCCTTACCAAGTACTACTCCAACACCACACGGCGTCAGCAAATCGGTGAGGCTGCAAAACAGGGCAAGTCGACGCGGAGGCAGACCTCCAACAGCTATGAGTTCACCAGTTGGTGGGCGGATGCCACCAACAAACCGATCATGGACCTGCGCTCCTTCACCAAGACCTTCCTGTCGAAGCACACCATTCTGAACGTCCTGACCAAGTACTGCGTCCTCACCGCCGACAACCTGCTGCTGGTCATGCGCCCCTACCAGATCGTCGCCACGGAGCGCATCCTGCGGCGCATCGTGCAGTCCACCAATTACCGCAAGCTGGGCACCAGAGCAGCAGGTGGCTACGTCTGGCATACGACGGGATCAGGCAAAACCCTGACCAGTTTCAAGACGGCGCAGTTGGCAACCCAGATGGCCGATGTGGACAAGGTTCTCTTCGTTGTCGATCGAAAGGACCTCGACTACCAGACCATGCGGGAGTATGACCGTTTCGAGAAGGGGGCCGCGAATTCCAACACCTCCACCAAGGTGCTCAAGAAGCAGCTGGAGGACTCCAACGCCCGCATCATCATCACAACCATTCAGAAGCTGTCGACCTTCATCAAGGCCAACCCTGACCATCCGGTCTACGGTCAGCATGTCGTGATCATCTTCGACGAGTGCCATCGCTCCCAGTTCGGCGACATGCACACCATGATCACCCACGCCTTCAAGCGATACAACCTCTTCGGTTTCACTGGCACACCCATCTTCGCCAAGAACTCAGGAACCGGCGGCAAACCCAAGCTCAGAACGACCGAACAGGCCTTTGGCGACAAGCTTCACACCTACACCATCGTCGATGCGATCCGTGACAAGAACGTCCTTCCCTTCCGCATCGACTACGTCGACAGCATCGGGGAAGGAAGGGTGACGGATACCCAGGTCGCCGGAATCGACACCGAGCGGGCATTGCTCGACAGCAGACGAATCTACCAGATCGTCAGATACACTCTCGATCACTTCGCCCAGAAGACCAGACGGATGGACAGCTACCAGCATTCAGTGGTGACCAACATCGAGGATGTGATTGTCTCCCATCGCAAGGTTGAGGAAATCAAACAGTCCCGGCGGGTGCATGGGTTCAACGCCTTGTTCGCCACAGCCTCCATTGAAGCCGCCAAACGCTACTACATCGAATTCCAGCATCAGCAGGCCGATCTTGCCCCGGACCAACGGCTCAAGATTGGACTGATCTACTCCTATGCACCCAACGAGGCGGAAACGGACGGCATCCTGGACGACGAGGATTGCAGCGCCCAGGCCCTAAGCAAGGATGACCGTGACTTCCTCGAAGACGTCATCGCTGACTACAACGACATGTTCCAGACGAGTTACGACACAAGCTCAGAGAAGTTCCAGAACTACTACAAAGACCTCTCCATGCGGCTGAAGAACCGCGAGATCGACATGGTCATCGTGGTCAACATGTTCCTCACCGGCTTCGATGCGACCACCTTGAACACGCTCTTCGTCGACAAGAACCTGAAGATGCACGGACTGATCCAGGCTTTCTCCAGGACCAACCGAATTCTTAACTCCGTAAAGACATACGGCAATATCGTCTCTTTCCGAAACCTTGAGAAGGAAACCGATGAGGCTTTGGAACTCTTCGGCAACAAGGACGCCCAAGGCATCGTGCTGCTCAAGCCCTTCAAGGACTACTACGAGGAATACAAACAAAAGGTCCAGGAGCTGCTCGGTTCCTATCCGATAGGGCAGCGGATAGGGAGCGAACAGGAGCAGAAGAACTTCGTTGGGCTCTTCGGCAGCATCCTCAGGTTGCAGAACATCCTCACCAGTTTCGATGACTTCGAGGGTCAGGAGATCCTGTCCGAACGGGAGAGCCAGGATTACCGGAGCGTCTACCTGGATCTATACTCGACTTTCCGGTCAGCAGAAAAGGCCGACAAAGAGAACATCAACGATGATCTGACCTTCGAAATCGAGCTGGTCAAGCAGACCGAGGTGAACGTCGACTACATCCTCATGCTGGTGGACAAATACCGGCAGAAGCATGGCAACGGCGAGGACAAGGAGATACGAACCGAGATCAACAAGGCCGTCTCAGCCAGCCCTTCGCTGCGCAACAAGAAGGATCTGATCGACGCCTTTGTCGGTTCGGTATCCATGAATGGGACGGTGGATGAGCAGTGGCGAACCTTCCTCAACCGCAGACGTCAGGAGGAGCTTCAGTCCATCATTGATGAAGAGCACCTCAAGGCTGAACCGACGAAGCAGTTCATCAAGGAGTCTTTCCGTAACGGCACCTTGCAGACAAGCGGCACGTCCATTACGGCCATCCTTCCGCCCATCTCACGATTCGTCGCCAGGGGAGGCCTTGGAGAGAAGAAACAGCATGTCATCGACAAGCTCAGCGTCTTCTTCAAACGATTCTCCGGATTGGGACAAGACGAATAGATGGCCCTTGATGACCTAGGCCGTCCAGGATCAAAGAAACGATATCCACTGATGGAGAGGGCGTCGAACCGCCTGCCCCGGTTTTCATAACCACGTGTTTTTTTAACGCCTCGAGGCGCGGCGACGTTCGCGCTCAAGCTCGCGTTCCTGGGCGCGTTCGCGCTCCAGCAGGGTCTGCCCGGGGCTCTGGCTAGACTTGAGCCTATGTCTGTTTCCCGGTCTTTCCCATCCGCTGCCTCCCCCTCTCAGCCCCCATCAGGTCCAGCGGGAGAGGATTTGACGTCGCCTGGCGCCTTGGCGACCCTGGTCCCTGCCTCAGGTGAGGCCAGGAACCTGAGCGAGGACGACCTCTACGAGCGCTTCTTCGACTGGGTCCGGGCCAAGGGGATAGAGCCTTGGCCGCATCAGGAGGAGGCGGTCATGGACCTCCTGGCCGGCGATCACGTCATTCTGAACACGCCTACCGGATCAGGAAAGTCGATGGTGGCGCTGGCCATGCACTTCATCGCCCTGTGCACCGGCCGCCGTTCCTATTACACCGCGCCCATCAAAGCCCTGGTATCGGAGAAGTTCTTCGACCTGGTACGCGATTTAGGCCGCGACAACGTCGGCATGATCACCGGCGACAGCCGCATCAACGCGGACGCTCCGGTCATATGCTGCACAGCGGAGATCCTGGCCAACCAGGCCCTGCGCGAGGGCCGGTCGGCGGACGTGGGCTGCGTGGCAATGGATGAATTCCACTTTTACGGCGACCCAGAGCGGGGCTGGGCTTGGCAGGTGCCCCTGCTGACGCTTCCCGATACGCAGTTCCTGCTCATGTCCGCCACCCTGGGCGATGTGAGCGCGATCGCGGATTCCCTACGCGAGCGCACCGGGACCGAGGTGGACGTGATCGCCGATGCGCCCCGGCCCGTGCCCCTGTCCTACCGCTATGTGGACACGCCTCCAGCCACCACCGTCGACGGTCTGATCACACAGCGGGACACGCCGATTTATATCGTTCACTTCTCCCAGGATGCGGCCCTGGAAACCGCGCAAGCCCTCTCCAGCTCCGGGGTGTCCAGCAAGCAGGACCGTGAGAGGATCAAGGATGCCATAGCCGGCACCAAATTCACGACCGGCTTCGGGAAAATCCTCTCCCGCCTCTTGCGCACCGGGGTGGGCGTCCACCATGCGGGAATGCTGCCACGGTACCGGCGCCTGGTCGAGCAGTTGGCCCAGGCCGGGTTGCTGCCGGTCATCTGCGGCACCGACACCCTAGGTGTGGGCATCAACGTGCCTATCCACACCGTGCTTTTGACCGCCCTGACCAAGTACGACGGCAGCCGGATGCGCCGTCTGCGCTCACGCGAATTCCACCAAATAGCCGGGCGGGCCGGACGGATGGGCTTCGACACCCAGGGCTTGGTCGTGGCCGAGGCGCCCGAGTATGAGATCGAGAACGCACGGGCCCTGGCCAAGGCGGGAGACGATCCGAAGAAGCTCAAGAAGATCAAGCGCAAGAAAGCGCCGGAGGGTTTCGTCGCCTGGAGCGAAACCACCTTCGACCACCTGATTTCCTCCCAGCCTGAGACCTTGAAGGCTCGGTTGAAGATCACCCATTCGATGGTCCTGAACGAGGTGGCCCAAGGCGGCGACGCGCGCGCTCGCGTGGACCAGGTAATCGACGATTCCCTCCAGACCCCCAGGGAGAAGGAGGACCTGCGCGCCAGGGCCGATGAGATTTTCCAAACTTTGGAGGATTCCGGCGTGATCGAGGTCCTGACCGGTCGGGATGGGCGGCCCGACTACGACACGACCGTCGACCTGCCTGAGGATTTCGCTCTGGACCAGCCACTCTCGCCCTTCCTCTTGGCAGCCCTGGAGTTGCTGGACCCGGATTCGCCTGACTACGACATGGACCTGATCTCGATGGTCGAGGCCACCCTGGAGGACCCCCGCCAGGTTCTGCGTGCCCAGCAGCGGCAGGCGCGCGACGCGGCGATGCAGGAGATGAAGGCCGAGGGCATGGACTACGAGGACCGCGTGGACAAGCTCCAGGAGGTCACCTACCCCAAACCCTTGGAAGAGCTGCTAGGGCAGGCCTTCGACCGCTATCGGCGCGATGTGCCCTGGGCCAACGACTTCGAACTGAGCCCTAAGTCAGTTTTGCGCGACATGCTGGAGACCGCCTCCGACTTCAACTCCTACATAGCCCGCTACGGCATTTCGCGCTCCGAGGGGACCCTTCTGCGCTATTTGTCGGATGCATACCGCGCTCTGAGCCGTACCGTGCCCGACGAGATGTTGGACGAGCGCCTGGACGACGTGATCGCCTGGCTCGGGCTGGTGGTGCGTTCGGTCGACTCCTCCCTGGTGGACGAATGGGAGGCGGCCGGGCAGAGCGCGGTTGGGCCAACCGCCGACTTGAACGCGGCGCCGCCCCAGGGGGAGGGGCAGGTGGTTCAGGACCGCCGGGCCCTGCGGGTCCTGGTGCGTAACGCGATGTTCCACCGGACCGAGCTCGTCGCCTTCGACCACCCCCAGGAGTTGGCCCGGTTGGACGCGGATTGGGGTTACGGCTTACGCGCTTGGCAGGACGCCTTGGATGACCTGTACGAGGCGCACGAGGCAATCAATATCGACGAGCAGGCGCGCTCGGCCGATTTCCTCACCCTGGAAGAGTCCAAGGAGCAATCCGAACACGTCTGGAAGGTCCGTCAGGTCTTCGATGATGTGGAGGGCGATCATGACTGGGGCATAGCCGGGGTAGTGGACCTTGACGCCACCCAGGCTGAAGGGCAGGCGGTCTTCATCGATTACCAGGTAGGTCCCATCGAGGACTTGCTCGAGATGTGAGCGCTTGACGACTTGTGCGCACCGGCACTGGGCGTACGGGGCGTTTAGACTGGTGTTGGTTCCTCGGAGGGAGGCTGGCGATAATCATGGTAGACGATTTGTTCAGCGCTGCCGAAGCGCCCGACGAGCACACCCTGCCCCTTGCGGTGCGGATGCGGCCGCGGACGCTGGAAGAGGTCGTAGGTCAGGACAAGGCCATAGCGCCCGGCACCCCGTTGGAACGCCTGGCCAGGCCAGGGGCGTCCGCCCAGCAGCGCCTGACCGCGCCGGCTTCGGTCATCCTCTTCGGCCCTCCGGGGGTAGGCAAAACCACCCTGGCTTACATCGTGGCCCGACAGTCCGGGCGAGCTTTCCGGGAGCTGTCCGCGGTCACATCCGGTGTCAAGGAGCTGCGGGCCCTGTTAACCGAGGCTCGCGAGCGTCTGGTTTCCAGCAGCCAGGAGACGGTACTGTTCGTGGATGAAGTCCATCGCTTCTCCAAGTCCCAGCAGGACGCCCTCTTGCCTGCCGTGGAGAACCGAGACGTGACCCTGGTGGCCGCCACCACCGAAAATCCCTCATTCTCTGTTATCTCGCCCCTCCTCTCCCGCTCCGTCGTTGTCAAACTGGAGGCCCTGGAGCCGGTCGACATAGGCGACCTGATTGACCGGGCCGTCGCAGACGAGCGCGGCCTTAAAGGCGAAGTCAGAGTCGATCGGGGCGCGCGGGAGCGCATCGTCTCCCTGGCTGGCGGCGACGCACGCAAGGCACTGACGGTCCTGGAGGCGGCCGCCGGGGCTCTCACTGGCGACAAACCGCGTAAGAAAGGCGCACGCAAGCCTGTCATCAGCGAGAGCGTCGTCTCTTCGGTGATGGACGTGGCGGCGGTCAGGTACGACAAACAGGGTGACGATCACTACGATGTTGCTTCGGCTTTCATCAAGTCCATGCGAGGCTCGGATCCGGACGCCGCCCTGCACTACCTGGCCAGGATGATTCGGGCGGGGGAGGACCCCCGCTTCATCGCACGGCGGATCATGATCGCCGCCGCCGAGGAAGTGGGCATGGCCGCCCCGCAGATTCTCCAGACCACCGTGGCCGCCGCCCAGGCTGTGGCGATGGTGGGCATGCCCGAGGCCAGGATCATCCTGTCCGAAGCGGTCATCGCGGTAGCCACGGCCCCTAAGTCCAACGCCTCGTACATGGCCATCGACCAGGCGCTAGCGGACGTGGATGCAGGGCGTATCGGCCAAGTCCCCCTCCACCTGCGTAATGCACCGACCAAGCTGATGAAGCAGTGGGGCAACAAGGAGGGCTATCGCTACGCCCATGATTGGCCGGGCGCGGTGGCCCCCCAGCAATACATGCCGGACGAGCTGGCTGGTCGCGTTTACTATCAGCCCAACGACCGAGGCTACGAGCGGGAACTGGGCCCCCGCCTGGAACGGATCCGGGCCATCCTCAACGCTGACACGGGCTCCAAGGGCGCCGGCCAGGATCACCAGGGAAGCGACGGCGCTAAGGGGTCGGACTAGACGTCCCCGGCCACTCGCGTCCGGGGCCTATCCGACTTCGCGTGGAGGGAACCCACCCAACCTTGGGTGGCTGAGGATTAACGGGTTTCGGCCAGGAGCCTTTGGCTGACCGACGCCAGACCCTGGTAGAGGGACTGGGGGTCCATGCCCGGCTCCTGCTGGAAGAAGCGCGCCCACCAGGCGTTAATCGCCTGAATTTGCTCTTTGGATTGCTTGACGCCCTGCCGGGTCAGCGTCACCACTTTGGCGCGGCGGTCCGCTGGGTTGGCCTGGCACGAGACCAGCCCCTGCTCCTCCAGGGCCTTCACGTCCCGGGCCAGCAGGGAGGGGTCCACGCCCATGAATCCAGCGATTTGCCGCTGGCAGAGGCCGAGGTGGTCATAGAGGAACATGAGCAGGTCGCTCTGGGTGCCTGTGCAGCTGGGATTGACGATCTTCTTCTTGTATTCAGCCTTGGATTGCCTGTAGATGCTGGCGATATAGACGCTGATCATGTGGTATTGCTGCTGCTTGGCCATAGCTATGATGGTCCTCCCCCGATGTGTGGCCGGTTCCTCGCGCTAAGCGGCACCGTGGTTCCTGGAACCGTTCCAGCACCGCCTCCCCTCGGCGAGTGCGTGCCATTCGATGAATGAGTCCCCGAGTTTACCTTACCTCGTACCTGTCTGTAACCCCGGCGCGACTGTCAGTGTCGGATCAACTTCAACGGGAAGGGCGCTCAAAGGGGAAGGACATCCCCCAGATTCCACGGATTCGATCCATGAGCTCCATCATCCGCAGGGTGTCGGCATGGGGCATCTGCGGGCACTCGCTAGCCCCGTCCAGAATCGCTCGCGCGGCTGCGGCGACTTCGTACTCGTAGCCGGTCAGCTGGGCTGGCACGGACCGGTGAGCGACCAGCTGGTGGTCTGCGTCGTATACGTCTATGCCCTCGATGTTATTGATGTTCCGACAAACCAGATAGCCCTCAGTGCCCCAGATCGCGCCTGAGCGGTCGGAGGCCATGGTCATGGAGGAGGCCGCCAGCCCCATCGTCCCATCGCGGTAGAGCAACGTGGTGGCGTTGTGCTCGTCTACCCCGGTGGGATGCATCAGAGCCGTTGACTCCACGCGGTCGAGGGGCTTAGGGCCGAAGACCATATCCAGGAAGTTGAGCGGGTAGACGCCCACGTCCAGTAGGGCGCCCCCTGCCAAGGCCGGGTCGGTCATCCTGGGTTTATGGGTGGTCGGGTAGCACAGGTTGGCCGATGCGGCTTTGACTTGTCCAATCGCGCCCGATTCGATGATGTTGTCCACGATCTTGCGCGAAGGCATGTAGCGCGTCCAAATGGCCTCAGTGCACAGCAGTCCCAGCTCGCGGGCTTCATCCAATACGGGTCCGGCTTGCGCCGCGTTGGCGGTGAAGGACTTCTCGACTAGGATGTTCTGACCCGCCTGGAGGCAGGCATGCGCTTGTTCGGCGTGAAGGGAGTGCGGCGTGGCGATGTAGACCAAATCCACGTCCGGGTCGTCCAGGAGCCCCTGGTAGGACCCGTAGGCCTTGGGTATGCCGTGCTCTTTGGCGAAGGCCTCGGCCCTCTCTTCGGAGCGTGAGGCTACAGCCCACGGCTCCACCAGCCCTTGATAGCGCTTGTCCTGCGCCATTCGCGTCAACGTATCAGCCATATGTTGGGCGATGCGTCCGGCCCCCAGAATAGCCACTTTGACCCGCAGGCCACGCTCGCTGGCCTGCGTCCCCATGCCATTTAATGCACTCATACTGACCCCTTGTCTGTCTGAGTGGGCTTCTTTGGGCCGCCGTCTTCTTCTTCTTCGGGGCCCGTCCCGGTGATGGCCTTGTAGAGAGCCTCCAGGCTGGCTTGGCGCCGGTCCGGTTTCAACTCGCACTCCCAGATGGTGAAAATCCGCCAACCTTGCTTGGCTAAGGCCGCTCGCTGTTCTTGGTCACGTTCCCGGTTGCGCAGGAGCTTCGCCGCCCAGTACTCCACGCGCGACTTGGGTAAGGAATAATTCTCGCAGCCTTCGTACAGGTGCCAGAAGCAACCATTGACGAAGACCATGGCCCGCCATTTGGGAAGGACCACGTCCGGGTGACCCGGGTAGCGCTTATCGTTCTTGCGAAAGCGCAGCCCCTGCGCGAACAAATACGAGCGCACCATGCGCTCAATCGAAGTGTCCTTGCCGCGGATGCGGGACATCGTGTAGGAACGGGTGCCGCGGGGGAACTTGCTGCCGCCCCGCCCGAGCGTAGTCAAGCGTCGCGGTCTCTAGAGGATTTCGATCGTTTCGATCATGACCGGTTCCAGCGGGCGGTCAGAGCCGTCCGTTGCGGTCTGGTCCAGGGCATCCACCACCTTTTTGGAGGGCTCATCCGCAACTTGTCCGAAGATCGTGTGATGGCCGTCCAGCCAAGGGGTGGGCACGCTGGTGATGAAGAACTGGGAGCCGTTGGTGCCGTGGGCGCGGCCGGTGCGCGGATCGCGGCGCAGGCCGGCGTTAGCCATAGCCAGCTTATAAGGCTCAGCGAAGTTCAGCGAGGGGTCGATTTCGTCGTCGAATTCGTAGCCGGGGCCGCCGGTGCCGGTGCCCAAGGGGCAACCGCCCTGAATCATGAAGTCCTTGATGATCCGGTGGAAGGTCAGGCCGTTGTAGAAGGGGTCCTGCCGGGTTTCGCCGGTGATTGGATCCTTCCACTCCTTGGAGCCGGAGGCCAGGCCCAGGAAGTTCTCCACGGTCTGGGGGGCTTTGTCGTCGAAGAGGTCCAGGCGGATGTCGCCTGCGGATGTATGCATGATGATAGTGCTCATGGTCTTTATTCTCCCACTGCCTTGCGACCCGCAGACAGCGCTTGGGTTTGATGAGGACGGGCCGCTCAGTACAGGCGCTTGGATACCCGCGACCCGAAAGGCATCAGAGCCAATTGGGCCATTTTGATCGACTGGATGCCAAAAGGTATGCCGATGATCGTGACTATATTCGCAAGGCCGGCGACCACGTAGCCGACAGCCATCCACCAGCCGACCAGCAGCACCCAGATGACGTTAGCCAGGATGGAGCCCAGACCGCCTCCGTAGGTCACGGTCTTGCCGAAGGGCGACAAGGTCAGCTTGGCCATCTTGAAGGCCTGGACACCCAGCGGGATGCCGACCACGGTCAGGCACAGGAGAACGCCGACGAGGGCCCATCCCGCCGCCAGCGCCAGGCCGCCAAGTATGAGCCAGATGATATTGCCTATGAGTCGCATGATGCGGTCCCGCCTTCCTTTTCGCTCCTACCCGCAGCAGGGCCATCGGCCGCTGATAGTTGGTCAACAGGTTCAAGGCCGGGCGCATTCCCGCTCGTTCCAGCGCCAGGATCGGCCAAGGTCCTGGTGACCGCGCTGACCGAGGCCAACACGTCGGCCACTATGCGCCCGTTATCCTGGCTTTCGCCCCGCCCGCCCTGAGGGTCCGCGGGCCGGTTCGGCGGGGTGCCCTGCGCACTCTCCTGGGCATCAATTAGCCTCATGCCGGATTGCACCAAGCCTCGCGTGAGCTCCACGCCGGTCTGGGCACGATCCGGCACGAGCTCGCGCCAGGCTTCGACCAGGGGATCGTTGACCAAATGGTAAAAACGGATCATGGCTTGGCGGGGATCGTCCCGGCCGGCTTCCGTGTCGGAGGCGATGTCGTCTCGCCCCGGTTCGCTGGAAGCGTACAGGAAGCTCCTGCGCAGGCTCTCGTCGTCCACTGCACCGAACAGGTCCATCAGCCAGCTGTGCCCGTGAGCGACGGCCTGGCGCAAGTTGGCCTCGGCCCAGGCCAGGATCACACCATCCGGGCGCTCCCGCCCCTCCAGGGCCTGGTTCAAAGCCTCGGCCCACGAGGGTAGGCGGCGCACCAGGACCATGTCGGCCAGTTGGTCCGCGTTGGAGGCGTAGCGGTAAAGGGAGTTGCGGGCTATGCCGGCGCGCTCGCTGACTGCGCCCATGGTCAGGGCCTGCCGTCCGCCGGACTTGAGGAGGGACTCAGCTGCATCCAGGATCAGCCCTTGCAGGCGTTGGCGGTGCTCGCCCAGGCTGGCTTCCTTGATCTTGGGCATAGCGCTCCCTTCCTCGGGTCCGGCCCACTTGCGGCATCTAAGGCGATTTTAGGACGACCCCCCTATGGAGGCGCTCCTCGTCCCCGGGTCGGCGGGTTCGGTGAGCGTTGATTTGCCTGGAAGCGGATGGAAGGGGTATTGTCGAGCCTGTTAGCGACAATGTGTCGCAAAACATCCCCTCGCTGCGAACGGTCCCACGCTGCGGCCAGGGGAGATGCGCTCGGTGCGAAAGGGATGCACAAAATGGAACAAGCCCAGATGCAAGCGGCTGCTGAGGTCAGTAAGCCAGCGCAGGCAAGTCAGTCGGTGCGGCAAGGGGAGCCTAAGCCGCCGTGGAAAGCCCTGTGGGTGCTCGCTCTGGGCCTGGCGATGATCGTCTTGGATTCGTCCATCGTGAACGTCTCCATCCCCGCCATCATCTCCGCGATCCATATCGACCTGACCGATGCCCAGTGGATCACGGCCCTTTACTCGATCGTCCTGGCCGCCCTGCTCCTGCCTTCGGGTCGATTGGGCGATATGTACGGCCGCAAGCGTCTCCTGCAGGTAGGCACCGTGGTCTTCGTGGGCGGCTCCCTGCTCGCGGCCTCCTCCCAGACCGGCACCGTCCTGCTCCTGGCCCGCGTGGTCCAAGGCATCGGCGGCGCCCTGGTCATGCCTTCCACCTTGTCTTCCGTGTCAGCCAATTTCCGTGGCAAATACCGGGCCACGGCCTTCGGCGTCTGGGGCGCGGTCATGTCATCAGCAGCCGCCATCGGACCTCTTATGGGAGGCCTGTTCACCCAGACCATCGGTTGGCGTTGGATTTTCCTGGTCAACTTGCCCCTGGGCGCTATCGTCTTCGTCTTCTCCATCCCCTTCGTGCCAGAGTCCAAGGGACAGGGTCGCGGCGAAGGATCCAGCCTGGGCCTGCTGTCCGATGTCGGCGGCATCCTCCTGTCCGCGTTCGGCTCGGCATTCGTGATCTTCGGCCTGATTGAGGGCGAGACGTACGGTTGGCTCAGGCCGGCCAAGTCCCTGTCTGTCGGCCCGATCACCTGGTCGCAGTCCGCGCCGATTTCGATTATCCCTGTTTGCCTGGTTCTCGGTCTCGCGCTCCTGGCCTGGTTCGCCGTGCATGAGCTCAGGCGCAAGAGCGGTGGCCGCCTGGTCATGCTTGATGTGACCCTCTTTAAGATCGCCACCTTCGGTTGGGGCAATTTCACCGCCGCCATCATCAACGCCGGTGAGTTCGTCGTCATCTTCACCCTGCCGCTCTACCTGATCAACGCCCGCTCCCTCAACACCCTTCAAACGGGCGGTATCATCGCGGTCCTGGCCCTGGGCTCCATCGTCTCCGGCGGCATGGCCCGCTTCGTTTCCGCAAAACTGGGCGCGGGCGGCACCGTCCAGCTCGGGTTGGTCCTGGAGATGGTGGGAGTCATCGCTGCCATCGCCACGATGGGCGGCTCCACCCCCATATGGCTGCTTATGGTCGGGCTGGTCATCTACGGGCTAGGCCTGGGCTTCGCCTCCGCCCAGCTGACCAGTCTGGTTCTCTCCGGCGTCCCCATCGCCCAATCCGGTGAAGGCTCGGCCACCCAGTCCACTATCCGCCAATTGGGTACGGCCCTGGGCGCCGCCGTCTCGGGCACGGCGCTGTCGGTTGCGGTCGGATTCACCACCCCAGGCAAGCTCGCCTCCATTCCCGGCCTGCCCTCCAGCGCCCGTGATGGCTTGGTCGCCGCTGTTAAATCCTCCGCCGGCAACATGATTTCAGGCATGCGCGCTCAGGGCACCCACGGCGAATTGGGCTCCCTGGGACCCCAGGTCACCAGCGCCCTGACCTCAGGGTTCATCGAGGGCGGGCAGCTGGCCATGACCTTCGCCTGCATCCTCCTCCTGGTCGGTCTCTTGGCCTCCATCAAGGTTCGCCGCGCCGCCGAAGCCGTGGACTCCGCCAAGGCCGCTTCTAAGTAAACCTGGGGCTGACAGCGAAAAACCCGGCCTCTCTTGCGTCCAGCGCAAGAGGTCGGGTTTTCTCGCATCCGCCGTCCTGCGTTACCAGGTTCTCGACGCTTCGCGACGCCCTATTCCCACGAATGCATCAATGCCGAGTTCGCTGAGGGCCGGGCGGGGCAAGCCTTCCAAGTCCGCTCCAAGCGTCCGCCGTCCATGGGAATGTGCAAGGACGAGAATGCGGGAGCCCCGTTTTGGTCGATGCGTCGTTTCATGCGCATTCCTTCCGCTTGCCGCAAGCGTAGAGCGAGGTGTCGGTTTGCCGGCATGGGGCCGCTGGCGATCCTCCCTGCCTGGCCGTCACGGCAGAGAGGTACCGGAGGAAGGCTTGACAGGTAGCCCAGAAGGTAGGCTGGGAGTATGACACGAGTGGATGAATTCGAACGGGTGGAATACGGGGTCGCCGGAAGCAAGCGGAGCCTGAAGATGGCTTTGGCGCAGATAGATACGTGCGTGGGTGACCTGGACGGTAACGCGGCCAAGGTCCTGGAGTACGCACGGCGGGCGGCGCGGGATGAGGCGCGGCTTGTGGTCTTTCCCGAGATGACGCTGACCGGGTATCCGATCGAGGATCTGGCGCTGCGCGCCACATTCCGACGCGCGGCCTGGGACAAGGCCAACGAGCTAGCAGGACAGCTCAGCGAACAGGGGCTGGGGGACCTCTATATCGTAGTAGGCACCGTGGGCACGGACCACGAGAAGGATCTACCGCGTAACCGGATGGTGGTGCTCCACGATGGCGTGGTCTGGGCGGGCTATGACAAGCACTTCCTGCCTAATTACGGGGTCTTCGATGAGTTTCGCATCTTCTCGCCTGGCCAGCGCTCGGTCGTGCTGACCATAGACGGGCAACGGATCGGCGTGGCCATCTGCGAGGACATCTGGCAGGACGGGGGGCCAATTCAGGCTCTCGCGGGCCGAAACCTTGACCTCTTGCTCACCATCAACGGCTCGCCCTACGAGGAGGGCAAGGGGCATGTACGTCGCGAGCTGGCCGAACGCCGGGCCCGGGAGGTCGCCGCCCCCGTGGCATACGTCAACCAGGTGGGCGGCCAGGACGATCTTATCTTCGACGGCGGATCCTTCGTGATTGACCAGGACGGCCGGCTGCTGGAGCATTCGCCCCAGTTCCGCGAGGACCTGTGCTACTGGACCCTACCCGCGGCGGGGGAGAGCGCGCAAGTGGGCTCCCAGCTGACCCCCGACATGGACGGCGACGAGGAAGTCTACCGGGCCTGTGTGCTGGGGCTCAGGGATTATATGGCCAAGAACCATTTCACTGGGGTTTGCCTGGGCTTGTCAGGCGGGATTGATTCGGCCCTCGTGGCCACCATCGCCGCGGACGCATGCGGGGGCTCGAACATTTGGGGCATTTCAATGCCCAGCAGGTATTCCTCCGACGGCTCCAAGGATGACGCGGCCGACTTGGCCGAGCGGCTGGGGGCCCACTACGAGGTACAGGCCATAGAAACCCTCTTCTCCGCGTTTCAGGATCAGTTGAACTTGACGGGCGTAGCGGCCGAGAACCTTCAGGCACGCATCCGTGGCGTCATCGTGATGGCCTACTCCAACGCGAAGGGGCTGCTGGCGCTTGCCACCGGCAACAAGTCCGAGCTGGCCTGCGGCTATTCCACCATCTATGGAGATGCCGTCGGCGGTTACGCGCCCATCAAGGATTTGTTGAAGACGCGGGTTTGGCAGTTGTCGCGCTGGCGGAACGCCCAGGCCAAGGCGGCTGGCGAACCTGAACCGATTCCGGTCGCTTCGATCACCAAGGCCCCCTCGGCCGAGCTGCGCGAGGGTCAAAAGGACTCTGATTCCTTGCCTGATTACGGGCTCTTAGACAAGGTGCTGGAGGCCTACATTGAGAAGGCCCATGGCCGCGCCGACCTGCTGGCCGACGGGTTCGACCCGAAGACGGTCGACACTGTCATGCGTTTGGTGGACCGGGCCGAGTGGAAACGTCGCCAGTACCCGCTGGGGCCCAAGCTGACGGCCCTGGCCTTCGGCCGTGATCGCAGGCTTCCGGTCACCAATGCTTTCGCTGAATGAGACCAGAGGATAGCGCGTGGACCCCGTCAGGGGATGGCCGCGAAGTGAAGTTCGTCCGGGGCTCAATGGCGTAGTGCCAGGGAAAGGAAGTGCGCATGGTGAGTGAGCAAAAGGAATGGTTTTTCAATACGGCAACCGGTCAGGCCGAGCTTGGCAAGGTATCACCGGGGGAGCGGAGGATGGGTCCTTACCCGACGCGGGAAGCGGCTCTGGAAGCTTGGAAAATAGCGCAAGAGCGCAATGAACGCTGGGAGGAGGAGGACCGGCGCTGGCGAAATGACTGGAGCGACGAACGGGGCAGCAAAGGGCAATAAGGTGAGGTTGTCAATAAAAAATACGGAATTTGCCCTCTAGTGTGATAAACCTCACGGCATTATGGGCCTCATTCAAAGGCGCCGCCTCATATAATGAGAGCTGAAGGCAGCAGCGTGAAGACGCGCGCTGACACGTCAACAAGGAGTTGCAATGACAGCAGTTGATACGAAGACGGCCGTCTCTCCCGAGGAACTTCAAGCGAAGGCTTGGAAGGGCTTCAAGGGCGATGACTGGCGGAAGGACATTGACGTCCGTGACTTCATCCAGGAGAACTACACGCCATACACCGGCGATGAGTCCTTCCTGAAGCCTGCCACCGAGAAAACCAAGGCTCTGTGGAAGTACTTGGACGACAACTTCCTCGCCGTGGAGCGCAAGCAGCGCGTCTACGACGTGGACACTCACACTCCGGCCGGCATTGACGCTTTCCCCGCCGGCTACATCGATGGCAAGTCCGCCGAGGATACCCAGGACAACGTCATCGTCGGTCTGCAGACTGACGTACCGACCAAGCGCGCCATGATGCCGAACGGTGGCTGGCGTATGGTTGAGCAGGCCATCAAGGAAGCCGGTAAGGAGCCTGACCCTGAGGTCAAGAAGATCTTCACCCGCTACCGCAAGACCCACAACGATGGCGTGTTCGATGTCTATACCCGCCGCATCAAGGTAGCTCGCCACAACAAGATTCTCACCGGTCTACCGGACGCATACGGCCGTGGCCGCATCATCGGTGATTACCGCCGCGTCGCTCTCTACGGCGTCAACGAGCTGATTGCCCGCAAGCAGGCCGACAAGGATTCGATTCCTTACCGCAACGACTTCACCGAGGACGAGATTGAGCATTGGATTCGCTTCCGCGAGGAGCACTCCGAGCAGATTAAGGCCCTGAAGCAGCTGCTGAACCTGGGTCAGGAGTATGGCCTGGACCTGTCCCGCCCCGCGCAGACCGCCAAGGAAGCCGTGCAGTGGACCTACATGGGCTACCTGGCCTCCGTGAAGAGCCAGGACGGCGCCGCTATGTCCATTGGTCGTCTTTCCGCCTTCTTCGACATCTACTTCGAGCGTGACCTGGCCGCTGGCCTGATCGACGAGACCGATGCCCAGGAGATCATCGATAACATCGTGATGAAGCTGCGCATCGTTCGCTTCCTGCGCACACGCGATTACGATCAGATTTTCTCCGGTGATCCTTACTGGGCCACCTGGTCCGACGCCGGCTTCTCCGACGACGGCCGTCCACTGGTCACCAAGACCTCCTTCCGTCTGCTCGCAACACTGACCATGGATCACCTGGGGCCCGGGCCTGAACCGAACATCACGATCTTTTGGGATCCGAAGCTGCCTGAGGGCTATAAGCGCTTCTGCGCGCGTATCTCCATCGATACCTCGGCCATTCAGTACGAGTCCGACAAGGACATCCGCGCCCACTGGGGTGACGATGCGGCCATCGCTTGCTGCGTCTCACCGATGCGTGTCGGCAAGCAAATGCAGTTCTTCGGCGCTCGTGTGAACTCTGCCAAGGCTTTGCTCTACGCAATCAACGGCGGCCGCGATGAGATGACCGGCATGCAGGTGATCGACAAGGGCATCATCGACCCGATCACGCCCGAAGCCGACGGGACTCTGGACTTCCAGAAGGTCAAGGACAACTACGAGAAGGCTCTTGAGTGGCTGTCCGAGACCTACGTCGAGGCCCTCAACATCATCCACTACATGCACGATAAGTACGCCTACGAGTCCATCGAGATGGCTCTGCACGACAAGGAAGTGTACCGCACCCTCGGTTGCGGTATGTCCGGTCTGTCGATCGCCGCGGACTCCCTGTCCGCCATCCGCTACGCCAAGGTCTACCCGATTTATAACAAGGACGCCAAGGGCACCCCGGAGTACGTCGAGGGCGCTGACGACGATTTGGTCGTCAACTACAAGACCGTCGGCGAGTTCCCGATTTACGGCAACGACGATGATCGCGCCGATGACCTGGCCAAGTGGACGGTAGCCACCGTCATGGGCCAGATCAAGAAGCTCCCGGTCTACCGTGGCGCTGTCCCCACTCAGTCGATTCTGACCATTACCTCCAACGTAGAGTATGGCCACAACACCGGCTCCTTCCCCTCCGGGCACAAGAAGGGCACGCCGTACGCACCCGGCGCGAACCCTGAGAACGGTATGGATTCCCACGGCATGCTGCCCTCGATGTTCTCGGTCGGTAAGATTGATTACGATGACGCGCTGGACGGCATCTCGCTGACCAACACGATCACCCCTGACGGCCTGGGCCGCGACGAGGATGAGCGCATTAAGAACCTGGTCGGCATCCTGGATTCCGGTAACGGTCACGGCCTCTACCACGCGAACATCAACGTGCTTCGCAAGGAGCAGCTGGAGGACGCCGTGGAGCATCCTGAAAAGTACCCGCACCTGACCGTGCGCGTCTCCGGCTACGCAGTCAACTTCGTCAAGCTGACCCGTGAGCAGCAGCTGGACGTCATCTCCCGCACCTTCCACCAGGGAGCTGTGGTCGACTGACATCCGGCCTGATGCCAGCTAGCCTGGCGCTGGCATTGAGCAGGAAGCTCAAGTAAGCAGTAAGGGGCGGGGCCCGTGGCTCCGCCCCTCTTTTATCGCCGTACCCGACCTATCGTTGGTTCCAATCTTGATATAGTGGTTCCCGGTAGCAGCCGGACGCAAGGACGCAGGGAGGCAGTTGATGACTCAAGGCACGCAATTCCGCACGACGAAGCCGCACATGCTTAAAGAGTCGAAGGTCTACCAAACCCAAACCTTAATGGGTGGTCTCTCGGGCTTTGAATCGCCGATCGGCCTGGACAGAAGGGACAGGATCGACGCCCTGCGCACCGGTGACATAGGCTTCGTGCACTCCTGGGACATCAACACTTCAGTCGACGGTCCGGGCACCCGCATGACCGTCTTCATGTCGGGCTGCCCCCTGCGCTGCCAGTACTGCCAGAACCCCGATACTTGGAAGATGCGCGACGGCCAACCGGTCTACCTGCAAGCGATGATCGACAAGGTCGCCCGTTACGAGGACCTCTTCAAGGCTACAGGCGGTGGCATCACCTTCTCCGGCGGCGAATCGATGATGCAGGCGGCTTTCGTCTCACGCGTCTTTCGCGCGGCCAAGGAGATGGGCGTCCACACCTGCTTGGACACCTCCGGCTTCCTGAACCGCAACTACACCGACGAGATGATCAAGGACATCGACCTGTGCCTCCTGGATGTCAAGTCCGGCGATGAGAAGACTTACAAAGAGGTCACCGGAGGCACCCTGGCGCCCACGATTGAATTCGGCAAGCGCTTGGAAGCTGCAGGCTCCAAGATTTGGGTCCGCTTCGTCCTTGTGCCCGGTCTGACGGATTCCGTCGAGAACGTTGAGAATGTGGCCAAGGTCTGCGAGCAATTCCGTGGCGCTATCGAGCATATCGACGTGCTGCCCTTCCACCAGCTGGGTCGGCCCAAGTGGCACGAGATGCGCATCCCCTACCCCCTGGAGGAGAAGAAGGGACCCTCGCACGCTTTGCAGGACAGGGTCAGGAAGCAGTTGGAGGACCACAGTTTCGTCGTCTACTGAAAGCACTTTCAGGCCTCGCGCTAAGCTGTGTACACCGTAACCGATAGGCCCCAGAGAGGCGTAAGAAGACGTTGGCCCTAGAGCGAGAATCACATCTGCTGCCAGAACCCCGGGAGGGTGTACCTGATGTCATAGACGGCTTGGACGCCTTCCGCTTGATGTGCGAGGAATACTCGCAGGCTGAGGGCCCTTTGGCGGCTGATGCCGAACGGGCTTCAGGGTTTCGGTACAGCCAGGAGGATTACCTGGTCCAATTCAAACGCGAGGGCGCAGGCATAGCCTTGGTCGACCCTGTGGCGGTGGAGAAGGCAGGCGGCTCCTGGCAGGACTTCAATCAGGCCGTGGGCGACGCTGAGTGGATCATCCACGACAGCCGACAGGACCTGCCTGGTTTCGTGGACATCGGCATGGCTCCTCGTGCCCTGTTCGACACCGAGCTGGCGGCTCGGATGCTGGGCCTCAAGCATGTGAGCCTGGCAGCGGTCACGGAGCATTACCTGGGCCTCACCCTGGCCAAAGAGCACTCCGCCGCCGACTGGTCGTACAGGCCGTTGCCACGCGATTGGCGTAACTACGCCGCCCTGGATGTGGAGCTCCTGATAGAGCTGGACCAGGCCATGAGTCGTGAGTTGAAGGCTCAGGGCAAGGATGAGTGGGCGCAAGAGGAGTTCGCCTGGCTCCTGGTTGACGGCGCCAAGCGCAAGGACCGCGGCGAGCAACCCTGGCGGCACATATCCCATATCAATGTCCTACGCAAGGATCGCCGCGGACTGGCCGTTGCGAGGGCCCTGTGGACCGAGCGTGACCGGCTGGCGCGAGAATTGGACATATCGCCCTCCCTGCTGCTGTCGGATGCCGCGATCATCGAGGCCGCGCGTATGAAGCCGCGCAATGGTCGCCAGTTCCGCGCCATTCGATCCTTGAATGAGCGGGTGCGCATGCGCACCGGTGGCGAGCAAGACAAAATGTTTGAACGATACGCCCCGATTCAGCGCTCAGTAAAGCCCTCGGTCTGGAGGCGCGCCATCCTGCAAGCCCTGCAAGAGGGGGAGGACGAACTTCCCCGACCGCCCAAGCCCCGACACGGCAACGGGGAGGAGGGCAAGGCGCCGCGTTCAATGAAGGTCTGGCAGCGCCATCCGGCGCGCTACGCCCGCCTATGCGCCGCTCGCAAGGCTGTAGCGACCATTGCCCAAGACGTGCGAACCCCGGCGGACGTGATCATCAAGCCCCAGTACCTGCGGGATTTATGCTGGAGGGATGAGCTCGTCGGCGGGGATGTGGCGGCGTTTCTGGCCGGTGAGGGCGCGCGCCCCTGGCAGGTCGGTCTGGTCAGCGAGTCCGTAAGTAGCGCTATTATGTAACGGTTGCTGAATTGGCAGGGAACTGGCAGACATCGGCAGATCAACCGGTTGTGATACGTACGTGATGAATTGGAGCGCAGCGTGAAAATCAGCGTCAGGAATCTTGAGCCTACCAAGGTCAGGCTCACCATCACCGTCGACAGGGATGAGTTCGATCCTTACCTGGACGCGGCCCGCAAGGAGATCGGCAAGCAGGTCAACGTGCCTGGCTTCCGCAAGGGGCATGTGCCCGGCCCGATCATCGACCAGAGGATCGGTTTCGCGGCCGTCGTCGGCGAGGCCATCAACCATGGCGTGCCCGAGCTTTACTCCAAGGCCTTGTCCGAGAAGCAGATGCACGCCATGGACCAGCCGCAAATCGACGTGAAGGACGTGCCTGAGTCCGCCAAGGACGACACCAAGCTCAAGTTCACCGCTGAGGTGGAGATTCGTCCCCAGTTCGACCTGCCCGACCTGGAGGGCATGGAGATCGAGGTAGCCAAGCCTGAGGTCACCGATGAAGACGTGGACAAGCGCCTGGACAATCTGCGCAAGCGCTTCGGCACGCTCGTCTCGGTGGACCGCCCGGCTCAGAAGGGCGACTACGCTTCGATCGACCTGGAAGCGGTGATCGACGGCGAGTCCGTGGACTCCCAGCAGGGCGTCTCCTATGAGCTTGGTTCCAACACCATGCTGGACGGTCTGGATGAGGCTTTGGACGGCCTGTCCGCCGGCGAGGAAACCACCTTCGACGGCACCCTGGAAGCGGGCGACCACCAAGGCGAGAAGGCCCAAATCAAGGTCAAGGTCAACTCGGTCAAGGCCGAGGAGCTGCCTGAGCTGGACGATGACTTCGCCAAGGAAGCCTCCGAGTTCGACACCCTGGACGAGCTCAAGGCGGACGTGCGCAAGCAGTGCGAGACCGATGCCGAAGGCCGTCAGGCCACCGATGCCCGTGATGCCTTCATCGCCAAGCTGGAGGACGGTCTGGATATTCCGGTGCCCAAGGGCATCAAGGAGTCCATGGTCGCCGATCAGCTCAAGAATGGTGGCAAGGGCGCCGATTCCGCCTCCAAGGAGGAGAAGGACGAAGCCGAGAAGAACGTGGAGAAGGAGCTGCGCGACCAGATGGTCTTGGATGCGCTGGCTGAAAAGCTTCAGGTTTCGGTCACTCAGGTGGATGTGACCAACTTCCTGGCCTCCATCGCCCAGCAGTACGGCATGGATCCCTCCGCCTTCATCAATGCGATCGTACAGAACGGGCAGCTGGGTTCGGCCGTGCAGGAAGTCGGTCGTTCCAAGGGAATGCTTGCCGGTATGAGGGCCGTCACCTTCAAGGATTCCGACGGCAAGGCCCTGGACCTGTCGCGCTTCCTGGGCGAGGATGAGGACGACGCCGCTCAGGCTGAGGCCGAGGAGGACGAGAGCGTGCAGGCCGCTTCCGCGGCTGCCGCTGTGGCCGACCAGATCAGCCACGAGGATTCCAACGAAGGCGATAGCCAGGAGTGAGCTTGGCCGTTCGCGGACGGTGAGTGTGTGAGGGCCGCGCCTAGCGTGGACCGAGGTAGCCTCGGTTTTGCGCCAGGCGCGGCTTTTGCGCAAGAAGCGCAACGTCCGGCGCGGGTCGCCGCAAGGCGGTAGGCTCGAAACATGGAATGCACATCAAAGGAGACACGGTGAGCAATACTCTTGCAACTCTGCCCGTCATGGAGGAGGGGGAGGCGCCATCGCCGACCGACCCCATTTTCAACCGCCTGCTGAAAGACCGCATCATCTGGCTGGGCGACGAGGTCAAGGACGCTAACGCAAACGTGATTTGCGCTCAGATGCTGATGCTTGCGGCCGAGGATCCCAAGAAAGACATCTGGCTCTACATCAACTCCCCAGGCGGTTCCATCACTGCTGGAATGGCGATTTACGACACCATGCAGCTAATCGAGCCCGACGTGGCCACTGTGGCGGTCGGCATGGCCGCTTCGATGGGACAGTTCCTGCTGTCCTCAGGCACCAAGGGCAAGCGCTTCATCACCTCCCACGCTCGCGTGCTGATGCACCAGCCTTCCGGCGGGGTGGGCGGCACGGCCACCGATGTGCGCATTAACGCCGAGCTGATCATGGACATGAAGAAGACCCTCTCGCAGTTGACCGCCGACCAGACCGGGCATACGGTCGAGGAGATTTACCGCGATAACGAATACGACCACTGGTTCAACGCCCAAGAGGCGCTGGAATATGGCTTTGTCGACAAAATCGTGACCACGCATGGCACGATGAGGTCCGACAAGGGGGGAGTGAGACATGGCATCTGAAGAAGCACGATTCGTAGCCCGGGCCCAGCGCTTGGCGGGACCTTCCGGAAGGGCCGCCCTGAGCCCCCAGAGCCGGTATGTCCTGCCTCAGTTCGAGGAGAAGACCCCCTACGGGTACAAACGACAGGACCCTTACACCCGCCTGTTCGACGACCGAATCATCTTCATGGGCGTGCAGGTGGACGACACCTCGGCTGATGACATCATGGCCCAGCTCCTGGTTCTGGAGAGCCAGGACCCCAACAGGGACGTGATTATTTACGTCAATTCGCCTGGTGGGTCGATGACGGCCATGACCGCCATTTACGACACCATGCAGTACATCAAGCCCGACGTGCAGACCGTTTGCCTAGGGCAGGCTGCCTCAGCGGCAGCGGTCCTGCTGGCGGCGGGGACCGAGGGCAAGCGGCTGATCCTGCCGAACGCTCGCGTGCTCAT
Source organism: Bifidobacterium actinocoloniiforme DSM 22766 (assembly GCF_001263395.1). Classification (NCBI taxonomy): domain Bacteria; kingdom Bacillati; phylum Actinomycetota; class Actinomycetes; order Bifidobacteriales; family Bifidobacteriaceae; genus Bifidobacterium; species Bifidobacterium actinocoloniiforme. The sequence goes on along the minus strand of NZ_CP011786.1, from coordinate 632,752 downwards.
CCACCAGCCTGCGATGGAGCAGGACTTCGGCAAGGCCACGGAGATCGAGATTCAGGCTCGTGAGATGCTGCGCATGCGTGAATGGCTGGAGGAAACCCTGGCCAAGCACACTGGCCAGGATATCGAGAAGATCCGCAAGGACATCGAGGTCGACACGATTCTGACTGCTCAGGCAGCCAAGGAATACGGCATGGTTGACGAGGTGCTGGAGCACCGCAAGTAAGCCGCGTTGAGCGGCTGGCAAGCCCCCCGCCGGGGAAAGGACCCGGTCCGGGGGCTTCCTTGTCCCCGGTGGATAGGCAGGCGCATTCGACCACATGGCACTGAGGCCTGGTCGTGGGTGGGAGACGTCGCGTAGTATGGATGTGCTGGATGGCAGGAAGGAGAGCTATGGGGCGCGTCGTCAGTTACAACGAGGGGCTGTTCCGCTGCGATTTCTGCGGTAAGAGCGAAAAGCAGGTGGGACGCCTGATCAAGGGGCCTTCCTCCGCCATTTGCGATGAGTGCGTGGCCCTATGCGTGCAGATTCTGTCTGAGGATCAGGCCAAAGGCCAGCGGTCCGAGCAGCACGAGTTGCCGGTTCCTTCCAGCATTTTCGCCTACTTGAACCGTTATGTGGTAGGTCAGGAGGCAGCTAAACGCACGTTGTCCGTGGCGGTCTACAACCACTATAAACGGGTACGGATGGACCGGGATCGGGCCTTGGCGAGTATGAGCTTGTCCGCCGCCGCGATTGAAACAGGCGGAACGGAGGCTGGGGACATCGGCGTCAGCAAGGCGGACCGGAGCAATGCGCTGGAGCAGGTGGAGGTGGACAAATCCAATATTCTGCTTCTGGGGCCAACTGGGGTCGGTAAGACCTACCTGGCTCGTTCCTTGGCGCGGATGATGAATGTGCCGTTCGTCATCACCGATGCGACTACGTTGACCGAGGCCGGTTATGTGGGCGATGACGTGGAGACGGTGCTCCAACGTTTGATTCAGGCTGCCGACGGCGATGTGGAGCGCGCTCAGCAGGGCATCATCTACATCGACGAGATAGACAAGATAGCTCGCAAGTCAGGGCAGAACACGTCCATCACACGCGATGTCTCAGGCGAAGGGGTGCAGCAGGCCCTCTTGAAAATCATCGAGGGAACGGTCGCCAATGTGCCCTTGGAAGGTTCCCGAAAGCAGCGTGAGCAGGAGAGCGTTCAGCTGGACACGCGTGGGATTCTTTTCATCTGCGGCGGTGCATTCGTCGGTCTGGAGGATATCATCCAGGACCGCTTAGGCTTGCGGGAGTCCGGCTTCGCCGCGCCCAGCCGAGACCAGGAGCTGAACCGGGAGCAAATTCTTCAGCAAGTGAATGCGGACGACTTGGAAGCCTTCGGACTCCTGCCGGAATTCGTCGGGAGACTGCCTGTCGTCACTACTTTGGGGCGCTTGGACCAGGACCAGCTGCGGCAAGTGCTGACCCAACCGGACAATGCGTTGGTCAAGCAATACCAGCGCATGTTCCTGGACGACGGAGTGGATTTGTCCTTCACCGAGGGTGCTCTGGAACGCATCGCCCAAATCGCCTTCCAGGCCGGGGTGGGAGCGCGAGGTTTGCGCGCGATCATCGAGCGGACCTTGGAGGGGACCATGTTCGAGATTCCTGAGCTGCAAGGTGTGACCGGCGTGGTGGTGGATGCTGAGGCGGTGGACGGGCAACGGCCGCCCCGGTATCTGCTGGAGGAGCAGGCGAACCCGATGGGCGAGTTTCGGGACCAGCGGCTCGCTTCGGGCGCGTAGGCGGCTGGGCCTGGGCGGCGTAGCGAATAGTAAGGAGAGGGATGATGGGCAGAAGGAAAGCCGTTGTGGTGACCCACCAGCGGGTGCGTTCCGGCCCCATTGTGGTCGAGGCCCTAGGGCAGCTGGGCCAGGCGGGCTTCGATGTCTCCATCATCGATAACAGCGAGGCGCCTGCTTTCGGCCAGCCCTGCCAGCGGGTGGACGAGGACACCGAGATCGTCATCGTCCTGGGCGGGGACGGCACGATTCTGAGGGCGGCTGAACTCGTCAAGACCTCCGGTGTGCCGATCTTAGGCGTCAACCTGGGCCATGTGGGCTTCCTGGCGGAATTCGAGAGTTTTCAGATCGAGGAGGCCATGAAACGTGTGGCGGATCACGACTACTCGCTGGATGAGCGCATGGTCGAGCATGTGGACCTGTGGTTGCCCGGAGCGGACAAGCCTTTGGAAGACTGGGCCTTGAACGACATGACCCTAGAGCGCTACGACCGAGGCAAGATGATTGAAGTCAGCGTGCGGGTGGACGATGTGGAGATGTCCTCCTACGGCTGCGATGGTGAGATAGTCGCTACTCCGACCGGCTCCACAGCATACGCCTTCTCTGTGGGAGGTCCGGTGGTGTGGCCGGATGCGCAATCCTTGCAAATGGTGCCAATCGCGGCGCACGCCCTCTTCGCCCGGTCGCTGATCATCGGCCCGAGCTCCGAATTCTCCATCGATTTACTGGAGGACTCGCCTTCGGATGGGTGGATATGCTGCGACGGACGCCGGCAGCTCATGGTGCCCCGAGGGTCACGGGTGCAGGTGCGCCGTTCGCGCGATGTGCTCCGCTTGGCCCGCCTGTCCGGGGTGCCGTTCACCCAGCGTCTGGTGAGTAAGTTCGACTTGCCTGTCGTTGGGTGGCGGGAGCAGAGCCGCAAGGCTCAAAGCACCGGGAATGGCCCAGGGAAGGGACTGTGATGCTGGACGAGTTGGAGGTGCGCGACCTGGGGCCCATCCGTCACGCCCGCCTGGCGCCGGCCGCGGGCATGACCGCCATCACGGGGGAGACCGGGGCTGGCAAGTCCATGCTCTTGAACGCGATAGGTCTGATTTCCGGTGCGCTGGCCCAGAACGCCCGGGTGACGCCTGGGCGGGAGACAGCCTGGGCCCAGGGTATCTTCGACCTAGGCCCCGGATCGCCTGCTCTGGGGTTCGCGGAAGAGGCGGGTCTGGAGCCTGAGGAAGGTTTGCTTTACCTGGCTCGGTCGGTGCCGGCCCAGGGGCGCTCCAGGTCTTTGGCCAACGGTCGTACCGTGCCGCGTTCCCTCTTGACGGATTTGAGCGAGCGCCTGGTGACCATCCATGGACAGTCAGACCAGATGCGCATGGCTTCGCCCGCTCGGCAGCGTGACTTTCTGGACGCTTACGCGGGAGATCAGCCTCAGCTCGATGCTTACCGGGCGGCATGGGAACGTGCGCAGACCTTGACGAAAAAGCTGGATAAGCTTCAGGAACAGCAGGCCGGGGTCATTCAGCAAGCCGACTACCTGCGCCAGTCGATTGAACGGATCGACTCGGTGGACCCCCGGCCCGGTGAGGACGCAGATCTGAAGGAGCAGCGGGACAGGATCGAGCACGGCGCGCAGATCGCCCAGGGGGTCACCGGTGCTCTCAGCGCCTTGGATGCCTCCCAGCTGGATGTGGACGTGGAAGCGCCCAGTGTGGCCAGTCTGGTGGAGCAAGCCATTCAATCCCTGCAATCCACAGGGGTCAACGACCTCTTTGAGGACAGTCTGGCCCGCTTGCGTTCCATTAGCGCGGACCTATCGGATCTGGTCTTCAACCTGACCCGGCAGCTCGACAGTGAGGGAGGGGCCGGTGACTTGGATAAAATCAACGCCCGCATCCACGACCTCGAAGAGCTTAAAGGCCGTTGGGGGCCATCAATCGAGGATGTGATTGCTTGGCGGGACAAGGCCCGGTTCGATTTAGAGGATATGGACGCTTCGCCTGAGCAGATGCAGGCATTACGGGAGGAGAGGCAGGCGGCCCTCCAAGCCGCGGCTGAAGCTGGGAGGAATTTGAGCGCTAAGCGGTCTGCCGCCGGTCGCACCCTGGGATCCAAGGTGGGTAAGGAGCTCGGCGCTCTGGCTATGGGGGGCGCGGCCTTGGACGTGCGTGTGCGGCCTCGGTCCGATGGGGGCATGGATGCGCATGGGATGGACGAAGTGTCCTTCCTTTTCACTCCTTTTCCCGGGTCCCAGCAGTTGCCGATGGGCTCCTCCGCATCGGGTGGCGAGCTCAGTCGGCTCATGCTGGCTATGGAGCTGGTCGCGGCTGACGCCAAGAACGTCCAAGGCGGGAAGGAAACCGCGCAGGATGCAACGAGCGGCGCTCGGATGACGTTCATCTTCGATGAAGTGGATGCCGGCGTGGGAGGCAAGGCGGCCGTGGAACTCGGCAAACGTTTAGCGCGACTGGCTACGAGTTCCCAAGTCATTGTCGTCACCCACCTTGCCCAGGTGGCCTCATGGGCTGATCGACAGTTTGTCGTCGCCAAAGGGCAAGGGGACTCCGGGGTTCAGACCCAGGTGCGGCAGGTGGACGGCGGGGATCGGGAGCAGGAAATCGCCCGCATGTTGGCGGGCAGCGAGTCCCGCACTTCGATTCAACATGCTCGGGAGCTCCTGGCCGCCAGCCGTCTCTAGCTTTTTATGAGTCGAATACTTCGGCTTGACGGGGAGGTTGTGGGCATGGGCCAGTCTGGGCGGACTGACGGATGCGGGCTCTGCAATAAGGGCAAGGGCGCCATTTTCGACTTGGATGGCACTCTTTTGGATTCGATGGGTGTATGGCTGGAGATCGACCGCCGATTCTTCGAGCGCCGTGGCCTCGGCATGCCGGCGGATTACGCGTCGACGGTCGCTTCCATGCAGACCGACGCGATCGCTCGGTACACCATTGACCGCTTCGGCCTGGACGAACGGCCGCAGGCCCTTGTGGACGAGTGGGAAAATGACGCTCGGATTCTCTACGCCACTGCTGTGAAGCCTAAGCCTCATGCCGTAGGCTACCTGCGTGCTCTCAAGGCCACTGGGGCTCGGCTGGCTGTGGCTACCAGCCTGCCTCACAGCCTGCGGTGGGTGGCCTTGGAACACGCCGGCATGGCCGATTGCTTCGATTGCGCATGCAGCGTGGATGACGCGGGTTCGGTCGGCAAGGCGGAGCCCGATATCTACCGGCTTGCCGCCCGTCAGTTGGGGGTGGAGCCTACGGATTGCACGGTTTTCGAGGACCTGCTGCTGGCCCTTCGTTCCGCGAGGAGCGTAGGCATGAAGGTGTGGGCCGTGTATGACGATTCCTCGGCGTCTGACTGGGGGCGCATCCAAGCCGTGGCCGACGGCGCTATTCGCGACTTCTCCCAGGCGCCCGCCTGCCTGTAAGGAGTGCGGAACTGGGGTCGCGCCTCGCCAAATGGAGCCGATTCCGCTAACTGTTATGCAGTTGACTTGCACAGTTGCTTCTACTGTTATAGAGTTATGTATGACAGTAAAACAGTAGTACGTCGCTTACCAGGTACGCAGGGGCGTCTGCTGTCTGCCGACTTTTAACGGAGGGGGGCTTGGATGAAACTGATCATCTCATCCGTGTCCGGTGAACCCATCTATCAGCAGATAGAGGACCAAATTCGCTCTGCCGTCCTGGACGGCAGCCTGCGGGCGGGGGAGTCGCTGCCATCCTTGCGCTCCCTGGCCAAGGACCTGCGCATCTCGGTGCTGACCGTGACCCGGGCCTACAACGAACTCGCCCAGGAGGGCATCCTGGAGAACATCCAGGGCAAGGGCACGTTCGTCTTGGACCGGAGCAATGAACGTATGCACGAACGGTTGGTCAAGCAGGTGCGCTCGGACCTCGACAATGCGGCGCAAGCCGCGCGGGCCGCGGGAATCGGTGGGGACGACTTGCACGACTTGCTGGACCAGGCCATGGCGCAGTTGGATTCCTGAAGCTGAACTTGGGAAGCGAACACCAGAAAGGACAAAGCATGAACGAGAGGATGCGAAACCAACCCGCCTACGCCCTCCGCGTAAATGACGTAGGCAAACACTACCGGCGCACCAAGGATGAGGCTGAGGGGCATTCGTTCAGCCTCAACGATGTTACCTTTGACCTCCCCATGGGCTACATCATGGGGCTCATCGGTCCCAATGGAGCCGGAAAGTCCACGTTGATCCGACTCATCCTCAACATGATCACGAGGGATCGGGGGACCATCGAGATCCTGGGCATGGATAACATCGCTCATGAGGAATCGGTCAAAGCCCAACTGGGAGTGGTGTTCGACACCTCCTACTTCGTGAACCTGTGGACTGTGGACACCTGTGGTAAAGCCATGGCGCCCCTGTACCCGACTTGGCAGGAGGACGCTTTCCGGCAGTACCTGGAGCGCTTCGGGCTCGCTCCCAAGAAGAAGGTCAAGGATTTGTCCCGCGGCATGCAGATGAAACTCATGCTGGCCGTGGCTTTGAGCCATGACGCCAGGCTCCTGGTCCTGGACGAGCCTACAGCCGGTCTGGATGTGCTGGCCCGGGATGAGCTGATGGACCTCCTGGCCGACTACATCGCCGACGGCCAGCACTCGGTCCTCTTCTCCTCCCACATCACCTCCGACCTGGAGCGGGTCGCCGACTTCATCACCTACATCAACGGCGGCTCCCTCTGCTACACCGGTCCGCGTGACGAGTTCGAGGACGCCTTCGTCCTGATCCACGGGGCTCCCGGCGACCTGACAACGGCCCAGCGGCGGTTGGCGGTCGGTGTCCGCGAGTTCGCCACTGGCTTTGACGCGCTGGTGGCGGCGGAAAATGCGCAAGCCTTCCTGACTGCGGAAGGGGGTCGCCATGCAGTCGCTGGACCCGATGCAAGCCGCTATAGCCAGGAACGCCCGGAATTTGATGACATCATGCGCCTGACCAGCGAGCGGGTGTCCGATGGAAACAGCAAGGGAATCCGTGAGCAACTACCTGAAGACGAGCGACAGGAGGTACGGTTATGAATGGCATCATCGCGCAAGTCCGACTCGACAATAGGCGGTTGGAGTCCTACGGCAAAGTGTATGGGATTGCGCTGATCATCGCCCTGCCTGTCATCATGGCGCTGGTGATGGGGTTATCGGGTGCGAAGACCACGGAATCCGTCGACGGGATGTTCGGCGGCATCTGCGGGAGCGTAGGCTGTGTGACGGCTTTGTACAGCATGTACCCCTTCTTGGTAACCGAACAATCCGGAGACATCCGCTTCGATGGAATGATTCCTATCTCACGCTCACGGCAAGTGCTGGGACGCTACATCATGTCAGCCTTCGACCTCTTGGCCTACCTGGTTGGGATCCTGCTGGTGCCGGTCGTGTTCGATCTCACAGGTACCGCCCTGGATATGCCGGTCGTGTTCGATCTGACAGGTACCGCCCTGGATATGCCGGTCCTGGCGGTCTGCGGGATCTGCTTATTGACGGTCTTGCTCCTGATCTGCATCTTCCTTCCACTCCTGTATCGGTTCAACAGCATGAGCGTCTTAAAGGGCATGAGCCTGTCACTGATCGGATTAGTGGCCTTGGGCTTCCTGATTTCGCGCATCCCGCAGGATTGGGCTGCCCGTATCGCCGTTTTCCTGACCACCAGCGTCCTGCGTACGGTCATTCTCGGTGTCCTAGTGGCTGTCCTCGCTGTCTTGATCTCGATAGCCTGCTCCCTGCGCATCTACGGCAAGAAGGAGCTATGAGGGCCGTTAGATAGCAACAGGGCGGAGCAAGCGTCGATATACGCGCACCAGCAGGGCCGATAACCCAACCCCCATAAAACCCGTTGAGCAATTTTGGGCACAAGCGAACGCGAAAGTGGCGATTGAAAGGTTTAAGCTGTTCGCTTCTGCCCAAAATCCCATTCAAGTCGGGCGCGGCAGCGCGGAGTGTCGCTGGTGGGCTCCGCATATGGTTGTGCCCGCCGGGTGGGTCCCGGCGGGCACAACCATATGCGGTTAACCGCACAACGGTTATTCCAATTCGAAAGCTCCGGTGTAGAGCTGATAGTACTCGCCGTGCTGCGCGATCAATTCCTCGTGGTTGCCGCGTTCGATGATGCGTCCGTGGTCCAGGACCATGATCACATCCGAGTTGCGCACTGTAGAGAGTCTGTGGGCGATCACGAAAGTGGTGCGGCCTTTCATCAGCGCGTCCATGCCCTCCTGGACGACCTCCTCGGTACGGGTATCGATGGAGGAGGTCGCCTCGTCCAAGATCATCGCCGGTGGATCAGCCACGGCGGCGCGGGCGATTGAAATCAGCTGGCGTTGGCCTTGGGACAAGCCGGAGCCATCGCCCTCCAGCACGGTCTGGTAGCCTTTGGGGAGCATGCGGATGAACCCGTCCGCATTGGTCAGCTTGGCGGCCTCGATGCATTCCTCGTCCGTCGCGTCCAAGCGGCCGTAGCGGATGTTGTCGAGCACGGTGCCGGTGAAGAGGTTCACGTCTTGCAGGACGATGCCGAGGGAACGGCGCAGGTCAGGCTTGCGGATGTTCTTGACGTCGATGCCGTCATAGAGGATCTGCCCTTCCTGAATGTCGTAGAAGCGGTTGATCAGGTTGGTGATTGTGGTCTTGCCTGCGCCTGTAGCACCCACCAGGGCCATCTTTTGGCCGGGCTTGGCGAACCAGGTGATGTCGTGCAGGACCGGCTTGGCTGGATCGTAGCCGAAGGTCACATCGGTGAAGCGCACGTCTCCCTTGAGCAAGGTATAGCGTCCGTCGGGGGAGGTGACCGCGACCTCTTTCGCTTTCATCGCCACCTGCCGGGCATCGCCTCTGAGTTTGGCGGCTGCAGCCAGGGAACGGGTTCCGTCGTCGTCGTCGGCTCGCTTCCAAGCCCAATGACCGGTCTCGTAATCAACTTCCGTCATCGTGCGCTCATCAGAGCCCAACTCCACCGAGACCAACTGCACGCTCCCGTCGTCGGTTTCTACGGGCTCATCCATCAGTGAGAAAATCCGGGAGGCGCCGGCCAGGGCCATCATGACCATGTTGAACTGCATGGAGACCTGGCCGATGGGGTTGATGAAGGAGCGCGAAAGGGTCAGCAGGGAGATGATCGTGCCCAAAGTTAGGGGGCCCGCCCCAGACAGGCCGAAATTGCCCCAACCGAACACACCGGCCAGGCCGCCTAGGATCGCCAGGATCACGTAGAGCATGTAGCCCATGTTGCCCACTACAGGCATGGTCACGTTGCCATAGGTGTTCGCTTCGGCGGCCGCCTCGAACAGCTCTTCGTTACGGGCCTGGAAGTCGTCGGCGGTGGTGCGCTCATGGTTGAAGACCTTGACCACTTTCTGACCGTTAACCGCCTCCTCGACGAAGGCGTTGACCTGGCCGATCGCCCGTTGCTGCTTGACGAAATACAGGCCTGATCGGGTGACGATCCCGCGTACGATGACAATCAGCAGCACGCTGAAAGCCAAGGTGAACAGGGTGAAGGGCACTGAGAGCCAGAGCATAGAGGCCAGGGCGGCCAGAGCCGCGATCGCGGAGGAGAACATCTGCGGGAAGGACTGGGAGATCGCCTGGCGCAGGGTGTCGGTGTCGTTGGTGTATCGGCTCATCGTGTCGCCGTGCTCATGGGAGTCGAAATAGCGAATAGGCAGATGCTGCTGGTGGGCGAACATCTGATCGCGGATATCCCTGAGAGTGCCCTGCTCCACCTTGACGATCAGCCAGGACCACAGCCAGGAGCAGAAGGTGCCGACCGCGTACAGGCACGCCATCAGGGTTAGCATACGGATCAGGGGAGCCCAGTTAGGATTATCGGCACCCACCAGAGGCAGGATGTAATGGTCGATCAGCGTCTGGAGGAAGAGGGCCGAGGCGGCCTGGGAAGCCGCCGAGACCAGGATGCATACGACGATGACGGCCACCTGCCACTTGTAGTGCAGGATGTAGGAGAAAATGCGCTTGCTGGTTCCTGGTGCGGCTTTCTGCATGGCCGGACGCCCCTGGCGCTTATCTGCTTGTTGCTGGCTCATGCCCGCACCTCCTGCCCAGGCTCGCTGGTCTGCGATTCATAGATGGAACGGTACTCGGAGCAGGTCTTGAGCAGCTGCTCGTGGGTGCCCCTATCCAGGATGCGCCCGCCGTCCAAGACGACGATTAAGTCGGATTGCTCAACCGAGGCGATCCGCTGGGCGATGATGATTTTGGTCGTTCGAGGGATTTCCTCGCGCAAGGCCGTTCTGATGAGTTGGTCGGTCTTGGTGTCCACGGCGGAGGTGGAATCGTCCAGTATCAGGATCTTTGGTCTCTTCAGCAGGGCCCTGGCAATGCACAGGCGCTGGCGCTGGCCGCCCGAGACGTTCGTGCCGCCTTGGTCGAGCATCGTGTCGTATTTATCGGGGAATTCCTGGATGAAGGAGTCCGCTTGGGCCAGTTTGCAGACCCGCCGCAGCTGCTCGTCGCTGGCGTCCGGGTTCCCCCAGCGCAAGTTCTCGGCGATTGTGCCGGAGAAGAGGACGTTCTTCTGCAGGACCATCGCCACTTGGTCACGCAAGGCCTCCAGGTCGTATTCGCGCACGTCGTGTCCGCCCACTTTGAGCGTGCCCTGGGTCACGTCGTACAAGCGGGGAATCAGCTGGACCAAGCTCGACTTGGCTGACCCCGTGCCGCCGACGATGCCGATGGTCTGTCCGGACGTGATCGACAGGCTCACATCGTCCAGGACCGGTTTTTCGGAGGAATTGGAGTAGCGGAAGCCCACATGGTCGAATTCCACCGATCCGTTGGGCACCTCCATCACCGGGTGGGCGGGGTTCTCCACGGTGGAGCGCTCCACGAGGACCTGGCAGATGCGCTCCGCGGAAGCCTGTGAGATGATGACCATGACGACGATCATCGAGATCATGTTCATGGCCATAAGGATCTGCATGGTATAGGTGACCAGGGCGGTCAGGTCGCCGGTGGTCAGGCCGTGCGCCGCGTTGTTGCCAGAGGCGACGATTTGCTGGGCGCCCAGCCATGAGATCAGGATTAGGGCCGTGTAAATGCAGAAGTTGAGCAGGGGGACCGTGAAGCTCATGATGTGCTCGGCCCTGCAGTAAGCCCGGTAGATGGCCATGGAGATGCGGCTGAACTTGCGCTCCTCGTGGTCCTCGCGGTTGTAGGACTTGACCACGCGGATGCCTTGCAGATTCTCCTCGACCACGCCGTTGAGCCGGTCGTACCTATGGAAGACCCGCTCGAAAATCGGGTGGACCCATACGGACAGGCCGATGAGCCCGATGCCCAGAATCGGGATGGCAGCCAGGAAGATCATCGAGATCGAGTGGGAGATGCGGAAGGAGAAGAACCAGGCGACGATCACCATGACCGGCGCACGCACCCCGACGCGGATGATCATCTGGTAAGCGTATTGCAGGTTGGTCACGTCCGTGGTCAGACGGGTGATAATCGAGCCTGTGGAGAAGCGGTCGATGTTGGTAAATGAGAAGGACTGCACCTTGTCGAAAAGGTCATGGCGCAGGTTCTTGGCGAAGCCGGCCGAGGCGATGGCCGCATACTTGCCCGACATGAAGCCCGAGAAGAGCGAGACCAGCGAACAGCAAACAAGAATAAGCCCGAATTTGGCGATGTTCGGCATGGAGCGGGCGGAGACGCCGTAGTCAATCAGGCCGGCCATGACCGTCGGGATTACGATTTCCAGGACGCTCTCGACGAAGACGTATGCTGGAGCGAGCCAACTGGCCTTCCGATACTCACGCAGGGAGCGCAGCAACGTGCGCACCAAATGCTTCGGCCGCTCCTGCACGTCCGTGATTACGGCCCCTTTTTCTGTGGCTTCGCTCACAACCCCTCCTCTTTTGCTCCCGCTTTGTATACAATCGCCACAGCCGAACGCCTCCAGCGCGAGGGTACGCCCCTAGGGCGGTAGCCAGTTCGGGTGCAGAGGAGCCTTAGGACCTGCGCAAGGACTGGAGAACGGCTCTTTCGATCACTGTGCGAATTTCGCGCCGTAATCAATGCAAGCAATAAGTAACAGTATATGGATTCGGCAGACAGCGCGGGCCAGGTTTCGGCCCTGGATACCAGCGTCGTAAGCGATATGTAAGGAGACGCAGGAATGACAGACAGTAGGGAGCAGGCGACTGAGGCGTTCACCATGGGGATCGGACAGGCCGATCCCCAGATAGCCGCTCTGCTGGAGGCTGAACTGAAGCGGCAGCGCGGGGGGCTCGAGATGATCGCCTCCGAGAACTTCGTGCCTAAGGCCGTGCTGCAGGCCCAGGGCAGCGTGCTGACGAACAAGTACGCGGAGGGCTATCCCGGTAGGCGCTACTACGGGGGATGCGAGTTCCTGGATCAGGTGGAGGAGCTGGCGCGCAGCCGCGCGTGTGAGCTCTTCGGGGCTGAGTACGCCAATGTTCAGCCTCATTCAGGCGCCCAAGCCAACGCTGCGGTATACCAGGCGCTGGCCAAGCCCGGCGACACAGTGCTGGGCTTGGCCCTGGACCACGGCGGGCACCTGACGCACGGGACCAGGATGAACTTCTCCGGCCGTTTCTACAAGGCCGAGACCTACACGGTGAATCCGGACACCTACCTGATCGACCCGCAGATCGTGCTTGAACGCGCCTTGCAGACGCATCCCTCCGTGATTATCGCCGGTTGGTCCGCCTACCCCAGGATCGAGGACTTCCAAGCTCTGAGGCAGGTGGCCGATCAGGTGGGGGCCAAGCTGTGGGTGGACATGGCGCACTTCGCCGGACTGGTGGCCGCTGGCCTCCACCCCTCGCCGGTGCCTTGGGCGGACGTCGTCTCCTCCACGGCCCACAAGACTTTGGGAGGGCCGCGCTCCGGCTTCATACTGGCCCGGAGCGCCTATGGCAAGGTCTTGGATTCAGCCGTTTTCCCAGGTCAGCAGGGCGGTCCGCTCATGCACGTAATCGCAGCCAAGGCTGTGGCCTTCAAATTGGCGGGGACGAGGGCTTTCCGAGAGCGGATGTCGCGGACCTTGGAGGGCGCGCGGATCATCGCCGACCGCCTGAACGGGCGAGACCTGGCCGAACGCGGCGTGAGCGTGCTGACCGGAGGCACCGACGTCCACCTGGTCATGGTGGACTTGCGAGCCAGCGAGCTCAGCGGCAAGGAGGCCGAGGACCTCTTGGCCCGCGTGGGAATCGCAGTCAACAGAAACACGGTCCCCTTCGACCCACGGCCGGCATCGGTCTCCTCGGGCTTGCGCATCGGCACGGCCGCCCTGGCTACGCGCGGTTTCGGCCCTGTTCAGTTCGAGCGCGTCGCCGAGATCATCGCCCAAGCCCTGGTTGCTGGACGGGACGCTGACGTGGAGGGCCTTAAAGCCCAAGTGGACGCGCTCGCTCAGGACTTTCCCTTGTACGAAGGCCTGGATCAGGTCGGGTGAGGCAAGGCGGGGCGCTGGCAGGGATACAATCAGAGACAAACCGGAGCGTAGCGCGTGCGGCGAAGCTAAGGAGGCCCACGGAAGTCATGGAATCTCATGCGGATTACGGGGACGACGGGTCCGGCCTGGCTCATGACCAGGAGGTCATGGACCGCGTGTGCGCTTTGGCTGATCGGGCGGCTCAAGCCCAAGCGGGGTTGGCTCAAACCGACGGGGAGGCCAGGCGGGAGTTGCTCGGTGTCCTGGCCGACGCCTTGCTCGCCGGAGCCGATGCCATAACCCAGGCCAATCAAGAGGACATGGATGAGGCCTTCGCTTCGGGCATGGATCAAGGTCTTCTGGATCGTTTGCGCTACGACCGCGAGCGCGTAGCCGCCTCGGCCCATGCCATGCGTCAGGTGGCCGACCAGCCGGACCCCCTAGGACGGGTCGTGCGCGGCCACCGGATGCCCAACGGTTTACGCTTGGAGCAAGTACGCGTACCCCTAGGCGTGGTTGCTATGGTTTATGAGGCCCGGCCCAATGTAACCACGGACGTGGTGGCCCTCTGCCTCAAATCCGGCAATGCCGTCCTTCTTCGAGGAGGCCATGCCGCCAAGCGCACCAACCAAGCGATTGTGGATGTCTTGCGCCAGGCCCTGGCGGACCAAGGCCAGAGACCGGACCTGGTGGCCAGCGTGGACCAGTACGGCCGGGCGGGCGCTCGGGCCCTGATGGAGGCGCGCGGACATATCGACCTGCTGGTGCCCAGGGGCGGCAGGGCGCTGATCGCCAGCGTGGTCGGGCACTCAAAGGTGCCGACGATCGAGACCGGGGCCGGCAACGTGCACATATACGTGGACCGTTCTGCGGATTTGGATCAGGCTATCCCCATCATCATGAACGCCAAGGTACAGCGCGTCGGGGTCTGCAACGCCGCCGAGAAGCTGATTATCCACCGCGATGTCGCGGCCCGCTTCCTGCCGCGTATCGCGCAGGCCCTGACAGGTGCCCATGTGGAGCTCCGGTTGGACGCGATCAGCATGGATTTGCTCGCCGCTGATGGGGGCGACCTGCCGGACGAGCTGGTTAGGCGGGCGAATTCCGAGGATTGGGACCAGGAGTACCTGGCCTTGCGCATGGGTGTCAAGGTGGTCGATTCGATCGAGGAGGCCATCGCCCACATCAATGCGCACTCCACCGGCCATACGGATGCCATCCTGGCCCAGGATTACGCGGCGATCGAGCATTTTTCCAGCCAGGTGGATTCGGCGGTGGTCATGGTCAACGCCTCCACCCGCTTCACTGATGGAGGCGAATTCGGTATGGGGGCCGAGCTGGGCATTTCCACCCAAAAGCTCCACGCCCGCGGACCGATGGGGCTGGATGAGTTGACAACGACCAAATGGATAGGCTACGGGACAGGGCAGGTGCGCGCGTGAACGGAACCATTGAACAGCTCAAGGCCAAGGAGGCGGGCAATCCGAAGATCTGGCTGAGGGTTGCCTCCGAACGGCTCAGTCAGCTACGATACGTCTACCTGGTGCAGATCGAGGACGGCATTCCTAGCGCGAACCAACGCTCTTGCTTGGAATACGCGGACGCTGTCCTGATCGGCTGGCCCGATGAGGACGCCGACCAGGTGGTGGATCTGGCTGATGGGGAGCTGGATCAGGTGCGTGAGATCATCGCCGAAATGGAGGGGAAGATTCCAGGCTTCCGTAGGCTTGAGCGTGAGGGGAGGATTGATGATCTCTCCCGTTCCCTGGTCACGATCACTGAGTGCGTGGCCCAGGTGCGCCGCCACTTCCAGCCCGACTTCCCCTTGCCCACTTACCGGGAGATTCATCAGGTGGTGCAGCAGGAGTGGAATGAGGATATGAGCCGCATCGACCCGGATCAGGTCACCTCGCCCCAGGAGGTCAAGCAGATGCAGGAGCACCCGGAGCAGGAGGAGACCAACAGCCACGTAGGCACGGGGCTGGCTCAGGGGCAATCAGACCAGGACGGGGCGAGGTCTGATGGGGACGTCGCCGCCACAGACCGGGCGGAAGGGCCTGATGGCGCCGTCGCGGGTCACGCGGGGGAACGGTGAGCGTGGAAGCTTCCAAGGCCAACCGTCGTCCGGCGGCGCCTCCCATCGAGCGCCGGATGGCCCAGCTGAACCCGCAGGAGAGCGCAACCGACCAAGGGGCTGGCCTGGCGTCGGCGCGGCCAGCCCACTCCAAGCGCTGCCGTCGACGCAGGCGGGTGGGCATCATGGGAGGCACCTTCGATCCGATACATAACGGGCACTTGGTCGCGGCCTCCGAGGTGGCTTGGGTCTACGACCTGGACGAAGTGGTTTTCGTGCCCACCGGCAGGCCCGTTTTCAAGCTGGACCGGGAGGTGACCAGCGCGGAAGACCGCTACCTGATGACTGTAATCGCCACAGCGTCCAATCCCAAATTCACGGTTTCCCGGGTTGACATCGACCGTCCGGGTGTGACGTATACCATTGACACCCTGCGTGACATTCACGCCATGCGACCTGATTGTGAACTCTACTTCATCACAGGCGCCGACGCCGTGGCCGAGATCATGCGCTGGAAGGAAGCCAACCAAATGTGGTCCCTGGCCCGCTTCGTGGCCGTCTCCAGACCCGGTTACTCCTCATCGCTCAAAGGCTTGGAACTACCGGCCCACACCGTCGACATGATTGAGATCCCGGCTCTGGCGATCTCCTCGACTGACGTACGCAAGCGGGCCGCCCGCGACATGCCGGTTTGGTACCTGGTGCCCGACGGCGTGGTCCAGTACATCAACAAGCATGGGCTCTATCGGGGTAAGCCGCGACGCTCGAGAGGAAGCGGGCAAAGCTGACACGGCCGCGCCGATCTGTCACCGTCGCTGGCTACCATGGAGTCGTTGCTTCAACGACACCAACGTTTGGAGATATGGTGAGCACAATCCTCAAAGGCAGGCCCGGCAAGAACCTCATCCTGGTGACAGGCAGGACCCACCGTAAGCTGGCCACCGATGTAGCCGACCAGCTGGGCATCGAGGTCCTGGAGACCACAGCGTACGACTTCGCCAACGGTGAGATGTATGTGCGGTACACGGAGTCGGTGCGCGGGGCGGACGTATTCGTCCTGCAGAGCCACGCCGACCCGATTAACAAGTCGATCATGGAGCAGCTGATCATGATTGACGCTCTCAAGCGCGCATCAGCCCGTTCCATTACCGCGGTCTGCCCCCTGCTGGGCTATTCTCGCCAAGACAAGAAGCACCTCGGTCGAGAGCCCATCTCCTGCCGGTTGATGTTTGACCTCTTCAAGGCAGCCGGCGCCGACCGCATCATGTCCGTGGACCTGCACGCAGCCCAATCCCAGGGCTTCTTCGATGGCCCTGTGGACCACTTGATCGCCATGCCGGTCCTGGTGGACTATGTTCGCGACAGGCTTGACCTAGGCAACGCGGCGGTCGTCTCCCCGGACGCCGGGCGCATCCGTGTGGCCGAGCAGTGGGCCCAGCGACTGGGTGGGGTCCCCCTGGCCTTCATTCACAAGACCCGTGACATCACCCAGCCCAACAAGGCGGTCGCCAATCGGGTGGTCGGTGACGTCAGGGGCCTGGATTGCGTCCTGGTTGATGATTTAATCGATACCGGCGGTACAATCGCCCAGGCTTGCTCGGTTCTGCGCGAGGCGGGCGCCAAGTCCATCACGGTCGTCGCCACGCACGGGGTCATGTCCGGCCCCGCCGTGGACAGGCTCAAGGCCTGCGACGCCCGCGAGGTGGTCCTGACCGACACCGTGCCGATTCCCGAGGAGAAGCGTTGGGACGGGTTGACCGTCCTCTCAATCGCACCCCTGCTGGCCTCAGCCATTAAAGCGGTCTTCGAGGATGGCTCGGTGGCCCGCTTGTTCGACACTTACCCGGCCCACCACGGGCAGGGATTCCTATTCGCCTGAGACCAGCCTCTGGATTCGGCGCTCGTGTCGCCGCCCGCGTGGCGAATCCAGGGGGTATGACATAATGATGTACGGCAGGGAAACCTGTCCTTCCCCCATGGTGTAATGGCAGCACACGGGTCTTTGGAACCCTTAGTCTTGGTTCGAATCCAGGTGGGGGAGCTTGCAGCTCGCCGATCCCTTCGGGGCAGGCCCCGGGCAGGACGGCGGCCGACTGAAAGGACACGGTTTGGCAGTCAAACAAATTGAGACTTGGCTCACAGACATGGACGGCGTGCTCGTCCACGAGAACACAGCTCTGCCGGGAGCGGCGGAATTCATAGAGACCCTCAAGCAGAACGACCGGCGTTTCCTGGTGTTGACCAACAACCCCATCTACACGCCCCGCGACCTCTCCGCCCGTTTGGGGCGCTCCGGCATTGACGTGCCCGAGGAGAACATCTGGACCTCCGCCTTGGCGACCGCCGACTTCTGCGCGCGCACCATCCCCGGCGGTTCCGCTTACGTGATCGGCGAGGCGGGTTTGACCACCGCCCTGCACGAGGCCGGCTACATTCTATCCGACCAGGACCCGGACTACGTGATCCTGGGAGAGACCCGCACGTACTCCTTCGAGTCGATTACCACAGCCATCCGGCTGATTCTGGGCGGCGCCCGCTTCATCTGCACCAATCCCGACGCGACCGGCCCCAGCGATTCGGGCATCTTGCCCGCCGCGGGTTCAGTGGCGGCCCTGGTGACCCGAGCCACCAACCGTGAGCCCTATTTCGTAGGCAAGCCCAACCCGATCATGTTCCGCACCGCCCTGAACCGGGTGGGCGGCCACTCGGAGACCACCGCGATGATCGGCGACCGAATGGATACCGACGTGGTGGCTGGCGTCGAAGCAGGTTTGAACACCTTCCTGGTCCTGACAGGCATCACCCACCGCAAGGAGGTGGAAACCTTCCCCTTCCGCCCTGATCGCGTGGTTGATTCCATTCAAGACCTGATTCCGATTGCTCAGAGCGGGGAAGTGGAGCTTTGAGCGCTTCGCAAGCCCTGTCAGCGGCCATTATCCTCGCTGCGGGTGAGGGCACCCGTATGCGTTCCTCCAAGCCCAAGGTCCTGCATGAGCTGGCTGGCAAGACTTTCCTGAACCGGGTCATGGATTCAGTGCGCCAGCTCGAGCCTGGCATCATGGGCCTGGTCGTGCGCTACCAGGGCGAGAGGGTGGCTCAGGCGGCCCGTTCCTACGACCCTGCTGTGAGCGTCATCCAGCAGGACGAGATACCAGGTACCGGCCGCGCCGTACAGTGCGCCTTGAACGCGCTGGAGGGTCACGTGGATCCGAAAGGCAGGGTGCTGATCGTCGCCTCCGACATGCCCTTGCTTGACGCGGGCACCTTGCGAGACCTGGTGGACCAGCATGTCAGGCTGGGGGATGGGGCCACGATTCTCACGACCCGCTTGGACGACCCTACGGGCTATGGGCGCATCATCCGTGACCAGGACGGGCAGGTCCTACGCATCGTCGAGCAGAAAGACGCCACCGGCACCGAGCTGGCGGTCACTGAAGTGAACACCTCGGTCTACGTTTTCGAGTTGGACGTGTTGACTCAGGCGATTGCCGGATTGAACAACCGCAACGAGCAAGGCGAGTTCTACCTCACCGATGCCTTGGAGGCCGCCCGTCGCCTGGGGCGTGTGGGAGCTTACCCGGCGCCTGACCCGCTGAGCGTGGAGGGGGTTAACGATCGCGTCCAGCTGGCCCACTTGGCAAAGGCTCACAATCGCCGCGTATGCGAGCGGTGGATGCGCGAAGGGGTCACGATTCTGGACCCAGAGACCACATGGATCGACGATGAGGCGCGCATTGGGCGCGACGCGACGATCCTGCCCGGCTGCTTCCTGCAAGGGGGAACCAGGATCGCTGATGAGGCGGTCATCGGCCCCTACACTACGCTGATCGACGCTGAAGTGGGACAAGGGGCCACGGTGGAGCGCTCCCGTGTGCAGGGCAGTGTGATTGGCCCGAAGGCGACCATAGGCCCTTGGACTTACTTGCGGCCCGGCAATGAGCTGGCCGAGGGAACCAAGGTCGGCGCTTTCGTGGAGATGAAGAAGGCCAGCATCGACAAAGGCACCAAGGTGCCGCACTTGAGCTACGTGGGCGATGCGCATATAGGCGAGGGAAGCAATGTTGGCGGTGGCACGATCACCGCCAACTACGATGGTGTCCATAAGAACCGCACCGAAATCGGCGCTGGAGTCCACGTGGGGGCGGGCAATATGCTCGTCGCTCCGGTCCACGTGGGCGACGGCGTCACCACAGGCGCCGGCGCGGTAATCCGACATACGGTGCCGGACGGGGCGATGGTGTACTCCGAAAATTCCCAACATGTTGTGGAAAACTGGAAACCAGCATGGGAGCGAGGTGCCGGCAGCGGAGCGGACTCCGAATGAGGGGAGTGGACGCGATAGGATAAAAACCAGCGGGATGATCGGTCCCGCTCTTACTGAAAGGTGGGCCTGTGCCGGCTCTGCAGGAATCAATAGACGCCGTTCGAGTGGCTGCTAAGGCCGCTAACGATGGAAAGGCTATGGACATCATCGCTTTCGATGTGTCGCAGCCTTTGGCAATCACTGACATTTTCATGGTCGCTTCGGGCGATAATGAGCGCCATGTGCTTGCGGTCGCTGACACTATCGAGCGCCATTTGCACGATGAGCTGGGTCTGACTCCCCAGGCCAGGGAGGGTTTGGACGAGGCTAAGTGGATTCTGCTGGATTACTCGGACTTCGTCATCCACATCATGCATAGGCAGGCACGCAAGTTCTACGATTTGGAACGCTTGTGGAGTGACTGCCCGCCGGTGCCTTTGGACCTGGAGCACCCCCTTTCCACCGGTGACTTTGACCAGAAGGCGAGCCGGGCGTGAATGAGGTGAGCGAAGCGTCGGCGGCAGGCAGGCACGTAGGTAGCATCACTTTAGTTCGTCATGGGCAAACAGACTACAATGCCGTCCACCGTATGCAGGGGCAGATCGACATCCCCTTGAATTCGGTCGGGCTTTGGCAAGCCAAGCAAGCCGGTGAGGCGCTCAGGCAGGACTACGTAGAAAACAAGCCGGACCGCAAACAGCTGGTCATCGCCTCCGACCTGGCTCGCGCCTACGCGACCGCCCAGGCTTTCGCTGAGCCCCTGGGACTGACGATTCACGCGGATCAGCGGCTCAGGGAGCGTAGTTTTGGCTCCTGGGAGGGCGAGACTGCGGAAGACGTGCGCGAGCGGTGGCCTGAGGATTTTCACTCCTGGATGCTATCCGGCGGCGGCGAACTCAAGCATGGTGCCGAGCCCAAGAGCGCTGTGGGGCAACGTGGCCTGGAAGCCTTGGAGGACTGGATTGGTAGCGCCGGTGAGGACACCGACCTGTTCGTCTTCACTCACGGCTCATGGATCGCGCAGACCATTCAGACCCTGATGGGCATCAGCCAGGTCCGCCCGGACTTCGCGAGCCTGGGATCCATGCGCAACGCCCACTGGGCCAGGTTCGTGCCGAGGGCGTTGGAGGATGGCCACTTGCGCTGGAGTCTGCTGGACTACAACCGCGGGCCGGTCATCGCGCGCCAGGTCGACTGGAGTGATCCGAACGACGCCGTGAGCTTGGACTAACTGGCTTTCGCCCAGGGTCTTGCTGAGGTATCGCGGGGGTTGGCTTCCTGGATTGTCCTTGCAGGGGGTCGCCTAGCGCTTGCACAAGTTTTCTTGGAACAAGCATCAGCTTTCCCGCCCTTGACTTTCTGGCGCCCAGGCTTGTTCCGCAGCCGTTTCATCAGCGGCGATTCAGATTATTTCCGTTGTCAGATACTTCTTCGAGGTACCTGCCGTTGAGCGCGTGGGATGCGAAGAGGCTGAGAAAGCGGCGGTTTATTGCATCGTGGCTCACAGGGTCGTGGATGCGATGAATAGGGGGAAGCAGGCTTCTCCCAGCCCTGGTCAGTTTCGGACTAGCTACGGATAATACCGGTGGGCTATGATGGGCCAGCGGTGCAGGTCAAGCTGGCCTACCGTAGTCGGCTCGCTCATGAGCACTTGGTAGCGGTCGTGTTTGGGCATATTCGCACGGGTCTTTGTGGCTGTGAGGAAAGGAGTGAGAGTGAAGAGGTTCTTTCACGATCTATCTTGGGCGCAAGTGTTCGCTGGAGCACTGGCGGCGGTCACTTCCTTTTTCCTATCAGCGAAGATTGGCATCGCTGGTTCTGCCATCGGCGTAGCGGTCGGTTCCGTGGTTTCCGCTGTTGCCTCCCAGATTTACAAGAACGTGCTGGATGCCTCCACGCATAAGCTCCAAACCACTGTGATTGGCGCGGATGGAGAAGAAGACGCCGGGTCCGATGCGGTGGATGCAGGAAAGGACGGAGCCCATGATGATGCGAGCGCTACCACGGTGCTGCCTCCTGCCCGCGGGCGGGCAGGCACGCTAGGAGACGCGCGGGCGGCGACCGGCAAGACAGGCGCCGATACGGGCGCATCTGGGGAGACAACTGTCCTGCCAGTGATCGATGGCAGCGATAAGACGACGGTCATGCCTGCCGTTGGCGCGGGACGTACCGCTTCGAGTGCGAAAACCGGTGGCGCGCGCACAGCCCGCTCGGCTCAGTCCGGTCCGGCTGGCCTCGCGGGTTCCGGTGGTGCTGCCAGGAACAGGCCTGCAAGCCATCTGTTGCAGAATTCCCAGGTTCAGCGCAAGAAGCGGATGGTCATCATCGTGTCGGTCGTCAGCGCTCTGATTGCGGTACTCATTTCCGCTCTAATCATCAATGCGCTGACCAAGGGGGAGGGCACCGACCACGTGGTCCGCGATATTGTCCGCCCCAACCAAACCGTCCAAACGCCTGCGCCAAGCTCAACAGCGCCCGATCAGTACGGTAACGGTTCTTCGCCTTCCACTGAAACCACTCAACCCCAGGAAACCCCCAGCGGCGCCCCCTCTCCCTCGTCCTCGCCGACGATGGGTGGTGAAGGCAACGGCAACGGCGCGTCTCCTCGCCCCAGCCAGACAGCGCAGCCTTCGCAGCAGCCCAGCCAAACGCCCAGCCCGAGCGACAAGCCGTCTTCCACGCCGCAAGTGACGCCGACGCCCAGTCAGAGTGGCAATGCGGCCAAGGTTACGTCCGACGAGAAGTGAGGGGCGGCGACGCGCGACATAGGCATGAATGGACGCGCAGGTTGACGCGTGGCTTGCCAGCAGGGATGAGGATCCCCCCCCCCCGCTCGAGCCCTATCTGTTGACCGGTGCTTGTTCCAACGCAGGTCGATTCGCTGATTGTTGCTCTTGATTGACCTACTGACAATGATTATTGGGTGTTCCAGGTCTGGGCGCTATGCTATAGTTCAGTAGTTGCTTTGGCGAGGGATGCGACGCACTCGCGTTCATCCGTTATCGACTCGGCGTTGTTCGCAAGCTCCTTTTGGCTGGCGACGGGATACGGCGCGTCGATGCGTCAGACCGTTGGCTGTACTGATAAAAGGAGACGACATGGCTAATACGATTACCCTCGAGGGTGAAGAGCGTACCGAGTTCGGTAAGGGGGCCGCTCG